>SFVX01000001.1 GCA_004561445.1 bacterium | reverse complement strand
AACGATGTAACCATTTTGGTATTGTTGGTATGTCGTCCCGTTGTCTGGATTAACTATCACGTCACTCAATGGCAATCCGAGAGCTCCAAATTCGAAACCTGTAGATTCCCATCGTTCTCGAATTTCGCCCATAGATACATAGTAGCCAGTCTTATCCGCACCAACAATAAACCCATTTTGGTATTGCTGGTACGATGTACCATTTTCTACGGTAGTCTTTATCTCACTAACAGGTTCGCCAAGAATATCTTTTGCATTTTTCAAAGAATTATATTTTTGTGTTATTGGATTAATCTTCTCGTAAGTATCTCCAAACCACTCCTTAAAGAACATATAAAAATTTCTATTACCATACGAAGAACACCCATCGCCCGTGCCAGGGTATGCGCGAAGCGCAGCATCATTTGGTGTATATGGTGTGTAAATATATAGGGAAGTAGTAGCAATATTTTCTAGATAGACCTGCTTCGTGCCGCAAGCCATATTTGGGTGATAATAAACATTATTATTCTGATTTGGCTTGTAGTGGTAAGAGGTCGGGTGTTCGCGATAATACTTAAACTGCCAAGCAGCCTTCTGCGCCTGGTTATAAAAACCATAATAAGCTTCATTACATGGCGCATTGTCAGGGCAGCCGTAGCCCATTACGGTATTATACTCATATTTCAATGGCCAGTTGTCACCCCACACAAGGCTCTCTTTTTTAATCATTACAAGCAGAACCTGCGGGTTAATACTGTATTCTTGCGCGACATCATAAATAATCTGCGCAGCACTCTTCATGCCAGCAGTCGCCACGCCTTGCGTTTCATACAAAGTCTGATGGGTTTCTGGATTTTCATAGTATTTATTGATACAAACATATGGCGGATCGTGATATTGAGTCTTACCATATTTCTCTCGCATAACCTTAGAATAAGCAGCTCTTGTCGTTCCTGTCGTTACTTTAGATCCATCTGGGTAAGTCCTACCTGCGATTAATCCCGTACCCCACATATCGCAAGCCGGAGATTTGTCGTCTAAAAACTTCTGAATCTCAACAGCAGTCATCGTGTTAGAGTCATAAAAAATAGAATCATCAATCAGGTAGCCAGCATCAAAGCTAGAAGGCTCAATAGCCTCCGTCTCTGGAATCCTAGACAAAGCAAGACCATAAAACACAGCGCAAAACGCAATAGCGGCTAAGAAAAGTCCTATTCGCATAGTTTTATGGCTTTTAGGTGTTTTTTCTGTGTTTGTTTTCGCTTTAAAGTTATCAAACTTAAAGGTATTCATGCTTATATTATTACATCTCGTAATCTAAAACACAAGGGAATTAACGATATCTCATGCTATACTAACATTATGAGCAAAAAGATTTTAGTTACAGGGGGAACCGGATATATTGGCTCACATACAGTCGTTGAGCTTCTAAACGCCGGACACGAGGTTGAAATCCTCGACAATCTCTTCAATAGTAAAATCGAGGTTCTCGACAAGATAGAGCAACTCACAGGAACAAAGCCAAAATTTCACCAAGTCGACCTCCTAGATTATGCAGGGCTAAAATCTGTCTTTACAAGCGTGCAGTTTGATTCCGTCATTCACTTTGCCGGCCTTAAAGCCGTTGGCGAATCCGTAGAGAAGCCTCTCGAATATTACGAAAACAACGTCGGCGGTACTATAAATCTTCTCAAATGCATGCGCGAAACTAATGTCAAGCAGATTATCTTTTCATCTTCAGCTACTGTTTATGGCGTCCAGGATAGTCCGGAATACGTCGAAACTATGACGACCGGCGGCCAACTTTCCAATCCATATGGTCGCACCAAATACTTCATCGAGGAAATCCTCAAGGACACTTGCGTAGCCGACCCAGAATTCGAGGCTGCGCTCTTACGTTATTTTAACCCTATTGGTGCTCATCCATCCGGGCTCCTCGGCGAAGACCCAAATGGCATTCCAAACAATCTCATGCCTATCGTCATGCAAGTTGCACGTGGTAAACGCGAAAAACTTGGCGTTTATGGGAACGATTATCCAACCAAAGATGGAACTTGCCGTCGCGACTACATTCACGTTGTCGACCTCGCAAAAGGCCACATGGCTATGCTAGACCACATGAAGAAAGGCGTATCTATCTATAACCTTGGTTCCGGCGAGCCAAACTCCGTCATGGAAGTTATCTCCGCCTTCGAAAAGGCAAGTGGAAAAGATCTTCCATACGAAGTTGTAGATCGTCGCGCTGGCGACCTTTCGGAATTCTGGGCAAATCCATCCAAAGCCAAAGCCGAACTTAATTGGCAAACAGAACTAACCGTCGACGATGCCATGAAAGATACTCTAAACTTCTTAGAGAAATCTGAGTAATTAAAAAGAACATCTTAGAGGCTGTTCTTTTTTGAACCATAGCATTTTTTAGCTATGCTAAAATATAAATATGCCAAAGCTTTCCATTCTAGTTCCGATCTTCAACGTCGAAAAATACCTCGACGAATGCCTAAATAGCCTCGCAAAACAAACACTTAAAGATGTTGAAGTTATTTGCATTAACGATGGCTCGACCGATGGTTCATCAAATATTCTTCAGCGCTACGCAAAAAAGTACACCAACTTTACCGTAATTAATAAGAAAAACTCTGGCTATGGGGATAGTATGAACCAGGGGCTCAAGAAAGCAACCGGCGAATATATTGGAATTGTCGAGTCTGATGATTTTATTGAACCTAACGCCTTCGAAGAACTTTACAAGCTTGCAATAAAGACATCGGCAGATATCGTAAAGGCAAACTATTTTTATCATAGCGAAGCTGGCGATGAAATTCATGAAGTAGTTAAAAATCAGAAGTTAAATACTCCGTTATCTATTTCAGATAACCCAAGCATTTTACTTGAAGAGCCAAGCATCTGGTCAGCAATTTATCGCCGCGATTTTCTTAACAAAAACAAAATCCGCTTTCGTACTACTCCAGGAGCTTCCTATCAGGATACTGGCTTCCATTTTAAGTCATTCTGTGCCGCAAAACGCATTGTTTATACAAAGAAAGCTTATCTACATTACCGCACAGATAACGCCAATTCTAGTGTAAAGAGTCTCGAAAAAGTTAACTACATCGTAGGCGAATACGCCGAAATAGAGAAATACATCGGAAATCTAGATTTATCCAAGGAAGCTATCTACACACTCCAAGTCGCAAAATTTGGCGCCTACCACTGGAACCTGCAGCGTCTACCAAAGACTCTTGCGGTTAAATTTGCAAAGACAATCAAGGCGGAATTCAAAACAACAAGAGAGAGTGACCTACTACAAAAGAAATATTTTCCAAGTCATTATTGGATTGCGCTGCAGCTAATTCTACATTTTTCACCGCAATTCTACTGTAGTATTTTGTCAATACGAAAGCGTCTAAAAGCAAAATAATCTGATATAATTTTAAAAGCACACATAGACTCATAAGTCTCCGTATACTTATTTGAGGAATCCCACTATGTGTGCTTTTTGTTACTTACAAATATCTTATGTTAAGATATAACTATGGAAGTTAAAGATTATAAATACATCGTAGCGGGGGCAGGAATTTTTGGCGCCATCATCGCAGAGCGCCTAGCAAGTCGTGGCGAGAACGTACTCGTCGTCGAAAAACGCGATCATATCGCCGGAAATATCTATAGCTATACCGACGAAGAGACTGGCATTGAAGTTCATAAATACGGTTCACACATTTTTCACACCGAGTACGAAGATGTCTGGGAGTACATCACTAAATTTACCGAGTTTAACGACTATACTCACACCGTAGACACCCGCTACCAGGGCGAGCTCTATCCAATGCCCATTAATCTTGATACTATTAACAAACTTTACGGCACCGATATGGACGCCGAAGAGGCCGAGAAATTTGTCGCCGAAGAAGCTGCCAAAGCCGGGATTACCGATCCAAAGAATTTCGAAGAAAAAGGCTTGTCGCTCGTTGGCGAAAAACTTTACACCGCATTTCTAAAAGGCTACACCGAAAAACAATGGAACACTAGCGCCACTAATCTCTCCGCTGAGATTTTGAAGCGCATTCCTGTACGTTTTTCTCACGATAATCGCTACTTCATCACCGCCAAGCATCAAGGTATTCCAAAAGAGGGTTATACTAAGATGGTTCAGAACATATTAGATAATGGCCTAATTGAAGTTCGTACTAACACTACTTTCCAAGATATTGAGTCTGAGATTTCAGAGGGCGCCAAAATTATCTATTGTGGCCAAATCGATCAATTGATGGATTATTCACTTGGCGTCTTGCCATGGCGCAGTTTGCGTTTCGAGGAAGTCCGCACCGAAGAAACACTCGGCGAAGCCGTAATTAACGAAGCCGACCCAGCTGTTTCATATACTCGCTCGCACGATTACAAATACTACCAAATTCACCAACCGGAAGTCATTGCGCAAAAAGCCTGCTACATCTGCCGCGAGTATCCTGCTGACTTCGAGAAAGGCGGAGAAGTTTACTACCCAGTCAACAACGACGAGAGTGAAGCACTCTACCAAAAGTACGTCGCTGCTGTTAAGGAAAAATATCCAAATATGATTCTCGGTGGTCGCCTCGGCGCCTACCGCTACTGGGACATGGATATCGCCATCAAAAATGCTTTAGAACTAGCGGAAAAATTGTAAAAATCTCAGCATATCAAATCTAGCCTGCATTAATATGATGCGGGCTAGATTTGATATGCAGTTAGTTTCTTAAATTGTTTGCTTATCTCTAGAATTTATCGCAAATCATTCAAATCACATCAGGGTTCGGCGTCGCCTCGTCTAGGGCAAAATGGAGACCATGAAAGTCTCCATTTTATCTTCTATTAATATTTAGACGTTTATTTATTATGCTTTAGAATCGATAATATCTTTTATTTCGAGCAGCTCCTCCATTATGAGGTCATTCTTCAATTTTAGCTCTTCATTTTCCTGTCGAAGATATACTAGTATTTTGTACGATGGAGATATCGATCTAAAGATGCTTAACGCAAAACGCTTAATCTTGCCACCAATTGGCTTTATGCCGAGTAGAAAACGCCCACCCTTAACAGTGAATAGTCTAACAATAGTTTTATCGATAGGCCTGAAAAACTTATAAGTAAAAGTTTCATCATTGGTAATTCTGGAAAGAAGCTGGCGCATTTTATCGTAATATTCTTTTCTATTTTCTCGTCCAACTCTGTAATAGAAATCCATATTTGCCCATATTACATGTGCAAAGAACGCCTCTTTGAGCTGGTCGTACATTCCGTATTTATCGATAAGCTCCAAACAAGTATTATTATTCTCAACCATCAAGAGAAGCTTTTTTCCTTTAGCGCTTGTCGAGTTTCCTTGCGACGGCTCATTTCTCCAGTGCAAGAATGCCTTCTTGACTACGGAAATGCTTTTTGCTTTCATCATAATTTCTACCATGAAGGGGAAATCTTGATACGATGCACCGGCAGTCTCCGGAATCTTCACGCTTTTTATTAATTCAGCCTTGTAGATTGAGGACCATATTGATGCATGGAAGCCAATAATTTGTGGCCATTCTTTTACGGTAAATGCTTTTGACGGTGCTAGACGCAGGTCGACTCCACTCGGGTTCTTCCATATAATATTCTGATGCTCGGCATCCAATGTAGGATTATAGTAGTAGAATAAGCTCTTAGTAATTTCGGTATTATTCTTTTTAGCGTTTTCGTATAATGTCTCGTACATCTGAGGATCGATATAATCGTCAGACTCAATAATTCCAACATATTCGCCTCTTGCAACATCGATACCTTTATTTACGGCAACACTATAGCCGCTATTCTTCTGATGTATGGCAACGACTCGAGAATCTTTCTTCGCATATTCATCGACAATCTTTCCGCAATTGTCTGGCGAGCCATCATCTACTAAGATTACCTCAATCTCTTTTAGAGTTTGATTTAGAATACTATCCACGCATTCTTTAAGATAACGTTCAACATTATAAATTGGAACAACGACTGATACCTTCGGTTTATTCTTTGGCATTTACTATAACTCCTTATTATCTTCTATATCTTAACAAATTTATCCTTATGAGTAAAATAAATACGACTATTTTATATGTTGCTAGCCACACAAGAGCTATACGATAATCTTGATCAGTATTATAATTAAGATAACTTGCGGAGATATTGAAAATAATATGAAGGTCTAGTCGGTATTCTCGCAGAATCTGTATATAAACAATAATATGCAAGAGTTTGATGTTTTTATACTTTTAGACCGGCACTCCTAAAAATCGATCTGCGACAGAATTGGGCCGAGAGGGGGGTCGCGTGAGTAAAATACAGCCGAGTCTAACTCGGCGGTCTAAAAATTATCTTGCATTTATTCCATTCACGAAAGCTAGATAGCAGGCGAAGTCTCCGATTGCTTTGCGGTTATACGGATCATCTTCTTCATAGCCAAGCTCATCACGCCATGATGCGGTTTTATCCCGTTGTTTTAAGTAGCGCGCCAGCATATTAAAATGTATGATCACGGAGTTGTGGCAGGAAGTCCTGCCGGAGTCCTGCTCGTTTTTCTCCTCACGGCTAAGCAGCGGCCAATTTGTCCGGATTGCAGCATAGCGAGTTGCGACCTTCATTAACTCGTCATAAAGCTCCAACGCTTCCACGTCAGCGCCAATCTCGGCGAGCATTTCTGCATGAATCATTTGCATTTTTTCAAATGTAATCGCTTTTGGCTGCTTCAAATATTCCTCATAAGTACAAATCATAATAAACCCACCTTTCCTTTTTCATGGTTGAAACCACATGGAAATCATGCGTTGACACGATCCAGGGCTTCTGCCAAAAAATCCTCAAGCTCTTTTATAGACATTTTTTCAATATACTGTCCCTGATCAAGTACATCTCCATCTCTAAATAAGACTATACTTCGATAACTATGCTCTAGTTCCACATAGCTGGAAGCACCTGCAGCAGCGTCAAGGATAAGGCTGGAATATTCCATCATTTCCCGATAGGCATCATTTTGCGCCCGTATTTTCCGAAACCCATCCAACGGACCTTCAAGTATACTGCATTTCCTTTCAAAAAGTTTCTTGTGGCCGCAAGCATGAATGCTTCCGTCCGCCCATTTGGTTTTTATGTATGGTTCAAGCTCGTAATAAATATCCATGCTGCCGGTGCCTACATGATAAGAGCGGCGATCAAGTATAGTCACATCGTTTTTGCCGGGCACCTTCCATGAAGTCCACTTGTCCTCGCGAACCAGCTTTGCCGCCTCCTGAAGCAAAGCCTGCCTTTGCGGGTCTAACTTTGGCAATAAAGTACAGGAATAGTTATAGGTATTCTTATACTTATGATACCTCTCAAAGCTAATACCATGATCACTATAATCTATCTCAAACTTGTTGTTTAAAAATTTTGTCCGGGCAATGATATCGCCATAATACGCCTCCAGCTTTTGCATCTCCTGCTCAATCCGCTGCTTTTCCTCTGTCCCATTTCTTAACTGCTGGTATTTTTCTGTTAAACTGCCCATGTTCTTATCCTCCTTAATATTTTGGTAAAATCAAGCGCTTTTCCACTACCTCGGCCACCAACTGCAAAGTATTCTGGTAGCCGGTTTTCTGCAAGATATTCTTGATGTGGTACTTGACGGTGTTTGGCGTAATATCCAGATCCGCCGCAATCTCTTCGTATTTTCTGCCTTGCGCAAGCTCCCGGATAATATCAAATTCCCGACTGGTAAACTCAGCACTGTTGCTGTACCCGATGCGAATCATCGGCGTGTCCTCGGGATAAACAAATTCGCCGTTCATCACCCGGTCGCAAACCTCCATCAAAGCAGTGCTGCCATATTCCTTGTACCAAAAGCCATTACAACCACATGCTTTTGCCTTTTGAATAAAGGAATGTTCTGGCATGGAGGTCATGATGATGATCTTGATTTTTGGATTATACTGCTTGATCTTTGCCGCAGCTTTCAGGCCGGATTCTTCGTCAGCCGTACATACATCCATCAAGATTAAATCGACACTTCCACGCAGACAGGCAATTTCTGCATTGGCTGCATTTTCTATGGAGGCGTACAGGACATATCTTTCTGATTTGGCAATCTGGCTCTCGATGGCGTCCCGGGTAATCCTGGAATCTTCTACTACTAAAACTTGTATCATTTCCGTCCTCCTTTCTGGACTTCGTCAAAATCAAAGGGAATATCCACAAGCAGGGAAACACTGTTGTCGCAGAGTACCTTTAGGGAGGCCCCTTCTTGTTCTAATCGCTGCCGTAATGCACTAAGGCCGTTACCTTCCGTAATGCTTGAAACAGATACACTACCGTTGTCGGATATCTCTATATGATACCGTTGCTTGTCTTGTTTTATCTTTACTGTCAGTTCCGTAGCCTCCGCATGGCGTACCGCATTGGTGAGTGCCTCTCGAACGGCGGCATATAGTAATTGCAATGCCTTGCGGCTTTTGGGCTGTTCTCCAAGGAATATAACCTTACAGCCAATCAGTTCTGCCACCTGAAGAAGCTCGGATTGCAGGGTGGAATCAGGAACCGTCCACACGGTGGGAATATTGGAAAAATCACGAATGGCGCTGTTCCAATTTTCCCGCAGTACGTCAGCGTTCTCGGCCAGACTGTCTTCGGTAATCGCCTTAGTGGTGGCCAGCAAACAATGCCCCAGCTCATCATGGATATGCATTTTTGCAGCAAGAATCTCTTTATTTAAATTAACTTCCACGATACTGTCCAGCAAGGCTTTCTGTCGCTTTTGCATCTCCTGCAGTCGGGTGGTGTTTTCATACAGTTCTTCGCTGAGCCGGTAGAGTTCTGTAATTTCCGCCGCCTCAATCTGAACGGTATTGGAATCAAGAAATCTCAGCTCAAAACGCCAGACCGAGCCGTCGGAGAAGCGGAAGAACAACTGTTGATGGGGATTTCTATTGTCATTGTTCGTATCTTTCGGCAGCCAGGATTGGGTTAGCTTTTCCGCCTTGCCGTTATTAGCAAAGTTTGTGAGTTCCTGCCACGCTGCCTTTGCGTTCAGAATCGTGTGTCCGGTCAGTTCCAGTACCAGCTGATTCATCTTCTCATTGACGAGAACGACTCGACCATCCAATGCGGAGAAGCAGATTCCGCCGGGGTAAGAGTCGATGGCTTTTTTAATCATTTTAGCTGATGTATTCTTTTTCATGACTGCATCACCTCTCCTTCCTGTGAGAGTAAAAAACGATAACCTGACGGAATCTTTTCTGTCTGGAACCGATATCCGTATTCTAAAGAACGAGGAGCAAGTTCATGGTCTGTACCGGTAATCTCAAAGCAAACCGTATCGCTGATTTGGATTGTCATGGAGTCTAGACGAAAATCTACCTCCTCAAGAAGCGCTTCCAAAGCTTTCATAATGAGAAGAATCAGCTCTGGCTCTAAATTAGATGTGGGACAAAAATCCAAGCTTGTCCTGATTCCAAGATTCTTCATACATTTCGCAATATCCTGCAAGCTGATGGCTAAATCACCCATCGGAATCGTCTGTTGCTCCTGATAAGTGAGCCGCAAGTTACAGAACCGCTTGATATAGGTGCCAATCAAACAGATACGGTTCCAGTCATCCTCTGTAAGGGATTCTTTCGATAGAATCTCTTTTATCAAAGCGAGCTGTTCGGCAACCTCCGATGATAAGCTGTCGTAGATACGATTGCGCGCCTGAACGCTTGCTTCGCTTGACTGAATGCGAATTTCCTGTGCCAGCAGATCTTGTTCTTCTTTCAATTCCGCATTCAGTCTCTGAAGCTCTCGTAAAGCCTGATTGATCTGCGAGAGATCGGTTTGCCAGACCATATACCCGCCCGGGATTTGGTGCAGGTTCATGGTAATATCTTCCGTAGCAGAAAAATGCTGATTTTGCTTTAAAGCTTCCAGCATAGCAGGCGTGATATCCGCCGCGTTTTCCGATACTGCAATCCGCTCACCGGTCGGTGAAAGAATCTGCATCGCCACTGTAGAACGCCGGAATACTTCACTGTACTGCGTGTTGACGGGAATCAGCCCCGTCAAAATATAGAGCTGCCAACAAAGCACGATGATGAAAATCAATCCCGCCGAATATTCCACAAGCTCAAACCGCACCACGTAGGCCGTCGCAGCATAAGGAATACTGAACAGAAAGAGTAAAATCGGCTCGTAGAAGGGAACCAGCTTTCGGTAAAACGGATCTGACTTTGCCGTGCCGTTACGTTGATAAATCACATACACCTGATACGCAATGATACTAAGCGCCCATATGTGAATCATATATGTGCCGATGTATGGATGGAAATACAAATTTGGCTGGGGTTCCTCCGGCACAATGTAATAGAAAAAGTGATGCAAATCGTTGGTTAGTGCCAGCATGCTCAGAAAACATGCCGGGATTAGGAGCAGATACCACTTTTTGCTGATCTGGTAATCCTCTGGCTTGCCGAGATAGAATGCGCTGTAAAACCCGAACAGTGGTATGAAGACAGCCGCGATATTGATAAAGTATCCGGTAAAGCGCATCCATGGAATATTGACATAGAGGAAAGCATCCTGAACGAAGCGGACCGTTAAATACAGGATGCTGACGATATTTTGTGCAGTCAGGTGGCCGCGCATGGATTTCTGCATGATTTTTGTTGTAATGGTATGTTGCCAGCCAAAGAGGAGTAGCATATAGACCGCCCAGACAAGATATGGCCGCAGAAAATCTTCCGACCAATACCGTATGCTAAGCTGCCGGTATGCAGAAACAGTAAACAACAGCACTGCCGCTGCAAAAAGCCGAATGACGGATTTCTTACGCTCACTCATAGATAGCCATAGCCCCCTTTGCAAAAAGATGATTCTAGCTGATTGGTGCAGTTAGAACATGATAAGGATATTATAGCATGTATTGTCAGAGTTGCCCCACACAAAAGGGTAGGGATAACGATTTTTATAAACGAGTATCGCAATTGCGCGATTGAAAAATGCCGTACCAATAAAGCACGGCATTTTTATTGAATGAGCTAAACTTAAGGAACATTCACAAGTAATGCGTCGGGTGTTCTAAACAATGGAACTTGGGTATCCCGGTAAAAGTCCACGAAACAGGCAAAGACTACAATCTGGTCAAAGGAGACGTATATATTCTCATCCCCAACCAGGAAGGGATCTCCCGATATTACACTTTTACTAAACACGAGATCTCCACAGCTCAGCTCTTCATCGCCGGCATCAAACATAACCGGTAACCCATCAATCACACTACCAATGGATAAATCATACATTCTTCTCTCACCGGTAGGTAAGTTATAATCATCACTGTCATAGGTTCCGGCAAGCACCACTATGATACCGTCTTCCCGATCAAAACGGAGCCCGAGACCTGTCACTCCGGTGCTGCCGGTGCTACGCCAGCCAAGGCTCTCGGCCATTCCAGGCAAATCCACTCGATTATACGGCGTATCGTCCGTAATATAATTCCAGACATTTATGCAAGTCTTAACTTCGGTCTGAACGCCGTCAACGGTAATCGTATAGATATAGTTACCGTCAGCATCTTGCGTGGGCGACTTGTTTGAAGACGTGTTATCGTTAGGCGATTCGCCTCCATTTTCTGGCTCAGTCTCCACGATCTCATCAGCAGAACTATTGCCATTATCGATAGCTTCGTTTTGGCTTTCAGAACCGGTTGCTCCCGCGTTCTGCTCGCCTTTCTGCTCGCAGCCCGTAAGAGCCAGGGCGAACACCATGAGTACTGCTAAAATCCCTAATAAACTTTTCTTCATGTGTCTATACCTCCTATGTAAGTCAGTAAACGTTCAAATTTCAGAATTTACGCCATATCTGCATTATGCGGCATCGATTCTCATCTAATATTATATTTGCAGAGCAAAGCTTTGTCCCCACACAAAAGGGTAGGAATTTAGGATTTTTTGCGTATCAGCGTCTCCTCGAGAATATGGGGCTCGTCGAGAAATCCTCTGTTACAGCTTATCTAGAAGAATACTATGAGAAACACCCATTAGATAATTCTTATGAAGGTGTACTCGCTCGCCGCTCCGGCTTAACAAAAGAAAATGTAATTGCGCTACTAAACTACGCTGAAGATTTAGTATTTCTAGCAAACTATAATTCGGCGAACTATAATCCGTTACATACTAATGAACTATCTATAAGAAATACTAAGCATGTGAAAATTAGCAACAAAAAGGTTAGCGATAATTTCACAATAGCAACGATTCAAAGCGCATTTGACAAAAGCTATCGTCAACGAAATTACGCTATTTAAGAAAAAATATGCCGCACTATCAAGTGCGGCATATTGCCAGAATTAAGGAACGCATACGGTACCAATTCCCGTCTCGAATGCAGGATTGACATTATTTCGATAGTAATCGAGAAGATATGCATAAGCGACAATTTGCTCAAAAGAAACATACGTATCGCTCTTACCTATTAGATACGGATCACTAGAAACCGAACGCGCAGAGACTGTAAGGCTGGAAAACTTTACGCTCTCATTATTTGACTCATAGCAAGTTACGCCTTGCTCGTACAGTCTAGACTCGCCACTAGATAAGTCATATTCATCACCAGTTCGTGTTCCGCCAATAAGCGTATAACTACCGTCATTACGCGTAAATTTAGCAGCACCATAACCAGCTGGCATAGCTTCCCAACCAAGATCAGCTAACATTTGCTTGTAATCTACGTGGTCATACGGCGTATCGCTCGTGATATAGTCCCTCACATTCACACAGGTCTTTATTTCTGTCTGTACGCCGTCGACGGTAATTAGATAGATATAATTTCCATCCGCATCCTGCGCAGGCTTCTCGTTGTTAATCTCACCAGAAGACTCGTTGTCGCCAACATCCTCAGCATTCTCGCCCGCCTTCTCAGGTTCATAGCTAGGTTCGCTCACGCTACTTCCATTTCCGTCTCCGGAGCCGGTTGCTTCCGCGTTCTGCTCGTCTTGCTGCCCACAGCCCGTGAGAGCCAGGGCGATAACCATGAGCATTGCTGTCACTATCCCTAAAATTCTTTTCTTCTTCATGATATCATCCCTCCTTTTTTTGATTCTGAAGAAGTCTCCAAATGTGCCGCACCGAGATTGCATGAAAAGGCAGAAAAGCAACCAATTTTGCTTACAAATTAAACCTTATTTCTCTTTTTTTTACTCCAATGGTAAGTAAACGCCATGCATCCTAATACAATAGCAAAGCCAATAGCAAAACTGATATAATCCATCACAGACGCATGTGATGGAGATACTGGCGCATTGATAAAATTTATATAACCGGATACAACCTTTCGCCAGATCCTTTCTATCCAGTAATCATTTATCCGAATAAAATCATTCGCAAAGCAGCTTATAGACTGACATAAAGGAGATGAGCCTATTTTTATCAGGATATCGGAGATTACGCCTCCAGGCATGTTTACCGAAACTTTTGTCAACATATGGAACAACCCGCTTAAACATAATGGGAAAAGAATTCCAACCGCAAAGCCATTTCGCAGACGGTATTTACGGCAGATGAAATGGGCAAGCGCTGTAAGGGTTGCATAAACCGCCGGAATCAGGATGGATAATAAAATGAAGCCGTGGCCGTATGCTACTTTGCTAATCAGCGAGTGAAGGAATAGAAGCGGGAGAACTCCGATCAGATAGAGTGCAGGCTCTATGATGAGAGGAATCCACCATCCTTGCGTTTTGCGCAAAGTGCCACACCACCGGATCAGAGCAGCAATCATCCACACGATGGTGATTACCCACACGGCTTTTAACAACCAGTCTCGTAGGGAATCCCTAAAATCAAATTTAAAAAAACCTCCTGCTGCAACAAACCAACCCGGCACACAGAATGTAATGGCCAGAAGTATCGGCAACCATGGTTTTCCAAAAATCTGAGCCTCACATGCCCATACATAAAGGCCGAATCCCCCAACAGCCAAAACTACTATACTCAGCAGAAGCATGAAAACCGTTAACATAAGATTACCGGTATTGAATAAACCTGCCGTGCAACTGAAAAGTCCATATACAAAGAAAGGCAATGCCAGCGGTGTGAGAAAATCCAGATTTATATCTTTTGTGACAAACGTAATGAGTATCCCTGCTATTATACTAGCCAATGAAAAAGCAAAAAGCTGGGGCATAGCTAACATAACAAGAAATGGTAGAGCAATTACCGTTCCAATAACTGCAATGGTAATGGCGTCGTCAAACATACCAAAGGAAGCAGAATAACCATCATAATGGTATGTTGTATAGCTACCATCCAACAAATTCTTGTAAGTCACACTTTTGGACCCATCGCTATGATAATGAGTTACGCCATCATCTGTGAAGTTTTTGTAACTGGTGGTCTTCGTCCCGTCTCCGTGATGGGTCGTCACACCGTCATCTGTTATATTTTTGAAAGATTTGCTTTTTTTCATCTGGTTATCCCCTTCTATACATAGGCTGATCAATATCCGCATTTTGGCACTATCTGCCATGTCTGCATGATGCGGCGTTGATCCTTATCTCATATTATAGTTACAAAGCAGAACCTTGTCCCCACACAAAAGGGTAGTGTACAGAATATTTTTAAATTATTTTCTGAAAACTACCTGTTTGTGTGGGGCGCTTTTTTGTCGGTTCGGGTAAAATGAATATAATTCTATGCTGGAGCGCTGTATCTGGCATATTCTTAGGAGGATATCAAAATGAAAAAATTGATTGCACTATTACTTGTTCTATGTATGCTGCTTGGAATATGTGCCTGTTCTAATCAATCAGAGGATTTAGCTCCATCCTCAAGCCGACAGGAAACAGAAACCTCACAGGAAACAGAAAGCAGTGGAGAATTAACAGCCGATTCCATATTGGGCACATGGACATTGGAGCTGATTATGCCAGACGGAGAAGAAAACATAACCCGTCAAATCCGAGCGGAGAGTGACTATAAAATGTATTTTATAGAAGAAGACGGAAGCGAGGAAGAGTTTAAATGGGAGTTGGGCAATAAATCAAATTTGACCTTGTTTAATTATTCAACTGATGCCTATTTTTCAGGAACCTATTCTGTATCTGAAAATACCATAACGCTTTCCGTGAATGATTACGACTATGGTGTGCAGCCGGTGGATATAGCATGGCAGGAAAAGACGTACACCATTACAGATGGAGATGGGTATGTTATCCAAACAAATTTGAAAATCAGTCCATGGATTAAACAGAGCAATGCCGAATTACTGGATGGTGCCTGGAATGAAATCTCCAACGAAGAATTTCCAAGTCTAAGCAGAATGGGAATCAGTGAAGGACATCTATCAAAAACCTATGGATTGGATGTAAACTGGTCAGAAATCGTTTATGCAGTAGGAACCCTTGAAGCATTCAATATGACGGATGGATTTGATATTACCAGTTCTAATTCGCATGATACATTTTTTATTCTTGGTGGGGCAAGACCGGAAATGATGATGTACGTAGCGTATGGCAATCAAGGAGAATTGTTTTACAATGTCAATAATACGGGAACTGCTGTTTTTTCAAAAAGCAGTTTGCTTGGCATTGGAGCCTCAATGGAAACAAATCATTGGGGGCCGGTTCCATTTGTGATTGCTTATGCACTAGAAAAGACACCTAACTATCCCGACGGCAATCCTGCTCCCAAAGATTGCGTTTTTGCATTTGGCGGAACTGGAGGACGATTTGTTTCATTCGACCAAAAAGTTATTAGTGAAGATGAATTTCATCTGGATATTACATGGTGAGGCAAGATAAAAATAGCCGCTTATAATAATTCAGCCGGAGCTTCAATAGAGGCTCCGGCTGAATTATGTCTGCGCTTAATTCGCTTTTACGATTTCCTATATCTATTACTTTCTTTAGGGAGAATAAAAGTACGCTAGAGCTCAGTCAATTTTTTTCCAATCTATTCCATTGATTTCCGCTTTAGCGGCAATACGTGACGTTTGTTCTTGTTCAATATTATATTTGCAGAACAGGACTTTGTCCCCACACGAAAGGGTAGTGTACGGAATGTTTTCAAATTATTTTCTGAAAACTACCTGATTGTGTGGGGCACTTTTTTGTCGCTTCAGGTAAAATAAACGTAATCTCATGTTGGGGCGTTATACCTGACAAACAATTAGGAGGAAAACGAAATGAGAAAAATCGCGTTATCACTTGTTTTATGTATGCTGTTTGGTCTTTGCGCCTGTTCCAGTCAAGCGGAGGATTTAAATGAACCCTCAAACCCACAGGAAGCAGAAACCTCACAGGAAACAGAAGGCAGTGAAGAATTTGATCCGGATTTCATGCTGGATATGCAGACATTGGAACTGATCATGCCGGATGGAGAGGAGAACCGGATTCATCAGATCGACGTAGCAGATTCAACCAATTTCTATTTACAGGAAGAAAATGGAGAAGAATCGTTATATGAATGTCATGTGAACAGTGAGACTTTTTACATGATCGATAGTTCGACCGGTACATATTTTGAAGGGACCTATTCTGTTTCTGAAAATACCATAACAGTTTCTGTAACGGATTATGACTATGGTGTGCAGCCGGTGGTAAATTTTGAAAAAATCACTGAGTTTACGAAAGACGGTGAAACGGATTCCGGTTATACCGGCAGCGCAACGGTAGTATTTTATGATGCAATCCGCAATCTGGAAGGCTCCTTCTCCCATCCTGCCGACAGCAGCGTTACGGTCGAGGTTCCCTCCAATGAAGAGAACTACTATATTTTGCCCTTTGAAATTACGGTAAAAAACACCTCGGAGGGCTTTGACGCCCCAGCCAGGCTGAAGCTTACAGTCCAGGAAAACAAAAATATAATCGGTGGCTGTAAAGACTATGAATTGCCCGGTTACATCAGTAGTATCGTAACCAACGTTTACGTCCGTGTTTTCTACTATCAAAACAATACCTGGGAGGAAGACAGCAATGATATGCTGCCTGCCAGCCCGTACTTTTCTGAAACCATAAGCTGGGATAACTTTGCAGGTGGCAAGGAATACAAACAACTGGGTTATCTTCTGATTTCGGATGTGATATCGCCGAAATATCCGGATGGGCTGCCCTGGTACATCTATCCCAATATGAGCCTCGATGCAAGCTTATATCTTGATAACCTGCACGCTGTCGCCGCCGGGGTTATGATTATGAAAGAGGACGACGGCAGTGCCACCGGCCGCTATACAGTGATAGACGCAACCGACAGCGAAGCGCTGGATGCAGTCTGGGCAACGAGCGAAGAAATGCTAGAATCTCTTGAAGAATAAACAATATAAAATAATCGGCGCTATTGCATGAACGGCATTGAGTATTCTTCACAGAATTCTTTCTGCCGTCATTCCTATTCTGATTGTCGGCTCTTATTTCTAAGTAGGATGCAAATTTAGCAATCTGTCCCATAGGAAAAGGATCGTTGACATAGCCAACACGATATTCACAACCAATTCCAATTTTTGAAAAATGCAGACACAAAGAGAAAGGAATGATCCTATGTTAAAAAATTTGAAAGACGAACTGAATCAAATTCAGCAGGGAGTTGAACAGAAACAAAGGGAGCTGCAACAAAAAATAAACATGCCCCTGCCTGCGCAGCTTCGGGAAGAATGTGCAAAATCCATCGTAGCTGCTGCGATTAATAGCTTAAAAGATAAAATAAAAAGCAATGGATATATAGATTATAAAAAATTGCTTTTCAAACACTATTATTACTGCGGCGATTGTCGTGTTGCTATATACGTAACAGCTGATGCGAGGCAATATAAGGACTTCTGCTACGATAACTCTGTTAAATACAGTACGCCTCCCTTTTACGAGAATTCTCATGGAGCAGAGTGTGTTCCGTTCATCATTCCCAAGAATGACTTCCTTCAAATTCGGGATAGCGATAGCATTGGAACGTATATTCAATGCAGGAAGAAGGAGGATGTGTTTTCTATTTTTGAAAGGGCAAAAGAGATTGCAAAAGCAGAAGGTTTTAAGGCACCTCGCATAAAAAAAACGTCTAATACTGTTAAACTTGAGATATACGCACGCTGTAACAAAAATGGACGACTTTTATAATTTGCAAAACAACAGATGGCCTTGGTTCATCTGCATCATCTTAGGTGTTTTGTTTGATATGGCGAAGGAAGCCGTTACGAACAGTGTCCCAATTGGCGTGATCGTTGCGATCCTTGGAAGCGTGGTTTGTTTCCTGGTCATTCGTTTTCTTGAGAATATGCTGGGCAAGGGCATCAATAAGGCGACCGATGCGGTGGCCAATCAATTCGCAAAAAGAAGCCAAAAGAATGAGCCTGCGTCCGGCAACCTGGCAGACCGTTTCCAGACTTCCGCTCCCTCTCAACCAACTGCCACGCAAACCAGCGCTTTTTGCACAAAATGCGGTGCAAGACTGAAAAACAATCCGGTAGGATATATAAAATCACATAAATAACGAAACAAGCAGAGAAAATGATGAAGGAGTACTTTATGGATAAGTTAAGAATGATTAAAAAAGTTTGCCACTTGTGTTGATTGCCTGCTTTTTGTTTATATCAATGACAGGTTGCTCAGCACAAAGCGAAAAAATGCCGCAATGAACAGAAGTTCCGCAAAAGTGAGCAAATACATAGGCATAACAAAAGACCACATCCGTAAAATCTTTGGATGCGGTCTTTATGCGGTTAATAATTCCACTTTATACGAAACTTCCTCGAACGATTCAAATTTTTTTGAACCTAAAAATTCGAGTAAGGTACTTTTGGTGGAAGAATCGAAAATCCATTGCACAAGAGAGCACTTCAAAGCAATCAGTTCCGAGAATGTAGTCTATGATGTCGTAGACAGCTATCAATCGCTTCTCGACAAAGTAATGAAGTAAATAAACTCAATAATATAAAAATCCTCAACACTTTTAACGGTGTTGGGGATTTTTTGCTGTTCATCAATTTTGCTAATAGTACATAGCCGTTTCAAGACTCTGGAAATATGTTCTTATTTTTTTGATTTTTCATAGCCCTTATGGTCAACATAAATATCATGAAATGGAACGCCATTAATATTAGCTGTTAAACCTATTCCGTGCCGATCAATATTTATATCGAAGTTGTATTCATCATACCCATATTTTCGCGCTAGCGTCATAAGGCTGCTTCGAGCACTCCCGAGCTTTGCACTTATATCATATAACTCATATACATAGGCATCTTCTCGAATTTGCTCAAATATTGCAAGGTGCTTTTTGGAGAGCTGTTCTTTGTACTCTACGGCTCCTTTATAAAGAGCTACCAAATCAGCACCTCCAATCGGGCAGTCTTCCACTGTTTTAGCTTGCATAAGAGACATATCTATAAAATCAAGCGTAGACTCAAAAGTTTCGCTCTTTCCATATATAGCTAATTCGCATATAACACGCTCGATGAGAGGATGTATCTTTTCTTTATTTTTTTCTTGTTCTTCTAATTCCTTGATTTTCGTGTTTGTGTCGCGCATAACTGCAAATATGAATATGTGAGCAAGATATTTCCAAAAAGTATCCTTCGAGCATAGCTTGTTAAATGTTTTGCGATAAACCTCTGGTATTGTGTTGTCAGTAGTAATAAGCTTATTAAATTCATACATTGCGCGATACATGTTGTCATCGCGAATGAATGTAATTAGCGATCCTTCTGTAGTAAAACTCTTTTCAACTCTATCATAGATATCTTGTTTCATTGAAAAAGCAGCTATGTATTTCTTAGGCAATTTTCCTTCTTTCCTGAATTTTGACAATCTAGATGGAGTATATCCGCTACGACGTTCTCCGCCTTCTAGTATATCTTCTATCTCTTCGGGGTCTAATCCAGTAGGTAGCAGTAACTCTTTATCAAGATATTCCTGCGTAATACTCTTAAGCGTGGCAGAGCCATCTTTATTCTTACCGGTAATGTATTCGACGCCCGAGCAAGCAGAGAAGATGATTTGCTCTACTGTCCCATAATTTAATCTAACTAAATCCATAAAATCCCCCTAAAAAAGTGAAACTCAAAGTCAACTAGATGAACACCCACGTGTAAATATTAATTTCAAAAATCGAGATATACTCTAGCCAAGAAAAGCAAGAAAAACAATTCTCCCCATATTATAACATTTTCTCTCGCTTTTCTCAATCCCGATAAAGGAGGTGAAATTAAATGAAGAAGGTGAGTCTTCTTCCTGCGGGCGTCTTTAATGGCGGCCGCGAGGGTCAGGAATTACCGAGTGGCGTTTTCTGCTGATCTCGGACAAACCAAGTGCAGGCGGAGCCTCAGCCAATGAGGCTCCTGCCTCTCTTCATCAAAACGATTGGAGGTGATATTAAATGGAGCGTGACTATATCCGCTTAAACTACTGGACGTCAGACCGCTCCTTAGTTGTGGACTATGTATTCTGGGATCTTGGCGAACGTGGATGGCGAATATATATTATTTCGCACATAGATTACCAAGGCCGTGATTGTTCCTCTCATGCGGCGCATTGGCTTCAGGATAACGACAGTTCGTATCCTTACATCTGTTGGAATGGCAACATTGCAACACTGGAACAGGCCAAAAGTGTCGCTTCGCTTTGGGCGGAATGTACCACTGAGTATATTCGCAGCTACAAGAGCTTCGATAATATTGCCAGCCAGCTAAAAGATCAATTTAGCTGGGAAGATGATTATTATTATCAATACACAAATTTACGGAGGTAAAATATGACAAACAAAAAAGAACCTAAAACCTACATTATCACCGAGGAAGTTCTCTCTCGAATCCGCGAGACTGTCGGATCTCAAATCCCAGAGACCGGAGGTATCCTTGGTAGCTCCGACGGAAAACATGTTGACCACTTTTACTTTGATGTAACTGCCAGCGTGACCGGAGCCACTTATGAACCTGACTGCGACAAGCTTAATCTCATCATCCAGAAATGGTACGAGAAGGGCATCGAGTTCGTGGGCTTCATCCATTCCCACCCTCGAGGAGCCGTTAAGCCGTCCGATCCGGACAATCTTTATACTACAAAGATTATGAAAGCGTTTGAGATGGAGTGGTTTGTATCACTGATCGTGCAAGTGCACAGATCTCTTAAAGGCGAAAAGGCAAAACTCTTTGCCTATGGTTACTACCTTGCAGATCCTTGCTGTTATTTTGAATTTGGACGGATTGACGAGAAAAACCCCAGCTTTGAATTTCCTGCTATCGATCTTGATGCAGACTGGAATTGTTCTTATCAGGAGGCGCTGGCGAAGAAGTACCCGTTCTCTAAGGATGAACTCAACGAACGAAACAAGGAACTCTTCCCAGCAAATGTGCTTGCACGCAAGACGCTTGTCGTCTTCGGCACAGGCGGCTCTATTGGATTTGTTCTGGATATGGCACGTTCCGGCGTTACGAACTTTATTCTCGTAGATGGGGATAAGTTCGAGCCTCATAACATGAGTAACCAGCGAGTGACCTACAGCGATATTGGCAAAAGCAAGGTCGAAGCACTTAAAGAACGAATTCTGAACATCAACATGGAGGCAGAAGTGAGAAACTTTTGCGAATTTCTCGACAATTCTATCACCGATGAGGATTTCGAGAAACTGATTGGCGATCAACTTCATAAAAACTCAAAAGATATCCTCATCTGCGCATGCACGGATCGCTTTGAAGCTCAGGCGAGATTGGCTGCACTGGCCATGAAATATGGAACACCTTTTATGGCTCCGCAGATTTATGCGGGAGGTGTTGGTGCAGAGGTTGCGTTCAGCTACCCGGGTGTGACCCCGAGCTGCCCTCGCTGTGTGCTGAAATCTCGCTACGATGCATATAAGAACGGCTATAAAAATACCGTCACCTCAGAATGTACTCCTATTTCCGCTATCACGCACGCCAATGCGCTGGAAGGACAGATTGCGCTGATGCTTCTGCTATACCACGAGGGTGACAACAGATACGCGACCATGCTGGACAAGGTTTCCAACCGCAACTTGGCACTAATCAAGATGTCTCCGGACGCAGAAAATGTGCTTGGCATTAATCTGTTCCACGATGCCGTGGATGATACATATTCCTTTTCCGGTGAGGTAGTCTGGATTCCCCAAGTCCCTGTCAGCGAGGCAAATGGTTTTGATGAGGATTGTCCTCTTTGCCACGGCAGTGGCGACTTGACGACCCTTATAGGAAAAATCACAGATACGCGGAGGTGTATGGAATGGAAAGAATAAACTTATCTGTACTTAGCGGAGTATCCCATGAAGGGATGCTCCAGCTCAAAAGCTATGTAGATATGACCGGCTCAGACCCGCAGCATCAGTCCTACGATTATGAGTGCCTGTTTCCTGAAAACTGTAATCCCCGAGAAATTTGTCTGAGCTTCATCAAGGCGGCTGATAAATATATCTTTCGGGTAAATCCTCACTTTAGATACGACGGCGGTAATTCCGTTATGGGGATACTTGCAGATACTGGCGCAGTCTCTTTTTCTTCCTGGCAGGATGCCGAACAAGCTCTCCGTAGCTTATCCGAAGAAGGCACAAAATCTACAATCAGTAATACCACTCCTGATACTTTGACCAACTGGGATGAAATATCTGTGCCGGAGGCGTCAGAGTTAAAGACACCGAGCTTTGAGCATTTAAAAGAACGTCTGCAAAAGATGGTTATAGGTCAAGATGATTCCACCGAAGCTATCGCCTATGTAGTCGCACAGCACCTTGCCAAGAAGAATCCCACAAAGCCTGTCTCCATCCTGGCATCCGGGCCACCAGGTGTCGGTAAATCCGAAACTGCAAAAGCGCTGGCGAAGATTCTCTCCCAAGACTGCGGGCAGGAATATGCCGTGTCATGGACAGATCTCAATAACTTTACCGAAGCTTTTTCGGTCTACCGTCTGATTGGTGCTCCTGCCGGATATGTCGGTTACGAGGACGAAGCTGTTTTTGAAGTGGTCGAGAGGAATCCCTACACGATATTTATCTTTGATGAGCTGGATAAGGCGCATCCAGAGGTTTTGAAAACCTTTATGGCCATTTTGGACGAAGGCCGTTGCGCATCCCGAAAAGCACTCAGCGATGGTTCAAGGGAGTTCGACTTTAAACATTGCATTTTCTTCTTTACTTCCAATTATGATCTCAGCTCCAGTCAGCCCGCTAAACGTAGGATTGGCTTTACTGTATCGGATGACGTTGAGGATATTCATCTGGAGGAAAATGAAGTAAGTGTTAGCTACCGGGATGAACAGGCATCTTCTATATCAGACGAATCCTTGCCTATGCGTATCTATCGGGAGAATGAGGCGGCACGAAGGGCTTTTGTTAGTGTCGGGGTACTTCGGGAGATTGCTTCCAGATTCCAATGCTTCGTCAACTTCAAGCCGCTTTCTGCCGAAGCCCAAATTCGCATTCTGGCAAAACAAGTTGTTGAGATGGGATTCGAGTATTCTTACGCCATCTCCTACGTTTCGCCTGGTATCATGCAAGGCCTTATTGATGCAGCTATGTCTGGAGATAGCCTGACGGTGCGTTCCTTTAAGTCGGTTATTGAAGGTTACTTAGCTCCTGTATTTGCAAGGACAGAAGTCATAGAAAACCAAACATATCGGCTTGAGGGCACTCTGGATGAACCGCAGATGATTCCTGCAGAGTAGAGGCAACAATGCCTTAAAACAACATATTTCAAGCACCTGTGCAAATATTACAACATCGTTTTTTGTATGCCGCAAAATGAACTTTTACCTCTGTTAGCGGGTGTCGCATCGCTATAAAAGTGAAAACAAAATTGACTTTTTGTCAACCTGCTTTTGTGGTTTACTCACTGCAAAGGCCGACAAAGCCTGGCACATTAACAAATCGATTGGGCGGTCGCTGTGACCGCCCGGAAAGGAAAACTATCATGTCTACGAAAAAATATTCCACCATCCTTGCCGATCCGCCTTGGAGTATTAATCAAAAAGGGAAGCGAGGAGCTGTCATGCATTATCAACTCATGTCTTTAGAAGATATTAAAAATATGCCCGTCGCCGATCTAGCGGAAGAAAATGCACATCTATGGCTGTGGATTCCAAACGGATTGCTCCAAGAGGGTCTGGATGTCATGAAAGCCTGGGGGTTTACATATCGAGACCCCTTTGTCTGGATTAAGCCTCGTCTCGGGTTAGGAAATTATCTGAGAAATGCAAGTGAGACGATTCTGTTCGGAACACGTGGAAAAGCTCCTGTGAAGTTTAAAGCTCAGCCAAACTGGCTCTTTGCGCCACTTCAGGATCATTCCCATAAGCCGGAGGAAATGTACCCCATTATTGAGCGTGTATCTCCCGGACCATATTTGGAACTGTTTGCCAGAAGACCACAGCCAAACTGGGATGCATGGGGCAACGAAATTGCATCCGATGTTATGATTCCCGGCTACCCCGTACCGGAATACAGCGATAAAGCAAAAGAACGTGAGGAGGTCTGATCATGTATGAATTCACCAGAAAGCCTTATTGCCAGAATTCTCAAATGGGCATTTGCTCTCTTCATTGCTGCGATTGTACTCCGCTGGACTGTATGTATCATCATGGAAATCTGGTGGGTGCTCGTACTCCTCGCCACCATTGGCATTGGAATTTATGTCGCTTTTCGTGTATGGAAGAACCGTCATGGAGGACAATGGTAAGAAAGGAGGGCGAGCTATGACCAGGCATCAAATAGAAACCATATGCTGGAAGGAGTTCGTCTGGCGGCGCTCATTCAAACTGGAACAGGTTCATGAGATGCTGGCACACCTGGCTACCGTATCCTCCCGTGGAGCAATCATCTGGGAAATCCGTGCAAGAGATGGATTTGTTAGGCATCTTCTTGGAGCGGACTCGGCAAGTATCCGCAAAATCACCGAAGCGCTCCAAGTACATGGAGAGATTGAATTCTATCCGGTTGACGAACATAACCGCAAGGCAGTTGATACGGTAAGGCAAATAAAAGTATCTCATCCGAGCTTATCGCTTCGTACAGATATCACGGAATCTACGATTCGAGCAGGGCTGGCGGCTATGGCTGCCACAGCCCGTGGCGAAGAAGCGGTTTTACAGATCATTCTCGGCGCGGCTTATCCACCGAGCACAATTCCGAAGAACCTTCCCGATCCAAATGCCGGATGGCTACAGGCAGTGCTTGGAAATGTATCTCAGGCCTCCACCGAAACTCGAAAATCCATCAAGGAGAAAGCAGAGCAACATACCTTTCAAGCTATTGTTCGCATCGGCGTTTCTGGTGCAAGTGCAAAATATCGTATTAACTGCGTCCTGAGCGCATTACGCACTCTGGAAGCGGCTGGCGTCAGAATCTATGATGAATTTGATAAACCCGCGAAGCTGAATACTGTCCATGTGCCATGGCATTTTCCGCTGAGGTTATCCGTTAAAGAACTTGCGGGATTTCTAATGCTACCATCTGGCGATGAGGAACTACCAGGAATGTCTGGCGTCCATCCTCGAGCAATGTACCCACCGACGTGGTATAGGGAACCGACAAACCGGTTTAATGACCGTTCGTTTGGAACAACCTTAAACCCAGCAAACAGTCAGAAGCTCAGTATCTCTCCGGACGATAGTTTAAGGCCGACAATCATCCTAGGTCCTACCGGCGCCGGCAAGACTACTGTGATGCAGGCCATGATTCTCGCGGATATCAATGCTGGGCGCAGCGTGTTAGTGATTGACCCGAAGGCAGATCTGGTTACGAGCATCCTCGAACGTGTACCGGCCTCAAGAGCAGACGATGTGGTCGTAATTGACCCTTCCGACGATAACCCTGTAGGTTTCAATCCCTTGGCTTTGCCGGGCAATCCTACCCTCATCGCCGACGCCATCCTGGCAGTCTTTAAGGAGATCTTTTCGGATAGCTGGGGTGTTCGCAGTCAGGATGTATTAAGTGCAGCATTGCTCACACTGGTAGACACGGATGGCGCATCCTTACTATGGTTGCCGCCGCTTCTGACAGATGAGAACTTCCGTCATAAGATCACGAAAGACGTAAAGGACAAAATTACGCTCAAACCGTTTTGGGATACTTTTGATAACCTTCGCCCTGCCGAACGCGAGCAATGGGTTGCACCAGTACTTAACAAAATGCGTCAGTTCCTGTTTCGACCGGGACTACGAGGCATCTTAGGACAGAGCCATCCCAAGTTTCAGCTAACAGATTTATTCTCCCAACGTAAGATTGTCCTTGTCCCCTTGAATCGCGGCACAGTAGGCGCAGAAAGCGCCAGACTGCTGGGTAGCCTAGTGGTAGGCCTTACCTGGACGTTAGCCCTTTCTCGGGCGAACGTCGCGCCGGAACGCCGCCATTTGGTCTCCCTGTATATCGACGAGCTGCAAGACTACCTAACCTTGCCTACAGATTTATCCGATGCCCTAGCGCAGGCCAGAGGTCTGGGCGTGGGAATTACAATGGCGCATCAATATCGCGCACAGCTCCCCTACGAGATTCGTGCCGGTATCGATGCTAATGCAAGGAACAAAATCATCTTCGGGCTTAATGCCAGTGATGCCAGAGAAATTGCCACGATGGCTCCTGGATTGGAAGCGTTGGATTTCATGCTCTTGCCAAGATATCAAATCTATACAAATTTTATGTCGGGTGGTAGACAGACTGGCTGGATACAGGGCAAGACAATCCCCGCTCCACCGGCACTCCATACTGCGGCAGAAATTAAGGCACGAAGTCAAACTCGCTATGGTCGTTCCAGCGGTGAGGTTGAGGCAGAATATCTCAAACTATTTGAGGAAGCCCCGAGCCTGATCGGTCCAGATCTTGATGATTCTGCCATCGGTCGGAGGAAATTATGAAGACGAACCGCCCGACTTTTCGCAGCGATGAACGTAGCGAAGTTTTCCCCGACGTTACGGCACGAAAACCATTTAAGGGAAGCGACCCCTACCGCCATCTAGCGGTAGCCTATTATCCCGGGGAGGAGGTGATACCCATAGGAATTAGAGTCGGAAGAAACCAACTGGAAAAATACAACGAGGAGCTATCAACACGCGACCGAGAGATTCTTGCATCTCTAAAAAAGTGCAAGTTTCTGCTTACCGGGCAGATCCAGCGTCTACATATAATCAATGCATCTACGCAGAAGGCTGCTAGGCGAGCCGCCGCCAGAGAGCTTCGTAAGCTGAAAGATTATGGTCTTGTCAATACGCTCGAGCGAAGGATTGGTGGCACTCGTGCCGGATCAGGCTCTCTGATCTGGCATCTCACAGAAGCTGGAGAGCGTTTCCTGGCAATAGGAAGTTCTGAGCAATATTCGCGAAGACGCTATTTAGAACCCTCACGCATGTTTCTACGGCACTCTCTGGCTGTATCAGAATGTTATGTTCAGCTTGTAGAGATTTGTCGCAGAACTCCGGGACTGACATTACTTACCGCTGACTGGGAACCGGATTGCTGGCGACCATATACCCAGCACGGCAAAATCGTCTCATTAAAGCCAGATCTGTTCGTAGCCACGAAAAGCGATGGCTACGAGGACAGGTGGTTTATTGAGATTGATTTAAGCACAGAATCACCATCAACTGTTATCGGCAAATGTGATCGCTATCGCGACTACTATCGTTCTGGATTGGAGCAGAAGCAATTCGGAGTATTCCCGGTGGTCGTGTGGTTGGTATTGGACGCTGGGCGCAGAGATCGGCTCCGCGCAGCTATTCAAGAGGCGTATCCGAAGGGTGGCAAATTGTTCATTGTCATTACGGCAGATGAATTTGAGCGCCTGATCCGGCAAGGCTTTGACGCAAAAGATCTCTGCTAGTGGTTATCCTCTGGCAGAGACGTCAAAGGCCTGCGGCATGCAAGTCGAGGCATCTCGCTGAGACGAAAAAGGCCAGATGACTGTTTTTACTAAATTTAACGAAAGGAATTACATGATACAAAGACCAAGCCAGGAAGAGATTGAAAAAGGCTTAGCGGAATTTAAGGGCGACTACAAGAGACTGCTCCGAAACATCACGAATTGTTTGGAGTTTGACTATAAGGCAATCTGTTCGCTCAGGACGCTCTTAGCGGATTCTAAAGAGGATATCGCTGAAATCAAAAGAACCATCCGTCCATACGTCGTGGATCTCATTTATGTCTTGATTCTCGATGAGAAAGATCTGAATAGCGGCGAATACGGAGCGGATGAAGAATGACGCGAAAAACTCTCTCCGAAGAAGAAATTAAGAGCAAATATAACGCTATTTCAGAATGCCTTGCCATCTGCTACATCCAATCCAAGAGAATATTGGAAGATGCAGAAGTGCTCAATATGGATGCTCGCCCTATTAAAGAAGACTTAGCCTGTTTCATTCAAGAATTTATGCAGCTTTGTATGTAGCAAGTACCTTTTAAAACAAACACAGCAAAAACAAACAATCAGAGCCTTTTGCAGTCAAAGCAAAAGATGTTCTCGGCTTGCATACCCCAGGCCTTTGGCAAAAAGTTATCACGCTTGAATTCAAGAACGGATTAGTTGGCGTTTCCGACTAAGTACTTTATACACCCCCAAAATGAACTAGCTCATAGTAGAACATTCATAAAAATCGCCGGAGGCCTGAAGCATGCAAGTCGGACAAACATAATCAATAAACGAAAACCTGTCTATTTTAGACTATTAACTTTAACGAAAGGATCAATATGGATTATCACACACTCGTCAGTCTATATGACGCACATAACGAAGCCGTTAGCGAGCTGGAGCACGCTTGCGAACACTTTAACCAAGCAGTTATCGATATGCATAGTTACGACATCTCGCTGATCGGCACAGCAGAACAGCTCCGTGAGCTTATTGACAAGCTGGAGTGTTGCTATAAAAGCATTATTGAACTTCAAGATAGTAAAGAGAAAGAGTCGAAAGTGAAATAAGGTTTTCGCGAATTGAGACGTTTGTCTCCGGCTTGCATACTTCAGGCCTTCGGAAATAACAACACATTAATAAAGGAAATTTATGAATCACATATTACATTTTAGCTTTGAGGAAAACGGTATGTCGTAGCAACTACGGCATTAAGGGGAGATAGCTCAGGTCGTTTGGCTATCCATCCTCGCCGCTTTCCAAAGAATAAACGACAGCACATTAAAGGTATATAGCCACGCCGAAAGGAGGTTGAGATTAGTGGATATATCACGCTCGTAAATCCGAAATCACATCGGACGCACCTTAACATCGTAGTCTCAGACCGTTCTGAGAGAAAACCGTAACCAGCAGGAGCAACTGCGCAAATCCAATTCTTTGAGATAGGAGGAAATGACAATGATGACACAAACCATTAAGGAACAGATTCTGGCTGTCCGGGATACCGGAGAAACCAATATGTTTGACGTAAACGCAGTTCAGTATATCGCAAACCGCGAAGGATACTATGAACTGGTTGTTTACCTGATGGATAACCGGAAAGAGTACTGTAACTTCATCATGACAGGCACCGCACCGGGGCTTGAAAATGATGACGGCGAAATGTAGCCGAAAAGCGTAGAAAGGGGGATATTTCTATGACGTTAGATTTTAACGATGATAGAACCTACACCAAAGATGTAGTTCTTGAAAATGTCAGATACGCATTGTTTGATCCTAAATCACTGCAAGATGATGCGTTCTCTGCTGAATTTCTAGATATGGCGACTGTATTTGTCTTGATGGATTATTCCAACCCAAATAGACCGAAATACAAGATCATTGATGCAGTGGATATGGTTTCGCTGGACATTAAGCTCAACGAGATCATGGATGCCGCCAATAAGAACTGCAAGAAAGCCGGATACAAAATCATGCTTATGGAAGATGCCATATCCGAGATTACTGGAGTCGCGCTTCCATGCGATGCGCCTTACCCAATGTATGTTGGGACAAATCCCGAACGTATACTCGGTGCTTCCATTCTTATGTATGAGACGTATCTTGAGGATCTTGCGGCGCAGATAGAGGATGACCTCTGTATTGCACCGTCAAGTATTCACGAGATTCTCATTTTTCCGCTTTCTCTTGTACAGCCTGCACGAATCATCGAAGCTGTACAAGATGTAAACCGGACTGTTGTATTACCACAAGAGAAGCTCAGCGATAGTGCATATATTTATCGTCGAAGCGGTCATACTATCTCGCAGGCCACGCTCAGAAATCCTGATAATCTCACTTGCTAATTATCTGGTAAAGAGTGATGAATGCATAAAAGGAGGATCAGGTATGTGGCTTGAAGGAACTATTGGCATTCCAAAAAACAAGACAGCTGGAAAAGAGTACATAGCGATTCATTATTTCGTAAAGGTATATGATGAGCCGAGCAAATTCGGCATCAATCATGGCAAAATCTCAAAACTGGAATTAAAGCAGGACGGCGAAATTGTTGCTAATTACGACCGTGGCTGGGATATTCACCCAACCACAAAGGAAGCCGAAATCGCTCTTTGTATCTTGTTAAATCAGCACAACTAAAGGAGGTCTCTATTATGACGACTATAAAATACGCCGCATCTGGCGAACAGAGAAAGAAACTCGTAAGCGCATTATCCGAGATTCTCGAAAGCGAATCCAAATATCTCAGAGCTCCAAGCTATGGATATGAGGTTGGCTCATGCATTGTCAATCGTACTGGAGATATTGAATTTCCGGACGACATGACTGAAGAAGAAATAGAGGCCATCGCCAAGAAACTTACCTGGCATGGCTTTGAAAGAATTCTGGATGAGCCTACGGAAGAAATCGACGGCGCACCTATACAAGAAGAGTCTGTTCTCGAAACAGAAGATCCGACTGAAGAAAATGTCCCCGATGTCGTGGAGGCAAACGTCGAAGAATCTGAAGAAGTTCTAGATGAAACCGTTGTCGATGAAGATAAAATCAACACAACTGAGAATTCAGATATTTCTGAAGAACTATCAGAAAATCCCGTTGAGGAGACGGAAGTTTCCATTTTGCCGGAAGGCGGTTTTGAATCAGAAGAATCTATGGAAGAAGTTACGGACGAACAATCAGAGGAAACTCCTGTTCCGGAAGTGACCGAACCAGAGAAAATCGTCATTGAACTGCCAGGCTCCTACCTTGATGAAGCTGAGCTTGGCAGAGCCAGAGCGATTGTTGCCAGTAAAGCAACGGTTCTCAAGAAAGCGCTTGAAACGGATGATTTGTCCATTGAGCGTAAAGAGGACAAGATTTGTTTCCCATGGTTTATCGATCATGGCGTCGATGGCGAGGCTAAAGCATACATGCAGCTCGTATCCGGCATCGCAAAGAGAGCTAAAATGCTCACTCGCGTTACGGCTACGGAAAGTCCGTCAGATAATGACAAATTCACGATGCGACTCTTTCTCGTATCACTGAACTTTAAAGGCGCAGAATATGCCTTTGCTCGCAAATTTCTGCTTCGCAACCTATCTGGAAACAGTGGCTGGCGAACCGAGGAGGCAAAAGCAAGGCACGATGCCCGTAAAGTTCGAGCAGAAATTGAAGCACCGGAAGTAACTATTGGTCAAGCAACCATTGAAGGAGGCGAAGCTGATGCAAGGATTTCCGAATAAGCAGACGATTGAGAGATTACGAAAAATGTATCCTAAGGGAACACGTGTAGAACTTGTTTCTATGAATGATCCATATGCGAAACTCATTCCCAGAGCGCAAGGAACCGTTCAATTTGTTGACGATATCGGAACGATCTTTGTCAATTGGGACTGCGGCTCCGGTCTTGGTGTTGCATATGGCGAGGATATTATCCGCAAAATTTAGGGCTATACCCACTCACACACCAGCCCCATTGTGGGCTGGCAATTTTATAGTTAAGACTATCGCACATTAACAGAAAGGAGGCATAAACAACATGCTCTTAAAAGACAAACAGGCAATCGAAAGCCTTAGACAGGAGAATTACTCATATGCCTGTATCGCAAAGACGCTTGGACTTTCGCCAAATACTGTAAAGTCTGTCTGTCGCAGGAACGGTTATATTCCAAAGCAGAAGTTCAAGACGAAGGCTGAGAAAAATGTTCTGCAAGTATGCAAAAACTGCGGCCGCATTTTAGATTGTTCTAATAGCCGTAAGAAAAACTTCTGCTGCGATGATTGCCGCATAGAATGGTGGAAAAATGCCAGAAAAAAGGGAAAATAATAATCCGTTTTCGACTGGACTTCTCTCCTTAAAAGAGTGATGAATGTCATTACAGGAGGTGGAACCTATGAAAGTAACAGAAATAAACGCTACAAAGCTGCCGGACATCGGGATAAAACGTGTCGCCGCATACGCACGTGTATCTTCCGAAAAAGGAGAAGCACTACATTCTTTATCTGCACAAATCAGCTATTATAACGAGTATATTTCTGACCATATCGGTTGGGAGTTTGTTGGCGTGTATGCTGACGAGGGTATTTCCGGGACAAAGGACTCGCGTCCTGAATTCCAACGCCTATTAGCAGATTGTCGCAAAAATAGGATTGATCTCGTCATTACGAAATCTATTACCCGTTTTGCTAGAAACACAGTAACGCTCCTTGATGCAATCCGGGAATTAAAGTTGCTGAATATTGATGTATTTTTTGAAAAAGAAAATCTTCACAGTCTTGGCGCGAATGGCGAACTAATGCTGACGCTACTCGCAATGTATGCAGAGGAAGAAGCTCGTTCGGCCAGTGAAAACCAAAAATGGCGCATCCGAAAGATGTTTGAGGAAGGTCGTCCAAATACTGGTCGCATGCTAGGATATTACCTGAAAGACGGGCAGTTAACCATTATTCCCGAAGAAGCCGAGATTGTCCGCATGATTTTTGATGATTACCTCTCCGGAATGGGGAGGCTTGCTATCGCTAAAAAGCTGAATGCTAAACACATTCCCACGGTGCGTGGTTATGGTGATTGGCGCGAAGGCAGTATCTACCGGATTCTCCATAATGAGAAATATACCGGAGATATGATCCTGCAAAAAACCTACATTGAGGATTTTCGAACGAAAAAAGGAGTCATTAACCGAGGTGAGAAAAGAAAATACTTCGTAGAAAACAGCCATGAAGCGATCATTTCAAAGGAAATTTTCGAACAAGTACAGGCCGAGGTAGAACGCAGAAAAGCCAAGATAAAGCTACCCGAAAAACGCATGAAAACTATCTTTACAGGTATGCTTACCTGCGCTTGCTGTGGTAAACATTTCAACAGAAGAGTTGCGAATGCCAGTACCAAATATGCAAAGCCCGCTTGGATATGTGCGACATTTATGAGGAAAGGAAAGAAATATTGCAATAACCGGCAAATACCAGAAGAAATCCTGATAGCAAAGACGAAGGAAGTTCTCGGCCTGCAGTCGTTCGAGGATATTGATCTAAAAGATTATATATCCGAGATTGTCTGCGGTAAAGATTACGACCTTACTTTTGTCATGAATTCTGGCGAAGAAGTTAAGGCAATGTGGAGTCCTTATTCCCGAAAAGACAGTTGGAATGAGGAAATGCGACAACAAGCGCGAAATAAAACCTTAGAAAGGAGTACCTTATATGAATAATGCGAAACGAGTGACCGTTTGGGAACCGATAGATATCCAAGCTATGTGCGTGGAAGAATCGGAAGTCCCAAAACTAAAAGTTGCTGCATATGCCCGTGTTTCTACCGAACAGGACGAGCAACAATCCAGTTATGAGGCACAGGTGGACTATTACGGCAAATATATCCGCAGTAATCCAGCCTGGGAATTTGTCGGCATCTATGCCGATGAAGGAATAACCGGGACAAATACTAAAAAACGTGATGGATTCAACCGTATGATCGCCGACGCAAAAGCTGGCAAAATTGACCTGATTCTTACGAAATCGATCAGCCGCTTCGCCCGCAATACCGTTGATACGCTTCAGACAGTCCGTGAGCTTTCTGCCCTCAAAATCGAAGTGATTTTTGAAAAAGAAGGTATCCGAACTTTGGATAAGCAGTGCGAAGTTATGCTGACAATCATGTCAAGCCTTGCACAGGAGGAAAGCCGGTCTATCTCGGAAAATGTCCGCTGGGGAATGCAGAAAAGTATGCTGGATGGGAACATTTCATTGCCATACAAACGTTTTCTAGGATACAAAAAAGGCAAAGACGGAAGGCCGGAAATCGTACCGGAAGAGGCTGCAATTGTCAGAGATATCTACAAAATGTTTCTCGATGGAAAAACAATCCGTACTATTGCGGATATTTTAACCGAACGTGGCATTAAGACGCCCGGCGGAAAGGACAGGTGGGCAGTCAGCACCGTCAAAAGTATTCTCTCAAACGAGAAATACAAAGGCGATGCCTTACGCCAAAAGACCTACACTGTAGATTATCTGTCGAAAACAGTCCGAAAAAACAATGGCGAAGTAAAGCAGTACTATGTGTCGAACTCGCATGATGCCATCATCGACGAAGACATTTTCAATTTAGTGCAATCTGAACTTGAGCGAAGAAATAATTTCAGATCCGCTCTCAGAGATAACAGCGTATTTAGCACGAAAATCATTTGTGGAGAATGCGGATATTTCTACGGCAGAAAAGTGCTTCACAGTAATAGTAAAAAGCATCGAAAGGTCGTGTGGTATTGCAATCACCGGTATGATGGTGACGAAAAATGCACATCTCCCAGCATTTCTGAATCAGATATTAAGAAATATTATCTGGAAGCCCTGAAAATACTACTATCCAACAAGGATTCATGCATTGCAGAATGTCAGGAACGTCTCGAAAATGAAGATGCATTAGCTCAACTTAAGGAAACGCGTCAGCAGGCTGAAATCTCGCTCGAGAATCTTATGACGGAAATTCAGGAGTTAGTCCATGAAAACGCCCGAAGGTCTCAGAATCAACAGAAGTACCGAGCTAAATTCAATAAACTTGTCCAGCAAATTGATGAACAGAAAAAACGCATAGCCGACCTGAAAGCCGAAGAGCTTAAAATGGTGGGTATGCGCGAGAAGCTCCATCGATTTATTAAAATGTTGGAAGACTACCAGGATGCTACGGTATTTACGGAGCAAGGATGGAACGACTTAATAGGGCGTGTAGTCGTGAAACCAGATTCGCTCGACTTTGAATTTAAGAATGACGAGAAGATAACGATTACTATCTAATCTCAAGGCAAACTATATACCATAAAATATGAGCGGCCAGCAATGACCGCTCTTTTTCCTTCTTTAAACTATTGGCTTTTACTACTCACGAGCCTCATGAAATTCCAGATTTTATAAAATTGGTGCAGTTATAAAAAGCCGTGTGGCTTATGCTTATTATCCTCAACTATATGAAAAGCCGTGCGACTTATGCTTATTTTTCTCTCAGTTACATAAAAATCCGTGCGGCTTATGCTTGTGATGCACCAATTCTACTCAAAGCAAAGGCCATCAAAATTGGTGCAAACTGATACTGAATTTATAACCGTGATTAGAAAAATACTCGTTTTCTAAACCTGTGCCCATACTCTTTCCGGCAAAATTGGTGCGGACATAAAGAAAAACCCCCGATAAATCGGGAGTTTTTCTCACGCCATTTTGTATCAAAAGTGACGTCTAAACCTGGTGCGCGAGACTGGACTTGAACCAGCACGCCGTACGGCATATGCTCCTAAGGCATACGTGTATACCAATTTCACCACTCGCGCATGATGGTTAAAAGTATTATAGCACAAAATTGCTCCATGCAAAATTCTTTGCATATTTTGTAGACCGCATGACATAAGGACGTTCTATATAATTTTCGAGGATTCTATGGCTTGCCATCCAAATCCGAGAAAAATATATAGAACGTTTCACTTATGCTTTTATTTTATGCTAAACTATATATAACTATGGGTGGACTATGAACAGATTAGCGGTATATCTGAATCATCATATTGACGGCGTAGTCTATTCTGCGCCATCGATTTTGGCAGCTAATTCTACCGATCGCTCAGTGCTAAAATATTTTCCGCGTTTGGTTGCCGAGCCAATTAGCACTCTCGACGTGCGTCGTTTGGCGCGTTTTAGTTATCAACTTGCGCAGAAAAATATTCCGCTCCCAATCACACTTCGTGGGGCGGGACTTAGCAAGAATGCTTCCGATATCGGCTCTGGGCTCATCATGAGCCTTGCGCGCCTGAACCATATTCAGGAGATCGACCCAATCCAGCGTTTAGTCCGCGTTCAAACCGGCGTTACTTTGGGCGAGCTCCGCAAGAGCCTACTCTTGCAGGGCTTAGATTTTGTTGTTTACGGCGATGATCGTGAGACCATTGGCGACTTAATTTCGCGAAATGCTTCGGTTTACGATAATACTCGACCGAAAACTATTTCTAGCCTGATTACTTGCGCCGAAGTTGTATTGGCTGACGGCAGTCTAATCCAAGCCGAGCCATTAAATAAACTTACACTCAAGAAGAAAACTAAGCTCAATAATTTCGAGGGCGATATCTACCATGAAATATCCGAGCTTTGTCGCGAGAATAGTGAGGTTGTCGATGCGTTAGATTCGCTGCATTCGCGGGCTGGCTTTGCTGGAATCAGAGACTTCGCCGGCAAATCCGCCAGTCTCGTTCCGTTATTTTGTGGCGCCGATAACAGTCTCGGTATTATCACGGAAGTTATTCTCAAAGTAGAGCCCGTTTTTGACGAGCCAATTCGTATAGCCGTCGTCTGCCGCAATGCAAATGATTATGTAAAAGTCGTCGATGTTTTACAAAAGCTCAATCTTCCTGATCTCTTCGTTTATGACACTGAGCTATACAATGAAGTAGAAAATACTGGCAAGACTTCGAGATTTTTCCGCAAAGCGTCCGATGATGGTTATCTCATTACGGCCACCATTAAAGATGACTCAAATCTTTGGCGCAAGCATAAGCTGCGCAAAATTAAAACCGAACTCAAAAATTACCGCTTAATTATCGAAGACAAGGATAATCGTAATGATTTTGATGTTTTAAACGAAAATCTAATCGCATATCTCAACGATTCCACTAAAAATATTTATCGTTTACCGCTTATTGATGGTGTATATATTCCGCGCGAGGCGCAGGTTCGCTATCTAAATGCCGTTACGCGTATGTCGGATAAACTCGGCGTTGCGCTGGCGATTTATGGCCGTCCAGAATTCGATACTTTTACGGTCCGCCCAAACTACACTATCAACACAGCAGAAGGTCGCCGTAAGATGGTTTCATTTATGCGCGAATATATCAAAATGATTTATGATCTAGGCGGTAATGCATGCGGTAATGCTTCTGAGGGGCGTTTTTTGCCAATTTTCATCAATCAATATCGTGATGCTAAACAATTAAAACTCGACGGTCGTATTAAGCAAATTTTTGATCCTTTCGATATTTTTAACCCCGGCATTAAACAGGAAGCTGATGTACGCAATATTTTGCGTCATTTTCGCATCGACTATGGCGACGGAATTATATCTGAGCACTAGGATTTTCCACCCCTATACAGATGTGATATAATCTTCTTATGAAGATTTCTAGCAAAAAGAATACCAGTTCTGTAGAGTTCACTGTCGAATTCGATAAGAACGACTTGGAGCCAGCTCGCATCAAGGCCCTTTCTCGCCTTGCGCGCGACGTCAAAATTCCTGGCTTCCGCAATGGCAAAGCCCCTGCAAATATTGTCGAACAGCACGTCGATCCCAACCAGCTCGCTTCCGAGACTCTCGATATTGCCGTTCGCACTGCAATTCCAAAACTATTTGACGGCACTGATATGATGCCAATCTCGATTCCTCATGTTGAGATCGCGAAATACGTTCCAGGCGAGATGGCGGAAATTACCGTCAAGGCCGACATTATGCCAGACGTAAAGCTTGGCGATTACAAGAAAATTGTCGCAACCTATGATGAGCCAGAGATTTCTGAGAAAGATGTCGATGACGTCGTAGAACGCATTGCCGAAAGCTTCGCCGAGTCCAAGGTTGTTAAGCGCGCCGCCAAGATGGGTGATGAAGTTATCATTGATTTCGTTGGCAAAAAAGACGGCGTCGCATTTGATGGTGGCACCGCCAAAGATTTCAAGCTTGTACTTGGCTCTGGTCAATTTATTCCAGGCTTCGAAGAAGGCGTTGTTGGTCTTGCCTCTGGCGACAAAAAAGATCTTAAAATTTCCTTCCCGAAGGACTATCACGTTAAAGATCTCGCTGGTCAACCAGTAGTATTTGAAGTTCTTGTCAAGCAAGTCAACGAGCGCGCTAAGCTAGCTATCGACGACGAACTCGCCAAGAAAACTGGCGCTTTCGACAATCTCGCCGCACTTCGCGAAGATATTCGCAAAAACCTCACTTCTCATGCTTCTTCTGAGGCCGACGAGCGCTACAAAGACGAACTTCTTGCTAAACTCGTGGATTCTTCTAAGACTGAAGCTCCAGCTACCCTTGTTGAAGAACAATTCGGTCACATGAAAGAAGATATCATGCGTAATCTCAAAGCTCAGGGTGCGACTATCGAGGAATATCTTGAACACCGCAAACAAAAGCTCGAAGAATGGGAAGAGGAAGTTCGTGATGCCGCCAAACGCCGCATTCTCGGTAGTATCGTCATTCAAAAACTTGCCGACGAACTTGGCATTGAAATTTCTGACGCCGAAGCCGAAGAGCAAGTCGAGCGAATGAAAGCTGCCTACAAAAAAGACGCCGAGGCATCCAAGCAACTTGACGATCCTCAAGTTAAAGCAAATATCAAGAATCGCATGCGTGTCGAGCGCACGATTGATAAGCTAGCAGAGATTAACAAGCCAAACGCTAAAAAATCTACCAAGAAAGCTACTAAAGCTCCGGCAAAAAAGAGCACTAAAAAGTCCGAAAAGTAGCTAGACACTAGAAAAATCCGTAGCTTAAAGTTGCGGATTTTTTATGTATTACGTTTACGTTTATGTTAAAATCTATATAGAACTATACTTATATAGCTAAGAGAGGTGGAGATGGACTCAAATTTTGACGAAAATAAAAATTTGTCGAATGATGTTAATTTTGACTCCAAAAATATTGTACGCCATGATAATAAAGAGCTTTTTACCCGCGTTGAAGGCGCCGAGACTCGCGCTAAGAAAGCTGCTGAAGAGCGCGCTCGTGTCGAACGGGCCAAACGTCGTTTTGTTAAGCGCGCCGAAAATGATACTAAACGTCGCGCTCGCAAAATCGCTAGTGCTCAGCGTCGCGCACATCTGAAGGCTGTACTTTGGGAAGGCAAAAACAAACGTCGCACGATAATTATTTCTGTCATTATTTTGGTTGCTGCGCTTGTATATCCTGCCTATCTCGGTGGCTCGGCGCTGATTAGTACTGTCGTAAGTGAAGTTGATAAGGCTAAAGAAGCAGAAGAAGTCAAAGTTTTTTATGAGAATCCAGAAAATTACGCCAATCTTGTCTTATCTGAGCTTACAACGAAATATAAAGAAGACGGATTTGATGCTGGCGAAGAGTATTTTAATGATGTATATAGTAAGGCAGAAGACAATGAGCTTCGCGGAGAATTGTGCATAGCTCACGCTCGTGCAATAGTTAATATCTTTAATAACGAGAAAATTGACCTAGCAATAGAAATAGCACTTGAAGCTGATGAATTAAGACAAAATGATCGCACCGCATTGCTCTTAGTGGAGCTTTATAGTCGAAAAGGCGATAATTATAAAAGTCAAGAATATGAATCTTTATATAACAAACGTGCTGATAATAGTGAAAAAGGAGAGGGCTAATGAATCTTAGGAAAAAGATAATAGCTTGCACGCTAATCGCATTGGCGGCTCTTGGTTCTAGCTTTTTGTTATCTTCAGAAACGGCCTCTGCGGCGAGTTATAATAATGCAATCTATAACAACTGTTGGGATGCAAATGGAACATATCGCGTCAATACGGACACTTATGGACCATATAGCGACTTCTCGGAGGTAGGAGGTACTGACGCGAGCGGAAGTGCTACAGGGGACAGAGGTGTGAGATGGGCGTGTAATGGCGCTGCGCGCGCTACGCTTTTCTTTGCTCAGGCCGATGAACCATACTATCCAGTTGGAAATCTCTACGTTTTTAACGTAAATGCGAGCGTAGATCCAAATAGTGAACAATCGCCAATGGCAATAACTGGCTTGACACACCAGGGCGGCGGTAATGCTGTCCAAGTTAGCTTATGCTTGAAGCGCGATTGCTCTCCGAGTGCGCATAATTATGAAATATTTGGCTCTAGACCGCGTAATATTGCGAGAAATGGTAGAATATCGAACGGTTGGACGGTTCCAAACGACTATACTGTCATCTATATTAACGGCAAGAAGTTGTATGAAAAGATTAAGAGTAATAATCATGGTGGCCTAGCTGTTCAAGAGAGAAATGGCTATTATATTGTAACCGTATATAACTACCGTTGCTATAATAGCGTTTCCGATGGAGCATGCGGTGTAAGTCCAATGTACTTAACCGTGCGCGCCGATCAAAATGCTACCTTCTCTGGCTCGACTACGGTAAACACTACGAGCCTCGCATCGACGGACGGCAATTATAGTGTTACCTTTACGCACAAAGTCCGACGAACTAGTGGCAATAGTTTTTCGGTGACGAATAATTGTCGCACAAATGTAAGCAATTCCGGTGTCTTATATCCAGCAAACAAAGGTGGTACGGGCAAGAACTGTACCTTCGACTCGTATAATGTTGGCGATGAAAAAGTTACGACTGATACGATAACTGGCTATATTTATCCTGGCCAAACAATAACAATCTGTGAAAGTATGACTTACCAAAGCGAAGTCCATACTTTTGAAACTGGCCAAAATAAGAATGCGACTACTGAACGAAAGTGCGTCACGATTACCCGCAACGAAGCAACTTGCGCCGGTAACTATACCTATACACATGCCGGCGGTACGAATATTGGGCGCATTGGCGTAAAGAATACCGGTAATGGTAAACAGGCGTATACTTCGTATGATGGAGCTTTAAATCAAGAAGTTAGTATTTTTGCAAAGCCTGGCGATTCTATTCAATTTGCGTACGATATGTGCGCTGGAGCTGAGCTCGCGAATAAGCTAAACTTTAATCCAAAAAAGTACGTCTCCTACGCACCGTCAGCTTCAAGCACCTCTGGCAATGATAGCAGCTATCTCTTTGGAACAACCGTAAAGACTTGGACTAACAGTGCAACGTCGGGTTTCCTCGGTAGTTCTTATGAGCTCCAAGCAAAATCGCCTGAAAACTCTGGCGACGACTATAAATGCGATACTTATAATCAGGTAACCAATCGCTATACCGGCAGTCACTATCAAATTCCGGGTCTAACTAATAGTCCAAATCCACAGTCAAACTGCTACGCGGCAACTAAGACTAAAAACTCGGATGTTGGTAGTATTATCTCGCAGAAACTTAGCTGGAATGCGCTTTCGATCACGAATCGCAACAGAGTAACGTCGAACAATAATCGCACTTCAACCGCAAGCGTAAAGATTCCGTACAACTACAAGATTAAAGTTACGGCAAACGAAACCGATAATAATATTCGAAACGTTATTGCCGGTACGAGCCTTAGCCTCAATATGAAGCTTAATGTTTTGACTCGCAAAAACAGCCTCGTTCAAACTGGCGCATATTCTACGCATACTAAGCCGACTACTTATCGTATTTATCAGTGGTATGTTGCGGCTGATACAAGTATTAGCTCTATCAAGAGTAGTCTCGGTACTGCAATTACGGGAGGTGGCGGTTATTATAATCGCAATGATATTGGCGCGGGCAAAACTGTAATTGCAAAGTCAGATAGCCAAGTCTCGATTACTGATGCTATCAGTAATATTGCTGCCAATATTAATATCGACCGCAACATCTCTATTGGTACAAAAGTTTGTATTGCGGCTTCTGTCTTCCCAGCAGATAGTCACAATAACCCAAGCTCTGCCGATACGGGACTCCTAGACCAGACTCCAGCCCTTACGAGCAATACGGCTGGTGCTTACTACTATATCTCTGAACCAACCTGTTATACGGTCTCTAAAAAGCCAAGTTTTGCCGTGAAGGGCTCCGGTCTCTACGCTTATGCGGGCGCCGAATCTTCACTGATGCGCCGTACGATTGGTAATGGCGAAAACTACGACTTCAACTCGTGGTCCGAGTATAGTATCGTCTCGTCAAAGAATATTCTCGGTGTCGGATCCGGTGCATCCTACTGGGGTGGCACCAAGGAGTCTAGCGTTTCGGGTGGTCGTGCTTGCTACTTCTCGTCGCTAACTATCGCGAATGAATCATGTAGAGAGAATAAAGTTGGCGAAACCTTGCTCTCGGATTCTCAGGCAAGTTCGCCGCAGTCGCTCAAAGAACAGATCATGACGCGCTATGTCTCAAGCACGAATAGTGCCGGCAAAACTCTAAAAGACTACAAGGGCAAGACTATCGATTTGACTGGAACTTGTGTTTATAATAACAATTCCGGTCGCTATGAGGCGCCGGCTGGCGCGAACTTTGACTGTCTCTCGAACGGAACGAAGATTTCGTATTCTAGCGGCAATCTCACGGTTTCTGGCGGTTCAACGCTTACAAATTATTGTATGTCGGCAGCACTCACTGACTATGACAGCCGCACAAGCGTAATATATGTCAAAGGTACGCTCACGATCGACGCAAACTTCTATTACGGCGAGAAGCTAAATAACGGCACCTGCCTCTATCATAATCAAGTTTACGAGTCGATGCATAAGATGCCGCAGCAGATTATTATCGCAAACAAAGTGATATTTAATCAGCGTGTAACAAACTACGACGGTTGGGTAATCGCTGATACTGTTGAAACTTGCAATGTCTCCGCGACTGACAAGAATAATGGCATAAGCTCCAATAGCTGTAATCAGCAACTTACCTTCAATGGCCCAGTTATTACTAGATACTTGCACCTTTATCGCACCTATGGTGGCGGTAGCAATAGTACAGTCTGGTCCGTCCATGATAACAATAATAACAACAAAGGTATCGTAGCGGCTCCTGCCGAGATTTTCAATATTGGCCCAGAGACCTACCTTTGGTCCTATCAGCAGGCGACTCGCTACTCTCAGGCCTTCACAACCTATCAGCGCGAATTGCCAGTCCGCTACTAAAAATAATCCCCCATTTGGGGGTTATTTTTTGTTCGCAAGATGCCAATGATCGCCATATTCACAGTGATATGGATATAGGGAATAGCCAGGCAGTCCATGTTCTGTCTCGATTAGCCGTGCCGCCATTTCGGCTTCTTTTTCGTCGGCGTAGCAAATCTTATGTTTGTCGCCCACCCAGCACTTTTTTGGCTCATATGGTTGATATTTATGTTGATTTTTCACGGAATTATTATATCATACCGTGCTGGCTCTTGCAATTTTTCGCAAAGTGTGATATAATAGTTGTATGAAAACTGTTTTTGACTATCTTATGAAACTTTATCGCGAGCGCAAGCAGATTACGCTCCTAAGTTGGTTTTATGGCACTGTGGCTGTCGTATTTGTCTTCTTTGCTGGACTCTGCGCACTCGTAAATCAATCTTTCGGCGTCGCAATTCTAATCGTGCCACTTGTCGCTATGGTGGCGCTCTGTGCTAACGTTACGGTCTGGGCGCTCGTAAAACTTGGTATCTCGCACATCGAAGAACTCTCCCAAGAAGAAACTAAAAAAGAAAAGCCTGAAACTGTCAAGAAATCTTCGAAAACGTCTACCAAGAAGTCGAACGCATCAAAAAGCGAGCAGGCCGCTAAATAAATTTGCTAAACTAATAGCATGAATCCTGCTGAAGATACTCGTAATCTAGTTGATCGTTTCAAAGGTCTCGAGAATGAGGCTGTTGTTGCTGAGCTCGATAAAACCCGCACCAGTATAGAGATCGCCATTGAAAATCTTAGCCACGATTTTAATATTGGCACTATCGTTCGTAATGCCAATGCTTTTAATGTCTCTAGGGTCCATATTATCGGCAAACGCAAATATAACCGCCGTGGCGCAATGGTAACCGACAAATATCTTCACATCGACCATTTTGAGGACGCAAAAAACTTTGCCAAAGACGCCAAAAAACGCGGCATGAACATTGTGGCGATCGAAAACAATCGCCCAGAATCAAGGCCCCTCCAATCTGCCGAGGTAAAAGCGAATGCTATTTTGGTCTTTGGCTCTGAGTCTGACGGCCTCACTCAAGAACTACTCGACCTCGCCGACGAAATTTTCTACATTGAACAACTAGGCTCTACTCGGTCAATTAATGTTGGCTGCGCGAGTGCCGTTGCGCTCTACGAATACACCCGCCGCCTCGGCTACTTTAATCAAGAGGAACTTTAATGCGCAAGCATGAGCTTTCGCAACACTTTCTAAGTAGCCCAAAATTGGCCTTATTTTTGATCGGCCATAGCAATATTAAAAAGCGCGACACCGTTATCGACATCGGCGCGGGTTCCGGCGTCATTACTTCGGCTCTCGCAAAACGTTGCAAAAAAGTTATCGCTATTGAGCCAGATCACGAAACTGCCGAAAAGCTTCGTAAAAACCTCAAAAAATTCGACAATGTCGAGATAGTCGAGCAAGATTTTCTTGACTTTGAGCTGCCAAAAGAAGAATATAAAGTTTTCGCCAATCCGCCTTTTCATCTTAGCTCCAAAATTCTACATAAGCTTGACGAGTCCGAAAACCAGCCAAAGGCAATTTATCTAATTTTGCAGAAACAATTTGCGCTCAAACTTCTCAACAATGAACGTCATTACACTTCAAAGCTCGGATATCAACTCTACGAGCATTTCGCGCCACGCATTCGCTTACCGCTAAAACCTAACTATTTTACGCCACCGCCAGCTGTTCCGACGGTTCTACTCGAGCTTAAGCGCCGTGATACCTTACTCTAAAAACTGTTATATAATAGAGTTATGATTTTTATTACCAAGCTCAAGAAGAAGCTCTATCTCTCTGTGGCTAATTATTTTAAATTTTGGTCTAATATTTCTTTGAAGCGCTGGAATCCACGCATTGTCATTGTGACGGGCTCTGCTGGCAAAACCACAATGCTCAATCTTATCGAGAGTCAGCTCGGCGCCAAAGCGCATTATTCGCATAATGCCAACAGCGCTTTCGGCATCGCATTTGATATTCTTGGTATGCGGGGTATTACCGGTAGTAAGCTCCATTGGATTTCGCTCTTTCTGCAGACGCCGTTTCGCGCTTTTGTTTACTCGCGTAAAGAAAAATTTTACATCGTCGAAGCTGATGGCGAACGTCCGCACGAGGCCGAATGGATTGCTAAGTGGCTTCGTCCCGAGGTTTCGGTTTGGGTGACGCTCGGTCGCTCGCACGCAGTTTTTTACGAGCAAGAAGTTGCGGCTGGCAATTTTGCCAATGTTGACGACGCTATCGCGCACGAATTCTCGACTATTCCAGCCAACACGCGCGAGCTTGTAATTATTGACGGCGATAACGAAAAGATGCTCGAAACTACCAAAAATATTGAGGCGAAAGTTGTCTCTGTAAAAAAAGATGCATTAAAAAGCTATGAAGTTTATCCAGATAAAGCGATTTTTGAGTTTGCGAAACATAAATTTGTCTTTCACGATCCAATGCCGCGCGATGTTACGATTCAGCTCGTTATGCTCGAGAAGCTAATGAAGTACCTCAACGAGCCAATTAATTATGATCTTAACGATTTTCATATGCCACCAGCTCGCAGTAATTATCTCGAGGGCAAAAAGGGTATCAAGATTATTGATAGCAGCTACAATGCTCATATTATCAGTATGACTACGGTACTTGATATGGTAAAAGTTCTTCATGCGCCGCATAAGTGGCTAGTAATTGGCGATATTATCGACCAGGGTAGACTTGAGGGCGAAGAGCACGAAAAACTTGCGCAGCTTCTTCTTGATACGAAGGTAGAAAATATCGTTTTAATCGGTCGTCGCACCAAAAAATACACTTATCCGCTCTTAAAAGACAAGGCTAAAGTTCAGTCTTTCGATAAGCCTCAACAAGCACTTAAATATCTCGAGAAAAATCTTACCGGCAAAGAAACGGTTATCTTTAAAGGAAGCCAATATCTCGAATGGATAGTCGAAAAGCTACTTGCCCATCCAGAGGACGTTTCGAATCTTGCTCGTCAGGACGAAGCGCATCGTCGCCGTCGCGCCAGCTGGGGGCTCGAATGAAGACCGACCTTTATATTATTCACGGCTGGACTTACAAGCCAGAACCTTGGCTTGATGTTATCAAGTCTCTGAAGCGCCATCATATCAGTGCCGAGCTCTTGCGTGTACCTGGCCTCGGTACGAAGTCCGACAAGGTTTATTCCATTTCAGATTACGAAAACTGGGCAAAAGAAAATATTCCAAAAGGCGCAATTGCGCTGGGACACAGTAATGGTGGCCGCATTCTCCTGAACCTTCTACGCGACGAGGGCTCCTCCTATCTTAGTGGTTTGATTTTATTGGACTCCGCCGGTGTTTACGAGCCGTCAAAGAAACGTGACCTGTCACGCAGGTTGAGTAAGCTTTTTGCGCCCATAAAAAAGATCCCGCTTGCGCGCAAGATTGTTCATAAAATACTCGGCGCCAGCGACTATGATAATGCGCCAGAGAACATGAAGAAGACCCTCTCAAACATGTTAGATTCCGACAAAAGTCTAGACGTAACGGATCTCGCGACTGAGACGCAGATTATCTGGGGTTCTGATGACCAAATCACCCCTCTTCGCCAGGGTAAAAAGCTTCACTCGGCACTCAAAAATTCCAAGCTTCGCGTCAAAGAAGGTTGGCGTCACTCGCACTATCTTGTAAATATCGATGAACTCGCTGATGAAATTGCGGACGCTTATTTTGCGCTGCGGAAAGGTGACAAAAATGGCAACTAAAGTAGAACTTCGCAAAATCACGCCAAGTGAACTCGACAAATATGTGCTAGAAAATCACCATGAAGCTAATTTTCTGCAGACTTCAAGCTGGGGCAAGACCTACGAATACGACGGCAAACAGGTCTTCTATTTTGGCGTCTTTAGCGACAATAAACTTTGCGGTAGCGCTGTTGCAATTTTAAAGCCTGCCAAACGTGGTCGCTATCTTGAGATTCCGGGCGGCCCTATTCTTGATTGGGATGGCAAAAAATCGATTTTGCGCTCTTTTATGTCCGAAATTAAAGATTTCGCATACGAGCAAAATTGTGTTTTTGTGCGCATGCGTCCAAATATTGCCGACACTGATAAGCATCGTGAACTTGCAAAAAACCTCGGCCTCGTTTTGTCGCCAATGCATCTTCATGCCGAGCACACTGTGATGCTAGACCTAACAAAGTCCGAAGATGAACTCATGGCCGAGATGCGACGTCAGACTCGCTATGAAGTTCGTCGCGCCACCAAGCTTGGAATTAAAGTTGAATACTCGACCAGTAAAAAAGCTTTCAATGATTTTTACGATTTGCAGCTCGAAACTGCCAAGCGCCAGGGTTTTATCCCGTCTGAGCGCAAGTTGATTCTTGCTCAGCACGACATTTTTGGCGATAAAGCACGTATCTATACTGCTAGCCTTGACGGTAAAAAGCTTGCTCAGGGTTTGATTTTGATGCAAAAACCAGAAGCCATCTATCACGAGGCCGCCTCAACACTCGATGGGCGTAAATATCCTGGCGCCTACGCTCTGCAATGGCAAATCATGAAGGATGCTAAGGCGATGGGCATTGATCGTTATAACCTCTTTGGAATTGCGCCTCCAAACTCACCACATCACCGCTACGCCGGCGTAACCACTTTTAAGACTGGCTTTGGCGGCGAGCAAGTCGCTTATCTTCCGGCGCACGATCTCGTTATTAAACCGCTCCACTACAAGCTCGTTCATATCCTTGAAGAAGCACGCAAAAAGCGTCGCCACTTATAGCCACTAGCAAGGCATCCTTAAAATAATGCTATAATAAGCATTATGAAGATTATTGATGCGACCGACCAAAAACAGTGGGATGATTTTATTACTAGTCACGAAGAAGCTAACTTTTTGCAATCTTGGGCTTGGGGAGATTTTCATGAGTCTCGCAATAAAAAAGTTGTTCGTCGCATCGCACTAAAAGGCGAGAAAATCGTCGCAGCTTATGTTGGCCAGGTTGAGACTGCGCGCCGTGGTACTTACATGGCTATTGCTGGTGGACCAATCATGGACTGGAGCGACGACAAACTTCGCCAGGCAATTTTTGACGATATTAAAGAACAGGGTAAAGCCAATAAGTGTGTTTTCGTGCGTATTCGCCCACAAATCACTGAGACGCCGAAAAATCGAGAATTATTTAAGCAACTCGGTGCTAAACCTGCGCCAATCTATCTCTCTGTTGAGTATGCCGGCGTTCTAAATCTCGAAAAAAGTGAAGACGAAATCCTTGCTGGCGCCGCCCAGCGTCTCCGTCGCGCACTGCGTAAGGCTCAGAAAAACAATATTACTGTCGAAGTCTCGACTAATCCCAAGGATATTAAGAAGTTTTATCAAATCGAGCTTGAAACCGCCAAGCGTCATGATTTTGTCGAGTTCTCAGAGTCCTTTCTGCAGAAACAGTTCAATGCCTTCCATAAATACGACGAAGTAAAACTCTATACCGCTAAGTATGAAGGCGAAATTCTTGCGCAGAATTTCATGATTTTCTACGGCAATGAGGCCAGCTATCACTATGGCGTTTCGACGCAGCTCGGCACAAAGTATTCCGGTGCTCCACTTTTGCATATGCAGGCCATGCGCGATGCGCGCGAGCGGGGAATTAAGCGCTACAATTTCTGGGGTATTACCGCCGAAGACGATACTAAACATCGTTTTTATGGTGTTAGCCAGTTTAAGCGCGGCTTTGGCGTCGAGGAATTAATCTATCTCCATGCGCATGATTTAGTGCTCAAGCCTTCGCTTTATGCACTTGACTATGCTTTTGAGAAAGTTCGCGCCAAAATTCGCCACGTCTAAGACATCAAGGCTCAGAACTCAAAATCTTGCTAAGCATAAGCGTTTTGATATATAATTTTCCTTATAAAAAGGAGTATTTTTCGTGGCAACTACTACAAAACGCAAATATATTGAAAGTCACTGGTTAATTTTTGGTATTAAAGGCGCGCTCGCCTCAATTGCTGGCCTTTGTCTTATCTTAAGTTTCTCCGAAGTCGATTTTATTACACGTCTAGTCGGTTATTTTATGATAGCTCTTGGCGTCATCGAGCTTTTTAATGTCTTTCACCGCAAAAGCAAACAGCATGCTTGGGGGATTCCGCTTGCTGTTTCAATTATTGAGCTCTTTGTAGCTGCGACTCTTCTCTTTGCTGCTGTGCCAGAATTTATTATGAATCTTTTCCCGGGCACGGACTATTCACAGATTCAGGGTGGCGTACTCGCTTTTCGTATGGTTGTGCTTGCGATTTACACGCTCTATGCCTCCGTCTCGTCCATCTTTATCGCCTTCCGTAGTTTTACGAACAAAACCGACCAGTTTATTTGGCTCATGGAAGGTATGTTTGGTGCTGTAATGGCTTTCGCGATGATGGGCGAAAACGGTCTCGATCCAAATACGCACCTTCGCGTCTTTGGTGTTTATCTGCTCGTAAAAGGTCTTACCGATCTTATCTTCGGCGTTCATTCAAAAGAACTCCTCGAAACCGCTACTGCCGAGAAAAACGCTAAAAAGCTTGCCAAGAAAGCGAGCAAAAAATAATGTTCTCTAGTCCAAAGCGCAAAATCGAAAAATACTTCCGTAAAAATCCGCAAGTAAAATCCATCGTTGTCGCAGGGTCTTATGGTCGTAAATCCGCCATTCGCGCTCTAAGTGCACTACTTGGCGAAACCTATCTCGTTACAATGGGCGTCAATAAAAACGTCCAACCAGATGTCGTAGTGCTAGATTATGGCTCGATGTCAGATTTTCCAGACATTCAGCCGGATCTTACGATCGTTACGAGCTGTCGCAGCGACGATGAAGCAAAGCAATTCTTTGAAGTCGCCAACAAATCTCGCAAAGTGCTCGTAAACTTTTCTGACGTTCCGCAAGAATACGCCAAATATCTCACTAATCCAGAGATCATCACCTATGGCGATGAGCTGCCGGCCGATTTTTACTTCGAAAATCACGATTTTACCATCGATGGTTATACTGGAGACATTGTAAATCCTGAGCGCGAGCATATTCCAGCTAAGCTCAAAATTCTTGGTGAACACAATGTCCGCCCGCTCATTATGGGCGTAGCTGTGGCTAAACTTTTTAATGTCGAGCGCCAAACTATCGTTAAAGCTCTCGAGGATGTTCGACCACTCAATGGCCGCATGCAACCTTGCCATGGTTTGCAAAACTCTATTATCATCGACGACAGTGCCGATACAAGTGATATTTCTGTCTACTATGGACTCCGCACAATTTATGCGCTCGATGCGCCATCTCGTATTGTTGTAACGGATGATTTGTCTAAGCTTGGCAAATTCGACGAGTCGCATATCGATGAGGTTGTCGTTCTCGGTGCGCCGGTCGAGCAACATATCAAAGGCGCGAAGATTAGCTTCTTTGCTACCGAGGTCGAATTAATTAACTATCTTGGCCAACACTTCGAAGACAAAGGCATTATTTTGCTCGAAATTCCACTACCGCAGATAATTAGTAGCCGAGATTGGGAATCAGCTTTATAATTTACCACTTTTACGGTAAAATATAGATATGGCAAAGGTGATTACGGTTACCAATCAAAAAGGAGGTGTTGGCAAGACGACCACGTCTATCAACCTTGCTTTTTACTTGGCGAAAGCTGGCAAGCGCACGCTTGTTGTTGATTTTGATCCGCAGGGCAATGCTAGCAGTGGTCTCGGCGTCGAGAAAAAAGACCTCGAGAAGACCATGTGCGAAGTTATGCTTGGCGAGTGTGAGCTAAAAGATATTATTGTCAAAAACAAAGCCAAAAATCTCTTCATCGCACCAACCATTCCTGAGCTTGCCAACGTTGAGGTCGAAATCGCTGACGCCGACGGCAAGTTTACTATTCTCAGAAATGCTATTAGCAGTGTTAGAGAAGATTATGACTATATCATTATTGATAGTCCGCCTAGCCTTTCGTTGCTTACCGTTAACGGCATGATTGCTGCTGATTATCTTTTGCTTCCTGTACAAACTGAGTTCTACGCTCTCGAAGGTGTAGCGCAGCTGCTTGAAAGTATGAATCTCGTCAAGAAAGGCATGAACCCGGACCTCAAGCTCTTGGGCGTGCTCGCGACTATGTATGACCGCCGCACTACATTAAGCTCCGAGGTTCTTGCCGAGGTTAAGAAGTATTTCAAAGACAAAGTTTTCGAAACTACTATTCCGCGCAATGTTCGCCTCGCTGAGGCGCCAAGTCACGGTATTCCGATTGGGCAGTACGATCGCTTTAGTAAAGGTGCCAAAGCCTACAAGGCTCTCGCCGAAGAAGTTATGGAGCGTACCGAATGAGCGCACGTGGACTTGGACGTGGTTTTGAATCTCTGATTCCGACCGATTTTAACGAAGCTTTTGATCCGACCGCAAGCGAAGACAAAAAATCCAGCAAACTTGTTGAGATTAAGCTTACTGACATCGAGCCAGACAAAGATCAGCCACGCCGCAATTTTAAGCCTGAGCAACTCGAGGCGCTCGCAAATTCTATCGCCGAGCACGGTGTTTTGCAGCCTATCGTCGTCACTAAAGACGGCGCCAAATATCGCATTGTTGCCGGTGAGCGCCGTTGGCGTGCTTCGCAAATTGCAGGTATCGAGAAAATCCCAGCCATCGTCCGCACACTTGATGCTCAAAATCGCCTCGAGCTATCACTGATCGAGAACGTTCAGCGCGAAAACCTCAATGCTATTGAAACTGCAACTGCATACATGAAGCTCAAAGAGCAGTTCAACATGAGTTCCGCCGACGTCGCTAAGCGCATTGGCAAGAGTGAATCTTCTGTTATTAATACTATGCGTCTACTATCTCTTCCAGATAAGGCCAAGCATATGATGGTAGAGCATGGGCTTTCCGAGGGGCAAATGCGCCCGCTCATCATGGCGACTCCCGAGCAAATCGAGGCAGTTTTGCCAAAAATTATTGAAGAGAACTGGAGCGCTCGCAAAGTCGAGCAGTACATGGTCGAACAAAAAGCCAAGAAAAAAGCCGCGCTTGCGGCCGAGGAAGACGCTAAAAAGCGCATCACACCTAGCGATGAGCGAGCCGAGAGCCTCAGTAATCGTCTTGGCGTCAAAGTTAAAGTTCGCACTACTGCGCGTGGCTCTGGAGACATCGTAATAAGATTTAAAAATGAAAAGGAGTTCGAAAAACTATGTTCGATACTGACGGCGTAAAAGCCAAAATGAATGCTTCTGTGGAGCATTTTAAAGAAGAATTAAAGAAGGTCCGCACCGGTCGCGCGCATCCAGATATGCTCGCCAACGTTCGCGCCGAGGTTTATGGCCAGATGATACCACTCAACCAAATCGCAAACGTTACTATTCAGGGCGCTTCTATGCTCCTAATTACGCCATATGACGTGGCAAATATCGCCAAAATCTCTTCTGCCATCCGTGCCGATCAGAGTCTTGGCCTTAATCCTTCCGATGATGGCCGTGTGATCCGCGTTCCAGTACCACCACTTACCGAGGAGCGTCGCCGCGAAATCGTCAAGACTGCTAGCGGTAAAGTAGAGGAAGCTAAGATTCAGCTTCGCAACATTCGTGAAGACGCCCGCAAAGATATCAAAGCCGCCGAACTCGCCGAAGACGCCAAAAAACGCGCCGAAAAAGCCATTGATGACATGATCCGCGACTTTAACACTTCTATCGACAAGCTCTTTGCCGAAAAAGAAGTCGAAATTATGAAAATCTAAGGAGAGAACAATGAAAAAGGGTGAGCTCAAAAAAGACAGTAAAGATTATCTCAACTACAAAACTATTCTCACAACCATGCTTTGTACTTTGGTTGGCGTGCTATTTGTTCTGTGTCTAATCTTCGTTGGTATGGAAATGGCAAGCAAAGACCGCCGAAGCATCTTTACGAGTAACGATGTCGAGGTAATCCCAGTCTATTACGAACAACAGCAAGTCGGCTATGAAATTGAAGACTGGCAAATTTCTCAAGATACTGACACGCCATACATCTTCTCGGACTTTAATACTAAGTACTACGGTAAAGATTATGCCGTCATCAATAGCAAGACTCAGCTTGATCAGCTCATGCAAACTGCTACTAGCGTTGCCGGCGAGACCGATTTTCACGACATGGATAGCTCCTTTTTTGAAACCGGTTCTGTCATTGCGGTTGCGCTCGAGAAGAAAGATTACTATTCTTACAACATCTCCAGTGTAACGCGTGATGAAAACTACAACTTGCAAATTAACGTCGATGCATTTAAATACGAGCAAACCGACGAAGAAGTTTCTAAATGTAATGTTTCGGATTCAGATGAGACTACCGATGAGGCTCCAAGTGAAGCTGCGGATGGGGCAACTGATTGCGTTGAAATCGCTCCAAAGATCGAGTCTACACTCTTTTTGCTGAATGTCCAGAATATCCAGCCACACAAAGTCAACGTTGTAATCAACGAGATTACCGACTAGTATAAAAGCGCTCCCGTAAAAGGGGCGCTTTTTGATGCTTAATATTGACAAAACGCCCCAAGCTCGCTAAAATAAAAACAGTTCATATTTTGTGCCGCGATAGCTCAGTTGGTAGAGCGCATCCATGGTAAGGATGAGGTCCCGGGTTCAAATCCCGGTCGCGGCTCCAGAACTATATGGTTATTAAAACTCGTGAACACAAAATGTTTGCGAGTTTTTTGTTTCTTGCTTTTCCTTAGAAGTAATATTTTTGAGACTATAGTTTCATTGCAATTTGTTGTAGGGCCTTATTCTTTGTTCTTAGATAGTAGTTCTTTACATTATCTGAATACTCAGCAGGGAGTTTAACGTCGCTTGCAAGTTCGTCATAATATGATATGAAGTATGTTTGCTCTTGGTGTTCGATTTCAGCACCTACTTGCGGATATTTATCTTTGAGAACTTCAGCAATATGCGTACAGTTGAATAGCTGGTGGAGATACTGTTTCAAATAAGATTCTTTAAGATCGCCGACGCTAGTTAATTTTCCTCTCGCTCTCGTGTCTGAATAATTCTCAAAATTAGTTTTCCTAAGTGGTCTGGTCTTTAATGCGTCTTGGTGAAGTACATTCCATAAATTAGTAACACAACGCATCACTTGAGCTTCGGTGAGGTTATTATTTGGATTTTGTATATAAGATAGAATGTTTTTTACATTAGAACTATCCATTAACACATAGGTAGCAATCTCTACACCAAAATCGTCCGTTATTATATCGTGCCCATGCATATCAACACTAGCAATCCTTTTGTTGAAGAAAATATCTGGTTTAATGAATCCTGATTTATCGAAAAATTCAGACAGTTGTGGATATTGCTTGATGATGTTCGGATCTCCTTTTATACTCTTGCCGAGCTGTTCGATATCGTATTGTATATACGGCATTTCTTGACCGTTCTCATCAACCTTGAGAGTAAAAGCGCGCCTCGTCCTTACTTCTTGCTCGTTTTTATCACACTTAAGCCAATGGTCAGATGCGCGCATTTTGCCAGCCTTATCTTCTTTGCCATAATAGTATTGCACCTCGTGTTCGTTTATGAATCTTTCGCATTGTCTCCATGCTTCTTCATCAGCTTGAATTTCTATTTCGTCGCTATCGTGATTCGCTCGGTAGTAATCAGTTTTAACTTCATTTCCATTCTTATCAAGCACTTTGTTTAGGTTTTTGTCAACCAATGGGAAACACTGATTTTTATTCTTTCTTAAAACCTGATTTAGTATATGGACCATAGCGCTACTATTGTCCTTGCCGTCTGTCACCATAAATTTTTGATAGTCGTGGGTGAGTTCATGAAATGAGACCATCATTAAAGAATACAGGTCAGAAATAGTTTCACGTCTAGATTTACTAAGTCCTTCATCTGACGATAACGACATACGGTTAATTTTATTCTGCTCCAATACACAATATTCTGCGCACGAGACTCCTATGTTGACTGGAGTTAATTTTTGTTTCTCGTTGTCATACCCAGAATTATTAGCTATAATAATGCGCCTGTCTTTTAATCTGTCATCCAGCGTGTCCTTATAGCCAAAATAATTTGCAAGAGCGCCACCTATTTGTGTAGAAGGTTTTAAATCTTGTCGTTCTCTAGCTTCGTTAAACATATAGCAGGCAAACTTCTTTGCTAAGCCACTGCCGAAATCTCGCCCTGAATACAGATAATCGCTAACCATGTTCAGTTCGCCCTGAGATACTAATGCTCTATTTTCCAAGCGGCCCTCAATCGTCTTTAAGTAACTCTTATACATGGCCTCGCTCTCGCCGAGGTTTCTAACTATTCTATCTACTTGATCTGCCGGCTGAAGTTGCGAAATTACCAATCTTCGATACCTCGGATTCTTCAATACTGGGTTCGTAGATAACTCGGGATAATACTTTTTACCATTGATTATTTGCACTTTTTGGCGTGCAGTGTCTACGATGTACGAAGCATAATTTCTAAATTGTTCTGAGTTAACAAAATCTCTTGCACTATCTCCCGATAGCCGACCAATAATATAATGGTCTAGCATATCTTTGCTAGAAAGAACATCGGCCCTAGATTTAGAATTGGGTTGATATTGCCCAAGATAGTTTTCTTGCGCAGTTTTTAAGAGATTTGGATTAGAAAGTATTCTTTCATACTTCGGTAATCGTATTGAAGATCCTTCTTATTTAGTAGGAGAAATTATATCACCATAGGAATCATAGTCGCCATCCGAACCGCCCCATACATTTTCATCCTCAAAATCTGAGTTACCTATTTCGGGTTTATTTGCTGATATTTGCCTTGCTTCCTCTACTCGGCGAGCAGCAGCATCGGGATCAAATGGTGGAACATCTTCTAATGGATGTTTTTCTTGGCTCGCTCGTAGATTCTCGCTTGTCGAACTAACTTTTTCTGCATTGCTAATCATTGTTATCTACCTATCCCTTAGCTGTCTTTTTCTTGTTAGTAATATCCTCAAAGAATTCATTATCCTCGAATCTAGTTCTAATAATTGGACATTTTGGCATTTTAAGCAAATCATCGGCTATTTCGACTAACTCATCAGATAGATAAACTTCTTTTCGCCATTCTTCAGGTATCGCATTATAGCCATAATAGGCGCCTGCGAGTTGGCCATAGATTGCGCCATTAGTATCGGTGTCTCCACCTAATCTAATTACTGCCATCATACCATCTTTGAAATTATCGAAGTTCATCAAACCCCAGAGAGCAATAGCGAAGGCATCAACGATGTATCCACCGAGATTGCATAGTTTCTCTCCGTCTTTTTCTAGAGTTCTATTTATTAGTTTTTCGCAGTTATTGAGATAGAAGTGGTCATATTCTTCGTTCATAATCCAACGTCCACAATACGAAGCAATATTGTTTTTAGAAAGCCCATGCAAGGCGCAGTAAAGCATTGTTGCAAACAGTGCCGTCGTTGCCTCGGCGGCAATAGAATTATGCGTTTCGCGGCATGATAGAACTGCCATATCGATCGTGGGCGTGATATCTTTTAGATCGATAAATTCTCCGCCATCATTTTTGGGGTTAATTATAAGTTTTCCTTTTCTAAAACCATCTTGGAGGGTTGGATATTTTTTATTTAAGAAAGTATTGGCGATAATAATCGGCGCGAGGCGCATGATTGCGCCATTACCGGCAGATTCTGTTTTGGGATAATCTTTTGGTACTACTGGGTGAGCGATAAATTCGTCAATAGCACGAGATGTTTGCATTCCCACATCATGGGCCGGCCTATCGTCGTATGTTCGATAGCCTTCTTCACTCCAGGCCTGGAATCTGCGCATGATGTCATACGAATCATATCCTTCGTTGACTAATAAACTATCTGCTATACAGAGCGCCATTTCCGTATCGTCAGTCCAAACACCTTCTGGCACACGGTAATTCTTATGGAAATGTTCAATTTTATCGCCCATTTCCTTAATATAAACATCTGACGGATCAGGTAAGAATTCTACGGGCGCACCAAGAGCATCGCCAACCGCGAGGCCGACGAGCATACCGCGAGCTCGATCTTGGTAATCACTATTAGCCATACTTCCATTATATCATCGGGTTAATTTTCTCTCAGGCTGTTCTTTTCCGCATATAGATAGAAATGTATGGCTGTCGGTTTTCGTGCGATCCACCGCCGCCAGTATTTTGGTTTGTAGCTGTGGTTCCACCAGGGGTTGTAGTTTCAGCGTAATCCCATCGTGATGAGTTTACGGAGCATTGGGCACGGTAAGTAGGACATGATCCGGCGGCGCATGTATTTGCGTGTGAATATGTAATCGGCATTATCCACGATAAAGATATTTGATATTATGTTGGCGAGAAAGACTTCGAGGGGAAGAGACTAAAGAATAATGAGCGCTTCTCATCATTTCTTGTTGATACCAAGCGCTATGATGACGAGGATATCTTGCGTGAGGAATTAGAATCCCTGCCGAAGACTCTCACCTATAAGATTCTTGAGCTTCAACGTTGTCCAAAGTGCAAAAAAGAGTTCACTGGCTATCCGGTAATATCCAGAAAAGATAACAAGACGGGAATATGCCCGGAGTGTGGAGTTAGAGAAGCGATTGAAGCATACCAAAAAGCCACCCGTGAATAGGGTGGCTCTTTTTAATGGATGTTGTAAGATTGTTCAATTAACCCCATTACATAGTCGATATCATCCAGGCTATCTATTATTAATTCATAGTCGCCATTGCCCCAGTGACCAATATGCTGAGGAGTTTCCATATCTTTTGCTAATCCCCTTGGATCATTTAATTTGCCAGTTTCGACATTGATTGTAATCTTTACTTGAGAAGATTGAACTTGTATGTCGCAAATGTTTGTCAGGTGTTTAAACGCTAAGTATAGCTTTTTAGGCTCAATAGTTACATCTCCCAATTCTAGGATCCTAGATCTCAACCTTCCATAGATAACCAGAGCTGTACTTGTACATCCTTTTAGATGCTCTTGCTCGGTATAATGTTCCTCTGTAGCAACCGATGGCTTTTCGGCTATAATTGCTTCCGTTTTATTGGACTCTCGATCAGTTTCTTTGTTCGCCATAAATTCTAATCCGAGCAATCTTTTTCTGTAATAATCATCAGGGAACTTAAAATCGAACTCTGATTCCATAAACCCTAACAACTTCATACCTCGTGCGAGAATGGTATATGGAGTCCATTCGTCGTAATCGCGTGCTACTTCCATTTCCGAGCTCGAACCGTCAATATACCCACGTCGCTTGCTTGTTCCGTTTTTCTTGTCATCGAACGAATCGTTTTGCAGGCTCTTATTAATTCTCAATGAGAGAGGCAACATATTGCCAAGGCTACCATTAAGCTTCTTTCTTTCTTCGTCTGACAGCCGTTTTGTATCTTCGCCTAATTTGATTTCCTTAAAACGAGATAGCCAATACTCATCCGTTGGTGTTTGTGGATATATGTGTTCGATAGAGCACTGATCTTTAGGATCCTGTTTGAAATACTCGTCGGGGTTTAGTTTCTGCTTAGCGATTAGTCCATCCGACTTGCTAAGATCGTAGATATACAAAAGATATTTTAAAGTGCCCCAGCTATAATAGCCGTCGCGCTTCATTAGCTTACTGATTTTATCGATCGGGCCATCAGAGAGTATAACATTGTTTGGCGAAAGATAATATGACTCGTTTTCACTTATCACTGAAATGACATTTTCGATTGTAATTGTATTGTAATAAAAATCGCGCGCTAGATTATAGAAGACAGTACTATTGAAGGTGGATGCGTAGTTGTTAAGCCTGTAGTATAAGAAATTAAAGCGTTCAATGAGCTTTAGCGTGTTTGCCTTTTCTTCGTCGCTAATATCATTTTTAGATAATAATACGGTTACAAGCGGACGAGCATTAACATAGCCTAACACATTCAATCTAAATAGATATTTGGATATTTCAGCATTCTCTATGGATGACGGCTCATATGTTTGATACCAATATGGAATAAGGTTTCGCAGACTCTCTACGTATTTCTTGATGTCGGCAAGAGTTAAGTCACTTCCGCCATTATTAGGCGATGCAGTAAGTTCGTCATCGACTTGATATTCCTCATCTTCATTTATTTCTTTTACGACATCATTGTCCTCTAATAACTCATCGGAGATTTCAATATTCGACGCAAGGTCTTTCTTGCCAATATTCTGTTGTATGAAGTACTTATTTAGTAAGTATGTACTGAAAGGAATTGTTTGGTTACCTTGAATTTTTCTGGTCTGATAACCAAAATAAATCATCCAATGATGTTGAAGAAACTCGTCATCGCTCAAAGGACGACTCTTGTTTTTGCCTAGATAGCCATAGATCTCTTTCCATGTGTCATTAATCGTATTTCGTACGTCAGACTTCTCTGATTCGTCATTGTTATTGAATAGAGTAGAAAGATAAATAAGACGGTTCTTCAATAGCTCAAGATAAGAAAGTCGCTTGCCGCGGTTATTCATAGTTTCGAAGGCTACAAATACATTGAAGTTGTCTTTGATATTATAAATATTAAACTTAAGATTTACGGTGATCTTTTGGAATATTTCTTTTACATCATTGGCAGACAGATTCTTCAATTTTTCTTCAAAGAACTTTTTTGCCTTACTGAGGTTTAGGGTATAGAAAGTTTCTTCTACGTTTGTTTGGCTTGGATCATTTAAGATCTTTACTCTAAAGTAATTGTAGCTTGGATTATCGGTTTCGTAACCAAAAATATATGTCTTTAAAATATCGCTCTTCTTCTTGTATAGATATTGCGATTCAACGTTTTCGATTCTAATATTATCTACATCATCTAAAACATCTATATTGTGTTGCTTGCAGTAAGATACTATCTCGTTAATAAGAATAATCAGTGTAGTCATTCTTTGCTGGCCATCAACTATTTCATTTACGGCGTAGTTATACCCAGAGTCCAACAACCATCGTTCATTCATCCATTTGTCTCGATGTTCGGCAATTTCTTCTTTGCTAACTTCTTTTAGGGAAAGCATCCCGGTATAGTGATCCTGTCCTGGCATTAAGCTTAGTAAATCATCCCAAAACTCTTCGAGTTGTTGCGACTGCCAAGAATAGCCGCGCTGATAATCTGGTATCCTAAAGATTTTTCTACTAAAGATTTCTTGCAAGTTGTGTAGATTATCCACTCTTTATCCTTTCTTAACTACATCTATAAATTTGATAGTTTTATTCTTTTTCCAATCCATTATCTTGACGTATGTCGGAGGTTTGCCTGTCGGTTTTGGCGGCTTCTCGCCGAATAATAGGCAGAGTGGTGGTACTTCGGGAACGCTTTCTTCGACTACGCCGCTCATGGGCACAATATTATTGATGCCGTCCGTTTTTAGAACTTCCCATTCTGTTGCTTTGACCTGCTTAGATAACGCATCTACTAGCTCTTTGGAAAATTCGTTTTGTATAGCTTCTGGAGCACGGTTGACGCCATGATTACAGTGAGTCGTTAGCCAATAAATTGAATCCGGGTAGTTGTCTAGACAATACCACAAGAATTCCTCTATATCTTCTTTCGGGGAAGCACACCCTCGAATTACGCCATCTATATCCAGATAAATGTTTATCATATTATACTGTTGCTCTAGATATGTTTAAGTCTGATTAGTTTTCAAAAGACTTTACTTTTATCAAATTTAGATATTCCTTGTCCAGCCAGGCTCTCAATTCTTTTCTCTGGAACGCAGTTTCCTCTATATGCTTTTTCGCAGCTGTAAATGTAGAATCTAACACTTTCACGTTTCTCTCGATAAAATCCGAATCTTCGTTCTTTTTAATTTCGAGGTTCTGAACTTTATTTTTAAATTCTTTTAGCAAAGCAACTTCATCATCTTCATCTACCCCAGTGCAAGCGGCAAAATATATATCTACAATTTGTCTCTCGCCGATAAGGCCGACTATTTTCTCGAAATTATCAACTACTCTCTGCAAAATGTGCGCTCCGATGCCTTTATAATGTACCGTTGAAAGTAGCTTGACCCACATCGTATCTCTAGTATCGGAGAACAGCTCATCTTGCTCATCTAGAAGCGCATTTATAAGGAAATCAGTGCGTTCTATTGTGGCAGGAAAGTATAATGCAAGATTATTAAGATTATTTTCAGCATCCATCGGATTCGCCTTTTTCATATATTCTCGAAGTTGCCTAAAAACATTCTTATCTTCAAGATCTGCTATCTTTAAGAGAAACTTTTTTCTGCGTACTTTGTCACTTGGCGACCAGCCATCTTCTTTTAAAAGGTTGTATAGTTCTGGATTTAGCTCATCCAGATTATCTAAAGCTAATATAAAACTGAGAGCTCGTTCAAAGATGTAGGTCCCGGCATCATTTTCTTCTTCGCCAAGCGCTCCGATTAGCTTGTACTTACCGTAATGTTTGATTGGCCATATCCCATCTATTTGCGGCCAAACGTTATTATAAATTATATTTCCAAAGCGAATGCCATAATCATCTTTCCCCTCAGTAATAGCACTCCAAGCCCTATCTACAAGCCAAGAGGCTGCGTAATATGTTTGGTCTGTGTTTGTATGATTAAAATCGTCTTTTGGCATTTTTCTTAGTACTTCTAATGCCGTTGGTAAGATCTTTTGCAGAGGAAGCTTATCCAGTAGATAATGGCAACTCGCCAGATAGTAGCCTATAGATTCTCTCGTTCTTAAGATCGAAGGGCTCATTTCTGCGATATCTTCTCTTAACTTTTCATGAGCTTCATTCGAGAAGTCTACAACTACTGGGTATTCGAATAATTGCTTAATGTTATCGCCGAGTACATTCGTATCCGAATTATTGGTTTTGACGACTTCATATTTTGTAAATTTTTTAGAGATATCTTCGCCTAACTTTTTGCTAACATTAGCAAATAAATCGCCTGGTCTTGCTTTCTTGATATCAAAATTATAGAAGACGTCTTCGGTATCATTCTTGCCTAATTTTTCTAAAATATAACGTAATCGGTATTTCGCAATTGCATCTCTGCCACTTGATATTTGTTCAAAAGTTAAAAAGTTTGTATCTAGATGATTAAGATGTTTTATCTCATCAATCGCATCAATATAATTAGATAAAGTTATTTCGAGTCGATCTTCTTTATAGTATTCAGCGTAGTTATTTAGGAGCATTCTCTCGTCCACTAGTAGTACAGAATAATTATCAGGATCGTTCCATAAGTCCATTATTTCTTCGGTTATTTTCTTTTTTGCAAAAGCCCTAGCGACTTTTTTATATACTCCAAGAACTGACGCCTCTATCTGATATTTATCATAAATAAATGAGCATTTATCGTCATTACGCTCGAAGACTACATCTTTCTTTTTAAAGGCCGTATTCCCAAACCCGCCGTACGTTTTATCTAATATATTTTTGTCAGCAAGCCCAAACAACAAATTCCCGGCCACACCATATGCTTCTTCTTGACTTTTTTCCTTTGAATAAAGGCTCGCATAGTAGTAATGCAAATCACCATCTTTAAAAGCATAAATCCTACTCGATCCGCAATCGCCCATGGCTCCACCAGCAGAATATTCGGCATAAATTATATCTTCTGGCCTTATTGCCTCCACTACTTTCTTCGTAAGTTTTTCTTCTTTTGGAATCATTTTGAACACTCCTTTCTTAATTCTTGCCAGATTCTTACCATTGCCCAAGTATCAAGCTCGCAATAGCGAAGACTTTATGAGTCTATCGCAGTACTTTCTATATTTTTAACAAATCAGATGGCTTCCGATACTTTGGCCAATGTTGCAGGCGGTTAGGTATCGTGGTGCGAATTTTGTTTTGCCATAATACGTAATCTTTAATATGTCTTGCGGCCCTCAGCGCCATGGTCGCATTTTTACGAGGACTGCTCCCGTAATCTAGAATATTGTAGCCAGTAAAGTTGTTAAATTTTTTGCCGTTTGAGAATGCAAAATAATATTCGTAGCCGTCTAGAACTGAATTTGGTTCCAACTCTCTAATATTAAGCAGCTCAGGGTATTCATTTATAATATCCTTTATTTTTTCTATGTCTTCTTCCGGAATCGTATGACGATATTCTTTACCAAAGAAAAAAGTAGTCACATTATCTTTTGGATCATCAGTAACCCGGACATAGGACGTCTCCTTGTCTATGTCTGGCGCTAGCCAGGCAGGCGATACTTTGTATTCAAAGATAATCATCTTTTCTATTATACTACGGCATAATTGTCGGAATATCGCCAAGCTTGTTTCTAGCGACGCGCATTTTAGGCTAGTAATCTTTTCCAATATATCCACGTACTGTCGAACAACAGAAAGGATGAAGCGGAGGGTAATTATATCCACTCTTGCCGTACGCTCATCTTGTAGATCTGGTCGTCATGGCTTCGGCGCATATCTGAAGTGCGTCCGTCTAGGGGTAGCCACGAATACATACTAATCTATACCCATTTCTTGGTAAGGATGAGGTCCCGGATTTCAAGTCCCGAAGACGGCTCCATATAACGACTATTAAAACTCGTGAACATAAAATGTTTGCGAGTTTTTTTGTTTCTTGCTTTTCCGTAGAAGCCTTATTCGGATTGATAAGTAGCTGCAATTGACCAATAGGCAATCAAAAAGCATCTGATACCTTATCTGCCGACAGTTTGAGGTATATCCTCGCTAAATCTTGTCGGTCCAGGCAAAGCTTTTATTCTTCGCCGAAATCTAAGAAATCTATTGGAGTGTTGTCAGATTTCGTTGGCTTTTTTAGATCTTTATCAAAATCTAAAATGCAGTTGTAGCAGTGATACTTTGGTGAGTTTGGGTAGACTTCACATCCGCCCAGAAAGATTTCGCCACGAGACGAGGCTTCGGCAGCTTCTGAAGTCGGTAATCCGTAAATAATTGGTGCTAGTTCTTTTCCGCATTTTGGACATTTGACGGCGTTTTCTTCGGTAAGAATTCTTTTTGCTAATTCGTACTTGGCTCTACGTTTTTCGTTCAACCCACTAGCTCGTTCCGGACTTGTATTATGTGCGAGATCGGCTAATTTCACCTGTCTAGCCAGAGGATTTTCTTTTACGCGCCTTAGATACGATTCATATTCTTCGTCCTTTGACTTGCTCAAGAGCTGAACTGCTTCGACGATATTCTTTGGTATACCTCTCTCGAGCAGATATTCGGCCGTTACGTCGGTATCCTCGATGGTGTCATGTAGAATCGCAATCGTCTTTAGCTCGAGGGTGCCTAATTGTGCGGCTACGGCCATTGGATGAAGAATATAAGACACGCCATTCTTATCTACTTGGCCTTTATGAGCTTTTAGAGCTATTTCTAGTGCGGTTTCAAATATTTCGTTTTCGTTCATATTCCTTCTTGCTTCTATTATATCATTGCGTGCAAGCTATGCTGTTCTGCGTCACATATAGACCGTAAACCTTTATCCGTAAAATCCTCTGTTTTACGCCCATCGGCTAGTGATTAGCTACAAAAAAACGGCAGGGTTGTCCTTGCCGCAATTAACTAATGTATATGTTTATTATACCGTAAGAATCATCGTTTAAAAGATTATCCAAGCGTTTTCAGATGTTCTAGTGCTTTCTTTGCCATACCTGGATCTTTTGGGTTCATTTTGAAAAAGCCATCTAGCGCATAATATGATTCCAGGACACGTTTTTCGCTCTCAAAAAGATTGTCGTCAAACCAAACGAAATTTTGATCCTTATCTATTCCATCCGTCTTCAGAACCTCCCATGTGGTTGGCTTTACCTTTGTCTCTAGTTCATCCAATAATTTATCTGATAGGTAGCCACGGAGCACTTCCGGCGCGCGGTTGATGCCCTTATTGCAATGGGTGGTAAGCCAATACATTGAGTCGGGATAATTATCTAAACAATATCTCAGGAACGCCTCAATGTCTTCTTGTGGAGAAGCGCATCCTTTGATGACTCCGTCTATATCTAGATAAATATTCAGCATCTATATTTTTGAATCCTCGTAGCTTAATGAATTAAACATTTTTAAGCCGTCTTCGCCCTCGACAATTTCAGGTTTTCCATCTCTGATCTATATAAAAATCCTTTTCCTACTTTAATATTTCGGCTTCCGTCATATTTATATTATACTAGACAGATGTCCTATTTTACAACTAATCCAAAATATGTTATAATATGTTTAGTATTTGATTGGCAAACTTCAAACGTACATTACTATTTTGAAAGGTTGGTGATTATGTATGTCGAGAAATCCAGAATTGGACAGATAATCGACTTGAGACGTTGTTCGGGCAGAATGCAAAGGCCGTTCCTCGTGGCGACGGCACAACCCTTTCTTTTTATGGCATAATAAGACTATGTATCTATCAAATGATGAACGAAAAGAAATAATGTTCGCATATGGTTGCGAGGATTTTACCGAAATTAACCATTACGAAGTCGGACCAGATACTTGGATTTATCTTTTTGAGCACGACGATAAGAAATATCTTTTAGTTACTACTGATTATCTTGGTGACTATGAGTTTGATGTTTTTCCTCATCTATTGCGATACGATGATGCGTCTAATAAGATTGATTTTGTTCTTCAGCGTGAGATTCCAGCTAAGAATAATTCTTTACTCGAGAAAGCTCGCATTAATACTATTTTATTCGAATATACAAACTAAAATCTTCTCATTGTTTCCATCAGGTTTTCGACTCTGCTAATATGGGGGAGTTCTTTATTGCATCATTGACTTTTATGCTTATCTGTGCTATAATAGACTTCTGTCATATTGACAGCGCACTTTTACAGACTGGAGGTAGGAACAATGGAACAAACTGTAAATTGCATCTTAGTAATCATGGATCAAACCTGTAATTACTCCGAATTTCTTAAGTATCTAAGAAAGCTTCGCGTACGCTATCCTGAGGCAGAAGTTATGACTTTTAACCCTTCGAGCTACGACAAGAGCGAAGCCCGTCGCCGCGAGAACTACAAGGAACTTCTCAACACCTATGGCGAGGATACTAGATTTACTATTCACGCTCAAGGTGCCGTCGGTGCGATGATTGCCTTTGAGATTCTCAACTTTGAGCCCGAACGTATTGATACTGTACTCTTCATCGGTGGGGCTGGCGCTTCAAATATGCATTTTATCGAGCGTTGGACTCGCAGGTTCAAGTTGCTTAAACCGTCGCTCAAAAAGCAGGAGCGTCTCATGTATCGTGAGGCCTTGCGCTGGGAGCCGCATATTGTCTGCATCTGCCTGCCAAACTACAAGACTTCGCAGATTAAATACTGGCTCGCTCATCGCGACGCGAAATGCTATTACATTCCCGAGGGGCACTATGCACATAATGCCTACAAATCCGAGCCCGCCATGCAACAATGGCATGATCTTGGCGTAAGATGTTGCTTATCGCCAGCGCAAGTCTTTGATGTGGCTTCATTTACGCCGCTCAATTCGCTTATGCGCACCTTGGACAAGGTCGACTCCGGTCAAGAATGGTAACGAGATAAGATCTCGCTAACGCATTAACCCGCAGCTTTTGCTACGGGTTATTTTTGTCGATTTACTATGCGTCAAAAAAGTTATTTGCCGTTTGAGCGGATTGCTTTTTTCTTAAACTCGCGGTTCAAGATTGCACTGTTGCGTAGGCCTACCAAAGTCTTCATTAACATCGGATCTTTGGCAAGATCTGGCACCGCAAACCACTTCGACATCGTATCGTGGCGGAAAAAGCCCTTGTATTCAAGATAATCCAGCACGAAGCGCAAATCTTCCTCTTGCACCTTAAAATATTCGTAAATCTTCGCTTCAGCTAAGCCCTCGTCACTGTGCTTCAAAATCAAGCTATAAAGCCCGCGCAAAGTAAACGGTTTTTGGATAATCTTCTCCTCGACGGTTGCAGTAGCGAGATTCTTTGGTGTTTCGGTGATCTTGCGAATCTGTTTTGGTGCTTCTTTTTTGACGGGTTTCTCGGTACCTTTCGCGACGGGTTTTTCAATCGGTTTCTCGGCGACCTTCTCAATCTTCTCGGCAGGCTTCTCAGTGGCCTTCTTTGACGCCTCTTTTTTTGGTGCGCTAGTCGGCACTACGCCCTGGTAAACAAAGTCAAAGAATTTCTTGGAGTCGATCTTGGCAAAGTCTTGCGTGCGCCAGCCATCTTCGGCGTCATAGATGAAGATTCCCCAGCTTTCGCCCGCCATCAAAAGCTCTTCAATTTTAACTTGGTCGACATCAAAAACTTCCAGCATGCGCTCAATTTTACGCTGTTTGGCGTTGTTTTTGCTGAGATAGTCGTAAAGGTTTTTTGATGTCAACTCTGTCATATTCGCACTCCGTTTTCTTTTATTATATCACGCCATAAGAGATAAATAAATCAATGGCGCAGCCTCGGCTGCTTTAACTTGCAACGACTCGTCTTGCAATGTTCGCCATCGTGTTCGATCTCTATTGTAGAGTGATTAAAGCCAGCGCTAGCTAAGACCTCGCGTAAATCCACTTTCACTTTGCAAGCATCAGCGTTATCGGCAATCAAACAGTGCAAAGTCGCACAGTTATTTACGCCATCCAGGCTCCACAGATGTACGTGGTGCAGCCCCAGCACGCCATCCACCCCAAGTAGTTTATCGCACAAATCGTCATAATCTACCTCTGGTGGCGTCTTGTCGAGCATAATGTAAAGACTTCCGAGAAACTCTCGAAGGACACGCACAAGGATATAAATAGCAATACAGATCGACAAAATCGCATCAATTTGCATAAAACCTGTCTGTTGCATCACGATTGCACCAATGATAATCGCGAGCCACGACAAAACATCCTGCACTGAGTGCAAGCTCACAGCGCGCTCGTTATGTGTATGCCCATGCCTAGTCGCAAAAGCTGCAATAAAATTCGCCACTGCGCCAAAAATCGCTAGCCCGAGCATGCCTGAAAGCTCGATTTCTTCCGCCTCGTGCAGACCATGCAGCGACTCGATAATAATCGTCACGGCGCCAACTAGCAAAAACATGTTCGTAATCAGGCTGCCAAGCAGGGAATAGCGCGCATAGCCAAAAGTATGCGTCTTATCCGGCCCATTTTTGCTCTTACGCTCCAAGAAAAACGAAATTCCAACCGTAATTCCGTCGCCGAGACTATGCAGGGAATTAGAGATAATCGCAAAGCTCCCAGTAATAAACCCCGAGATGATGCCGATCACCGCCAAGCCAAGATTGGCCAAAAATGCCACCAAAATATGCTTATCTGTCTTCATTACCTCTATTTTACCACTGAAAGATTTACAAATCTCTATAGATATGCTAAAATAGACGCAATATGGCAAAGAAAAATAATACAAAGCGAAAGCTCGTTGGCTTGGTTTCAGAAGAATCTGGTATCCGTCTTTACTATACAAAGAAGAATACTATGAACACTCCAGACAAGCTCAGCCTCCGCAAATACGACCCAGTTTTGCGCAAGCACGTTACCTTCACTGAGACGAAGAAGAATCTTGGTCGCAACGAAGTTAAGGAAAAGAAGCGCTAAAATTTCGCCCACTACTTTGGGCGAAATTTTTTTGTGAGATTTGAGGAACTCCTTGGCCTCGGCAGATCCAAGCTGCAGAATCTCGCAAGAAACTCCAAAATAAACACTCTTTGTCATATCAAACAGCTGCGGCTCACAACGCAACAATTGAATAATTAACAAAAAACCACCTATAGTAGGCGGTTTTTTGTGTATCTACTAGTTGTAGATGTTTTCGACCAAGATGCTTGGACCCATCGAAGTAGTCATGTAGACGCTCTTGACGTACTGACCCTTGATAGATGCAGGCTTCTGGCTCTTGAGGCTTTCGGAGAAGGCGTTGATGTTTTCCATCAATTTGTCGGCGCCAAAGCTGACCTTACCAAGACCAACGTGAACAATAGCTTGCTTGTCGACGCGGTACTCGATTTTACCAGCCTTAGCTTCCTTGACGGCTTTCTCGATATCGGTAGTAACCGTACCAGCCTTTGGGTTTGGCATCAAACCTTTAGGACCGAGGAGGCGAGCAAACTTACCAAGCTTTGGCATGTATTGTGGCGTGCTGATCAGAACGTCGAAATCAAGCTGCTCTTTCTCAAGACGCTTGGTGAATTCTTCGTCCTCAGCAATGTCGGCGCCAGCTGCTTTCGCGGCCTTGCAAACATCGAGCGGCGCAAATACGGCTACGCGGATGTCTTTACCAGTACCAGCAGGCAAAGTGACGGTAGAACGAATGTTCTGGTCGGCCTGACGTGGATCGACGCCAAGACGGAAGTGCATTTCTAGCGTTGCGTCAAATTTGACTGGGCTAGTTGCAATTGCGAGCTCGACAGCTTCTTTGAGGCTGTAAGCTTTACCTTTTTCGATCTTAGCGTAAGCTTCGCGGTAGTTTTTGCCACGGCGCTCGAGGCGACTGCGGGTAACTGGCTTTGGACCAGAAACTTTTTCTGGGGCGGCAGCAGCTTCGGCTTTGCGAGCTTGGCGCTCAGCCTCGGCCTTGACTTCCTCGACGTGCTTCTTAGATTTTTTGCCAGCTTTTGCATACTTTTCTTCTGCAACAGCTTCAGTCTCTTGGACCTCAAGATTTTCTTTTGGCTCTTCTGCCATGATAATCCTTTCGCGGTACAAACGAATCTTGTGATTCTCCCGAACTTAAGTTAATATACCTATCTATTATAGCACAGATTGCTCTAAAAATCAATGCACCCCTCGTTTGAGGGGTGCTTTTGGAATGGAATATTCTAGAAAATCAGCATCAGTAGCCCATACAGCGCTAATCCCAGCGAAACCGAGTCAAAGCGGTCAAGATAACCACCGTGGCCACGCATTGGTGCTTCGACTAACTTGAACATGTGGAAATTCGCGAGCAATACGCCCGAATCCTTCACGCCAAGTTGACGTTTAGTGGCCGAGCCCAGTAGATCGCCAATCGCAGCTGTCAGTCCGCCCAGCGCAATATACGCGACGATGCGAGGTGTAATCGGGATTCCGGTCAAGACGCAGACAAGATATGCGGTGATGATTCCAATCAAGATCCCGCTTGCAAAACCTTCGTAGCTCTTGCTAGCCGAAATCTTGGCGAGGAACTTAACCTTATGGCGTCCAATCAGCGAGCCAACAGCGAATGCGCTGACGTCGGCCAGCATGCTTGTGCAGAGTACTAGTGCGATTTCCTCGCGGCTCATGAATAGCGTGGTGAAGCCCGCAATCATGAGAATTGCAGATTGGTAACAGAATGCAAAGTGCGGATGACAATGCCTCGGTTCCAGTGTCAAGGTTAATAAATCCATGGTATAGTCTATCTCCATAAAGGCGATAAGCAGGCAAAAGATCAGCAAGAACTTGAGCGCAGTCCCGTCAAAGGCAAAGTATCCCAGTAAAAATATTCCAATGATAAAAAGTGCGGTAATTACTCGATTTCTCATAATACCACCTCCGGTTTATATTTGAGCAATTACAATATTACTATTATAACATAAAATCATAAGATGTAAAAAAGACGCCCCAGTCGGGGCGCCAGTTGGACTCTTCAGCGCAAAATGCTGACGAGTAGGGCAAAAAGTATGATGTTGGTTGAGATCGAATCGCTCATGTCGAGATATCCATCGCGAGATTTGGTGAACCACTCGAGAACCCCAAAGACCGGCAATCGTCCAAAAAAGCAATTAGAATTCTTAATTCCAAGCTGTCTTTTGGCGCCTGATGCGAGCAAATCGCCACAAGCACCAAAGACCGGGGCTAGCAAAATGAATCCTGCCGTTGCCATGTCGCGACGTAGTCCGAACATGTAGACTATGGTTGTTCCAGCCACGAAGCCGAAGATTAGCTCGCCTAAATATCCAGTGTAGGTCTTGTTTGGTGACAAGTTCCTCAGCATGTGAACCGGCGTGCCGATGCTAAATTTGCGCGTCAGCTTACCGACAAACAATCCGCCAGCATCGATTGAAACAGTCGTGCTTACGACTAATATCAGCTCGCGTCCAGAGGCGTCCAGCAGAAATACTAGCACAATTGCGACTTGCAATACGATGAGCTCGGCCCAGATTGCCCAAACCCCTCGGTGCGGCCAATTCGGAATCGGCTTAGTTTCGGCCTCGAGATGTTTGATGTGGCAGATACCTCTACACTGAAATATGCGTTCAATAATCGTAGTTGCGATTTCAAGGATCGAAATGCTTAGAATGAGGCAAATCAGCCACCTTAAAAGCGCTCCATTTTGGAACAACCCTGTGGCGATTACGACTCCGCCTAGCACCAGTGTGTCGACGATGCGACCGATGTTACTGACTCTCTGCGAAGCCATAAACATCACCCCTTTCATTGTAATGTGCAGATTATTCTATTATATCACAAAATAGCCAGAAATCAATGAGAGGGCAAAACGGCGCATCAAAAAAACACCCCAGAACGAGGTGTTTTTGTAAGTAGAAATTACTCAGTAACTTCGACGCCCATCGAGCGAGCAGTACCAGCAACGATTTTGCAAGCACCGTCGAGGTCGATTGCGTTAAGTTGGTCCATTTTAGCTTTTGCGATTTCTTCAATCTGTGCGCGGCTAATTTTACCAACTTTCTCGGTGTTTGGACGACCAGAACCCTTTTCAAGCTTGATGGCTTCGCGGATGAGATCATCTACTGGTTGACCGAGACACTTCCAGTCGAAAGTGTGATCTTCGTAAACGGCGATGTGAACAATCACGTTCTTGCCCATATACTCTTTAGTTTTCTCGTTGAATGGGTTGATGAAATCCATCATGTTAAGACCCCATTGACCGAGTGTGCTTCCTACTGGAGGTCCTGCAGTTGCTTTACCACCAGGGATGCGGAGTTTTAGATTACCAATAACTTTTTTAGCCATAATCCCTCTAGATTTATATTTGATTCTTTCGAATGCGTAACGCTATTAACTATAGCAAATTTAGCATTAATTGTCAATCTTCTTGACCTGAAGTGCATCAAGCTCGACTGCAGTCTCGCGCCCAAACATCGAAATTAATACTTTTAGCTTGCCATTCTTGTTATCGATGTCAGAAACAGTGCCCTCAAAGCCCTTGAATGGACCATCGGTCACCGAGACGACTTCGTTAACTTCGTAGTTGACAGTAAACTTTGGATCTTCGACGCCCATGCGCTTCTTGATGCTCTCAATTTCGCGCTTTGATACTGGAGTAGGCTGCGTGCCAGTACCCACAAAGCCGGTTACGCCCGGCGTGTTGCGAATGATATACCAAGTCTCATCCGAGAGAATCATTTCGACGAGCACATAACCCTGGAAAATCTTCTTATCGGCGATACGGCGCTTGCCGTTTTTGATTTCAATTTGCTTTTCTTTTGGTACGATTACGTCGAAAATCTTACCAACCATTTCTACGGAGTCGAGACGTTGGCGGATAGAATCCGCAACCTTGTCTTCGTAGCCAGAATACGTGCTGATTGCGTACCAAGCTTTAGTATCGTTAAAATAACGGTTTACCGCCATGTTCTATCCTTTCAAAACTGCATTAAATACTTTTGTAAACAAGAGGTCGAGTAGCATAATAAATGCCGAAATCAAGATGACGTAGAGAATAACCGAAAGAGTCATCTTCCAGGTTTCTTTGCGGGATGGCCAGCGGACCTGACGAATCTCAGCGAAAGATTCCTTAATATAACGACCAAGCGCACGGAAAGGCGTCAAGAGCCACCAGAGCGGCTTCAAAACTGCAGGAACTTTGCGTTCTTTCTTGGCTTTCTCGGCCTTTTTCTTGGTCTTTTCGACTTTCTTAGCCTCGGCGGCTTTTTTGGTGGCGAGTTTTTTGTTTTCGCTATTTTTGGCTTTGACGGTCACTTTGCGGGTGACCTCTTCGGCCTCAGCGTCCTGCTTTTTTGCCTTATCTTTTGGTTGGCTATCGGACGCTTTGATTCTAGTGATCTTTGCCATATTTGCTCCCATTAAAAATAGTCCTATCGGACTCTTGTCAAGAGTATAGCAAATTCTAGGGTAAAACGCAAGCAAAACCCACACCTTGCGGTGTGGGCTAAGCTCTAGAACAAGTAGTTGAGATAATCGCGCATCATGCGAGAACCTGAACAGATATCGAGATATGCTTTGAGCTCTTTATGGATCCAATATTCGAGATCGAAGTCGTTCCTCCAGGCTGCCGCGGCGACCTCCATCTGCTTGTAGAGATTTTCGACTTCCTGCGCCTCATTCTTGCCATCTATGGTGAGGTAATTGTCTGAAGGCATGTCAGCCACGCCGCCATCGTGCGTCGAGATGAGGAGTCCCATGTTGGCAATATCCTTTTCCCAGCTCGTGCCACAAGCTTCAAGGCCAACGATAGGCGTGTTAATCGAGGAGTTGGCGCCAATACTTAGCGCTCGACCAAGTTCCTCATCGTAATCTGGCAAGTAGTGGACGCGCTCTTTGAGAATTGGATTCTCGTCAATCAGATGAAGTAGGCGCATCAACTTGTCGAACATGCGTGTATCGCCCATGTGGACGCGACCAGCCAAGATATAATGTGCGTTATTGCGCTCGAGAATCTGCGCAAGGCGTTCTGGGTCGGTAAACGGTAGCTCTGGGCGCTTGTAGTCGACAAAGCGGCGCTTAAAGTCAAACAAGAAAGCATCTTCCGGAATATGCACTGGATTGCCGTATTGATCGGTGCGGTGCGTTAGTACATCATTGAGGCGTGCGCGTCCGATTTGTTTGAGATGACGAATTTCGTCAGCGGTAATGCGCTCAATATTTTCTTCAAAGCCGCGTGACTCAGGCAAGTCAAAGCGATCCAAGATGCCATGCGAGTGGTAATAATCGGAAATCTCTGGCAATACCCAAGTGTGAAGATGGATACCATTGGTGACGGACTTGAACTTAACCTTGTTGCCGTTGATGTCGTGGTAATTCGCAACACGAGCGTGTAATTTAGATACGCCACTACGAAGCTCCGCAATCTCGACGGTTGGGGTCGAAAGACGAATCCAGCCATCGGTAAACTTATCTCTAAGCCAGCGACGGACGGCCTCGCTCTTAATGTTAGGGAAGACGTATTGCTCGAACTGCTCGTAGCGGAAACTTGCCTCAGCGGCCTGGACGAGGGTGTGGTTGGTGTAAAGCGTGTGCTTGCGCGTATAGACTACGGCTTCATAGAAGTCCATGCCACTGCTGGCGAGTTCATCAAGACGAGCAAGCGCAGCAAAGAAGGTGGCGACTTCATTGAGCTGGATCACGCCAGGTTTACAACCGACAAGCTTCAAAGCCTGATAACCACCAAAGCCAAGTGCGACTTCCTGGTACAAACGGTGATCGCTACCGGATTCGCCAGAGTAAAGCTCGCCAAAGTTTGGCTCAGTAATACAGAGGAAGCGCGAAGAACCGAGACGTTTCTCGACTACATCAAGCTCAACCGAGGTCGTAGCGGTGCGAATACGGACCTTATCGACAAAATTAAAACCAAAGTCGCGGTAATTTCGCTCTTCATGGTAGTCGATTTGCTCCATGTTGACCATTTTTTGGTGCGATTCCCATGGATAGAACGGCGTAACGAGTACAAAAGGCACCGAGAGCTGCTCCGCTACACGGCGCATATCGGCTGCCAGTACGCCAAGACCGCCACCGCCACGGATGCCGTTACTTTTATCGTAAGTCTCGATCGTCCAGTAGCAATATGGGCGCTCTGGCGAAAGCTTGTGGGTTAATTTCTCGCGACGAATCGCAGCGTAGAATTCCTCAACGTCTTCGATGTTGTCAAGTGGGGTATAAACCATGTGCTCCTCGTTTGATTTAATTGGGGTAGAAGGCCTAGTTGGCTCCGCATGGGCTTCGACTTTCGGTAAACTAGCCGATGCTTCGACTTTTGGTAAGTCCGCTGGCGCGGCGACCTTTGGCAAATCTGCTGGCGCGGCGAGCTTTGCGCTATCGGCCGGAGCTTCTAGCTTTGAACTCCCTGCTGGCGCAGAAAGCATTTGTGCCTTGACCTCTGGCGCATTCTGCATAAAAGTATTTTTGTCTTCTTGCGGCGCAGAAATCTTGATGCGAGTCACCGGCGTCTGTGCACGACCGTGCTGTGCAATCGGTTGCCACGCATTCTGCATTCCACGCTGTGTATTTTGCTTATCCACCCTATTTCCTATTATTTTATTGTGCTTATTCTTTGTTAGTATAACATGAAAACCAGGCGAAGTGGTAAGAAAAGATATATACTAGGTGAAAGAGGTAATATGAAAAAAATTGAAGTTGTTGCAGCTATTATTAAAAAAGACAATAAAATCTTATCTACGGAGCGTGGATATGGCGATCTTGAAGGCTATTGGGAATTTCCGGGAGGCAAAATCGAGCCGGGCGAAAATAAGGAACAGGCTCTAAAGCGCGAAATCATGGAAGAAATGAATGTCGAGATCGAGGTTGGCGATTTTATCACAACGGTAGAGTATGATTATCCAGACTTTCACTTAACTATGCATAGCTTTATCTGCGAACTTGAAGGTGATTTTAAACTTCTCGAGCATCACGCTGCTAAATGGCTAACTCGTGACGAGCTAGATGATATAAAATGGTGTCCGGCAGATGTTGAAATTGTAGACGCGATCAAGTCTAAGGCTATTATCTAGTTAAATAATCGTAAACATCTTCCCGTACGCAATTAGCTAGTCTTAGGCGGATATTAACTACGGGAAGTTTTTTGTTGCCACTGGTCATATATTGTTGTGCGAAATGTTCAGGATGTGCTTCGCCAAGATAATAGAAATCAGTGCCTTCAGCATTTGCTTTCTTTACGAATAAGTGAATTTTGAGCTTATTATTTTCGGCGTTGCGTAATTTTACAACCTCTGTCGAGTCCAACGTAACATTCGAGCGTGTTAACCAACTGAAGTACGAGCGATTAATAAACTTATCGTCGTAGTTTGTGCTCTCGGAAATATTCTCGTCCTTATTGAGCGTTACGAAAATAGGGCAAGTATTATGTTTGATACGATAGCCATATACGGTAGAGCTGTCATCGTGCTCCCAATTAAGCAAACGACAAGCATCGCGACGCGAATATTTCTCGAATAATTTAAGATCAGAATCAGAGTTGGCTACAAAATAGTTATCTTCATAGCGAAGCAGCGCGTAATCGGTTAAGTCTTTGAGATAATGGCGGAGATTTTCAGAAAGATTTTTATTAAAAGCGTCGCTACGAGAAATTCGTCCATTTTCAAAATCGCAGAAATATAGCGAAGAATAACGCTTCTTGCTTGGATCGGTAAGAAAACTACCATTCATGACGTTTATCGCTGATATAATGTCCAGGTCGCTATATTCGCGATACGCGCTTAGTACCCGTTTAATATAATCAAAATCAACACTTTCATAGTCGAGTAAACTTTGCAGGATTACGAGCTCGCTTGGGCGCTTCCCGTCGCCAAACTCTATCGACGCATAGCGAAGAAGAGCAATCTCTTCGATTGACAGCTCTTCTACGTTTTCTTTGAACTTCTGTAAGAACTCGTAATAAGAATTAGAGGATTTAATTATTATATTTGGATCAATTGAGCCTAGGCGATAAAAATCCATCATAGTCGGAATGTGGCCAATTTTCTCTTTTAGCTGAAGATATTCGGCACGTAAAATCTTTAGCGCGCTAAAGTTGGTTTTATTAAGCGATTCAAAGATTCGCTTTTCGGCAACTTCATCAAATGAAATAGTTGAACACCCAGGAATAGTTGGACTTCCAGCAATCACGGCTTTTCGAAGAGTGTCTTTATTGAGAGTTTTATCACCAGAAAGTGCGATCGGGATCATAAAATTATTGTTGTAATTGCCGATAAAATCTAGCACCACGACGTAATCTTTATTTGCTGCTTTACGCAGACCGCGGCCGAGTTGTTGTACAAAGATGACTGCAGATTGCGTTGGACGAAGCATGATAATTTGATTAACTTTTGGAATATCTACACCTTCATTGAAGATATCTATAGTAAAAATATAATCCAATGCATTATTGTCATTGATATCTGTCTCTAGGCGCCTAATGGCTTCTTGGCGTTCTTGGTGATTATTTACGCCAACTAGCGCAATCGTTCTAAAACCAAGTTCGTTAAACTTGCGCGATAGCTCAATGGCTTCTTTTGTTCTGCTAACAAAGATCAAGCCCTTAACCCTGTCTCCGGAATAACCGTAGTATTTTGCATATTCTATTACGTTTCTGACGCGCTCGTCCGAAGTTAGATAATTGAAGCTGGCATTATCGTCGATCTCGACGCCATCAATTGCTAGCTCCGCAATGCCAAAATAGTGGAATGGACAAAGCATATCTGAAGCAAGCGCGTCTTGCAGCCTGATTTCATAGGCGATATTATGATCAAATAGCTCATAAGTACTTGCGCCATCAGAACGTTCTGGCGTTGCAGTCATGCCGAGTAGAAATTTCGGTTTGAAATAATCAAACACAATCCTGTAGCTCTGCGCGCTGGCACGATGCGCTTCGTCGACGATAATATAATCAAAAAGTTCAGGGTCTATGCTCCTATAGCAATCTTCGCGAGAAAGCGTCTGAATGGTCGCAAAAATAAAATCAGCACCTAGGTCTCGTTGCCCGCCAGTTAATACGCCATACGTACGCGAATCGCCAAAAACTCGTTTGAAACTTTCGAGCGCGCTTTTTGCGATCTGCTCGCGGTGTACGATGAAGAGTAGTCGCTTAGCATTAAAAGCACGTGCGTCAAATGCGGAAAGATAAGTTTTGCCAGTACCAGTCGCTGAGATAATTAATGCCTTGCTAGTGTTCTTAATGCGAAGTTCGGCGAGACGATCGAGCGCGGCGCTTTGCATTTTATTAGGGGCTAGTATTGAAGCGGGCTCGGAGGTTTTCTCAATTGCCTTATTACGTTGCGCTCTAATTGACTGGATTTTTTTGAAACGCTCCTCATATTCAGTTATCCACTCTGGCGTTAGCTCGCTTGCATTATCCCAATTCTTTTTAAATTCGCTTAATGCTGAGCTTGCAATATCGCCCTCGCGCAATGAAGAAATCTTAAGATTCCACTCGGTATTTGTAGTTAGTGCACCGGCAGTAAGATTTGAGCTTCCTACGATAATATTGTACATATCGGCATTTTTGAAAATATAGCACTTGGTATGAAAATCACCTGAGTCGAAAACTTTCACTTCGACATTATCTAGGGTGAGTAATTTTCTTAGAGCGGCTGGATCATTAAAGTTTAGGTAATCGGTAGTGAGAATCTTTCCGCGAATTCCTCGTTTTTTAAGTTCGCGAAGAACTTCTAGAAGCATAATAAGTCCGCCCATTGTAATGAAGGCGACAGAGAAGTAGAACTCATCGCAATTTTGGAGTGAACGAAGAAGATGAGAAATAATTTTCTCATTTTGTTCTGGATCATTACGGAGAAGACGCGCGTGATACTCTTCGGGTGAAAGGTAGTTTTTATCAATAAAACTTGTGCGCAAACTTTTCTCAAGTAGATCAGAATTGTCCATAAGATAATTATACCAGGTCACAATCATGCTGAGGCTTTCGCTGCAATTATAACTTGTATGCTTCTATTGAATCTTGGCAAGAAAAAGAATGGCAAGAGCGAAGCCTCATGGACGTCTACCGTCGCGAGAGTAAGAAATATTATTTTTATATCGCATCTATTTCTGAGCATTAAAAACACCGCCCCAAAACGGGGCGGTTTTTGAATCTTTGGTGATTGTCGCAACGATTCCGGCCTAAATATGTCGGTCATAGAACAGCGTAGTCATTTCTGCTCACTGTTCTCGTACGCGCAGACCAAATCGCTGCGTTTTAGGCGCAGTAGCGCCCACGCAATTTGCTCGCGGAACTTGAACTCCAGCTGGCGACCACGGTAGTTCGGTGAACTTGCTGTGCGCAGATACTCGACGTAGTCGTAGGACATGCTGTTCGCAAAGCAAAGCTTGTACTCTTTGAACAGATTGAGTCCGCGACCACAGCGCTTCTTGGGTGCAACGCCGACCGGTACCAAGCTGTACGGCTTTCCAGATTTGTGTAGCGCGGTGGCTAGCAGGGTAATCGTCTGCGGTTCGATACGAACTCTATCGTTCAGCTCGTCCTCGTTTCTAAATACCGTTGCTTGACGTGTCGCACTTGGCGCCACCCAAATAGCACATCTCTCAGCCTCGGCTAACTTGGCGATTGCGCGAATATAATGGTTATTCAGTGCGCTTGCGAGTCCTTGCAGACTCGTCATTTCAGACTTGCTAACATTCTTCGAAATCTTCACTAGTGTGCTTGGCGTCAGAATTGGCACCAGGATGATGCCAAGCTGTCTCAAGATCTCCGATTTCGGCGCCAAAGCCTCGTACCAAGGCAGATTCACCGGAAAAAGCGAAAACCTGTCGTCGAAATAGTTCAAATGCACGTAAACAAAGCGCGCAATTTCGCCTAGCGACGGGTGGTTAAAGCCCATCACGATACAGTCTGCTTCACGCTCGGGTTTGCCTGTAATCTTGCACGGCGCACCCCAAGCCAGCATGCTCGCCAGCTTCTTGCGCATCTTGCGAATATTGCGGTACTTCTTGGTGCCGCCCGCCAGCACGCTTGCCAGCCAGAGTACAGCTCGGCAAATCAGTCCAGTTCCACGCATTTCAGCGCGGAGTTTTGCGCTGTGTGCGGCCTTTAGAACCGAGAATTCTTCATTCTCGAGTCCGCGGATCAGATCTCCAATCGGCATGCTCTCCAGTTGTCGAATAGTAACATCACTCATAAAAATTCCCCCTCAAAATATTGCTATAGTCGCCTAAAAAGCGACCATCCAATGTTATTATAGCACAAACGGAATAAAAAATCAAGTTATGCATGCTTCGCGCCTAAAAAAACTGGACAAAAGACCGCATTAGCGTTACTATATACCTAACCGTTGGGGATTCGCCAAGCGGTAAGGCAGTGGGTTCTGGTCCCACCATTCGGGGGTTCGAATCCCTCATCCCCAGCCAAACAGGACGATTGGCGTCCAAAACGAGAGTTCCGAAAGGTTCTCTCGGTGTTAATTCGACAATTTTATTAGAAACTCGTAGGTTTTAAGCCAGAAAGCCTGCGAGTTTCTTTTTGCCTTCAGTACTTGCAGCTTCGAAGATTTGGTCGGCTCGTTTGAGGGGCCTTCAATTCGCGGAAAGCCCTCGGGCGGATCTAAGATAGGAGTATCCATTTCATTTCTTAAACCTCATATTTTGCGGATGACTGGAGGCAACAAAAAGCGGCGCTACTTTCGTAGCGGCCGCAATTACCTTCCAATGTATGAGTTAATTATATCTTATAACTAGATAAGCGCAAGGGAGATGGGTTTGAAGGCGGATATTAATATTGTTCCTTCTTTTTGAGAGTGATTTCTACCGACGATGCTTTTATAGAGACCGTTTCGCATTCGTTGATTTTGGGATTATAGAAATGAAATACGAACGAATCATTAACATAGCCTTCGTCGTAGATATCTAAGTCGCATCTCTCTATTTTGGAGCCGTCATATTTTTCGACATTTTTGAACTTGAATTGGATTGGCCCATGCTCTGGCATATATTTCCAAAGCTTTTCGTCCGAGAATGATTCGTAGCTTTGGTCTATGATTACAGTTAAGGTTTTTTCGGTCTTATTATAAGTAATCTTAAGTAGGCTTGAATCATGAAAACTAATTAAATCGTCGATTTTTGATAGTGGAATTTCTTTGTAGGGTGTCGACTCTAGCTCCTGGTCGACAACATTATGCGAGATGAGAATTTGTTTAACATATTTCTCGTCTAGGGATTTAAAGCATTCATTATTGATAAGCTCCTTTGCTTCTTCTAAATGCTTGGAGTAGAAGTCTGCGCCTTTTAGGATTTCGAAAGAAAATGACTCATGTGCTATTGCAAGCAATTCAAGAGCTTCTTCTAGATCTTCGGCATTTCTGCCGCTCGGCATCTTCTCTTTTGCGACCACTAGAAGAAGGCTGGGATAGAGCGAGAGTCTATGTTGGCTCTTCGCTAGGCTAAAAGCTCTATCGTAAAACTTATCCGCTATGGCGAAGTTCTGCATGTTATATTTTTCCGAAGCATAAAACGTGCCTAGTTTATATAACGCATCAATATTATCGTTACTAGCAGCTAGCTTAAAATATTCTAATGCTAATTCGAAGTTCTTCTCGATACCATTTCCGTACATGTAGCAGTAGCCTAGATTAGAAACTGCGTCCATGTTTCCCATTGCTGCCGCTAAATTATAATTTGCAAAAGCTTTCTTAAAGTCCTTTCTAATATAAGCGTCGCCACCATCTCCAAGATACTCCCGAGAATCTAATGGCTTCAAAATATCTTCGAGTTGGTAATCGTATTCGAGATAGCGAGAAGTTCTAGTAATTTCCGGAATGTTCTTCGTTTCTTTGTCAAAAATCGCAAACTCGTTGCGCAAATGTGCTTTAGTGAGGCATGAAGCAAAAGGTTTATTTGTTGTAAGCGATATAAAATTTTCTCTTTTATTGATATAAAACGCGTACGTATTATTATCTGAATCTCTAAAAATAATCCCATTATCTATGTCTAGATCGAGAGTGGATTTTGCATACTTGAAGCAGTCGGTAATAATCTCAATAGATTCAACCTTTCTAGTATTTATCTCTTCGGCGAAGATCTTTTCGCCGTCAGATATTCCATCGATCGCTTCTATGGAACTAACTGATAAATAATGCAGAGAATCTTCATTATTCGCATTGACGCGTTTGGCTGTGATTTTAATATTCAAGCCACCAAGAAAACTTAAAATGACTGAATTGTAATATGGATTACGCCAATACCCGTCTAGGCTTAAAATTGAAACAAGCTCTTTTCCGAGCGCTTTACGTAATATAACTTCTTCTTCGTTAGACAAGATGTATTTCATGATAGACTCCTATTACTAAAAACACTTCCTATTTACGCTATTAGCAAATGAATCTTTAAGCTGTTCGACGTATAAATCTGGATCCGAATATGTTTCCTTGGACATATTAAAGTCATCTAATGATTTTATGAGACGAGTAACTTCCCAAGTATAATTATGGAGTCTGATGAAAGTCTCTCCTTCGCCATATTCGTCTTTTACTATTCCGCCCAACACACCTTCTTCTTTCAGCGCGCAAATACAATTCGCAAGCTTCATTCCTAGATTTGGTGCCATTTCTATAAAAGAACTACTTTCGTCGCCGAAGTATAGTTTGTCGATAGTTGTATCTAACGCATGAGCTATTTTCGCAATGTTCGCCAGATTAGGTTCGCGTTTCCCATTTTCGAAGTTACTAATCATTGTATTTTTGATTTTTGTTTTCTTTTGGAGATCTTCTTGACTTAACCCGAGCGCCAACCGGCGCTCTTTAATTCTTTCGCCGATTAAATTTTTTCTTTTCTGATCGTCCATTACTGTAAAACCTCCGCAAATTACTGTTAACTTATTTTATCACGAACGTGAACATTTGACTATATAGTTAAATCGATTTAACAAAATTGCTAAGAGATTTATCTAAGATTACGGTATTCTTTCCAATCTTCCTTATCTATAATTGGAAGTTTTTAACATTGATAAATCGTAAGAAAATGTAGGTATTATTAACTTTAAAATAAGGAAATATTTATGAATCAGATATCTATTCAAAAATATAGGCCGTTTAGGTATTGTGACTACCTAAACGGCTCTAACCTTGTCGGCTCAGAATACTATCCCGAGCTTCAACCTACGAATATTATACCAGACAAAGTCATCGGCTTTAATGAAAAGAATTCTGTGAAGGATCCGAGTAATTATTATTTGGATCATTTTATAGATGACTATCATTTCGAATCGGTTTGGGGTAATTGCGATAAATATCTTGAAAAGTATCGACAATTCAAGGGTGTTATTACTACTGATTTTTCGGTTTATCGTGATATGCCTCTCTGGGTTCGCAAGTATAATGTAGGTCGCAATAGAACCATTGCGTATCATCTACAGAAGAATGGCATTAATGTAATTCCTGTTGCGTCTTGGGCTTATTTGGAGGATTTCGATTGGTGCCTTGATGGATTACCAAAAGAGTCATCCGTAGCTATCTCGACTAATGGCTGCATGTCTAACTTTATCAGCAAAAATGTATTCTTGGACGGTGTCGATGAGCTTCAACGAATACTTCATCCCTCGAATCTTATTATTGCTGGTGGCCCATTACCGGAGTTGGATAAAAAATACGACAACATAAGGTACTATAAGAACTTTTCCCAGCGTCTTAATGAAAGGAGGCGACATGGGAAGTAGTGGATCGTTTCTTAAAAGTGGAGGGTTTACGAGCAAGGAATGGGAAAAAGTAGGCGAAATTGCTGGAATAAAGATTCTAAGAAAAATTGGCTTAAACGCTAAAACTAAAGGTGGTTTACCGCTTTATAGTAATACTCCGGGAACCGCATATATTCTTTTGAATACTGACGGACATTTTAGTCAATATAGGCAATATGGCGAAGATAGGAAAGCGAAATTCGACATTGACTATGGTCGTCATGGTGGCGAAAAACCTTTCTTTCATATACACAGATATGATGGGACTGCTAGGCCTAACCCTACGCCAATTACTAATACTAAAGGTGATATAATCAACAAAGACTTGTATGAAAAGTACAAGAAATTCTTGAAAGGAATAAAGCTATGACAGACGCTCAGGAAAAGGCAAGAAAAGAGTATTTAGAAATTCTCAACCATAACGGGGAGATTGAGTTTATGTATAATAAATTCTTTTACCATATCGAACCCGATTATGACAAAGAAGATATCTATAATATCTGGAAGTTTGCCGATAAATATGAAGGTCGCGGAGAGAAAATTGCAACTTGCTCGCCCGCTACGTCTATACTTGAAGTAAAGGTCTTTGAAGGCAAGAGTATTCTCGAAATCGAAGGCGATATGACGGATTGTATTCTGCGCTAATATTCCGAATTGACACCCAAAAGACAGTCTCGTAATAAGAGCTGTCTTTTTGTTTGCTCACTTGTAAATAGTCGCCTCCTAAACTTAAATACGACGAATTAATCTAGGAGTGATTATGGAACGGAAAAAATTGAAGGAAGCGGTTAAGCTAGTGAATTCCGTCATAGCCGAGGAAGGGTCGAAATTGCGCAAGATTATTGAGGGCGACGAAGATTCTCATGTTATGGTCGACGGAGAAACGGAGGCTGGCTATTGTTGCCAAATTCAAGTAGACGCTAAGATGATTGCGGAAGTTTATCTTCGCTACGACTATCTGATTTATCGTATTCTCGGCCAAGAAGTATATTTTCCAATAATTCGCACAGGCTCTCGTCGCTATTATTGTTGGCTTCATTTTTAGCGGCATTTGTCCTGAAGTTCCAGCCAGATTGATTTCAAGAGGACTTCGCTATAGCGAGTCCTTTTTGTTATATAATATCCACTATGCGAGCTCAACATATCGCGCTATCTTTTGGTGACCAAAAAATCTACGACGACTGTAGTTTTCATTTTGATGCTAGCGACAAAGTTGGCATTGTTGGCGTCAATGGCGCTGGCAAATCCACGCTTTTTAAGGTGATTCTTGGCCAGCAAAAACTTGATGATGGCGAGATTGAGCTCCCATCTTTGCGCCTTGGCTATCTGCCACAGGAAATCAAAATTGATGAAGCGCATGCCGACATTACCGTCTGGGACTACATCGCTATGGCGCGTCCGGTTGATGAGCTACAAGAACAGCTCAACCAAGAATATGAAAAACTCGCCAAATACCCCGAATCTGGCGCCATTCTTGACCGCATTAACAAGCTCCAAGACCTCATCGATTCATACAATGTGGCGGATTTTGACCACGAGCTACTCAAAATTGTTGAGAAAATGAACCTGCAGGATATTATGGACCGCAAAATGCGCCAGCTGTCTGGTGGCCAAAAGTCCAAAGTTGCCTTTGCGCGCGTACTTTTTGAAAACGCTGGCCTACTGCTCCTTGACGAGCCGACTAACCACCTCGATGTTGAGACCAAGGCCTTTGTTGCTAACTATCTGCGCAATTATAACGGCATGGTGCTAGTTATTTCGCACGATGTTGATTTTCTCAACACCGTCACCAATAAGATTCTTTTCGTCAATAAAACTACCCACAAAACCAAGGCTTATCACGGCAATTACGCCGTTTTTCGTCGTCAATATGCCAAAGAAAAAGCCGACCAGGATGCGCGCATTAGCGAGCAGGAGCGTGAAATCAAGCGCATTCAAGAGTTTGTTGACCGGGCTCGCGCCGCCAAGCGTAGTAATACGGCGCTCATTCGCCAGGGCCATGTGCGCGAGAAGATGCTTGCTCGCAAGCTCGAAGAGCTCGAAACTCGCGAGCAAGAATACCAGCGCGTTTCCATCAATATCGCGCCCAGTAAACAATCTGGCAAAACCCCGCTCGAAGTCCAAAATCTCAACTTCGCCTATCCGGGCAAGGATCCGCTCTACAAGGATCTATCCTTTAGCTTGACGCGCGGTGAGAAGTTCCTCATCGTCGGCGAAAACGGCATTGGCAAATCCACCCTGCTCAAACTCATCATGGGCGAACTCACGCCTAGCGCTGGCAGTATTCTAACCAGCCAGAACACCACAATTTCCTACTACGCGCAGGAGCTTGAAGTGCTCGACGAGCGCAAAACTGTCCTCGAAAACGTCCGCAGCTACGATTTTACTGACACCGACATGCGTTCTATCCTCAGTAATTTCCTCTTTAGCGGCGATGATGTTAATAAGCGCGTCTCTGTGTTGTCGCCGGGCGAGAAAGCCCGCGTTGCGCTCTGTAAAATTCTCACCAAGCGCGCCAATCTTGTAATTCTAGACGAGCCAACCAACCATTTCGATCCCGAAACCCAAAAAATCATCGGCGAGAACTTCAAAGATTACAGTGGTACTGTGCTGATGGTAAGTCACAGCCCATCCTTCGTCGAGCAAGTTGGCATTACGCGTATGCTAGTGCTGCCAAGCCATGAAAAAGACCAGCTTCCGCAGGCGCTCATCAAAAACTACTCGCGCGAGCTGCTTGATTATTACTATTACCTCAACTCAGAGCTAGTCTAGAAAGACCTTATCTGCTAAACTCGTATCATGAAACGCCCCCCTGTTATTTTTCTGCTTGTGATCATAGTCTGTCTATTTGTTTCTAGCGGTCTGCATTTTCTCGACAACTACACTAAGCCCATCGCTTATGCAGCTATCGATCCCAAGACCATTCCGGACGGCGATAATGTTTGGTATATTGGCGATTCTTACTCGGACAACACTTATATGCGCGCCAAGATTAACGAGACTTTCGGCAATATTTTTGTCGATGTTCAGAGCGGCAAACGTTTCGCGCGTGATCTTGCAGGCAATCCTGCCGGCACTACGCTACTTCGCAAATACGTCGCCACCGGCCGCAAACCTACCTATCTCATTTATGAATTAGATACTAATGACAGCGACTTAAGCTCAGCTGAGGCTGCGCAAGAGATTGCCGAACTACGCGAAATTCTTGGGAGCGATACTTATATCATCTTAATGACTGCACATTCTATCGCTTATGATAACGTTGCTTTTAATAGCGCCGTCTGGCGCGCCGCAGCGAATGACGACCGCATTCTGGTCGCCGACTGGCAGGGCGCAATTCAGGGACAAGAAACTACCTATATCTCAAGCGATTTACTCCACCCAAACGCTGCCGGTCACAACCTCCTCATAAAACTCTTCAAAGAGCAGCTCGACCGCGCCGTTAGACTCGCGCAAGGCTAGCCCTACCACTGTAAACTTGCAAAAAGCGCAAAAGTGTGCTATAATATAACAGTTACCTCTCCTTTTTTGGTGGAATGTAACGAACTTTAGGAAAGGAGGTCATTTTTCATGGGTGATAGAAAAATGACAAAAGTGGTTCTAATGCCTCTTATCGAGACATTCAGTGACCCGGTGGAATTTGCGCGTGTATTTAAGAATCACGCTGCAACTGAGCAAGTTAGTGCCCGTGCTGCGAGTGCGAAGTTGATCGAGGATTACTTCGCAAATGTGAGCGACTATATGCAGGAAGGGCAGGAGGCACACGATGCCTACCTTGCGCTGGTAGATATTGCCAGTCAAAACGACGCCAATGCAAGGCTGGCGCTTTATATGCCGCTCAACTTCGTTTACGGAGGTTGGGATGACGTAAATAAGGCTTATCAGCAAGCGTGGCTCAAGTTACTCGACTATTTAGATGTTCGCGAGTGCTTCAATCTCGGCGACGTCTATGAGCGCGAAGCTAGCGAAGGCGATTACGAGTATGTCATCAAGTGCTTGCATCTGCTTCCTTGGCTAATTGAAGAAGAGATCGTAAGTCCAGAGCAGCTCTTTATGTTACTGGATGCACACGAGAATCAGCCGATTTTCGCAAGTTGCGTGTATGATTGCCTCGAAGTTTTCGAAGACTGGGGCTGTCTAAGCGAAAAAGATCTGCTAGAGCTCAAAAGTCGCTATATGCGCTTTGATTACCAGCGTCCAAAGCAGATTCTGAAGCATTGTACGGCCGCTCGAAAAGACTGGCGCGAAGAATATTTGCGCTCTATCGACGAAACACCAGTAACGCTACGCAATATCACGTCACCGTTCAAGCCAAATCTCATGGCAATGAGCGACGTGTTCGAAGCAGTATCTCAACAACTCGAACCCGGCCAGGTCGCACTAGTTGGCGGTTCGCGCGTCAAAGGTTATAGTTCAGACAACTCCGACTATGACATTTGGTATTTCCAGCTTGAGGAGCTCGACCATGTCGATCCTGCGCTGGCGCACTATATCTTCGACACTTTCTGGGTCAGCAAAGATCCGGACATCGAAGCCAAGCGCGCTGCTATTGCTGAGAAATACATGGCGCTACCGAAAGATTCGGAGCAGTACCGCGACTGCCTGATTCGCATCGAGTCTGACCTGTTGCAGTTCCGTCTGATGCATAAGGGCTTTCCGTATGCGTATGGTTCTGATTTGTCTAAGTCTCTGCAGAAGTATAAAGACATTGATGGTGGCAGCGCCTTCTATGATGTGCGCTATCGCCGTGTGGCATCGATACTCTATAGTAAATACGTCTATATTCCATAATCCTAAAAATTCCCCAGCCACTCTGGCTGGGGTTTTTGATGCATAAAAAACGGGGCCCCTGGTGGAGCCCCTTTGATTAATGGAAAGATTAAAGGACGCTATACTATCATAATTTTGGCTATTGTCAAGATTGGCCAGATATGTTAATCTAGTGATTAGACCAAGAAAGGAGGTGGTATGCGTGCAGACCACAAGGCACCATATCCTGTACCCGCATCGAATCTGGGCCAAGAGTTATTCTGGCGACAACAAAGAAAGGGCAGCATTCCTTCGCGGTAAGTTCATTATTAAATTACCGGAAGATTTGCATACCATGTTGCATCAGCAAGTTGATGTGCTTCTGCCCGAGGTTGTCATGAAGGCGCACGCGCCGAATCCTGCCACTATCGCTAAAGTGTATCTTGTTGCGCGCAAGAACGAAAGCGAAATTGAGGAGATGGCACCTATGGAGAAGATTGAATGGCTGCTTGCGAGGTTTGACCCGCACGACGAGGCAAATGGCTCGGTCATTATAAGCCTCGGCGCACAGCTTGATTTTCTTCGCGCCCACGAGGGCGAGTATTAAGTTTCGGTAACTATTAAACTAAAAGTCGCCCATATTTCTGGGCGACTTTTCCGTTTTTAGGCAATGTCGCACAAGTTAAAGCAAAAACCGAACATTTCACTCTTTACAAAATCCATAAAAATAGTATAATATATCAAAGCAATCCATTCTTTGCTTTTGTAGCTTATTATCTTGCAATCCTAGAAAGGGGGCTTTTCTATGAAGAAGATTGAAAACGGAATGGTCATAATGTCGGTCGACGAATACAATGTCGAACAGCAAATCACATTACTGCGTGGCATGTTTACGGGCTTTAGGGACGTCTTTCCACTTAGCCTTGACGCGCTATCTTTGGCGGTTAGGTGCCACAAAGGACAGTACCGGGAAGGCGGCAAACCGTATATCGCGCATCCGCTCTCGATGGCCTGCATGGCTAAGGGCTTGGGACTGCGCGACGATGCACTTTATGCCACTATTCTCCTGCACGACGTTTGTGAAGATTGTGGTCTCAAAATCCAGGAGATTAGTGAGTCCAGCCAAGTTCGCAATGCGGTGCGCCTGATGACCGTCATGCAGTATAGTTACGATCAGACCAAAGCCGATGTGAAGCGTCGCTACTTCGAGGATCTCTTACAGTCGCGCGAGGCGCTGATTTGCAAGGCACTGGACCGCATCGACAACCTCGAAAGCATGGCCGGCGTCTTTGAGCGTGAGCGTGTGCTCAAGAACTGGCGCGAGACCTATCACCTCTTGATGCCAACACTCAAACGCGCCAAAGAAATGTTCAATATGCGCGATTATGATCTTTTGCATATTTTGCGCGGTCGTATTCGTTCGGCGCTGGTTTCTATTATGCATCTCTATCAGTTTACCGACGAGGAGATGTATACACCTTATGGGCATATGAGCTTTGAGCAGAAGCCCGTCCATAGTGCCGACTATAAACTTGAGAATGAACTCGAGGAATTTCGCGAAGCACAGTATTCGCGCGCCGTAATCGACGTAGGCGCCCAGCTAAAGACAGCAGACGCTGGCGGCACGCCCAAGCTTGACTCATCGCCAATCGTTTGAAGATTGCAAGTAGACCCCACTGTAAAAAGTGGGGTTTTTACTGTCTTTACAAATTGAATACTTTTTGCTAAAATGTAACTCAGAGTTTCGTAAACCTCGTTGGTAGATGCTGAACCATGAGGTTTTAATCAGCAATTAATAATAAAAGAAAAGGATTTTTTGTGCCTACAATCAATCAATTAGTGCGTAAGCCACGCAAAAAAGCCCCAGCAAAGAGTAAATCTCCAGCTCTCGGCTCTATCGTCAATACGCTCAAGACTCGTTACTACAAGCAAGCAGCCCCACTCAAGCGTGGTGTTTGTGTTAAAGTAACCACCAAAACCCCAAAGAAACCAAACTCCGCTTTGCGTAAGGTCGCTCGTGTACGTCTTACCAATGGCCAAGAGGTTTGGGCTTACATCGGTGGTGAAGGTCACAACCTCCAGGAGCACGCCGTAGTGCTCGTTCGTGGTGGTCGTGTTCCAGATCTTCCAGGTGTCCGCTACCACATCGTTCGTGGTACGCTCGACCTTCAAGGTGTTAATGGTCGCAAGCAGGGCCGCAGTAAATACGGTGCAAAGAAGGAGGGTAAGTAATTATGCCACGCAAAGTAACTAGTAGCTTGCAACGCAAAGTTATGCCTGATCGCAAATATCAGAGCATCCTCGTTCAACGCCTTATCAATAAATCCATGCTTGATGGCAAAAAGCAAGCTGCCGAACGCGCAGTTTACGCCGCCATTGAGGGTGCAGCTAAGAAGCTAAACAGCGAAAACCCAGTTGAGGTTCTCGAAAAGGCTATCGCCAACATTAGTCCAGACTTCGAAGTTAAGTCTCGCCGTGTCGGTGGTGCTAACTACCAGATCCCATTCCCAATCGCTGGCCATCGCCAACTTCACTTTGCAATGATGTGGATCGTTTCCGCCGCTCGCGCTCGCAGTGGTATGTCCTATGCCAAGCGCCTTGAGGCTGAAATCGTCGACGCCTACAATGAAACCGGTGCCGCCTTTAAGAAGAAGGAAGACTGTCACCGCATGGCCGAAGCAAACCGTGCCTTTGCACACTTTGCTCGCGCCTAAATTGGCAAGAACGTTTAAAAGAGCAAAAATATCCGTCGCGAAAGTGGCGGATGTTTTTGTTGGTGATAAAAATTCGTCCTATAGCGCTAGCCTCTTGACTTTTTGCAAAAAGTGTGCTACAATAGAAAGACTGTGTGGGAGTTCCTTTAAATTATTGCTATTTTTTGGACTTCCCGCAGAATCTATAGAAAGGAGGTCCAAGGTATGGATCTCAATTTAATTATATCAATCGCGTTACCTGTTGTTGCTGTCATTGTGGTGGTAATTCTCTTGTTTTCGATGATCAAGACCGCCAACGCCAATGAGGCTCTCGTCGTCTCCGGTGTCGGAGCTACCAAGAATGGTAATCCTATCATCAAGCGAGCCGGCGGACGCATCGTTATACCTTTTATTCAAAAGGCCAAGTACTTTGATTTATGTACTAGGTCAACCAAGGTTACAGGCGATGTCACCAAGACACAATCCGGCGTGCCGATCATGATTGATTGGGCTATCGCGTATCATCCGGACTATGAGGACGAACAGGCGCTGCAACGTGCAGTAGCCAACTTCCTCGACAAGGACGAGCGTCAGCTCGAAGCGGTATTAATTGATATCGTTTCCGGTGGCGTGCGTGCTGTTATCTCTGGGTTGACTCCCGAAGCTGTCATGAACAAGAAGGATGAACTTGACGATCAAGTCAAGGCCTCTATTCAGGTTCAGATGAAAGAGCTGGGATTCTGTGTCGTTCTCTCGATTCATGAGGTTGTTGACGCTGAGGGCTCTACCTATTACAGCGATTTGGCAGCCAATGATCGTGAGACCAAGCGTCGCGAAGCAGCCAATATCACGGCGACGAACAATCGCCAGATTCGCGAAACCGCTGCCATTGAGGATCGCCAGGCACAGGATGCCGAGTTGAGTGCTCAGGAGGCTATTGCGGCCCGTCAGCGCGACAAAGATATTAAGATTGCTCAGTTCAAGGCCGAAACCGAGATTGAGCAAAAGCGCGCCGAGCGTGCTTCCGATCTCGAAAACCAGACCATCGAGCAACAGCTGGCTGAGCGTGCCGGCGCCGTCGAGGTTGAGAAACAGAAACAGGCCAAGCTCGCCGCTAGCGCCGAGCAGGAAGTGCTTGTAACTAAAGCCGAGACCAAGAAACGTACCGACGTAATCTCTGCCGAAGCTGCCGCCCAGAAGGGCGTCATTGAGGCTCAGGGTCGTGCCGATGCTGAGGCTGCCGAGACCACTCGTAAAGCCGAGGCCGAAGCAACCGCTCGCAAGACTACCGCTCAGGGTACAGCCGAAGCGCTTCGTACTGAAGCAAGCGCTGAAGCTGACGCGACTCGTCAGAAAGGTCAGGCTGAAGCTGACGCTATCGCCGCCAAAGGTAAGGCTGATGCTGAGGCGATCCGTGCCAAAGGTTTGGCCGAGGCCGAAGCTGCGCGTGCACTTGCTGATGCAAATGCCGCCAACGACAAGGTTAACTTCGAGCTTGAATCCCTCAAGATCGAGACCTCTGCCAGAGTTGAAGTTGCGACCAATGTCGCCAAAGTCATGGCTGAGGTGGGCAAGAATGCTACCTTCTACGATTTTGGTGGCCACGCTGCGACTGACGCCGCTGACGGCTCCAACCTGTTTACGCGCGTAATCGGCGATTTGCCGATGCTCTTTGCCAAGGCTAACGCCGAAGGCAAGGCGCTTAACGGCGAGGATGTTCAGGACACGGTGCACAAGCTGACTGAGGCATTGGTTGGCCCGCTCGCGGGTGCGCTTGGCAAAAAGCCGGCCGTAACGGACGGCAAACCTGCCAGCGATACGTCCGTCGAGTCTGAAGTCGTAAAGCCCGACGTCAAGACTACCGAGGTCTCCGATGACGGCTTCGTCGCACCGAGTGGTGAGACTATCCCGCCCGAAGCGCTCGACGATCAAGTTTTGTAAAAAATAGCAATAACTTTTCGCTCCGGTCCTTGTGACCGGAGTCTTTTTTATTTTCCGCTTATGTTATTATATAGAGTGAAATGGGCAAAAAAATCTCTTCAAAACACGACGTTGCTGGGCGCAAGCTAATCTATCAGATTTATCCGACCGCTATCGGCGATCTGCGTGATATTAAGGACGCCTTGCCACTTATCGCCAAGTTAAAACCTGACTATATTTGGCTAAATCCGATTTTTGTCAGCCCTTGGGTGGATGGCGGCTATGATGTGGCGGATTATTGCAAAATCGACCCCCGTTTTGGTACGATGGCGGACTTTAAGCGCCTAGTTGCCGAGGCGAAGAAATATAATATTGGGATTTTGCTCGATCTAGTACTCAATCACACCTCCAATCAGCATCCGTGGTTCCAGAAATCTATCATGCATGATAGTTGGTATAAAGATTATTATGTATGGCTCGACAAGCCGCTCAACTGGAATTCCTTTTTTGGCGGTCCGGCCTTTGATTACGAGGCGCGCCGAGGCGAATATTATCTGCATCTTTACGATCAGTCGCAGCCCGACCTTAATTTTAAAAATCCACGCGTAGTGCACGAATTTAAAAATATCATCAAGTTCTGGAAAGATCAGGGCGTGGCGGGCTTCCGAGTCGATTCGGCTAATATTCTAACCGAGCGTAATCTTAAGCATGGCATGATTCCGCGCCTATCTGGCTTCTTCAGTTATTACCAGCCCAAAGATACCGTGCAAATTCTTGATAAATTGCTTGCTCAAGAGGATCTCTTTACAATCGCCGAGCCGGTTGGCGGTAATTTTATGAGCAAAAAGACTTTCCGCGGCCTTACGCAAAATGCGTTTAATGCCGCCTTTAATATCGGCACGCTGGATGTTGCGGATACGTACATGTCCAACAAAGAAAGTATTCGCCCCATCAACTACAAGCGCTGGTTGACTAAACTCGCCGACTGGAGCCAGGAGTCAAAGTTTTCGCTAGCTCTAGAGTCGCACGATACACCACGTGCCGTCAGTCGTTTTAATGCAAATCCGAAGGCGCTCTGCATGCTTCAATTTTGTTTGCCAGGCAATTATCCTTGCATCTATCAGGGCCAAGAACTCGGCACTAAAAACGCGCATCTCAGCAATAATATTGATGATTATCCTGGCGTGCAGTCGCGCATGATTTATCGTCATTTGCGTCGTGAAGGTAAGACTAAGAAAGAAGCTATGCGTATTGTCAAGCACACATCGCGCGATAATGCACGTCAACCTATCGACTGGGGCGACTATCTCTTGCAATCCAAAAATCCAGATTCTGTACTCGGCTTTTATTATCAAATGCTTGAAATCTGGCGTAACGACCCAGTGATGGCCGAAGGCAAGCTAAAAGTTCGCTACATCGGTGCGCAGGGCGTGATGAACTTTAATCGCGTGCTTGGTGATCGTAGTTATTTTGTCCATATCGACCTCACGGGTAAAACTGCGTCTTATCTTCGTAATGACAAGGGCGAAAAAATACTTCAAACCCGCTAAAAAATTGCGCCACCCCCTTTATCTACGTTGAAAATTATGCTATTATATAGCAAAGCCCTAAAAGGGCATTAAATACTATTGTCTAAAAATAAGGAAGAAAATGGCAGAAAAAGTCACAGACCTATCGAAGTATAGGAACATCGGTATCATTGCCCATATTGATGCGGGTAAGACTACCACTTCCGAGGCGATTCTTTATCGCACCGGTCTCAAGCACAAAATCGACCTAGTGAAGGGCGACACCGGCGGCGCTACTACCGACTGGATGGAACAGGAAAAAGAGCGTGGTATTACGATTACCTCCGCCGCTGTTACCGCCTATTGGAAAGGTCACAAGATCAACATTATCGATACTCCAGGACACATCGACTTTACCGCAGAGGTAGAGCGCTCGCTTCGTGTTCTCGATGGTGCCGTCGTAATCTTCGATGGTAAGATGGGTGTCGAAGCTCAGTCTGAGACTGTTTGGCGTCAGGCCGACAAATACGGCGTGCCTCGTATCTGCTTCGTTAACAAGATTAACCAAATCGGTGGCGATTTCTACAAGTCTCTTGATTCTATCCGCAAGCGCCTCTCTAAGAACGCCTTTGCAATTCATCTTCCAATCGGCTTCGAGAAAGAAATCAACGGTGTAGTTGACCTCATCACGATGAAGGCCTATACTTACAATGATTATGCCGACCACGAGCTCAAAGTTGGCGAAATCCCAGCCGATATGCTCGAAAAAGCCAAGAACTACCGCTCTATTCTCATCGAAGAAGCCGTTCAGGCTGACGAAGCCTTGATGGAGAAATTCTTCAACGAAGGCGAAGAGGCTATCACTGAAGACGAACTCAAGCGTGCCCTTCGCAAGCGCGTAATCGATGGTCAATTCTTCCTCGTTACTGGTGGTGATGGTCGTGGCGTTATCGTCGAGAAGGTTCTCGACCTTATTACCGACTTCTTGCCATCTCCAAAGGATCTTCCAGCTATTCTCGGTAAGAATCCAAAGACTGGCGAAGACATCGTTCGCCACAGCGACGAAAAAGAGCCTCTCACCGCACTCGCATTTAAGATTGCGACCGATCCATTCGTTGGTAAATTAATCTTCATCCGCGTTTACTCTGGTAAGCTTTCTTCCGGCTCTTACGTACTTAACGCTACTACTGGCAACAAAGAGCGCGTTGGCCGTCTAGTTCGTATGTTCGCCGACAAACGTGAAGATATTACCGAAATCGGCGCTGGTGATATTGCCGCCGTTGTAGGTCTCAAAGATACTACCACCGGTACAACTATCTGTGATCCAGCTCATCCAATTCACCTCGAATCTATCGAGTTCCCAGAACCACCTGTATCTATTGCCGTCGAGCCAAAATCTAAGGCCGACCAAGAGAAAATGGGTATCGGTCTTTCCAAGCTCGCCGAAGAGGATCCGACCTTCCGCGTTCACACCGACGAAGAATCCGGTCAAACCATTATTTCTGGTATGGGCGAGCTTCACCTCGACATTATTATCGACCGCTTGAAGCGTGAATTTAACGTCGAAGCTAACACTGGTGAGCCACAAGTTGCCTACCGTGAAACTATTCGCGGTACCGCCGAAGCTCAAGGTAAGCACATCAAGCAGTCTGGTGGTCGTGGTCAGTATGGTGATGTTTGGGTCAAGTTTGAGCCGAACGAACCTGGCAAGGGCTTCGAATTTGTCGATATGATCAAGGGTGGTGTCGTCCCTCTCGAATATCGCAAGCCAACCATGGAAGGTATCAAGGAAACTCTCGAGGGTGGTGTTATTGCTGGCTACCCAGTACTCGACGTTAAGGCTACTCTCTATGATGGTTCTTACCACGATGTTGACTCCTCCGAGCTCGCCTTCCACCTTGCTGGTGTTCTCGCTACCCGCGAAGGTATCAAAAAAGCCAAACCAGTGCTTCTCGAGCCTGTCATGAAGATCGAAATCACCACTCCGGAAGAATTCATGGGTGACGTCATTGGCGATCTTAACTCTCGTCGTGGCCGCATCGACAGCATGGAAGACCGCGAAAATGGCATCAAGATCATTACTGGCTTCGTGCCTCTTGCAAACATGTTTGGCTACACCTCCGATCTTCGTGGTATGTCCCAAGGTCGCGCCGCTTCTACTATGGAGCTTCACGGCTATGAGGAAGTTCCACCGAACATCGCTCAGGAAATCATCGAAAAGCGCAACAGCAAATAATAGCTTCATAAAATCCCCTCGCATTGAGGGGATTTTTGATGAGATATTAAATAGTTTTGTAGCTTTCTGTAACACTTTACACATTTTAAAAAATCGTATAAAATATAGGTATTATTTGGGCTGGTTTAATATTAGCGCCCAAAAATTATTAAAAATAAAGGAGAAATACTAACTATGGCAGAATTTGACCGTAGCAAGCCGCACATCAACGTCGGTACCATGGGCCACGTCGACCACGGTAAAACCACTTTGACTGCAGCTATCACGACCGTTCTTGCAAAGCGTCTTCCATCTGACGTCAACAAGAAGGTCGCTTACGACCAAATCGATAACGCACCTGAGGAGAAGGCTCGTGGTATTACCATCGCTACCTCTCACCAGGAATACGAATCCGAAAAGCGTCACTACGCACACGTTGATATGCCAGGCCACGCCGACTACATCAAGAACATGATTACCGGTGCTGCACAGATCGATGGTGCTATTCTCGTAGTCGCCGCTAACGATGGTCCACTTCCACAGACTCGTGAGCACGTTCTCTTGGCTCACCAGGTTAACGTTCCAAAGATCATCGTCTTCTTGAACAAGATGGATCTCGCTGACCCAGAACTAGTCGAGCTCGTCGAGATGGACGTTCGCGAACTTCTCAACAAGTATGGCTACGATGGCGACAACGCTCCAATCATCAAGGGTTCTGCATTCAAGGCTCTCGAAGGCGATCCAGCCAGCGAAGACGCTATTATGGAACTCGTTCATGCTATGGACGAATACTTCGACATTCCAGAGCACGATCTCGACAAGCCATTCTTGATGCCTGTTGAGGACGTCTTCTCCATCAAGGGTCGTGGTACTGTTGCTACTGGCCGTATCGAGCAAGGTACTGTCCACATCAACGACGAAGTTGAAATCGTTGGTATCCGCGACACTCAGAAGTCTGTCGTTACCGGCATCGAGGCTTTCCACAAGACTCTTTCCGAAGGTCAAGCTGGCGATAACGCTGGTCTCTTGCTCCGCGGTATTGAGCGCGAGCAAATCGAGCGTGGTCAGGTGATTGCCGCTCCAGGTAGCATCACCCCACACACCGAGTTTGAAGCACAAGTTTACATCCTTAAGAAAGAAGAAGGTGGCCGCCACACTCCATTCCAGAATGGTTACAAGCCACAGTTCTACTTCCGTACCACCGATGTTACTGGTGAAGTTGAACTTCCAAAAGACAAAGAAATCGTCATGCCTGGCGATACCGTTACCTTCAGCGTCAAGCTTGGTAGCCCAATCGCTATGAACAACAATGACCGCTTCGCTATTCGCGAAGGTGGCCGCACTGTCGGTTCCGGTGTTGTTACCAAGATTATTAAATAATAATCTTTCGTAACTAAAAGCTCCTCCGTTTTTACAACGGGGGTGCTTTTTTGTTGAAAAAATCCTGAAATTATGAGCAAACTATTTACAAAATAGCTAATCTGTGATATACTAAACAAATGCACTCAAGAAACTAGAGTACATGCACCTTAACGGTGTCTTTCTTTGTTCTATTTTTAGAAAGGTGGGATTCCAATGAACAAAAGAAAACCAAAAGAGAAACTCGAAAATTGCTACGTCTGCATCGTCGCAGGTGGCCGAGGCACGCGCCTCTATCCGATCTCCAACCCCCTGCATGAGAAGCAGTTCTGCTACGTCTCTGACGGTGTGGAGTTCATTGCCGATACAGTCAACAGATTCGTTGGTGCTGGCATCGATCCGCAGAAGATCATCATCGTGGTAACCAGCGAACGTCAACGCGACCTTGCCAAAGATATCACACTCAAACTTGGTGTGATTTCGCCAAACATCATCATCATCGACCCTGATCATGGTTATGTTGGTGCGATGGCCGACGGCACTTTCTTTGCCGAAAGCATCAAAGGTAGCAAGGACCCTGTCGTAATTGCGACTCCGGCCGACCAGTACGTCGACCAGTCCAATGGCGAGTTCAAAAAAGCGGTGCACCAAGCCTACATTTCTGCGAAAGCCGGCTATCCGACTATCGTGGGCGTGACGCTTCGTGACCTCAGTAGCTTCATGGGCTGTGGACACGCAATCTACGGTAAAGAACACAAATTCTCCGAAGATTTCGTTCTGCATGGCGTCAACGGCTTCATCGAAAAGCCTTCCGATCGGAAGAAAGCCGACCAGCTTATGCGTTCCAACACGACTGCCTGCAACACTGGCATTAATGCCTGGACGCCTTCCATGATCCGCGCCGCCATTGGCGACAAAGACCCCTATGAGATGTCTACCGACGAGCTCATGGATGGCTTTGGCGACAAGTTGCGCGTAATCACTGGCAAGTTTGACTGGTATGATTGTGGCACCTTTAGTAGCTACTACCAGGTACTTAATCACGACGCCAATGACAATGCCTTCATCGGTGATGGAGACAGTGATTCGTCTCTGTCTGAGCGTTGCTTGATCTCTGCTGGCAAGAAGATTCATCTGCGTACTTCCAACACGACCAAAGAGTCGATTGTAGCCGAGTACGTGGGCGATATTCTGGTCGTCATGGATTGTGCCTTCAACTATTCACAGAAGGTTAAGCGTTTTGCAGATGATTGGTGTGGCGTTGGCGGCGAGATTCTCAACAGCATCTTTACGATCGACGCGCCGAATAACCATGTTCGCTTCACCAACATGAAGGGCAAGGCGGTTGTCGGCTTCCTGGGCGTATCTAATCACATGATTAGCATGTACGAGGAAGACGACCGTGTCTACGTCAGCTGTTTTGGTCCCGACAAGGAGTAACGGACACCCAAGAACTAGGCCCCGCACCTGCGGGGTCTTTTTATTGACAAAAACTAGCAAATACCGTATAATCTAAACACAAATTAAATAATATTTCGTAAAAACTCATGGACGATACGTCTAGATATCATCTGAGATTATACGAAACGTAGAAAGGATAAACATGGCAGAAGGTCTCAAGATTCGTATCCGCCTCAAGGCTTACGATCATCGCCTCATCGACCAGAGCGCAAAGCAGATTGTTGATACTGCTATCCGTACTGGCGCCAAGGTAAGTGGTCCAGTTCCACTTCCTACCAAACGTTCAACTTTTACCGTCGTAAAGTCCCCACACGTCTATAAGACCGGTGGTGAAGCTTTCGAGATGAAAATTCACAAACGCTTGATCGATGTTATCGATGCTACTCCAAAAACCATCGATGCATTGCAGAATCTATCCCTCCCAGCAGGCGTAGACGCCGAAATCAAGATGTAAATATCACAATTGCCACTTCTTATGGGGTGGCTTTTTGTTGAAAAATGCGAATAACATTGACATATTAAGACGTTTATGCTATAATGAAAACATGTGGTCGCAATTTCGGCCACTAATTTGCTCTTTAGGAGGAAAGAAGCGATGCATACTGCTATTTATCGGCCACGCGAGCTTCAGAGCTATCTCAAGTCGATTCAGACTGAAGCCAGGCAAATCAAGGCCTTAAGAGATCAGCTCGAGGCTCAATTTGCCCGTGTCGCCAAGCTTGAATTCGTCAAGTACGCCACTGTTGTCGATGCAGTCATCGAAAACAACCATCAGCACAACGTCCAGATGAAGACCACCATGCATAAGTATCTGAACGAGCTGAGACAAAGTCGCAATCGTGCTGAAACTATCAAGACGTCGCTTCATCTGCAAACGCAGAACACGCGTGTGCTGATTAAGTGGATGTTGAGATTTGACCCTGAGAAGTATATGTTTAAGACTAAACTTCATCGCGTCGAATCGCTTCATGACTACGCCGAAAAGCTCGAACAGCGCACGGCGCTATTCATCAGCTACTGCGACAGCCAGATTAGGCTGGTGGAAGGTGCGATCGATACCTATTCGGCCGCAACATTGCGCAACAAGCCCTTCGATGAGATGGTGCGCTACGCCATTATCGCCCAAAACGAGGAGGCCATAAACCGTTTGGCTTTTTCGGTCTAGACTTAGTTTTCTCCATAACCCACTCCCCGCATTTGCGGGGAGCTTTTTATTGACTTATTTTAATAGATGTGATACAATACCTAGGTAAATTATAAGACAGATCAATTGGTGCAAGAGCCTGGTCTGGCAAAGAACGAGGTGCTATCCGGCCTTTCGGGGCTAGACATCGCACTAGTAAACCGCCAGATACCACTCAAAAGCCAACTGATTTTAATGTAATGGGAAAGGACGCCCAAAGATGAAAATCATCCTCGGCACCAAGATTGGTATGACCCAGATCATCGGTGAAGACGGTGTTGTTACGCCAGTAACGATCCTTCAAGCCGGCCCATGTACAGTGACTCAGACTAAAACCGTCGAGTCAGACGGCTATAGCGCTGTACAATTGGCATTTGGTCAGGGTAAGAATCTGAGCAAGGCCGTGTCCGGACACGTCGAAAAATCCGGAGAAGATATCAAACCTAAGCATATCCGCGAATTCCGCGTCGATAGCATCCCAGAAGATGTCAAGCTTGGTAGCAAGATCGATGTCACGAGCTTCGCACTCGGCGACAAAGTTCAGGTTACTGGCACCAGTAAAGGTAAGGGTTTTGCTGGTACTGTCAAGCGCCACAACTTCCAGGAATCACGCAACACGCACGGTTTCAAGGGTAACATTCGTAGGGTCGGTTCTATCGGTTCTATGTATCCACAGAAGGTCTTCAAAGGCAAGAAAATGCCAGGCCGCATGGGTCATGACCGCGTAACCGTTAAAAACCTCGTCGTATCTTACATCGACGCCGAAAACAACCTTATTGGTCTCAAAGGCGCTGTGCCTGGTCCAAACAAAGGTCTAGTAATGGTGGAGGGAAAGGAATAATATGGCTACTGCAAAATTGAACAAAGACATATTTGGTCTTTCCGTCGATAACCACGAACTAGTTAAGCTCGCATACGACGCATATCTTGCCAACTCCCGCAGCTCTCACGCTAAGACTTTGAAGCGTGGCGAAGTACGCGGTGGTGGCAAAAAACCATGGAAGCAAAAAGGTACTGGTCGTGCCCGTTTCGGCTCAACCCGCAACCCTATTTGGCGCCACGGTGGTGTAGCTTTCGGTCGCACCGGCGAAGAAAACTTCACCAAGAAAATCAGCAAGAGCGCAAAGCTTCAAGCTGTTCGTCAAGCTTTGTCTATGGCTAACGCCGACAAGCTCGTCAGTGTCATCGCTGATTTCGCTCCAAAAGATGGCAAAACCAAAAATGCTATCAAAGATCTAAACATTGAAGCTGGTAAGAACTATCTCGTTGTAGTTCCAGAGAAAACCACTGAGATTCTTCGCGCTACTAACAATATCGCAAATCTCAAGGTTGTCCGCCCAACTTACCTCAACGTTTTCGACATCTTGAATGCTGATCAAATCATCATCGTCGAGAAGGCTATGCCTGAAATCGAAAACTGGCTTATCGGAAAGGAGAACGCCTAAATGTTAATCCGTCCTATCCAAACCGAAAAAGCTTACCGCAAGCAAGCCGAGCGCGGTTACATGTTTATTGTGCCTGCAAGCGCAAACAAACAATCCGTCGCCGCTCAGGTCGCTTCGCAGTATAACGTCACTGTTGAATCGGTTCGCATCGTACTCCGTAAGGGTAAAGCAACTAAGTTCAGCCGTGGTCGTCACGCTTATCCTGGCACTACTTACCGCCAAGACAAGAAAATCGCTTTTGTAACTCTTAAAGATGGCGACAGTATCAAGATCTTCGAAGAAGTTGCCGAAGAAAACACTGAAGACAAGAAATCCGACAAGGGAGGAGATAAATAATGAGTATCAAAGCTTATCGCCCAACCACGCCGGCACAACGTCAGAAAACCACCCAAGACTTTGATCAGATTACTACTCGTAAGCCTCTCAAAAGCTTGGTCCAAAGCAAAAAGCAAAATGCTGGCCGCAACAACCAGGGTCGCATTACGGTTCGCCATCGTGGCGGTGGCGTCAAACGTCACTATCGTATCTTGACTCACAATCTTCCTGCAGGTCTTACCCTACGCGTTGAAGAAATTGAGTACGATCCAAACCGTAGCGCACGCATCGCACGTGTCAAAGATCAAAACGGTGTATATTACTACATCCTCGCTGACACCAACATGCGCCAGGGTCTCGAAATCCAGACTGGTGAAGAAGCTCCAATCGAAACTTCCAACCGCATGGCTATCGAACAAATCCCTGTTGGTACCCAAATCTACGCCATCGAGCTTACTCCAGGCAAAGGCGCTCAAGCCGTCCGCGCAGCTGGTGCATCTGCTCAGCTTATGGCAAAAGAAAACGGTTACGCAACTATCCGCATGCCATCCGGCGAAGTTCGTAAAGTTCTTACGACCTGTACCGCAGCTATCGGTGTAGTTGGTAACGTCCAGCACCAAAACGTCAAGATCGGTTCTGCTGGTCGCAAACGCCGCAAGGGTATTCGCCCAACTGTACGTGGTGTCGTTATGAACGCATGTGATCACCCACACGGTGGTGGTGACGGCGGTCGTCACGGTTCTGGTAAAGCTCCACGCACTCCATGGGGTCAGCTCACTTTGGGTTACCGCACCCGTCACAATAAGAAAACTAACAAGATGATTGTCCGCAGTCGTCACCAAGGAAAGAGGAAATAGTCTATGTCAAGATCTCTTAAGAAAGGGCCTTTTGTGGACTACAAACTTCAACGCAAGATTGAAGCTCTCGCCACAGAGGATCGCACGATCATCAAGACTTGGGCACGCCAGTCCACCATCTCTCCAGAGATGGTCGGTCGCACTATCGCCGTCCACAACGGTCGCGTCCACGTTCCAGTATTCGTTACTGAAAACATGGTTGGCCACAAGCTCGGCGAATTCGCCCCAACTCGTAAATTTAAACGCCACGGTGGTAAGAAAGCCGCCGAAGCAGCAAAGAAAGGTTAATCTATGGCAAGCAAAACTGCACGCGCATATATCAAAGGCGTAGATAGTCAGCCACGCAAGGTTAGCGTCGTTGCTGCCTTGGTTCGCGATCGCTATGTCAGCGACGCTGTAGTAATCCTTGAGAATACTCCACGCCGTGCTGCCAAAGCTGTTCGCAAAGCTATCGAATCCGCTACTGCAAATCTTATCAACAATGGCAACATTGATACCAAGACAATCTGCATCAACCGCATCTCGGTCACTGCCGGCACTCGCATGCGCCGTTATATACCATCTATCCGCGGTCGCGCATTGCCTTATGAGAAGATTTCATCCAACATCTTTGTCGAGGTCGTAGGCGAAGAGAAAGTCAAAAAAGCTGCTCCAAAAGCTGATGCTAAAAAAGCAGATAAGAAAGAAAAGGAGAGCAAGTAATGGGTCAGAAAGTTAACCCAGTTAGCTACCGCCTCCAAGTCAGCAAAGACTGGAGTAGCAAATGGTTCTCCCGCAAGAGCGATTTCAAGAATTGGCTCGTCGAAGACGTTAAAATTCGCGAAACCATCGAGAACCGTTTCAAGAGCCGCCCAACTATCGATCGTATCGTAATTGAGCGTAGCCCAAATCTCACCACTGTTACCATCCGTACCGCCAAAGCTGGTGCCGTGATCGGTAAGCAGGGTGCTGGTATCGCCGAAATCAAGAAAGATCTCGAAAAAGTTACCACCACGCCTCTTCGCATCAATGTCGAAGAAGTTAAGAAACCAGAACTCAGCGCCAAGCTCGTTGCCGAAAACATCGGTTTTCAACTTGGTAAGCGTATGAACTTCCGCCGCGCCGTCAAGATGGCTTGCGCCTCTACGATGAACGCTGGTGCGAAAGGTATTCGCGTTGAGGTCGCTGGTCGTCTCAATGGCGCCGAAATGTCTCGCCGTGAGAAGTTTATTGAGGGTTCCGTACCTCTCCATACTCTCCGCGCCGACATCGACTTCTACGTCGAGCACGCTCAAACGATTGCTGGTATCGTTGGTGTTAAAGTTTGGATCTATAAGGGGGAGAAATAAATTATGGCACTTAATCAACCACGCAAAGAAGCACACCGCAAGGTTCGCAAAGGTAAGAACCGCGGTACCGCTAGCCGCTGCAACACCGTCGCCTTTGGTGATTTCGGTCTTGTCAGCCTAGATAACGAGCGCGTTAACGGTCGTCAGATCGAAGCCGCTCGTCAGGCTATCACTCGTTACGTCAAACGTGGTGGTCAAATCTGGATCCGCATCTTCCCGCACATTCCTGTCACCAAGAAACCTCTTGATGTCAAGATGGGAAGCGGCAAAGGTGAACCACAATTCCACGTCGCTAAGGTGAAAGCCGGAACCGTGATGTTCGAGATCGCCGGCGTTACCGAAGCTCAAGCTCGTGAAGCTCTTCGCCTCGCTAGCCACAAGCTTCCAGTACGCTGCCGCATCGTTAAGAAAGAGGAGCAATAATTATGGCCAAGCAAGCAGATAAGAAGGCTGTCAAAGAAGCCGAAGTAGTAAGCAAGCTTCCACTTGAGCAGCAACTCCAGAACAAACGTGAAGAACTCTTGATTGCAAGGCAAGGCCTTGGCTCAACGCTTCAAAATCCGCATCACATCAATGCGCTTAAAAAGGAAATCGCAAGAATCCTTACGCAAATTAACGCCACGGAAGGAGATAAGTAATGGCACGCACACTGACTGGAGTAGTGTCTTCCGACAAGCGTGACAAGACGATCACCGTCATGATCACCTCTCGTGAAACGCATCCACTCTATCGTAAGCAGTTTACTATTACGCGCAAATACACTGCTCATGATGCTAACAATGAAGCTCATGAAGGCGACACTGTAATGATCGCCGAATCGCGCCCAATCAGCAAGACCAAGACCTGGACTCTCGTTAAGATTATCGAAAAGTCTCATGGCAAGGTTGAGCTTAAAGAAGACGTTGTCGAGGTCGAAGACGACGCTAAAGAGGAGAAATAACAAATGATTCAACAAGAAACACGTTTGAAAGTTGCCGACAACAGTGGCGCCAAGGAACTTGGTGTTATCCGTGTCCTCGGTGGCACACGTGCTCGTTACGCTCACGTTGGCGATATTGTCACCTGCAGCGTAAAAGAAGCATCGCCAACCGGCAACGTTAAGAAAAAAGCCGTTGTTCGTGCTGTAATCGTTCGCACTCGCCAGCAAATTCGCCGTCCAGATGGGTCTACCATCCGCTTCGACGACAATGCTGCCGTACTCGTAAACGACGACAAGACTCCAAAAGGCACTCGTGTCTTTGGTCCAGTCCCACGCGAACTTCGCGACCTTGGTTTCTCCAAGATCATTAGCCTTGCACCGGAGGTACTATAATATGGGTATTCGCATTAAAACTGGCGACCTCGTAAAAGTTATCGCCGGACAAGATAAAGGCAAGACCGGTAAAGTTACTAAAGTTTTGCCAGCTAAAAATCTCGTCTTCGTAGAAGGCCTCGGCGTCCGTGAGCGTCACATGCGTCCAAGCATGTATCGCCAGGGCGGTAAAAAGGAAATCCAAGTTGGTATCGAAGCAAGCAAAGTTGCTGTAGTCGTCGATGAAAAAGCTGGTACCACCAGCCGCATCGGTTACAGCAAAGACAAAGATGGCAAGACCATCCGCGTCGCTCGCCAAGCTAATAACAAGGAGATCAAGTAATGGCCGAAGCAAAATACGAAGCAAGGCTTAAGACTCTTTACGATAAAGAGATTCGCAAAGCTCTCAAAGAAGAGCTTGGCCTCGCCAATATCAACCAAGTACCAAAACTAGAGAAGGTTATCGTCTCCTCTGGTACCGGTAAAAAACGCGAAGATAAGCGCTACACCGAAACCGTCGCTCTTACCATTAGCAAGATTACCGGTCAGGCCGTTACTAGCCGTTTGGCCAAGAAGTCTATCGCACAGTTTAAAATCCGCAAAGGTATGGGCGCCCCAGTTGGCTACCTTACTACTCTTCGCGGTGACAAAATGTACGAATTCACCGATCGTCTCGTTAATATCGTTTTGCCACACGTTCGTGACTTCCACGGCGTTCCACGTAAATCGTTTGACGCAAATGGCAACTATAGCCTAGGTCTCAAAGAGCAGACCGTTTTCCCAGAAATCAGCTTTGAAGACTCTGCTGTTCTCCACGGTATCGAAATTACTTTCGTTATCAAGAATGGTAGCAAAGAAGCTTCAACTAAATTACTAGAGAAATTCGGCATGCCGTTTGAAAAGGAGAATAAATAATATGGCAAAGAAAAGTGCTGTACTCCGCGACGAAAAGCGCCAAAAAATGTACGACAAATACAAAGCTAAGCGCGAAGAGCTCAAGGCTGCTGGCGATCTCGAAGGTCTCCAAAAGTTGCCACGCAACTCCAGCCCAACTCGTCTCAAAAACCGCGACATGCTCGACGGTCGCCCACGTGGCTACATGCGCCGCTTCGGTTTGTCCCGCATTAACTTCCGCGAAAAAGCAAGCAAGGGTGAAATCCCTGGTGTTACCAAGAGCAGTTGGTAGGAAAGGATAAGGAAAGATATGTCTATTCAAACTAGCGATCCTGTAGCCGATCTCATCACGCGCATTCGCAACGCAATCGCAGTCGGCAAGACCGAAATCCGCGTTCCAACCAGCAAGCTAAAATTTGCTGTCGCCGAGAAGCTACAGAAAATCAACTACATCGAAAAAGCTGAACTTGAAAAAGCTGAGCCACGCGAAATCCTTCACATTGTCATCAATAACGAAGGTGAAAACGCTCGCATCAACGAGATCACCAAGGTTTCTAAGCCTGGTCGTCGCGTCTACGCAAGCGTCGAGGAAATCCCTCGCGTCAAATCTGGTCGTGGAACCGTGCTCATTTCTACGAGCAAAGGCATCATGACTGGTCAAGAAGCTCTCAAGAACAAGCTTGGTGGCGAAGTTCTCGTCAAGGTCTGGTAATCTAGACTAGATGTTCTAAAAGCACTCTCTGTATAAGCGGAGAGTGCTTTTTTGTGGGATTATGGTATAGTTGTAGAGTAGCAACACCACTACGCACATTAATGAAAGGGGATATCTCTTATGAGAGATTCCAAAGTATCCGCTATTTCAGTAGGAATCATTATCGCCCACTACGCCGGCAGGCTCGAGCAAGAGCTTGACAATCTCCGTTTCGGAAAAAACAGGGATATGATTGCGCCCGTTTTTGATGAGATTATCGACGAACAGCTTGCGCATGGTTGCGTAAGTGAGTCTAAGAGTATCATCAAAAACTGCCTCACATATCTTAAGGCACATGGTCTTAACAAAGATAAAAGCAAGATTCTTCGCGACATGAAGCACGCCGACGTTGTGTTTATTGACGTGCTTAATATGAGTGACAAAAAGGATCAAGAGGCGCTCATCTGCGGCATGAAAGCCGCCAAATTCGATAACGTCATTCGCGAGCTCTATAAGTCGCAGTATGCTTGTCGCGCCGAATCAGCCTTGCACAAAACTAGTAAATCTGTTTACGATCTCGAGCGTGACCAGATTGCACCTATTGTCAGCATCTTTAATGCCTGCAAAAATGGTATCTCGACTTACGTCCATGACGACCTTATGCTCGCCGACCTCTTTACGCAGTATATTCGCCTCGAGATTGTTCGCCCGGAGCTTGCTTTTAAGCAATTTTTCTGGGCCCACGGCCTTGGACAGCCTCTCAAATCCGATGCGCAGATTATTGAGCGCGTGCCAAGTCGCGTTCTCGTCCGTGCAATTACTCAGATGAAGAACTACAGCGATCAAGGCCTCTGGCTTAGTTTCTGTACCTCTGGCGTCTGGCATTCGTATATCGAGTGGCTTATAAACAGTCACAAGGCCGAATGCTATTCAATCGCTGAACAGGTTGCTTTGGCCGCCAAAAACGACGAGCTTGTGCGCGTACTCCAATCAAAGTTTAACGATCATTAATCGCTAGACTGGTCTTGCCCGCAGGGAAACCTGTGGGCCTTTTTCTTTGCAAGATGTTCAAAATGATGTAATATATACGGAATTATTTAAAATCAGAAAGGAGATGCCACGATGCCAATCAATCATGGTCGTCCAACTAGCAAAACTAATGTTGTGACCAGCGCGCCCCGTGAAGACCGCGAGCTAGCCGTCTATGATCTGCTCGACAAGCTAAACGTCGAGTACGAACAGATTGATCACCTGCCCGCCAACACTATGGAAGCTTGTCTTGGTGTCGAGAAAAACCTCGGCGTCTCCATCTGCAAGAATCTTTTCTTAACAAACCGTCAACAAACTGACTTTTATCTACTTCTAACCCCAGGCGATAAAGTCTTTAAGACAAAATTCTTGTCTAAAGAACTTGGGATTGCGCGCCTATCTTTCGCAAATGCTACTCAAATGATGCAATACCTTAACGTCGTGCCAGGCGCCGTCACGGTTTTTGGTCTTATGAACGATAAGGAGCAGAAAGTGCAACTCGTGATCGACGAAGATGTATTGACGGACGAATATCTCGGCGCGCACCCTTGCGTCTATACTGCTTGCACTAAAATCAAAACCAAAGATTTGCTCGAGAAAATCATCCCAGCGATGAAACATGAGGCGAAAATTATCCATCTTGAGACCGATTAGCTTGACATTTGCTCAGGACATCGCAATATTTCGAAAGATTGAGCGGCTAATCGACAAATTCGACGATAGTAATCTAAAGTTATCCCAAAACGAGGACGGGTCTCCGCGAGATCTCAGCTGTCATATGCTGACGCAGGCTCTTGCGCGCATGCCGATGTGCGAAGGACTCCGCGCCTGCAGTGGCTATTATCTGCCGAGCTATGAGCATTCGTGGCTTGTATCAAAACACGGCTACATTATCATATTCTGGAATCTATCTCGAAAATAGTGAAGTTCTGAGTGATATTATTGCTCGCAACGTCAATTTCTGGTCCGACGTTGCAAAAGTTCAAGCTAGCCTTGAGCAAGTCTCTGCCAATCTATAAAACTCAAGCCATTCGGCTACCTCCGCAATCCGCGGAGGTTTTTCATGCTAGAATATAAAGCATGAACGGTATTGAAAGAATGCAAGCCGACCCTTCTGCAACCCGCATCGAAAATGGCTCAACTAACCCTGAGCTTGAGCGTCGTCGCCAAATCATGGAACAACTCTGTGATCTTAAAATCGCCAAAAAAGTCAGCGACCTCGATCTCTATCATGGTCGCGCTAGTACTGGTAGACCTTGGGAAGTAGATCCGTATTTTAATAATGGGGGCAATGCTACTAGCAACCGTAATATAAATTCGATTCCAGCCCTAAACGCTGGCTCGCACGAAGTTGCTGAGCAATTTGGTGAGAGCCGCGCTAGGCGCCTTGGCACTAGGTCTTATGAAGTACATAAAATCATAGCCAGAGATCCGAATGCCTATATTATCGACGCCGACGCCTATCATAGGCAACAATTCTCGGAGTTTCAGCGCCAAGACATCGCCAAAATGATTATGAGTACGCTTCCGCGCATCGGCGATGCCTGTGTTTTTAGTTACGAAGACGGCAAAAACGTTGACCAAGAGGCCTTAGCAAAGCTCGAAAATCGCACTTATCATGCATCCGAGGCACCAGAACTCGCAAGACGCTATAATCTTTCGCTCGAAGGAGCTAGGCAACTACTTGGGGCCGTCAATGCTCGTATTGCGCTCGCTAATAACCTTAGCCACACGATGCTGCGCTTTGTGAGCAGTGGCAGTGAAAACGACGACGACCGCAAGTTTCCAATCAATCGCGATTACGTAGCGCATTGGGTCGAAAGCATGGGTATTATTGGCACAAGCTATGGTGTGCATTCCGCTACGCTCGGCAAGAACGTCGAGACCTATCAATTCTTTAGTCTTGACAAAATTGGTAGCCAAGAACAACTCGAGGCAGAAAAGCGCCGTCGCAACAAGAAATTCGGCTTAGCGGCAATTCACACTGCAAACCTTCTCTCGCGCAATAACCGTGAACGTTTGCATAATAACGATGTGCTAACTATGCTCCAAGAAGACCAATATTCAACGCCGCACGCCATTATTGAAAAAGCCAAAGAGAATAATAACCGCGTAAAGAATCTTTTTGCACGCAAAACTGGCGTCTGGGAAGGTTTTACGCTTCAACAGCACACCGAAACCGCTCTTAGTATTTTCGATAAATCCGCTGGTGACAAACTACCGAGCAGTCTATACACTTTAGGCAGACTAGCGCTTATTGCGCATGATCTTGGCAAACCTATTGCCGCCGAACGTCATGACGTCAAAAATCAAAAGCAATACAACATTCAAGAGGCAGCTAACTTCCTGTGCGTTCTAGATTGCAACGATGAAACCATGAAGCTGGTCATACATATCATTAGTGACGGCATGCAGTATGTCGGCGAAGATTTGCTTGCCAAAGGTAAAGACCCAGCCAAGCATCAGCGTGCGCTAGATTATTGCCGCGATATTGCTCATGAGATGAGTCAAGGCCGAGCCGTCGGTCCAACCGAAACCACTGCTGCTTATGACCTTTGCAAATATCTTGTCACAGCTGACGGCGGCGCCTATACTAGCTTTGCGACAACCAAGCATGGGAGAATCTCACATCGTAATTCCGGTGGCAAGCATGGTCAATTTGATGCTAGCTTTAATGTTGCTGGCGTGACTGGCCAAAACCTTGAGTTTAAGGCTTAAGTACTTGTATTTTGGGACATTTTGTGCTAAAATAGCGAAGATATTAATAATTTAAGAGGAACGCAATGAGTCGTATCGGAAAACTACCTGTGGAGATTCCTGCAGGCGTGACAATTACGGTCGGCGACAAGGAAATTACTGTCGCTGGTCCAAAAGGCACGCTTCAGGTTCCTGTTCAGGAAAATACCAAGACTACGGTCGAAGGTAATCAAGCTATTGTTACGCGTAGCGATGACGAACCAAAGTCCCGTGCATGGCACGGTTTGCAACGCGCACTACTAAACAACGCCGTCGAAGGTGTTACCAAAGGTTTCGAGAAAAAGCTCGAGATCAACGGTGTTGGTTTCCGCCTAAATGGCGGTGGTCGCAATATCGAAATGGCCCTCGGTTTTTCGCACCCAGTGAAATACGAAGCGCCAGAAGGTATCGACCTCAAGGTTGATAAGATGACCATCACGGTTGTCGGTATCGACAAACAAAAAGTCGGCCAAGTTGCCGCTGAAATCCGCAGCCTCAAGAAGCCAGAACCATACAAGGGTAAAGGTATCAAGTACGCTGACGAAGTTATTATTCGCAAAGCCGGTAAGGCAGGAAAGAAATAAACCATGAAAGCAGAATTTAGAAAGAATCGCACCCGTGCAAAGATTCATGGTACTGCTGAACGTCCACGTCTTAGCGTTAATATCAGCAACAACCACGTTATCGCACAACTTATTGACGACGATAAAGGCGTAACTATCGCTTACGCAACTACCGTCGGCAGCAAGCAAAAGGGTAGCAAGAAAGAACTCGCAGCCTACGTTGGCAGCGAAATCGCCAAAAAAGCTAAAAAAGCCAAGATCGAAAAAGCTGTTTTCGACCGTGGTGCTCGCCTCTACGCTGGTCGCATGAGCGCTCTCGCTGATGCTGCACGTGAGGGAGGATTGGAGTTCTAATATGGATAACAAGCAACCAAAAGTCATTAACAAGTCTGGTACCACCAAGCTTACCGACGAAGCCGCAGCCGCTCGCGAAAATCGTGCTCAGCGCGAATTCCGTGGTCGCCGTCGCGACAACCGCCGCAACCGCCGTGCCGCCGAAGAAGGTAAGAAGGAATTTGATACCGTAAACATCTCAATCAACCGCGTTTCTCGCACCGTCGCTGGTGGTCGCCGTATGCGCTTCCAAGCACTCGTTGCAGTCGGTGATCACAAGAATCGTATCGGTGTTGGCCTCGCCAAGGGTTCTGATGTTACTTCCGCCGTTCAAAAAGCTGAACGCCGCGCCAAGAAAAATATGATTACCATCAACATGAATGGCGAAACTATCTGTCACGAAGTTGAGACTAAAGTCACTGGCGCTCACGTTCTTATGAAGCCAGCTGCTCCAGGTACTGGTATTATTGCTGGTGGCGTCGTCCGTTCTATTATCGGCCTTACCGGTATCAAGAACCTCATCAGTAAATCCCTCGGTTCGACCAATAAAGCAAACATCGCTTATGCCGTAATCGAAGGTCTCCGCCAACAAGTTCCAAAGAACGAGTGGCACAGCAGCAAAAAAGCCGCCGCTAAGGAGGATAAATAAATGAAATACAACGAATTAAGCGTTTCCAAGAATCAATCTCGCAAACGCGTTGGTCGCGGTATCTCCGCTGGTCAGGGTAAAACTGCTGGCCGTGGTACCAAGGGTCAAAAGTCCCGTACCGGCCACAGCAAGATGCCAGCAGGATTCATGGGTGGTCAGCGTGCTATCATGCAAGCCATTCCAAAGCTCAAAGGCTTCAAGTCTATTCACGACAAAGCTCAGGTCGTCTACACTGATAACCTCAACGAGCTTTCCGGCAAAGTCGACAACTTTATCCTTGCCGACGCTAATTTGATTGAAAATCCATACGCCAAAGTAAAAGTTATTACCCGCGGCGAGGTTAATACCAAGATCGAGCTTGAGACTCAATTCGCAAGCAAGACCGCGGTTGAAGCAATCAAGAAAGCTGGTGGCTCCTTCAAGAAAGTAGCCGTTCCTGCTCGCCAAAAAGCAAACAAAGACTAATACGTCCAAAAAGCCATCACGAAAGTGGTGGTTTTTTGTATCTTTAAGTGCATATCTGTTCCTTTTATGTTATGATAAAATAAGTAACAAACAAGAGGTAACATGAATTTCAAGACGATTTTGAAGTCTTTCAAAAACAAAGACATGCTTAAACGCATCCTGACAGTTATCGGTATTTTGGTTGCCTATCGCATTTTGGCTCACGTTCCAGTACCGCTTGGCGACAATGCAACCTTCAAAGATGCCGTCAACAATCTTATCAATGGCACCGACTTTGGTGGCTTTATTAATTTAATTTCTGGTGGCGGACTAACGAACCTTTCTATCATATTGGTCGGTCTATCTCCATACATTACGGCCTCCATTGTTTTGCAGCTTCTAACAAAGGCCATTCCAAGCATGGAAGAGCTCAGCCAAGATGGCGAAGCCGGCCGTCGCAAGATCAATCAGTGGACTCGCATTGCGTCAATTCCACTTGCAATCATGCAGTCTATTGCATATGTTTATCTTCTTTCGCAATCCGTACTTGCAACCAATGCCACTGACACTGTCAAGCTCACTACTTATCAGTGGGCGCTAGCTGTCACAGCAATGACCGCTGGTTCTACGCTTCTGATGTGGCTAGGCGAGCTTATTACTGAGCAGGGCATCGGCAACGGTATTTCTACCATTATTTTCTGTAGTATCGTTTCGAGTCTTCCAAGCACCATTGCACAATTTGGCGCCCAACTCTTCGATACAAGCCAAGGCACGCTCAGCCTCTTTGGTTGGTTTAATCTTCCAGTCAACCCAACTGTCTTCTGGATCTTGCTCGCCTGCGCTATTGGCATGATCGCAATTCTCTACATTCTCGTAAAAATCAACGAAGCGCAACGCATTATCACGATTAACTACGCAAAGCGCGTCCATGGCAACAGCGCCTATGGCGGCATCAAGTCCATCATGCCAATCAAACTTATTGCGGCCGGCGTTGTGCCAGTTATCTTTGCTGTCGCATTCTTGTCCGTCCCGTCTTTCATTGGTCAACTCATTCAAAAAAGTGACTCCAGTAGTGTAATCGCTAAGAATCTAGTTGATTGGTTCTCAGCGCCAAATGTTACTTCACTTGACGAACTTAGTTTTACTGACTTTATCTATCCAATTCTTTACTTTATCTTGGTCGTAGCATTTACTTATTTCTATACCAGCATCATCTTCAACAGCAAAGAAATCGCTGAAAATATCCAAAAGCAAGGCGGCTTTATCGAAGGCGTACGCCCAGGTCTTGCTACCGAAAAGTACTTCAAATATACCGTCAACCGCCTCAATTTCTTTGGCGCCTTTGCCTTGGGGCTCATCGCGCTATTACCATATGCAGTCGACTATATCTCGCTAGCACTTCTTGGCTACACGCTTGGCATCTCGGTTTCTGGTACTGGACTTCTTATCGTCGTCACAGTCGCACTTGAGAATATTCGCCAGATCAACTCTCGCGCCTTGATGGTCACCTACGACGATTATAAATAGGATAAATAATGGGATTAAAAATTAACCAAAAAGCAAAACTAATCCCGAGAATTATCGGGTGGGTCCTAGCAGGAATCTTAGTTATTTTTATGATTAAGATTCTCGTCTGGGAGAACAATTACTACAAGACCAAGTCCGAGCAAACGCGCGCCGAAACAGTACCTGTACTCACTGTCGTAGAGCATAGTATTGCACCTAGCGAGCAAGAGCTCGACGATAATACTTATGCAAACTTCCAGAGTGAAGCCGATATGCCGCGCTACCTAAAAATTGAGCGTCTTGGCGTCAAAACCATTGTACGTAAGTCTGAAATGAGCAGCTATATCTTGCCAATGCCAGATAATATCTATGAGACCTTGTGGTATGCTGGATCATCGCGTCCAGGACAAGGTCGCAATGTGATTATTAGTGGCATTAGCGCTGGCGCCACCAAGGATGGTGTTTTTAAGAATCTTGATAGTCTCGAGAAAGGCGACGAAATTAAGATCGAGAATGGCAACGGCTTTGAATATACCTATGAAGTCGCCGAGATTCGCCTCATCGAAGAGTCAAAAATGAATCTTGAGCTTATCGATATTCAAAAACAGATCGAGGCAAATGAAACTCTATCGCTCGTAACGACCAATGCAAATTCAAAAGGCGAATACGACTCAGTTGCCGCAATCCGCGCTACGCTAAAGAAGAGCACTCAGCTCGAGCAATAATCACCAAAATCAGCTTTTTAAGCTTATTCTTAGCTTTGAGACCGTTTTTACGCCAAAAACGGTCTTTTTTGCTTGAAATTTTCATTTAAGTTTGATATAATATATTGGTAATTTATGGCTAGTCAAAGGAGAAACATGAAGGGCGCCAAAAAGAAGGACGCAAAACCTTCTAATGGTGTAAACAAGCCTCAAAAAGAGGTGATTAAACTTACTGGTAAAGTTGTTGAGGCTTTGCCTGGTACTAAGTTTCGTGTCGAACTTGAGAATGGTCATATTATAGTCGCTCACATGTCGGGTAAAATGCGTAAGAATTATATCCGTCTCGTGCCAGGCGACAAGGTGGATGTTGAGCTCACGCCTTACGATCTCACGAAAGGCCGCATCAGCTACCGCCAAAAAGATTAAATTTAAGCGAAGGCGAGAATTTTGACTCGTATTTTTGTACATACGGGCAGAATTGAGGCTTTCAGAAAGGTAATTTTCAATACATGAAAGTTCGTGCTAGTGTAAAGAAAATCAGCCCTGATGATATCATCGTACGCCGCAAAGGTGTGCTACGTATCATTAATAAGAAAAAACCTAAGAATAAACAAAGGCAGGGTTAAGCATGGCAAGAATCGCCGGTGTTACCATTCCTAGCGAAAAGCAAGTGTGGATTGCACTTACCTACGTGTACGGAATCGGCCGCACTACTAGCAAAGCCATCCTTGCGGCGGCTAAAATTGAGCCGACCACTCGGGTGAAAGATCTCACCGAGGCTGAAGAGCAGAAGCTCAACGATATTATTTCTAGCAAATATTCCGTTGAGGGAGACTTGAAGCGCCTCGTGACAAACAATATCAAACGTATCAAGGATATCAATTCCTACAAGGGTCTACGCCATAAGGCAGGTCTACCAGTCAACGGTCAGCGCACCCGCACGAATGCGCGCACTCGCAAAGGTAAAGCTATCGCCGTCGGCGGCGCCCAACCAAAAGCAGCAAGTAAAACCTAAACTTAAGGAGTTAATATGGCAGAAGATACATCTACAGTCAAAACAGCTCCTGAAGTGGAGCAAAAGCCTGAAGCCACCAAAGCAAAACGTGGCAAAAAAGGCAAACGCGTCGTTCCAGCTGGCGAGGTACACATTCAAGCTACCTTCAACAACACGATTGTTAGCGTAACCAACAAGAAGGGCGAAGTTCTCGCAGCTTCTTCCGCTGGCGCTAACGGTTTTCGTGGCTCCAAGAAGGGTACTGCTTACGCAGCCCAGATTGCAGCTGAGAAAGTCGCAGAAATTGCTAAACGTGATCACGCTATGAGCAGTGTCGACGTTTTCGTCAAGGGCATTGGTCTTGGCCGCGACAGCGCTATTCGCGCTTTCAGCACGCTTGGCATTACGATTAACAGCATTACGGACAAAACCCCAATTGCACACGGTGGTTGCCGTCCGAAGGGAGAGAGGAAACCATAATGGCACGCGATTTATCACCTATTGGCAAACAATCTCGCCGTGAAGGTTATGCACTAGCTCCAAAAGCGCAAAAAGTCATGGCGAAAAAGACCGGTATTCCAGGTCAACACGCCGACATGCGTGTACGTGGTGGTAGTCTCTACCTCACTCAACTTCGCGAAAAGCAAAAAGTTCGCCGCATTTATGGCCTACTCGAAAAGCAATTCGCAAAACTCATGCGTGAAGCATCTCGCGCCGAAGGTATGACCGGTGAAAACCTCCTCAATTACCTCGAGCGCCGTGCTGATAACGTAGTCTACCGTGCAGGTTTCGCGTCTACTCGTCGCGCTGCTCGCCAACTCGTTTCGCATGGTCACTTTACTCTAAATGGCCGCCGCATCGACATTCCTTCAATCCGTGTCAAACCAGGCGACGTCCTAGAAGTTCGTGCAAAGTCAAAGAAAAACAGCTACTTTACAAACCTTAACGATGTCAACTCCGAAAAGACTAGCCTTTCTTGGATGAAGAGCGACATCAAAAACATGAAGATCGAAATCATCGGTCAACCAAAGCGCGAAGAAGCTGAGGTGGGCATCAACGAACAATTAATCGTCGAGTATTACTCACGCTAAAGGAGAAGTATGACAAAAGTAATTCACGAAGCAGAACTAGCAGAGATCAAGGACCTTGGTGAAAACAGTTCCAGCTTTGTTATCAAGCCACTTTACTATGGCTACGGTAACACACTTGGTAATTCACTACGTCGTGTACTTCTCTCAAGCATCAAAGGCGCAGCTATCACAGCTTTCCGCCTCGAAGGAACCAACCACGAATTTTCAGCGGTTCCAGGTATCGTAGAAGATACCGTTGACATCATCTTGAATCTTAAAAACATTCATTTGAAGTCCGACTCCGATGAGCCTGTCGAGATTCATCTCGAGAAGAAAGGTTCTGGTGTTGTAAAAGCTGGTGATATCACCCTTCCAACCGGAATCGAAATCGCCAATCCACAACAGGTTATCTGTACAATCGATGATCCAAAGTTCACTTTGAACATGGATATGATTGTCGATACTGGCCGTGGCTACCTTAGCATCGAGCAATCCAGTGCAGAACGCACTCGTGGCGATATGATCGCTATCGACGCTGTATTTACGCCTGTTTTGCGCGTTCGCTACAATGCTGAAAACACTCGTGTTGGTCAAGACACCAACCTTCAACAGTTAACTCTGACGATTGACACCGATGGCACCATCACTCCACGTGAGGCTTTCGAAGAAGCAGCCGCCATCCTCGTCAACCAATACAAAGCACTTGCCGGCAGCACCGTTGTCGAATCAGCGCCTGCACCAAGTGCCAACCAAACCGAGGACGAATCAGGTCTCGCTACTCCAATCGAGGAGCTTGGTCTATCCGCGCGTACCGCCAATGCATTGCTCAACAATGACATTCGCACCGTTCGCGACCTCAAAGTATTATCAGAAAGCGATCTCAAGGACCTAAAGGGCTTCGGCGCTAAGGCTCTCGACGAGGTTCGCGAAAAACTAACGGAGTTAAATGTTTAAATGCATCGCCATGGATACAAAGGGCGCAAGTTCGGTCGCGAAACCGACCAACGCACTGCATTAACACGCGGTCTGATGCGCTCCCTGTTTAAGTACAAATCAATCAATACAACCTTAGCAAAAGCAAAAGAAATTCGTCGCCCAGCCGAGAAGCTCATCACCATAGCAAAGAAAGGTGATCTTGCGGCTCGTCGCACCGTCATCGCACGTCTTAACGACCAAGAGACCGGCAACGAACTCATCGATGTTATCGCCCCACAAATCAAGCGCAACAGCGGTTATCTCCGCATCGAGCGTACTGGTTTCCGCCGTGGCGATAACGCCGAGATGGCTACTATTTCCTTCGTCGACGAAATCAAAGATGTCGTCAAAGAAGAAAAGAAAGCCGACGCTAAGAAGGAGGATAAGTAGTTATGAAGACTTATAGCCAAAAGACCTCCGAAATTAACCGCGAATGGTGGATCATCGACGCTTCCACTCTGCCACTTGGCAAATTGGCTGTCGTCATCGCCGACAAGCTCATGGGCAAATCCAAGGTTACCTACACCCCACACACCGACAATGGTGACTACGTCGTAGTAATCAATGCCAAGAACATTGTCACTACTGGCGAAAAGATGACCGACAAACACTATTACCGCCACTCTGGATTCCCAGGCGGTCTTACCGACCTCACTCTTCAAGAGATTATCGAGAAGGATCCAGCTGTCGCAGTAAAGCACGCAGTTAAGGGTATGTTGCCAAAGAATAAGCTTCTTGCTGACCGCTTGGCTCGTCTCCGCGTCTTTGAAGGCGCCGAGCACGCCCACACGGCTCAAATGCCAAAGGAGATTAAGTAATGGCAACTAAGAACGAAAAATACACCTACGGTGACGGTAGCCGCAAAGCCGCTACTGCAACCGCACGTCTATACAAAGGTGAAGGTGAAATCATCATCAACGATAAGCCAGCTCTCGAATACTTGAGCGGCAACAAGACCTTGATGGCCGAAATCACCGATCCACTCGCTTTGACTCAAAAGCAAAAAGAGTTCCGCATTACCGTCCGCGTCAAAGGCGGCGGTATGGCCGGACAAGTCGACGCTATCAAGCTCGCCATCTCTCGCGCACTCGTAACCGAATTCCCAGAATTCCGCCCAGTGCTCAAGAAGGCCGGTCTCATGAAGCGCGACCCACGCGAAAAAGAGCGCAAACACTACGGTCTCCGCAGTGCTCGCCGTCGCGAACAGTTCAGCAAACGTTAATTTACGTTTCTGCAAAAATACCTCTGGCAACAGGGGTATTTTTTGTGTCGCAAGACTGCAAAATCTAATAGATATTGACTTTTTGGCCCATCCGTGCTATAATTATAAAATATACTTTGTACCTTTATATGGATGAAAGGAGGGGCAAGAATGAAAAAGATAGTTCTTGCACAGGGCGTATACGAACGCCGTAAGGAAGTTATTTCCGCAGTTAGACACGCGGCAAAGATGAAAGGATGGGATGTCGTCTTACCAGATCGCGATTATGTCGGTATGGCAAAAGTTGTAAAACATATGCCAGACTATCCGCAGAAGATCGAAGAATTCCAAAAGCTCAGCCGAGCGATGCGCGATGACGCAATTTACGGGCTTTCGCTCTTAGAGCAGCTCGAAAATGAAAAGATCCTAGTAATATACGACGGCGGTCCCTGCGACCTCTTTGCCTACGCCAACGTAGACGAGAGACTCGACAAACGCTGGTTTTCGCGTTTCTTGATTGAAACGAGCGAGAAGATTGGCTACGATGCCGTCTTTCAGCTCCTGTCATATGTCAATATGAACCGCGAGTATCAGCACGAGACTATCAGCCTCGAAGAGATTAAGCGTATCGAGACCACGACTGCAGAGCTCTGGGACGAATCAAAGCTTAACTTCACGCAGATAAGCGCTGGAAGCTATGCGAAAAATCTCAAAGTTCTTCTCGCGAAGCTCGACGAACTGCTTAGCTAATCATCCAAAATCCAAAAGCCCGGCCACGTGCCGGGCATTTTTTTAATCTGTTATAATAGAGTAGTCGTACGCCACGACTGTACCTTATAAACAAGCAACATTTGGAAAGGAAGTGGTTTCTTTGACAGAAACAAAGACAACCAAAAATATTCAAGTCATAGCACTTACGGGAGGCCCCTGCGCCGGCAAGACGACCGCCGCCAGCTACATTCAGAACTACATGACCAAGCTGGGCTGGTACGTTATCTTCGTCGATGAGGCGGCTACGCAGCAAATTAGCAATGGCTTCTTGCCTACGATGATGTCTGAGGCTGACTTTCAGTCTATGATCATCAATACGCAATATCAGAAGGAAGAAATCGCCAAGCAAGCTGCCGAGCACATCGCGGGATACGACAATATCCTCATTGTCTGCGATCGTGGCATTTGCGACAATCAGGCCTACATGAGTAATGGCACTTATCTGCGTCTCATTCAGAAGTACTTCAATACGACAAAGAGCGAAGTCATGGGGCGCTACGGTGCCGTATTTCACCTCGTAACGGCAGCCGATGGCGCCGAAGAGTTCTATACGCTCGGCAACAACAGCGCCCGCAGCGAGACGCCGGAGCAGGCCAGAGAGCTCGATCGCAACACGCGCAATTGTTGGATCGGACATCCACATCTGCGCATAATCAAGAATGACTGCAATTTCGAACAAAAACTCCAGAATCTCCTCAAGGAGATCTCGCAGTTTCTCGGCGTACCGCAGCCCTATGAGGTTGAGCGCAAGTTCTTGATTAAGATGCCGAAGCTCAAGAAGCTTGAAGCTCTTCCGAACTGTCAGCGCGTCGAGATTGCGCAGACTTACCTCCAGAATGAAGACGAGTTCGAGCGTCGCATTCGCCAGCGCGGTTTTGACGGTGGGTATATCTATACCGAAACCACCAAACATCCGACGCCCGATCCGGCCATCCGCATCGAGACAGAACGCAGACTTACGCAGTCCGAATATCTCGATCTCATGATGCAAGCCGACCCCGCACTTCAGACTGTGCGCAAGACGCGCTATTGTCTGGACGGCCCAGACGGCAAGTATCTTGAGCTCGACGTCTATCCATTCTGGAAGAACCAAGCCATTCTCGAAGTGGAGTTAGTTAACGCCCAGGATGAAATTCAATTTCCGGACTTCATCACAGTTATCCGCGAAGTTACGGAGGATGATAGCTACAAGAACCATGCTTTAGCTGCAAGCGTTCCTTCCGAAGAGAGCTAAACAAAAGGCCCCGCAACTGCGGGGTCCTTTTTATGTTGCGAGGATTCTAGAACTTTACGCTTTTTCCAGTGTCATAGGTTTTATCATAAACCTCAAGATAAAGTTTATAAGTTCCGCTCAGCCCTTCGGCATTTACATAACGTGCAACGTTAATTTCTTCGCTGTCCGAGTTTTCGTCTTCATTGAAGACAGCAATACACATCGCAGCATGGACTTGGTTGTTGATACGAATCTTATAATAACGTTGCTCAAAGCCTTTTACGAGCACCAAGCGTACATTCGTGCCTTCTTTAAATTGGCCACTTACCACAAGACGATCGCCCTGATTCGTAATCTCAACATTATGGTCGGCAATCTCACTCATGTCGGAAAAGTCCTTGAGATAGAGGCCAGACTTCTTTTCTTCGACCGAGGTCTCACCAAGACTGCCAAGTCGCTGCATTTTATCGTCGTTCATGCCAGATTTGTCCGCGTCAGTATACGCAAACATCTTCTCGGCCCGATAATTGTTAGTCGGGAGCTTAATCTCAAAAACAACTTCATCATCAATTAATTCTACGGTATCTGAGAGTAATTTATCGGATTTTGCAATAGTGGCTGGCTTATTCTGCACCTCGCCATCTTTAAACGAAATGCCGCCGGAGTGAATTAGATAATGATTCTTCGCAATATAATCAACATCGGAGATATATGGCGAATAAAAGTCTGAGCCACGTTCTTTGCCATACTGCCAGACCTGCTCAATCTCCATCTTCTCAGTATCAATCTTATACATTACGCCACGCGAGTAGCTATCTTTTGCCGCCACGCGCTCATCTTCAATCTTGGATTTATTATTACCATTATCAAAAACAAAGACATATCCTTCTGGAGTAATCATCGCCGCATGTTGGAACCATTGCCAGCCAAATTCACCATCGCCAACAGGCTTAAAGAAGTACTTTTGATATTCTTCTGGCCAACCAGTCTTATCACCAATAATCCAGTTTAGCTCGCCAGTTTCGTAAGAGATGTTGATTACTGCATCCATATGGCGACCAGAGAGCGTAATCGACTTCGTGTCGTCATCATACCAGATTGCGTTATTATGGAACCAGTCCTCGCTCGACCAGTCTTCGTTGCCGGTATTCACCTGCGGCAAGACCTTCTTAAGATCAAAAGTCTTTACAACTTCGCCAGTCTTGCGATCTAGCTCGACTACCATATCTTCTACTGTAGAGCTATTATCAGTTAAATCTTCAGTACCGACCAAAAGATTGCCGTTTGGCAGCTCATCATTATCATGATGGTAACCGCCAGGAAGCTTGTATTCGGTATAAATCTTGCCTAGAAGATCCATTTCATATAAGCCACTATTATAATATGGCTTTCCAACGATGCGGTCTGTACCGACCAGCAAATGACCATTATTTAGACGCCCAATATTCCAAGACGCAGTCTGCGAGAAGAACCAGCGTACATCACCATTCACGTCATAGGCTGTCGTATATCCACGCGCGGCCGGCGAAACAAAATACCAATCCTGCCCAAGCTTCTCACGCTCTGCCTTTACATATTCTGGCAAAACCATATCCTCTGGCAAGGCTTCAGTTTTGATCTTGTATTCATCGGTCTTATCGCCGTAGCTAACTTTTACGATATTTTCTTTGTTGGCGTATAAACCATATATTGGCAAGAAATGCTCGCGCGCAGCGTTAAACTCAAACTCGACATTCGTATTCTCATCCTTGCCTTCAACTTCTACCTTTGGCGCTACCTCGTCGTCAGTCGTGAAGTAGATTACGGCCGTCAGTGGGGAAATGCCGTAAGGATTCAAAAAGACATGTTCGCCAGAATTGCGAATATATTCTTTTGTAAATTCCGTCTGCTGCGGCATATTTACGGCAAGCTTTTGATCGATTGCGAGCGCTTCGTGTACATGAAAAACATCAGCAGCTGCGGAAACGATCACAAAAACAGCTGCAAAAATCACAAGAAGCACGCTTCCGGCAATTTTGGCGAGCTTCTTTCCACTCGTTTTTTTCATTATTACCTCTCTTATGTTTATTGTTAGTTTAAGTATACTATATCTAAACTGTGAGAAAGCTTAAAAAATACCCCCGAGGGGATATTTTTAAGGTATTTAGTACCTGGTCGGCAATTCTCGTTGGTAAGTTGTCGTTGCCTGCGAGAAGCGCGTGCCTTCGGCATAAGCCCACATATAAACTTCTGGGCTAATCGTGAATACTTCAGCCGGCTGAGCAATCACGTTCTTATCCGTGCCAAAGTTTCCGGTGCCGTTCTCGGATAGGGTCACCCAATATTGATCACCGCCAGCGTCGTGCGCAATCTGGCTATCACCGCCAGCACCGAATGTGCGATTTAGATACAGATTCTTCGTGAATACTGGACCGTTGATATGCAATTGTTTGTTACAGACTTTTGAGTTAATCTCTTCGGTCGAGAGAGGTTTATTGTCGTAACTTATACCGCAAGTATCAATCTTGTCTGCGATTAGCCACGCATCAAGGTTGCGCACGCTCTCGCCAATCACAATCTCGTCCGCAATCAAGAGAACTTGCGGCATCTCAGCGAGTGACTGAAAGATCGTCTTGCTGTGACCATCATTGGTATTTTCGTAAGATTCTGTTCCGTAGCGAATATCGCGGTTGACGATAATCTTCTTAGCTCTTACTACGTAAGTGCCTGTACCATACTGGTCGTCATTATGTTGAATGTGCCATACGCGAGTTATGCCGTTACGTCCGCCACCAGGAATATCATCGGTAAATTTTAGAGTTCCCGATGAAGAGATATAAGATGCACCATTATTTAAGCAATGATAGTTGCCGCGATCGGCAGTATTGGTTGGAATATAAGTTCCCGCTCTCTCGTCATATTTACACATACCCTTGAGGTCCACTTCTGAGCCATCGGCAAGGCCCTCAATTGCATTTCCTTGCGAGTCTATCGTTGCAGTATAACGCGTCATAATCTGCTCAAGCATATTCTTTGGCGAAGTTGTTGCAGAGTTACTCAGTGTCACTTTTCCTACATTGCCTGCTGAACAATCAGTATTTGCTAGCGTCATACTAGAGAATCGACAGACGCGCGCATTAGAATCGGCAGGGAAGTTGGTTGTACCGCCAGCGAGCCCAGCACCAGAGCTAAGGCCGATGATAGTTGAACGGCTCGAAAGTGCATTGTATTCAGACCAAGATCCAAATAGGTATTCTTGCGCTACGCCACCAGGTTTGCGCATAAATGCAGACGCAGTCACACCATTGTAAGCATAAAGTGGACCATTCTTGATAGAAATACTCGGCTTCTTGCCAACTGTGTAGCAGTTTGGCTTCGAGCTACGCCAAAGGCTGCTATTAGAACGATTCGTTAAAGCTACACTCTGAGAACCGTCGTTGATAACAGCACCACTCGGAACATCGTGGCTATCTGACGGCCAGACTGCAAGCGCAACGCATATCTTAGAGCCAATTGGCGCATTGTGTGGTACCGTAATCTTAGAACTGCCATCCGTAGAAATCGTAACAGACAAGCCTTCAGAACCAAACAAATCATCACCAGATTTATTGATTGTAAATTTATTTCTATTGCTGGCTGGATCGGATGTTAAATATCCAATCAATTCGTTCGTCGTATGGTCGCGAATCTCAGTACCAAGTTCGTTCTTCAACTGAGCTTCAGAGTAATTACGGTCTACTAGCCATGAGTATATACGGTATTTTGTCGTCTTTGGATAGGTCTGGTACTCGTTACTCGTAGCGTTACAGTTACCTTGAACTTGAACATTACAACGAGGCTTAACATTCACTTTATAGGTCATATTAAAGCTATTATCGGCATTAACTGGGACATTCTTCGGATTATTCGATTGAGGATTAGCGTGCAAGTAATAATTGTATGGCACTTTCACGTCACCTTTAATTGTATTATTCCCACTGCCAGGTTTTGCAGTATAGGCAAGAGTTTGGCTTATCACGCTACCAGCATCTGATCTGCGGCCGATATATTCTTGAGAGCGACAGTTACTAGAGTTATGAAGAGCTGGAATCTGATAGTACTGGCCAGGATTACTTAAACCACAGCCAAGCGTATTAACTGTAGGAGACGCAAAGTCATTTTCATACGGACTCTGTCCACCAAAACTAGTCGAACTATAACCAAATAATGCTGTGTAAGGCTGTAACCCTGTACCTAAATCGCTCGGGAATAAATACCTATTCGGATAACTACTCGTCGTGTTACTACCCGTAAAGACGTACGATGATTTACTCCCTCCTCCCCATGAATAATAATCGTCATGGAGCTGCCCAGACGCACAGACCTCGTATTCATAACGAATTAAATCGGTCGGCTTCGCCCACACGGAAGGGTTACCAGAGAAAGTAGCCGACGAGCTCGTGTTATTCGTTCTATTAATGACCTTCATTCGAGCAGTATTTTTACCAGCATCAATACCATAACTTTGCCCATCAATTGCGCACTTTAGGTTATTTGGACGAGAAACCGTAGCACAACGGTGACCAGAACCACTGTGATTTACCGAGTATCTTTTCTTCTTCCATTTCTTACCGGTCCATACATATTTAGTATGCCAAGTTGTATAGCTATATGATAAATCCTGGCAAAAGGTTCTTGATTCTCCAGGAAAAAGCGTGCCCCTAATAACCTCTGTACTATATGGGACGGCTATAACCTTCTGCCTCTCTCTAGCACTCTTAGTCCCACTTCGAGCAGTACCACCGCCTTCCGAAATAGTAGAACCTCTATTACTGGATGCAGAAGGGCTCGTAGAATACCTAATACTGACAGATCCTCCAGCGCCATCACTGCCACGAGAAACCGTATGTTGAAATTTAACCGTATATGAACCGTTTGTTGACGATACTGCGCCAGATGGATTAATGGAATTCGTTGCATGGTCTGTCGTAACAGATACATCGACTGCGCCAGAAACCTGGGGCATGTTACGCGTTAACTTAACGCAGTAACGACCCTCAGTTCCTCCAGTCAGGTTACAAGTTTGAGGAACCTTCGCCCATGAAGTTACGGAGTTATCACCATCTACTTCCTTTGAGTAAGTCATGTCTTCAAATACGATTTCATCGCTACCCGCAGGAAGATCCACTGTCTTCCTGACCACAGGAGTAGTAAGAGAAATCCAGCCCGAGTTCGGGGAGAATATCTTCGAATTTTCGCCACCACCATCAATTTTCCAACGGCCATAAATACCAGTAGCCGGACCCCCGTCATTACGCTTCAATTGATTCGTAAAAGTAACAGTGGCAGAGTCGCTAGAAACAGTAACTGTACTGTTATTCGAAGCATTGCTCCCATTGACGGTCGCATTACTAATTCTGCCATCAAAAGTAGCCTTATCCATGTTTTTGCCATAGCAGAAGTAACTTAAATTCGTATTCCACATATCAGGCTTACCGGAGTATTCGAGAAACTTGGCGTAATAACTCTTAGCAGTACTGTCCGTAATAGCGTCTCTAGATACGGCAACAAGATTTCCGTCAACATAAAATTTCTGAGCTCCGTTAGCGCCAGCGCTTACAGTATTAACATTAGTGTCTATAAGTGCATTAAAATCCGATCGTCTTGGCGTTCCGCCGCCACCTGTTCCATTCCATGTCACCGTAGTATTTCCGACGGTCTTAGAGCCATTCTTACGCGCAAAAAAGCTAAATTTATAAAAGCCACCATAGCTTACGCATTCGGAAGAAATATTAATAACGGAGCCTGCATTTCCTCCAGTTGCAATAAAAGGGATGGTTACCTTATTTGTAGTCGTGTATTCATAGTGGACCCAGCCCATACCGGCATATTGACAATAAGAACCTAAGCTAGTCGGCCACGCATTAAGGCCGTTGTTTGGCGTACATTTACCACCTGTATTAGTGCCACCACCTTGATCTCCTCCAGAACCAGCGTATACATTACTAGAGCAAATGCCTAAAAGAAGAGTTGAAAGCAATAAACATGAAACCCTTAAGAGATTATTTTTCTTCATTCTGTATACTCCTCTGGATTGTACTCATTTGCTTTATTTGCATACTCTAATGCTGTTTTATAATCGTTAATTGAAGAATAATAGCTAGATAAAAGAGAATAATATGAATAATCTTCCATATCGCTACGATCAAACTTATCTAATTCATCTGTAATAGCCTTTGTCTTTTCAAAGTCGCCCCGTGCAAGCGTAAAGATGCCATAATAGATATAGGCAGAAAACTTCTTATCTTCTTCAATGTCCTCAATAAACCTATCTGCTTCATTATAAATATTATCTAATTGCGATGGATCATCACTATCTACATCATATTTGTCAAATATTTCATAAATACTTTCAGCAACAAGTTCAGCATTGTCGTCAAAATTTTTCGCAGCGATTTGTCCATCAGTTAATGTCGGGCGTAGCAACATATTAATCCTTGGGCCTGCTATATAGCTTGAAGCGCCAACGAGCAATACGAGGACACAAAAAATTAACTTCTTTTTATGTCTGCCCAACCATTCACTAAAGGCCAGCAATTTTTCTTTTCGCTCGGCACGTTTCTCGGCACGAATGATTGCTTTCTCTTTATTTCTTAGATCATTTTGGAATTGCTTGCGATGTTTCTCGAGGACTCTATCGTGAGCCTCTTGTTGACGCTTCTCAGCACGTTTACGTGCCTCGTCGCCCTGGACGTTTACAAAAAAATCTGAATGATCGCCTTCTTTGATTTGCGAAGACTCAAAAATAACATCCGACTTATTATCGGCATCAGGAGAGTTAATCTCCGAGTCCTCCCAGCCCATATTGCTCATACTTTTATTTTATATGATTTTCCGCAAAAATTATGCCTATTTTTATAAATATGATGCTATATAATTTTATATAAAACAGGAGGAGAAAAATGCTTAAAGGAAAAGTAGCAATTGTTACTGGGGGGACTCGAGGTATTGGCCTAGCTATCGTCAAGACATATCTAGAAAATGGCGCAAAAGTCGCCATCGCCGGCTCAAGACAAGAAACTGTAGACAAGGCATTATCGGAACTCTCCGAATATAAAAATAGTATCATGGGAATCTGCCCAAATCTTTGCTCGCCGGAAGAAGTCGACAAAGCGTTCGCGTCGGTAAAAGAAAAATTTGGAAGTTTAGACATCCTCGTTAACAATGCAGGAATTTCTTCAAGGACCAGCATCTACGACTATACACTTGATGAATTTACGAAGATTATGGATCTTAACGTTAAAGGCGTATTCGTATGCGCTCAGTCTGCCGCCAAAATCATGAAAGAACAAGGTGGCGGCGTCATTATCAATGCCAGCTCAATGGTAAGTATCTATGGTCAGCCATCTGGCTGTGGCTACCCGACTTCAAAGTTTGCTGTAAATGGTTTAACAAAATCACTCGCGCGCGAGCTTGCTAAGGATAATATTCGCGTAAATGCGGTTGCACCTGGCGTTACAAATACCGATATGGTGGCCGCTTTGCCAAAGGAGCTTGTCAATAAAATTTCTGAAGAGATTCCACTTGGTCGTGTCGGCGAGCCAACCGATGTCGCGAACGCCTATCTTTATCTTGCTAGCGACCTTGCAAGCTATGTGACTGGTGAAGTTTTGCAAGTTGACGGGGCAGCAAGAGCCTAGGAGTGCGTATGGATCATAAAGTAATGTATAACCTCAGCTACGGTTTATTTGTGCTTACGACTAGCTTTGAAGGTAAAGACAATGGCTGCATTATTAATACTGCTGGCCAAGTTACTTCCGAGCCAAACCGCATCAGTATTACGGTAAATAACGCTAATTACACGACCGAGCTAATCAAAAAGAGTGGCAAGTTTAATATCTCAATCCTCAGCGAAGACGCAAACTTCGATATCTTTAAACATTTTGGCTTCCAGTCCGGTAAAGAAGTTGATAAATTTGGTGGCTACTCCGCCTGCAAACGTAGTGCTAACGGCATCTATTACACTACCGAAGGCGTGAACTCGTATATTAGCGCAACCGTCGAGCAGGCAATCGATCTTGGCTCGCATACAATGTTTATTGCGAAAGTCGACGCAATGGAAGTATTGTCCAAGGCCCCATCTGCGACTTATGCTTATTATCATGCCAATATAAAGCCAAAAGCTGAGCCGAAAACCGAGCAGTCCGCAAACAAGGGCAAAGTTGCCTGGCGCTGCAAAATTTGTGGATATATATATGTTGGCGAGGAGCTTCCGGCAGATTTTACTTGCCCACTGTGCAAACATCCGGCCTCAGATTTTGAGAAAATCATTTTATAATAATTTTACGTATTGAAAGGGGAAACTAATGACTAAATATAAATGCAAATTATGTGGTGAAATTTTCGAGGTTAAAGACGGCGAAGAACCTGTATGTCCTGTCTGTGGTGCAAAAGGTGAAAATCTCGAGCTAGTCGCTGATAAGGTCGAAGCAAAGGCTGAAGCTAGCGCTAACAAGTATGCTGGCACTCAGACCGAAAAGAACCTTCAGGCTGCCTTTAGCGGCGAATCTGGCGCAAGAAACAAGTATACCTACTTTGCTTCCGTTGCTAAGAAAGAAGGCTTCGAACAAATCGCTGCTATCTTTAATCAGACCGCAGACAACGAAAAAGAACACGCTAAGATGTGGTTCAAAGAACTCAACGGCATTGGCGATACCGCCGCAAACCTCGCCGCCGCTGCTGATGGTGAAAACTACGAGTGGACCGATATGTACGAGGGCTTTGCAAAGACTGCCGAAGAGGAGGGATTCCCAGAGCTTGCCGCTAAGTTTCGCATGGTTGGCGCAATCGAGAAAACCCACGAAGAGCGCTATCGTGCATTGCTTAAGAATGTCGAAACCGCCGCTGTCTTTGAAAAGAGCGAGGTAAAGGTGTGGGAATGCCGCAACTGCGGCCACATTATTGTTGGCACTAAAGCCCCTGAGATCTGCCCGGTTTGCGCTCATCCGCGCAGCTATTTCGAAATTAGAAAAGAAAACTATTAATTATTAGGGTTTAATCCGCTATTTGTGCATTAAATTGAGAAGAATATCCTTGAAGTAGCCGCCTCAGACTCATAGTCGATGAGGCGGCTATCTTTATATCAAAAACAACGGCAGTTAATGACGGCTACATAGACAGCCAAACGCCCTTTTACCGCACATGTTCTACTCGCAGATACTTTCACGGCTTCTTCAACCGTCTTAAATAAACAAAAAATACACTTACCAGATAACGATAAGTGCAGTGGAATCCAAAATGGTGGACCTATCGCAACTTTATTCAAACCATACAACATTATGGGAATATGTCAATAAGATCAAATCTACCCCTGATAATACCCCAGAATCAGACGATGCGAAATACCCATATCCTAAAGAAAAAGTCATAAGATCCATCACTCAGCATCAAAAACGCCTATCTAAGCTAGAAATTCAAACCATTTGCGAAAGATATCAGAATGGAGCCTCTATATATAAACTAGCGGCAGATTTTGGCTGTCATCGTAGAACTATTAGCGACACGCTCAAACGTAATGGCGTTGAGGTATCCCACCAAGCCGCCACAAAACCAGAACTGGTCAAGCGTATCATAGAGCTATACGCCGAGATGAAGACTCCAAAAGAGGTTGGAGCCATCGTAGGGGTTGGTAGTGATACTGTTCGCAAAGTCCTCAAAGAGAACGGAATCTATATCCGGAAGAGCTGGGAGTATCCGAAGGAATAGCACAAGGCCTCGCTCAATACCTTCTTTACATATAATTTTCTGCAAATTTCACTAGCTCAGATCTAGTAATTCCAATATTGCTCAAGCTCCAAAGGAATTTCTTCGATACGCTATCTATGCCATCCATATCCTCTTTACTGCATTTCCAATCATAATGACTTTCCATGCTAGGATAATCTATACTATACATACACTTCTCGGATGTGGTAGCTCCATAAAATTCATCAGAATCTGGAATCCAAAACGCCGAATAACCTGAATTCGGCAGATTACCGTCAAGGCTAGTTCGATTATCGTAGTTTTTATACATTAGCTTCGTAACCTTGCCATTACTGTCGTACATTAATACAAACGTATCGCCCATAGTAGGATAGAGAGTGTAACCATAAAAATCTTCTTTTTCTATAGTTGTCGACGATATAGATAGCGCATTCAGGCTTTTACTATAAACAAATCGATAGCCATCATTCTCGAGCATCTTTCGGATTTCTACGTAGGATAATCCTTTAGAGACGTTTTCTTTAGATTCCTCTATTCTTGGAATAACCGAATGATCTAAATAATCTTCAAAATATCTTACCAGATCCTTAAGCGAGAGCCCTAGCTTATCAATATCTCCAGATACCGTTTCGGCCAAATGATTCATCTTATTTAATTCATCGCTAGAACACATTTTATATTCATCCTTAAACCACTCAGGAGTAGAAAAGATTTGGCTATAACATGCGTCATCACTCAGAGATGATGACTTAATGTATGTTAACTCCGTTTCAATATATCCCAAGACCACGCAGACATCATCGCATTTTGTAATTTCGAGAATTCCGAGCGGATTACGCTCAATTATGTTTCCGCTATATACAAACGTAAGAGGCTGATCTTGGCTGTAGCTATGAATTCGATATTCGCCGTTATATAAGTCCATATTTTCGCGAGTGCAGTTCTTCTTATTCATGACTCCGCCGCTGTCAATACATTCACCAGCGCGATTATAGCCGCTTTGTCCAAAATTAAAACGCGATTCGTATCCATTGGAAGTAAGTATTTCGTCCGTGGCGTCAGGATCTTTTGTTAGATTTGGTAGGACAACGAAGACAATAATAATAACCGCTACCGCAATAAGCAGCAGCACTAGAAGTGTCATAATAATAATAAGCTTTCTTTTGCCATTACTACTTTTTCGAGCAGCCTTGGAACGGCGAGATGGATTATTCTTGTCTTTCATAGTTTCCCCATTATGCACCTAATAATATGCGTTTTCGTCGGCGCAAATAAAAACGACACCGCAGGGTGTCTATATCCATATCACAATCCGGTGTTACCGAAGTGCTTAGCGGTGCCGTTTAAATTCGATAACCGCCAAGAATATGGCTCCGGATTGTTAGATTGTAATATGAATATAGACACTTAAATTATATCACGACGAGTCATTTGTGCGCTTTTTCGCCTCTTGCTCGGCGATCATCCATAACGCCCGGCATAGCTTTTCTATATCAATTTCCTGTCGCATAAGCGGATAAACTCGTACTCCGGGCTCTCTTTTCTTCTCGCCGGTCAGAACCTTACATAATTCATTGAAAGCCTTTCCGGCACTAAAAGCCTCGTTCTTGCTCATTGCTTTTCTATGCTCAAGCACCTGCTCATTAGTCCAGTCATATTTACTGGTTGCGAAGTAGTGATGTAGAGTTTGCTGCTTATTGGGGCTCAAGAAACAAAAAGCACCCTGCGTCTTCTCGTTGTCCCATAATTTCTGCAAGAACTCTCTCCGTGCCAGATATTCTTTATTAGTCAGTCTTGCCATCGTGAGATTCTCCTTGGTTTTGGCTATTCTGACTCACCATGAGAAATAATGCAAATTGTCAGAAAAATACCCAAAAGTTCGAATAAGAACATTTAGGTTATTTTTTAACGTAAGCGGAATTGAGACGTTTTTGAATAAAAATCAACTATCGAAAATAAAGCAAACGGTACATCCCACCCCAGTTAGCTCCCAGCGTCACGAATCGCCCCGATTGCCTATTTTATAGGGGTGGACGACCCCGAGAAGGGGGTAAAAAGACTAGCAAAAATGCTCCAGAAAAACAAAAAATGCACCCAAACGGTACATTCTTTCAGATAAGAAAACGCTTTAGCGCTTTAAAGCATTAGCGTAATGGTGGACCTATCGCAACTTTATTCAAACCATACAACATTATGGGAATATGTCAATAAGGTCAAATCTACCACTGATAATACCACAGAATCAGACGATGCGAAATACCCATATCCTAAAGAAAAAGTTATTAGATCCATCACTCAGCATCAAAAACGCCTATCTAAGCTAGAGATTCAAACCATTTGCAAAAGATATCAGAATGGAGCCTCTATATATAAACTAGCGGCAGATTTTGGCTGTCATCGTAGAACTATTAGCGACACGCTTAAACGTAATGGCATAGAAGTATCTCATCTAGCGTCAAAGAAACCAGAGCTAGTCAAAAAGATTATTGAGCTATACGCCGAAATGAAGACGCCAAAGGAAGTCGGAGCCATCGTAGGAGTTAATGGCGATACAGTTCGCAAAGTACTCAAAGAGAATGGAGTCTATATCCGGAAGAGTTGGGAATATCCGAAAAAATAATTAACAAATTGGACATTGTGATAAAATAAAAGTGTCCAAACTTTTAATTTAATAACAACAACGGAAAATAACGGAGAATAGGCTCCGTTGTCTTGAATAGCGTCTAGAATTGGACGCTGTAGACAATGGGACGCTATCGCTCCGTTGTTAAAAAAGTTTGGACGCTTGCTACAGCGTCCAATTTTATTAACCGCCTTGTAGGAATCGTCCGAACTCGTATTTTTCCGTGGAAACGGAGCGATATGGCGGGCGACCCACTCAAAAAAGGTAGATATACCGAATACAGCAACAAAATCGGTCTATTCGACAAAAGTAACAAACAATTTATCGGAAACTCCCCAGAGGTAGTGTTGAGTTTTCCATTTAAAGATGCCGTTCTTGAGGCTGGCATGACGAAGGAAGATGCCGGCCGTGAAGAACGTTTTTTGAATATTAAAATTGACGCCAAAGATATCGATACTCTAGAAGACCCTAAAGTCCTGACAAACTTCAAATATATCGATAAAGATGGCGAAAAAGAACTCGACGAAAATAGCAATATCAAGTTCTTCGACGAGAACGGCGAACTGAAGCAGAACTTACTAATCAAGGGTAATAACTTGCTAGCTCTCCATACATTAAAGGAAAGACTAGCCGGAAGAGTAAAACTCATCTATATTGACCCGCCATATAATACCGGAAATGACGGCTTCGGCTATAACGACACTTTTACATATTCTTCATGGCTTGTATTTATGAAAAACAGGCTTGAGATAGCGCGAGAATTATTAAGCGAAGACGGACTAATATTTATCTCTATAGACTCTTCGAGAGAGAATGCAAACGGGAGAGTTGGGACGCCATTATTCCCGTACCTATTCGTGCTTTTAGATGAAATTTTTGGCCGAAAAAATTTCATAGCACAACTTACATGGAAGAAAAAGAAACAGCCATCATTTCTATCGAGAGTGGCCGGTATTACAGAGCCAATTTTGGTTTATGCGAAAAATGAAAAGAATATAGGAAAACTCCAATTGGGTCAGCAGACCGACACTACTAAACGTATCGATAATGCCTCAAACAATTATTCAGTTATGGAAATACCTAGCGGTATTAGATATATGGGCCAAGAAAACACAGTAATAAGAAAAGGCGTCTATCAAAACAAAACAATGACAACAGAATTTCTCGATGACGTAATCGTAGAAAACGGAAGAACAACTAATCCGTTCAGGGCAAGGGCGAAATATCGTAATGGACAATCTGAAATTGCCAAATTCTGCGAACAAGACCTCCTATTCATCACGGCTAATAATTCCTTTAGGCGAGACAAGACTTCTGAAGAACTAACCGCCGGCAAAACAATAACCGATCTATTACTGGATTGGGGGCAAAACCAAGACGCAACCGAACATCTGCGACAAGTATTCGAGATAAAAGATAACGAAAAAGTATTCGAGAACTCAAAACCCGAATTACTCATCGGAAACATCATAGAGGTCGCAACAAGGCCAAACGACATCGTTCTAGATTTCTTTATTGGATCTGGTACAACCGCTACAGCAGCCATGAAAAAAGGCAGAAGATGGATTGGCGTAGAGCAAATGGACTACATGGAGACCGTCACTAAAAAACGGTTACAGAAAGTAATAGATGGAGAAAAAGGCGGCATTTCCGAGCTCGAAAATTGGAATGGCGGCGGCTCATTTGTTTATTGCGAGCTCAAAAAATACAACCAAGACTTCATCGACCGTATCATGGAAGCTATTACTATTCCAGAACTCGAAGAGATTTATGAAGATATGCAAAAGAACGCTTTCTTGAAATTCTTCTTCGATAAAAACGAATTCGAGAAAGATGAGAATTTCCGCTCTAAAAACCTTGACGAACGCAAGCAACTGCTTGTAGATATTCTCGATGAAAACCAGTTCTATCTAAATCTATCCGAAATGAACGACACGAAATACAAAGTAACCAACGCGGAGCGCGTATTGACTGAGAGGTTTTACCAAATAAAAGAAGATGAGGTAGAGGATGACGAAGAATAAGATAAAAGTCAACGAAACCCTCAATAACTTCCTATTTAATCAAATCGAAAACAATCCGGACTTCATTGAATTCGCAGAAAACTACGAAATCCCAGACTATATTACGAGCAATATTAGCCGCACTTTGCGCCCATACCAGGAGCTGGCCTTGAAGCATTTCATATATCTTTTCGAGAAAGATTCTGCTCAAGCCAAGCATCTGTTATTCAACATGGCTACCGGTACCGGCAAAACACTCGTAATGGCTTGTTGTGTTCTATATCTATTCGAAAAAGGCTATCGTAACTTCTTATTCCTCGTCCATCAAGTCCAAATCGAAACGCAAGCCAAAGAAAACTTTACGAATTACAAATTCGAAAAATATTACTTTAACCCGAAAGGCATTCGCATTAATGGCAAACGCGTAAAAGTATGCGTAGTAGATGATCCAAATGATGGCCAACGTGGTGCAATTAACTTCATGTTCTATTCCACGCAACTACTATATAGTCGCCTGCTCGCAGATAAAGAAGATGTTCTCACGATGGATTCATTCAAAGATAACAAGATTGTTATTATTGCTGATGAAGCACACCGCCTAAACGTCGATACTCGCTCGAACAAGAAAAGTGACCAGGAAGAAATCCTAAACTGGGAAAGCGCAGTCATGAAAGCAGTGAACGCGCGCAAGGACAACATGCTACTAGAATTCACGGCAACAGTCGACCTGAAGAATGAAAATATTCGTGATAAATATCGCGACAAGCTTGTCTATAAATATGACTTCTTGCAGTTCAATAAAGATGGCTATAGCAAGGATGTTCGATTCCTGTACAACACGGAAACTAATATCGAAGATCAGAAGCGTCGACTAATCATAAATGCAGTCGCTTTAAGTGAGTTTCGCAAGGTCTTTGCGGCTCGTACGATGAATGTAGCAATTAATCCCATCGTAATGCTTAAATCGACAAAAATCGCGCAAAGCGAAGAAGATCGTAAATTCTTCGATAATGTCATTGGTTCGATTCGCGTAGAAGATTTACAGAAGCTCAAAGAATTAAGTTCTAACAATAAAGTTGAGCACGAACACGAGATTTTAGCTGATATGTTCAGATGGTTAGAAAATCCAAAGAACGGCTTCGTACAACAAGGCGATGCGAACGACTGGAATGGCCTAAATGCCTTCATAGCATCAATTAAGCTCAGCTTTGCGCACGAAAATACATTAGTCTACAATAGTAAGGATAAAGAAAACCCAGAATTACTAGCAAAGCTCGACGACCCACGCAATCGCATTCGCGCAATCTTCTCCGTAAACGCGCTGAATGAGGGTTGGGACGTCTTGAGTCTTTACGATATCATCCATTTCGACATTAGTGCTACGAAGAAAGTTTCTCTGCAAGATATTCAGCTAATTGGTCGTGGCGCGCGCTATTGTCCATATAAGCTTCCACGAACATACAAACGCGATAGCGGTACGCTCTTCGAATCGCTTAATCTCAACCGCGAAACGGACGAATATAAGCGTAAATTCGATAATGATCCATATGATACAGCACGCGTACTCGAAACTTTCGTCTACCACTTCGTGAAGACCGGCGTTTTTCTAGAGAATCTACAGAAAGATTTACTCGGCGAAGGAATCATAAATCAGGGCGTAGAGCGCCGTACGATTCGCATGAAGGAGTCATTCATCAACAGCGAAACATATCAGCATGGCTTCGTGTTGGCTAACCGTCAAATATACCGTAAAAAGACTACCGACGAAGAAATTGATGCTACCTTTAATAAAATAATCACGGCGAGCAATTATAATCTTCGCGCAGTCGGCATGAGTGATCGCGAGCAGAACCAGGCAACAGCGGCTTTAGGCACCGATGAAATAAAAATAACTGATAAGTATTTCTCTCGCCAAATCATAGATAAGGCGCTTATGGCTTCAGAAAACGGATTCTTCCGTTTCGAAAACATTCGCAAACATATTGTCGGTATGAATAGTGTGGATGATCTAATTAATATATATTTGCCTAAGTTCACGATTAAATACACCTACGAAGAGGGCAAAGATATCTTCAGTCTTACTGCCACCGAAAAGCTACAACTACTTATTGGAACTATTCTGCCAGAAGTGCGAAAGAAAATCGACCTAAATATGCCACGCATTATCGGCGATATTAAGTTCAGACCAAAACCGCTACGTAGTATATTTGGTAGCGAAAAATCTATCTACTTAACGTCATTCCCGACAATTGACGAAAAGACTGGCGAGAAAGTATTTATCACGAACGACGAGCGTTCTAAAGCGCAGAGCGATAATAATAAGCCAGAATTACAATATAACGTCAAGAATGCTCTTTGGTACGCATATGATGAAAATTACGGTACGAGCGAGGAGAAGAAGTTCGTAAAGTGGTGCGCATCACAAATTGATAGAATCCATGAGGCATATCCGTCAGCTGAAATATATGTAATCAGAAACGAGCTCGACTACTGTTTCTATAGTCCAGATACTGAGCACGGCGATGCTGGCCGTAGATTCTTCCCAGATTATCTATTAATTATCAATGACGCAAAAAATAAGAAAATGTATTACCAGTGCATAATCGAACCAAAAGGCGGTCATATTATCGAACAGGATAGATGGAAAGAAACCACTATGCAGTACGTCAGCGACAATGGTAGAGTTTCGTTCGATGGGACTAGCCGAGATACTTTAGAAGAAAAACAGTTCATGAAAGATATCGAAGCAGAAGGCTATCAAGAAATCAAAAACATAGGCGTCGCGTTCTTCAACGCCGACGGCGAAGAGTCGTTGTATCGCTTCGCGAACGATTTCAATAAAAAGCTAAAATTACTCTCGGAATAAAGCACATGAACGAAGATGATGTAATCACCGGAGTAATAAATTTTCTCAAGGATAAACACGCCCCTAGAAAATGCAAACTAAGTCGAGCTCAAGCAAAAATAATTAACCGAAACGCTGTCGCAAAAATAAAAAGTTTGAATAAGAAACTTTAGGTGTTGGCAGACAACCTTCATTCAAACCGCTATTTTTTGGTGTTTCAAATACTGACGCGATGAAACAACTTTGGCTGCAAATACCCCTGTAAAATCAACAAAAAATCGCCTTTCGGCGACTCACTCCAGAGGTCAACTTTCTCGGAAGTTTGAATAAGACAAAAATGGTGGACCTATCGCAACTTTATTCAAACCATACAACATTATGGGAATATGTCAATAAGGTCAAATCTACCCCTGATAATACCACGGAATCAGACGACGTGAAATACCCATATCCTAAAGAAAAAGTCATAAGGTCCATTACTCAGCATCAAAAACGCCTATCCAAGCTCGAAATTCAAACTATTTGCGGGAGATATCAGAATGGCGCCTCTATATATAAACTAGCGGCAGATTTTGGCTGCCATCGTAGAACTATTAGTGACACGCTCAAGCGTAATGGCATAGAAGTATCTCATCTAGCGTCCAAGAAACCAGAACTAGTCAAAAAGATTATTGAGCTATACGCCGAAATGAAAACGCCAAAGGAAGTCGGAGCCATCGTAGGCGTCAATGGCGATACTGTCCGCAAAGTCCTCAAAGAGAACGGAATCTATATTCGGAAGAGCTGGGAGTATCCGAAGAGATAAAATGGTATAATCATTATCATGAGCACTTGTGGGAAAAACTTATCACTCAAAGCATATATAGATGGAAAAGAAGCATCCATAGAAATACCATATCAATCTCTATTTGAATTATTCGAATTCAGAAAACAATACGAAGAATACGCAAAAGACGTCTCTACGCCAGTCGACTACCATGAGCCAGAGCGCGAAATTTACGACTCTGCTAAGCTTTTAGTAAAACACGGAGTTTGCTCCACTGAGCTGCTTCAGCGCCACTTTTGTATGGGATATGGCAGAGCAGCTTCAATAATTGATGAACTCGAGAATCTCGGTGTCATCACTCCAGTTATCGGAAACAAGCGATTCTTCAAAGCCAAAAACGAAGAAGAATTACGTGACATTTTCAAAAAACAAATAGCATTAAACGTCATCCAGCTTAAAGATATGCGTTCGGCCATTGAGGTTATCTTAAAACGAAAAAGATGTACAACGCCATTGGTTCAAAAGAGTTTGGACTGGGGGTATGGACATACACAAACCGCAATGCTGAATCTGGAGATAATAGGAGCAGTTTCACCCAGAATCGAGGGGAAAATCGAACAAGATATTTTAATAAAAAATCTCGCAGAATATGACAAATTGATAGAGCAATTGCAACTATCTAAATAAATATGCCGACAAGAAATAGGAATTGAATATGGAAGATATCAAATTAAATGATCTACTCCAATTAACGAGGGAAGAAATAGATAAAACTAAAATTCGTTTCATGGTGCCGAATGATAGAATCAATTTTAACCCAAACACCGACGCCGAAGATCCTAAAAAGCAGGATAAAGTTAACTTGGAAGCATTGGTCTACAATCGCAAAAAATCCATGTCATTTACGAGTGGAGTAATTGCAATAGGCTTTATTCGTATTCATGACAATTATTGGCTCATGACCGGAATCGTAAAAATCATAAAGGACAACGGCCTAGACCAGCCAGCCACAGCCGAATACTTAACCAAGAAATACAATTTTAGATTGGTCGTAAGATTCCATAAGAACTTCCAAAATGGCATCGTTCTAGCCAAAAATATCATCGACGAACTTGAGGTTATCGAGGTCTGGAATCCAGACAAGACCCTTGACGATAAAACCTTCCCAGGATACAAGAACGTATCTGTAAGTTATCGTGAACTTAAGAAAAAGCTTGAATCCCCAGAATGGCGCACGGCCCTAAGCTGCCGTAATGGCGTTTACCTCATTACAGATAAGTCTACTGGCAAATTGTATGTTGGTTCTGCTTATGGGGAAAAAGGTATTTTCGGTCGCTGGGAAACATATATCAAAAGTGGCTACGATAAACATGAAGTCGAGAATGGCAAATATCCGAACAAAAAGCTACAGGAGTTAGTAAACGAAAAAGGCCTCTCGCATATTCAAGACAATTTCCAATATTCCATCCTCGAAACCTTTACCGACGATGTTTCCGATGAATATATAATCGGCAGAGAATCATGGTGGAAAGAAGCCCTACGTAGCAGGGAATTCGGATATAACGCCAACTAGAGCGTATTACGCTCATGCTTGCAAAATCTCCTTTTTCTAGCTAAAAACTAGGCAAAAGGAGATATTTGTTATGAAACGTAAATCTGAAACTCAAAAGATTCTCGCTGTTAGAGATTACCATAAGGGAAAGAAAGTCACAGACATTTGCCGGGAATATGGCTGCGCTAAAAGTACTTTCTATACTTGGGTACGACCATATACCGAGAAAAAGAACAAATACGGCACGGTCAGACTAAAAGACCTGCAACTCGCCAACGACAGGATCAAGAAGCTCGAAAACGAACTAGAGATCATTCACAACTCGTCATTCTTTAAAGAGCTCACCATTAAAGACAAGAAAGCCGGGATCGATGAACAATACGGTAAGTACAGCGTCCATGAACTATGTGACGCTTTTTCTTTACCTACTGGCACCTACTACAACCACCTCTTCCGCAACAAGAACGAGAAAAGCTACTTTGCGGAGCGCCGAGCTACGTTATCTGGCAAGATCTCGGACATATTCAATGCTAGTCGTCAGACTTATGGCGTTAAACGTATTCGCCACTCTCTCCAAAAGCAGGGCATTACAATTAGCGAAAAACTCGTTTCTGAACTTATGCGCGAAATGGGACTATCTCCAATCCAGACCAGTAGCAAAGCAAATTATAAGAAAGCTATCGAACAGCGTCGTATTGATCGGCTTAAGCAAAAGTTCGATGTTCGCGAGCCGAATACAGTCTGGGTAAGCGATATGACTTGTTTTGATCTAAATGGCCGCAGGATGTATATCTGCATCTATCTTGATCTTTATTCCAGGAAAGTCTTAGCATACAGTCATGGCAGAAATCCCAGCACTAATCTCGCTACTAGAACCATTAGTGAGGCGATTCGGAAAGAACAGCCAGGCAAAGGACTTATAGTTCATACAGACAATGGCGGGCCATATGTCTCATATTCGATGAGCAAAATTGCAGCGCGCTACGGTATTGCTCAGTCATTTTCCCATCCTGGTACACCTCACGATAACGCCGTCGCCGAGGCTTTCTTTCGCACGTTAAAGAAAGAATGCATCTATCGCAATAATTTCAAAAGCGAAGCTGAGTTCAAACGTGAACTTGATGATTATATTGCTTTTTACAACAACCAACGCGAACAGCATTATTTGAGATACCATTCGCCGGTGCAATTTGAGCTTCAAATGACCTAAATAATGCCTAATCATTTAGATGACATAGCATCTCTTGTAAGTGATACGACAACAGTAGATCCTACATTTCTCCAAATAGTTCACATTGTCGAGCCTGCGCAGGATATATCCTTCCAATTAATTTTTCCGGAGAGCGAAGATAATCATCAAGCAGCCCTTTCTTTATTAGCCACACACAAATCGCGCACGACCTCGCCTGACAATTGAATGGCCCCTTCGTTTCCGAATATGGCACTTTCTGATTAAACTCAATATCTGTAAAAATATTATATTTAATAACATCATTTAGGAGATACTTATTTTCGTTTAATGCGCTAATGTATACATAATCGTAAAAAAATGATTTTGGCTCCACAGGATATATCTTCTTCGCGAAAGAGAAAGCCGTCAAACGTCGAGACTTCAAACTCTGAATGCGCGGGTCTTTTTTAGCAACCGACGGCTCTACGTTCAGCAAATCTAAATATGGTCCGCCATCGTTAAATACTTTTGAAGATTGAAAAATATTTTCAACCCTTACGCCTTTAAGCATAAGATTAAAAGCACTTAGAGATTTCCCCAAATTGTAATCTGTCGATTTTGTCGATACTTCCAGAATCTCAGAATTTGGCTCATGACGCCTAATTGCTTCATGCATAGATATAGACGATCGCTGACGGACCCGCCAACTCATACCCATATGCCAATCAAAGCTAATTACCCGTTCTATAAATGCTGGACCAATATCCGTGCCAACTTTAAAATAAATTCTATCAGTCTTAGTAATGACATTCATTAATAATCTCCCGATCGATATTTAAAATATCTAGCATTCACCTCCACGTTTACATCAACTACGGCATTACGCTCAATGAAAACTTTATCATCTAAAGTCTTCACATAAATCTTCTGAATATATTTAGGGTCAATTATGCCAAATGCTAAAATCTCAGCTTGAGGATTTTCCGGATTGCAACCCATACTACCCCCAAACATTTGCTCAAATGTACACCTCGAAGAGTCGCTTTTCGCCGCATTCTCTTTAAAGAAAAAGAAATACCTTATATCCAAATCGGCCAATAATTCCGGATTTAGAGATAATACGGCCCAATCCATACCTTTGTTTTCGTTTTGATACTTATAAAACATCTTGTAGTTAGGGAACGAAACAGAGAGACACGTTGCATTCCTATAGCTATCGAATCGATTCTCGTCATTAACATACGCATTAGGAAACTCTCTGTCCACCAATCTTCTAGGCAATAATCCATGTAGCATTATAGAGTTTACATTCAATATGTTGGTAAAATGTATTAGCTCCTTTATGTTACGGCTTGCTACTATTCTCTTGTAATTATTTCTTTTTTTGCGCTCTTTCGCGAGTTTTTCTTCAGCCTCACGCCGCTCTTTGAGCCTCTTTTCTTCTTCAGTTTTCCGTCGCCTCGACAGCTCTTGCTCTTCTTTTAAGATTCGGAGCCTATCATCCTCACTTCTATCCAGAACCGCCCGTCGTTTAATCTCGAAAACTTCATTCTCCGAAATAGCACCCGACTCAATTGCATCGGTAATTATCTTAGTTGTTTCAGATATATCATTCTCGCTATATGCAAAATCATATATATATTTTTTAAGGTTCCGAATAGCAGCCGACTTATATTTAGAATAATCAGAGACGCACTCTTGGCTATTTATTTTTTCCGCCGCCCCAAAATCAAAGGAATTAAACGCATTCTTTATATTGGCGATAACTAGTCTAACTCTATTTTCTTCCGCTATAGTCTTCTTTTTTTGATTTATATTTTTCGCGTAATCAGAATGAGCAATTTCTACTATCCTTAATTTGCTACTAAAGTTAAAACTATCTCCGATATGACACCCAATCAAATTCTTAGCCAACGACGAACTTGCTGGCAATTGAATAATATCAGAAGGAATATCCGTCATCGGAAAATCATCGTCTATAATCGCATATCTTTGTCCATCACTTCTAGCAATTATGTCGCCAATTTGAACTTCATCCATACACTAATCTTATTATAAATCAGATACAAATACGATAAATGGATTAACGGACATATATTCTTTGCCGACTGCCGATCACGACAGCCAGTTCCGTCCCCAAAACCACATTCTGGGCTTTTCGGACACCTCACAGATAAGTATCATGATTTTGGGCAGTTCGAAAACCTTCATTTTCGAAAAATGCTTTAGAGTTTTCGCAATTCTGCGTTCATGCTTAAACATAAAAAATAATCTGTAATTTTGGACTTTTCCAAGTTCAAAGTTACAGATTTCCTACGTATCTACATTTGGTGGAGCACAGGAGATTCGAACTCCTCACCTCTTCCATGCCATGGAAGCGCTCTACCAAATGAGCTAGTGCCCCAACACAAAGTTAGTATAACACGAAGTCATGAAGAGCTCAAGTATTTTTGACTCGCACCCCATAAAATACTATAATAATCATATGCAAACGATTTTGACCGGCGTCCGCGCCAATGAAGAACCAACTCTCGGCAACTTTTTGGGCGCCTATACACCTATGGTTAATCTTGCCCACGAACACGCTACCGATTCTCAGATTAATATGTTCGTGCCTGACCTCCACTCTTTTACTACGCCTATCGATCACGGCAAGTTTTATAATCAAATTATCAAAGGTATCAAATATTACATCGCCGCCGGTCTTGATATCAATAATCCCAACGTTCACATCTATCGCCAAAGCCGCGTGCCGGCGCACTGCGAACTTTGCTGGATTCTTGATTGTTTTACACCTTTCGGCGAAGCTAGCCGCATGACGCAGTTCAAAGAAAAATCTTCCGAACACAGCGACAATGTTACCGTAGGTTTATTTAATTATCCAATTCTGATGGCCGCCGACATCTTGCTTTACGACGCCAAGTATATTCCGCTCGGCGAAGACCAATTCCAGCACCTCGAGCTCGCCCGCAATATTGCTATTCGCATGAATAACAAGTTCAATGACGAATTATTTACTGTACCGGCGCCAGAAAAAGAGCAAGTCAAATTTATGCATCTCGAAAACGCCCTTCGTATTCGCTCACTTACCAATCCGACTAAGAAAATGAGCAAAAGTAGCACCGTCGAGAAATCCAAAATCTCACTGTCCGACGAGCCTAAAGTTGCCGCCAAGAAAATTATGTCTGCTACCACCGATAGCGAAGGCGTCATTCGTTTCGATATGATCAATCAGCCAGGCATTAGTAATTTACTTCAGATTGAAAGTCTGCTCGCAAACCGCGACCTCCAAGATGTTATCGCCGATTGGGCCGGGCAAACCAGCTATGGCGACCTCAAACGCAAAGTAGCCGACTCGGTCGAGCATTTCTTGGCCGACTTCCAAGCCAGAGTTGCCGGCATCACCGATGCTGAAGTCGAGCAAGTCCTCGCATCCGGCGAAAAATACGCCAACGATGTCGCCAACGCCAAACTCGCCAAAGTTCAGCATGCCATCGGACTCAGCAAATGATGGAACCGCACAGCATTTTTGAACTCTTCATCTGGTTCATTATTTATAGTTTTTTGGGATGGCTCTGGGAGGAAATTATCTGCTCCATCCAAGCCCGCAAGCTCGTCTCGCGCGGTTTTATGAGCGGTCCCTACTGTCCAATCTACGGCACGGGCGCCTTGCTGTATCTAATTTTGATGCATTTTACAACGCGCCCAGTTGAGTTATTCTTTCTCGGTGGCATACTCGCCTGCACGCTTGAATACATTACTTCATATCTAATGGAGAAGCTTTTTAAGGCTCGCTGGTGGGACTATAGTAATAAGCTACTAAACATCAATGGTCGCGTATGTCTAATCGGTTTTATCGCATTTGGCACCTTTGCGGTCGCTTTTCCATATATTCATGCTCTTGTCGGCTCTGTCACCGCCAAAATTCCAAGTTTTATCGTCGTCATTGCCGCGCTCACACTTGCGTGCGCCATGCTCGGCGACCTCATCACTACCGTCCTTAGCGTCCTAAAGCTCAATAAAGCTCTCGCCAACTACGAAAAAGCACTCGAAAAACACAAACTTATACAACTCATCCGTCATAGCAAGAAAAGCTTCGAACTTCAGATCGGAGAAATGCGCAAAAATCGCCAGAAAGTCCTATCTTACCATCAACGTCGTCTCATCAAAGCCTTTCCAAATCTTCAATCCCGCTACGAAAATGCCTACAAGGACTTCAAGAAAACTCTCGAGAAGAAGAAATAGTCACATAATATTTTTGCAAAAACGCAACATCTATACTATAATTAATCTATGGGAAAGAAATTCAGCAAGCCAGAATTGTCGCGCAAAATAAACGGAGACATTCCTTTTGATACACCAAAAACCGAGAAGCCAGACGATCATAAAATCCGCTTTGACGTTGCGCTTGCAAATCGCTTTCCGCGCTACAGCCGCTCAACGATTCAAAAGTTTATTAAAGAAGGCTACGCGCGTTATGATAATCAGCTCGAAATTCACCCCCGTGCACTCATCGATGAAGATGCCGAGCTAACCCTAGAGCTCCCCGAAACCGAAAACGAATTTAAACCCGAAATCATCTATGAAGACGAGAATGTAATCGTCTTTAATAAGCCAGCTGGTATGTTATCTGTCAATAAAGGCGACTTTAGCGCAGAGCAAAGCATCGAGAACTACGGCGAGATCGTGCACCGCCTCGATCGCGACACTTCGGGTGTCATCATTGTTGCCAAAAACCTAAAAACCAAAGGTTATCTGCAAAAACAATTCCAAGATCGCAAAACCCACAAAACTTACTACGCCGTCGTAGTCGGCCACCCAGCTGAGGCGCACGCAATGATTGATATTCCGCTCACGCGCAACCTCAAGAAACCTACTACTTTTATGGTCTCGCCAACTGGTCGCGAGGCTCAAACCGAATATAAAGTTATCGCCAGCAACGATAAATATAGTCTCGTCGAGCTAAAACCGCGCACCGGCCGCACGCACCAACTCCGCATCCACATGGCCCACATCGGCACGCCGATTCTCGGCGACAAAGTCTACAATCCAAAAGGTCCGAAAGCGGATCGTATGTATCTTCACGCCGCTTCACTCGAAATCACCATTCCAGAGAGCAAACGCATTACCTTTACCGCCGAACCACCAATCGAGTTTTTGAATGCAATTAGATAAAGTCGAGCAAATTATAAACGTTGCAGGGAAGACTAACTTCTCAATTTTTGAGCTCCCGCGCGAGTATGATTTTGCTGAGATTTTGCCGAATGCTTATCATTTGCGCGCACTCGAAGAAAAAACCGGCATTAGTATCGAGCAAATTCGCGATCTTGAGCAGCTCGTCTCTGCCAAACAAAGCAGCGATTTTTACGTTGTCGTCGAATCACCCGAGAAGATGAGCATTGGCGCCATCAACGCTCTTCTCAAAACCCTCGAAGAGCCTCGCGAACTCGTACATATAATCTTTCTTACCAACGACAGCTCTATGCTACTTCCAACTATTCTCAGTCGCGCCCATTGCTTCCGCATTCCTAGTCACAACCATATCGCAGACGCACCAGAAATTGATCCAGAAATCCTAAAGCTCGCCAAAGACTACATCGCCATGACGCCAAGCACTAGCCTCGTTTCTTTCGCCGACAAAATCGCAAAAAGCAAACCCGCAGGATCTGGCCGCCAAAAAGCCCTCGACATGCTTGACGCCGCAATTACCTTGCTTTATAAAAGTTACTTCGCGACTAGCAATGCGCAATTTCTCAAAAAGCTCGAAAACCTCCTCGCCACCGAAGAAGCTATTCGCCAAAATGGCAACGTCAAATTACAGCTGATTGCCGGTGTGGTATAATTTATTTATGCTTAGCGCAATTCTAATTTTGATATTCACATTCTTTATTGTCTTTTTTATTCCAGATTACGCCAAACGCCGTCAGGAAAATCTCGACGAAGACGACATCAGTAAAACCCCACAAATGAAAAAGCTCTGGAGTCTCGCTCAGGCCGCTATGCGCGAGCGCAAGCCCTTAAAAGCCGAAAAAGCACTGCTCACTATTCTAAAATTCGACGAAAAGAACGCTGCTGCCTACAACCGTCTCGGTATTTTATATGCCCGCGAAAAGCACTTCAAAGAAGCAATCGAATGCTTTGAAATTGCTCAGAGCCTCGACAACAATGCATCTAGTCTTCACAACGTCGGCCTAATTTATCTTGAAACCGGCAAATATGAGAAAGCCGCGATGGCTTTTGAGCAAGCAATCGCGCTCGAAGGCGACCAGCCAGGCCGCTATATCGCATACGCCAAAGCTCTCGAAAAACTCGGACAGCGCAAAGACGCCATCAAGCAGCTCGAGACCGCCTACGACCTCAACCCAACGACCGTAATTTTACGCCACATGCTCGAAATCTATGAAAATGCCGAAGATTACGAAAATATCGAAGCTACTAAACGCCGTATCGAAGACCTCCAGACTCAGCGCGCCCTCATTTTAGCCAAAGAAGAAAAAGCCAAAGCCGCCAAAAAACAAGCCGCTAAGACCGCTCGCGCTGCCGCAAAAACTGCCAAAGCCGAAGCCAAAACCGCTCGCACCAAAGCCCGTGCCGACGCCAAAGCCGCTCGCACCGCCGCAAAAACTGCCGCCAAAAGCGCCGCTAGATCAGCCAGAACTATCAATAAGACCGCCGCAAAATCCACCAAATCTACACCAAAAACCACCAAGACCTCGTCTACTAGCGTCACTCGCCCAGTCGTAAAACCTACACCAAAGCTTGCCAAAAAACGCAAAATCATATAATATAGTTCTAGCGCCGCAATAGCTCAGTTGGTAGAGCAGCCGCCTTGTAAGCGGCAGGTCATCAGTTCAAGTCTGATTTGCGGCTCCACATTAATCTCCCTCCAATCTGGGAGTTTTTTGTTGCCTCTACCTCTGTTGAGAGGCTGAGCATATTGACTTTATACCCAATCTGTGATATAATAGAATATGTACGCATTTTTCGCGTCGCACATTGGGAGGACTGAATATGAAGCACTTATTTATTTTTGATGATAGACCGTTCTACTACAACGCTTGCGATATGAACGACTATCTTTTCTCGATCAGACGCACTGATCTTGTTGGAAGTTACAATAGCGAATATCTCGTTAGGTACTACCGCAATGAAGTCTATGTCGATCAAAACGCGCCACTCTGGTACCGCAAATTTGCAACCATCCACGAGTATATTTACATGGAAGATTGCTATATTGCTATGTTTGGCGACATTCCAAAAAGCGAAGACCGACGTGCGCTCATCGATATTGGAATCTACAAATATCTATGCGAGGAATTGCCGGTCATTGCTGACGACTACCTTTACGCAAGGCTAGGATATTATAATTTTCTCATCGAAGAAGATATCGACACTTCACAGTCTATTCGCGCCTCACGTACGAGACTCAGAGAGTTTATTCATTCCTAGTCAAAAGACCCCGCAAGGGGTCGTTTTTTTCATGTTGTGTGCTTATACGCCCGGCGAATATTCTTTTAGCGCCTTGCGATGCTGTTTATATTTCGGATCATGTTCAGCCACTTCCGCCCAAAACTTTTCCGAATGATCCATATGATTTATATGAGCTAGCTCATGCAAAATCACATAATCAGACAGTTCTTGCGGCAAATTCATGAGTCCAATATTTAACGAGATTGTTCCAGAGCTCGACCTCGAGCCCCAACGTGTATTTGCGTGTGACAATCTTAAACCTTCATACGAATATCCATATTTTTGCGCCCAAAAATCCAGCCGATAGGGCAAATAATCGCGTGCTTTCTTGGCTAGCAATTTCTTTTGCATATCACGTGCCCGCTGTGTTGCTGGATCCTTGATCGGTAATTTCTCGCGAATTACGTCACGACTCGCATTTATCCAGCGTTTTACGATAAATGTGCTCGTATGAGCTGGCACCGATACCGTCAAACGCCCAGAAGTGGACACCGAAAATTTTGGTCTCACCGACCAAGCACTTTTTCGGATAATCACTTCACCAAATTCTGGATCAGTTATTATCATCTTTGTTTAGAACTTCGCTCCGAAAGTCCCGCAAGCACATTACTGCACTGCGTACGGAAAGTATGTTTACCAGAAATCACTAACGGCATCTCTGACTCGGCTGGCGCCTCGATATTCTTATAGGCACTATCAAGGAAAGCCTTCGCCTCAGATGGCTTTTTAAACTTTGCGCGCAAGCGATGTTTAATCGCTACCTGATCAGTTTGCACCCAAACCAAAATTGGCATATATCCCGCCGTCTTCAGAAGTGTGCGCATCTCCTCGCGCTGGCGCTCCGTATCGAGAGCCCCCTCAACGATAATATTTTGCTTGCATTTGGCAATTTCTTTTACAATCACAAGACCAAGTTTGCGTGAGATCTTAAATTGTTCTTTAAGCTCAAGCAAGTTTACAAAAGGCACATTAAAGCGTTCGCTAAACTGACGAGCGAAAGTAGTTTTACCACAAAGCGGCGCACCGAAAACTAGAATCGCGTAAGGCTTAGATTTCCCATTCATATCTTTTAGTTTACTCTACGGAGCGACTTTTTGCAATTTTTCGCCCCTTATGTGGAGTATCAACCATTGGCGCATTTGAGCTATTAGCCAAAATAACTTGCGAAGGATAGTAAAATACCCAAACCAAGAATCCAACTAGCGGCAAAAGTGCAACATCAATCAATCCATCCAAGATTAAATGCCTAATTCCTACACAGAGATCGCAACCCAAAAAACACAAAAAACCATAAAACGCGCAGCGCGTTCTAAAATCTTTCTTATCTTTACGATAGTTCCTTATCGCAATCACCACATTCATCACGAGCGTGATTGCATAAAAGCCAGCAATCGCATAAAGCGCATCAATTCCACGTAGTCGTGCGACAATATACGCCGAAATTAGCCCGCCCGCATAAAAAGCAATTGTCTTCGGGCTTGCTTTTGTTAACCTTATCGTATGCATAAACTGCGCAAAGCAAAATACGAATACCCCTAACCATTCAAATGGCGTCCAAACTAAAATCGTATCCGAACAAAAAGTCAAAAGCAGCGCTACCGACAATAGCACGTCAGTCGGGAATTTTTTATGCGCATAAACTACGCAAAGAAAAATCCCAGTGTATTTTAGCAACATCGAACCCCAAAACCCAGGCATAAAAATATCAAGCAGGATAAATCCACTATATATCACCATCCAAACCGCAAACCAACTAGTATCGATTTTACTAACCCGCTGAAAATCAATCACCGATTGGCGCAACAAATACCAAAATTCTTTCAGCTCATGCAAGACGCGTTCCAACGGTAAGCGCAAAAACGACTTCATATAACTATCATATCACGCGCATTTAAGCTTTATGTTTTGATTTTCTGGAAGATGCCTGACGTGTCTTAAAGTTGATAAAATTTATCAACGAGATATAAAAAATCAAGTACGCAACCGCCAACAAAAAGCCGGCAATCACATCGCTCGCGTAATGGACGCCAAGATAAACACGACTAAAACCGATTAAAAAGACCAACACGCCTAGCCCCACCGTCGTCACAACACGGACCTTCACGTTCTTCACGTAGCGAAAAGCCAAATAAATCAAGAAGCCATAAAAAGCCATGCTACACATCGAATGTCCAGACGGAAAACTATAGCCACTCTGTTCAATTAGTCTATGGGCAACGTCAGGGCGCGGACGCTGAATAAGAAACTTAAAAACCTGATTCACGATTAGTACGCCTAGGATATTGCCAAGAATCGCAAAGCTCAGCCGTTTATTCCTAATCGCAAAAAACAATGTGACCGTCGCAAGGCCAATCACTATAGCTCCACCAAGTTCCGTAATTCCGCGCAAAAAGAAGGTCAGAACAGGAGAGCGCAATTCATGCATAAAATTAATTGCAGCACTATCAAAAGCTAGAACGTCATGGTCAGATACGGCGCTCATCAGAGACAAGAATACGATGGCGCATAAAAACGCCACCACCCACTTGATTCCTTTTTTCCAATTCATATCAGTCTTTAGCTGAAGTTTTGGCAGGCTTTTCTTTCTTCGGAATGATGCTTGCAACTCCAAAGCCAGCACCGGCAAATACAATAAACACTACAATGTTTTCAATTGCATAAAGCAAGAAATTAACTTCGTAGTTTTGGCAGCTTGTTAGACGATTCTCGCTCAAGTAATCTACTAAGCTAATATGCTTCGAATATTCGTCGCAAGATGTTCCATCAATGCGTTTATTTTCGATTGGCACCACAAAGACCGCCTTCATTGCAACTGCAATAAGCGCAATCAAAATAATAATCGTATAGCGCAATTTACCCACGCGACTTGCGTCAATTTTTTTCTTACCTTCGTTCTTCTTTTTCATAGCCATTACCGCTATTTTAGCACCTAATGCGCCTCGCTTTCAATTTCTTCTCCCTTTGACTTCCATAATTCTCTTAAAGCTTAATTGAAATAATCGTATCGTATCCAAAACGCGCACGCACTTCCAGCCCCGCATCTTGTAATCTTTGCTTCTGCTCCGGTTGTAGAGTTTCGCCTGAATATTTAATCGAAAACCGCGACATATTTGAACCAGCAATTGATTTTTGCACTAATGCGATATGTGCACCATCATGACCCTTACAAGCCTTCACAGCCATCGGAATCTGATACTTCAAAAAATCGCACAGTGCTTTTTCTTGAAAAACTTTAAGCGACGGATTTTCGATGTCAAGATTCAATGCAATCCCATGTCGATCACAAATCCGCAAAAGTTTTTGATAATAATCGCCAATTATCACACCTACCGTCTTCATAAAACTAGTATATAACATTTCGCTTAAGCTTTCATAACGCCCTTGCAAAAACACGCGCAATCATGCTAAAATACAAACATCGCTGGGATAGCGAAGTGGTCAAACGCATCAGACTGTAAATCTGCCGGCTTCGGCCTTCGTAGGTTCGACTCCTACTCCCAGCACCATTCCTAGATAACTCCCGCAGGGGCGTTATTTTTTTATTTAGAACACAACAACGTTTATGCTATATTAACATTATGGACTTTCTTGAACGACTAGTTGGAGGTGCCGATAAGCATAGTCGTAAAATTACAATATTTTTGATTGTGTTAATTATCTTCCTTATTGGATTTTTAGCAATACATTTTGTCCTTTCACCTCTCATTAAGAGCCTAACTGCGCCAACCCAAATTAGTCTTAATACTGCGCCAGCTTCCGCAACTATAACCATAAATGGTCAAGAATTTAGTAATGGAGTATACGAGATCGAGCCGGGTGAATACAAAATAGAAATTAAAAAAGATGGCTTTGAATCGAAAACAGATAATATTATAATTAAGCCACACAAAACCAATGTCTATTACGGTTATATAGTAAATAAGACTGAAGGTATGAGCTATTTTGAGCAGAATCAAACAGATCTTGACGTTCTCAGCCACATTGATACAGATGAAGTAAAAAACTTCCAAAACGATTATCAGAATAAGCTAAAAGTTCGCGATATTTTGCCAATCAAAGGTACATATAATATGACGGAAGGCGTCGCAGACGCTCGTAGCCTCTTTGTAGACTATACTATCCGCGAAGGTAATAGTTCAAAAGACTATTGTAAAAATGTTTTCTGCATTATCGTTGAAAGCGGTTCAGAAACGAACGAAAACCTCAAGCTTACAGTAAAAAAAGAGCTCTCCAAAAACGGGTACGATATCGCAAACTACGAGGTAGAATATGTTAAAGAAAATTAATATCCAAAAAATTAAAAATTTCACCCTTCGTCTCTTCTGTATTCTTCTAGCACTTATACTAACACAGCTAAATACGCCTAGAACTTTTGCGGCCGTCGAAGACTTCTTGGATAAATTTGCCGCCAATAATATTATGTTCTATAATCCAGACGAATGTAACGGCGAAGGTAATAATAGTGGTAGTACCGTACTATCTGGCGACACGAACGCCGAAAAAGTTTGGAACTATTTTATCGGCAAAGGCCTTAACGACATGCAGGTGGCCGGAATCATGGGCAACGCCATCGGAGAATCGGGCGCCGTTGTAACCAGGGCATCAAACGATAGCTACTGGGGCGTTTTTCAATTTGCAAGACAATATCACGCAAAACTATGGAAAACACTAGATGATGCCGGACTGACCGAATATTACACAAATAGGGCAAAATACGGCGAATCAGACGAGTCAATCCCAGCAGGCACAAGAGATAAAATACTACAAATCCAGCTAGATTACGTATGGGAAGCTAACGAAGGTAACTGGACTCAGGAAATTCAGAAATCAAAATCTATCGGCGAAGCTACTGAGGTATTCTTAACGCTTTTCGAACGAGCCGTATATAATCCAGATGTTCGCTGTACGCCAATTCTATACTACGAGCCCTACAAAGGTGAACTATATCAGGGCACCGAGGAGCGTCGCAATCATGCACAAAATTTTTTTGACGAGTACTCCGGTAAAGGCACCGTCACCCAGGGAACAAGCGGCGTCACGATTACCGATGGTAGCAATCTTACCTGGATAGGCGACTCGCTAACCGCAATTTATGAATCGACATTAAAAGACATGCTCTCAGCGGTAGATATTTATGCTAAATCCAGCAAACACTTTAAGATGGATGCAGCTGAATCCGCTGGCGGCGAATCTGGCATGACTATCCTAAACAAACTCAAAACACAAAATAAAGTTCGCGACATTCTAGTTTTTGAGCTTTCAACAAATGACGGAAACTCAGTGACAAAGAACGACTTGCAGTCGGTCCATGATACAGCGCGAGACGCCGGCGCACAGATTATTATATTCATGACTGCCTACACTACGACGATCAACTATAGCACATACAACCAAGTAGTACGCGATTTTGCAAAAGATAATTCCGACGTCTTCGTCGCCGACTGGGAGGCGCTAATTAAAGATAAAGTCTCAGACTACCTTGGCTCTGATGGTGTACACGAAAAGGATGCTGAAGCTGCTAAAAAGTTCTTTCAGCTCTTTATCGACACCATCAACGACAGTACTACACCAATGACAGTAGACGAGTGTTGCAACCCACAGGACGGTACTAGCGGCGACGAAATCTGGAACGGTGAAAAGTATGAAATGACTGAAGCTCAAGCAAAAGGCATGGCATCCATGGCTAATGCGGAAAATGGTGGCTCGGTAAATACGATCAAAACCGAAGTCTCGCAAATGGCTAATCTTTTTGAGCAAAAGCATCCAGATAAAAAAGGAAATATCGAAGAGCTCATAAATTATATTAAAAACGGTGGTTGGTATTCCGACGGGACCGGTCAAGCCTACGACGAAAACTACGGCGAAGAATCATACGTAAAAGCCGTCAAAGAAGTACTTGGCGAAGGCAAACGCACTCTTCCGCCAGAAGTAGTCCAACATGCTACTGGCACATCGCAATGGATAAAAGCCGAAAACGACGGCCAAGCCATCGATGTAAGCGATCGCTCGCAATTCAAACGCGGAATTACTAAAATTACCGAGCTATTCGGAAGCGGCGCAGTCTGGACCTTCTGGGGCTGGGCGGATCCAGACACAAAGGAAGGCGACCCATTCGGCTATGAAGGCGACAACGCACCTGCAGGAAACAGCACGGCTGGCGCCCAGTCCGACGCGTGTTGCGCTAAGACAATTGGCGGCGTCACAACAATGGAAATTGAGGGGCATACTTACGCATTTCCGCTCGCGGGCGCTACAAAAGCAAATTACTTAAATCCGGGTGGCGATTTTGAAAGCGTACTATCAAAACTACCATGCCCAAGTCTTAGCTGTCATCATGATTATCATGCGGTCGACATGGGGCTTGCAATGGAGCTAGTATCGGGCAGCGAGGCTAGCGAATATGGTGGCACTCCCGACGATCTAATGTACTTCTCATCTGGAGCGCCTGTCGTCGCTTTTACCTCTGGGACAATCGCATATTCTAGTGAGTATAAAAATAGCGTACCATCGGATTGGTGGGATAAGTGTGGCCAAATTGGGCTTGAGGGCGACGACGGTAACTACTACTGGCTTGGGCACCTCGATCTTACCGCATCCAAAGTATCTGCCGGCGATCACGTCGAGGCCGGCGCTGAAATTTCCGCCGTTGGCGCTCCGCAGTGCGCTCAAAACACGCAAGCTCACCTACATATCGACAATACCAACGGAACTAACGCAAAACCCGACTCCTGGACCGTCGAAGTTATGAATAAACTCTGGGAGCAACTCCCAGATAGCGACAGTGGTTCTGGAATGGAAACTTGTAGTACTGGCAGCCTTCCAGCTGGCGGCATGACCCTAGAGCAGGCGCAGAAGTTCATGGAGGAGTACAAAAATCTCCCAAGCCCACAAGTAGACGATCCATGGAACATTAAAGCCAATGACTTTCCAGAAGGCTGTGGCGCATCACTTGCAAACTGCGTAGAATTCTCACTCTACTTCGTCCATCGATATACAACTGTTGAAGGAATCAACGGTCTACCAGATGGATCGCAAGTAGTTGGAGCACTATTAGGCTATGGCTTTAAAGACGGTGGAAAAGTACCAAAACCATACGCCATCTTTAGCAAGGGAAGTAGTAGTGCGGAAGGACACACTGGCGTAGTCTTAGGCATAGATGAGGCAAACAATAAAATTATTATTGGCGAAGCTGGATGTAGGACCAGCGTAGACTGGATTGGAGCACATGAGTATAATCTCTCTGACTGGACAAACACAGGCGTCGTTTATGCGTATACCGACGGACTATTAAAATAAGGAGGAATTATGGATGAACAACAGATAATTCGTCGTCGAAAAATTCTCGTGATATTATTAGCTACATCCTTCATATTAATAGTTATTGTAGCGGGCGTCGTAATATCGCTTTTAAATAACAACGATTTTGGCGTAAAAATAAAAAATGAGAACAGCCTAAAATCGGAGAACAAAGGCATAACACTAGATTCTAACGATATGAAAGCCTTGCGCGAGCATATTCGAAGCATCTCCGAAGTTCCAGATGATGAAGAAATAAATATCGCTTTTCGCGAGGGAAGCTATAAAGAATATAAAATAAATGGAACTAGCGAATCTAGTACGCAGATTGAAGTTCTAATCGATGTCGAAAACGCTAAAATGACCTACCTGGCATCCATTACTCACGGAGTTAATAATTTCTACGGAGTGGGTCTATCTTGTACAAAATCAGACGTCGCAAAATGGCCCGAGACATTTTGTGTTGGTACGAATTTTCATTCATCTATTGATGCAAATATAGCAAACTTGCTTCCTTATCGCGAAATTGAAAATAATGAACTAAAATACACTATTAAACACGTCAATAATCAGGCCAAGCTCGAAGTTGGCGTAGAGGCGCGCTGCAATGATAAAAAAGCAGAGGACGAGGCAATCGAGAAAGCCAAAAGCCTCTTGACTAAGTATGGTATTTCCAAAGATCAGATTCCAGTTCAAGTCGATCATGGCGTATGCAAAGCATACGAAGATTATGTCGATTCAAATGGCCATGGCAACCAGCATTTATCGCAATAGTCTAATCCTGCGCCTCCGTAAAGCGCCCAGCTATTGACATTTTGAGCATTTTGGTGTATAATATAGATATAGAGCTATTGCTTGCTTTTTGCACCTTTATATCTGCTCCCAAAAAGATTATCGGCAGAACAGATCGCATCTCACACGCTCTGTTCCGCCGATAATGGCGAGATTTTTCTCCAAAGGAGGGGGCTACCATTAACGCTTATACACCCAAAAGTTATCAGCAGGCTTGTCTCGAAAGCCTTAAAGCTACTCGAGAATCAGGCAAAGCCAAAGCGCTCGTCGTTATGGCGTCAGGGTTAGGTAAAACCATGACGAGCATCTTCGACATCAAGCAATTCTTCGAGGACAACTCAGACAATGAGCGTGTTCTTATTCTTTGCCATTCCGAAGCAATTCTCAACCAAACCAAAGACGTGTTCAAACGCAGCTTCGGCGACATTTATAGCTACGGCATGTATAATCACGCTCAAAAGACGAGGAGGCGAACCGATTTCCTATTTGCAAATCTACAATCAGTAAACCTCCATCTCGACGATTTCGACCCTTGCGAGTTCGATTATATCCTTGTCGACGAAGCACACCACGCACCAGCCGAAACTTACCGAAAGGCTATCGAGTATTTTCGACCACAGTTTCTACTGGGAATGACTGCAACGCCAGATAGAGTCGACGACGCCGACCTTAGCGAAATCTTCGGCGAAACAGTATTTGAATACCGTCTCGTCGATGCGATTCGCGACAGATGGCTATCTCGCGTTAAGTACCGTATCAAAACCGACGAACTGCAGAACCTAAAGTTCATCCTCGATTCCGGTAATCGCTACACACTCTCGCAGCTAAATCGCGAGATTTTTCTGCCAAAGCGCGATGAAGAGATCGTCCGAATTATCAAGGATGAAATCAAGAACAGAGAAGATCCAACTACGGTCATCTTCTGTCAGTCTATAGCACACGCCGAACATATTGCGAGGCTCATGGGTAACGTCGCCGTAATCCATTCCGGTATGACCACCACCGAGCGCAATATTAGCCTCAAAGGCTACCGCGAAGGCACGATCAAGACGATTTGCGCCGTCGATATCCTAAATGAGGGCATAGATGTACCAAGGACAGACGTAATCGTCTTCCTGCGCGTCACTCAGTCCAAGATCATCTTCTCACAGCAGCTCGGCCGCGGCCTCCGTCGCGCCAAGAATAAGGATGAGGTTCTTGTATTAGATTTCGTATCGTCTATCGATCGACTGAGTATGCTCTTTCAACTCAAAAGAGAATTCAAAAGTTCAATCGGGCGTTATTCATACCATAGGAGCAGATGCACCGGAGAACTACTCTCAATCGAAATGGACACGCCAGAGTTTCAGGAACGCGAAGAAGACATCATTGCGCTCATCGAATACGCCGAAGGCCGCATTGTTCATCGACAAAGCTTTCCAAACTGGGAAAATTGCTCGAAAGATGCGATCTGGTCGGATATCGTTCAACGCTTCGTAGATTTTAGAGAAGCTAATGGCCGAATTGTGGGAAAATTAGATCTCGGCAAAGACGGAATACCATCTATGTATTTCATCAAATCATTCCTAGGGCCAGAAGTTGCTCTGACGGACGTCCAGCAGAAAGCCTATCCAGATATAAAATGCAAGGCTTGGACGAAGGATGGAGTTGAGGCTGCGCTAGACAGAATCGCAATCAAACTCGGAAAAGTTCCAAACCAAATCGAGCTTCGATGCTATGCAAAGTCGCACAAAAACGCCGTACCGTCAGTCGAATCGCTCAATCGAGTAGGATACAAGAATTATCGCGAGGTTTACCAAAAGCTAGGTTACGAGATTGACTCAAGCTATATGCCATGGACGGATGAGGAGATCGCAACATTCATGCGTCAAGCTTATGAACAATACGGTCGCATTCCCACTATGGCTGAGTATCGCAATTTTCAGCTAAATTACGGCAGTAGATGTCCTTGCACGGACACAGTCTGCCAAATTAGCGGAAAACGACATAGTTGGGCAGAAGCTTTTCGCATTAGAATTGGCATCGAGGACAATGGGCTTACTTTTGAACAAGCAGCCAAAATTCTCAAGACGGTCGACGAGGCAATTGGCGACGACTTTCTTTCGTATGAGAATTTTAAAAAGTACAAAAAGGCCCACCCCGAGCAGAATGTACCCGCCGGCACCCAAGTTCCATCTGGGTATTTGCGCCCCGAAATTAATCCTGTCCCCCACATATCGCAAGCTGGCGACTTTTCGTCGAGAAGCTTCTGAATCTCTGCCACCGTCATCGTATTTGGATTATAAAAAACAGAATCGTCAATCAGATAACCAGCATTAAAGCTTGAAGGTTCGATCGCCTCCGTCTCTGGTGTATGCATTGTAGCAAGTCCATAAAAGACCCCGCCAAACATCATTGCTGCAAGCACTAGCCCAATACGCATCGTTTTGTAATGCCTTGGTGTTCTTCCTTGATTTTTTTCAATGTTTGTTTTCGCTTTAAATTGTTTTAACTTAAAGGTCCTCATGCTTATATTATTGCATTTTTAGATATAAAACACAAGAATAATAGAGTATTTTTCTTATGCTTGACCAGTAATAATTTTAACAAAACGCCCCCTGAAGGGGGGCGTTTTTTATTGTTTATGCAGCTTAATCGCAAATCCGCCACCAGGCGCCATATACATCTCAACATGGTCGCCGTTACGCACAATGCGCTCTTCCACCACATGGCCCAGCTGGTGATCGCGGTAATGTGCGTCTTCCGAGTCGCGATAAATCTTCGCCACATAGTTCACTTGCGGCTCCAAGAAATCGATATAAAGATCCACGCGACGCGCTTCTTCATTCGTAATACCGCCAATATACCAGTCACTCGATTCCCAAGCTTGGCGCGCCAATACGAAGCTCTTACCAACTTCACCCAGAAGCGGAATCGTGCGTTCCCATTTTACTGGCACATCGCGAATAAACTCAAACAAATCCGGCGCCATATTCTCATAAATCTGCGGACGATCGGCCGCCATCTGCATCGGCGAGTAAATCGTCAGATAGTAGGCCAACTGGCGCGTAATCGTGGTTGACATGCGCTTCGCAAAGTTCGTCACATCAAGAATTCCCGGCGTATAATCCATCCCGCCCGCTAAGAGGCGCGTATATGGCAAGAAACACGCGTGCGACGGCTGTATTGCGCCACCTTCGTACTCTTGGCCACGCGCACCTTCACGCGTCATCAAGTTCGGATAAGTGCGCTCGATACCTGTACCTTTGATCGGCTCGTGAATGTCCAACATGATATGATACTTTGCGGCGAGCTCGACCGTCTTTTGGTAGTGCAATACGCCCAGCTGTGAGTGATGAAACTCTCGACGACCATTAATCACCATCTTAGACCCAGCATAACCCGTCTTGATATAACGAATACCATACTTCTGATAGAACTTGAAGGCATCTTCCATCTGCGCTTCGTAATTATCGATAAAGCCCACTGTCTCATGATGGCCAACCAACTCCACGCCATTGGCGCGACCATAGTCTGTTACAATCTTCATATCAAAATCTGGCGTCGCTTCGCAGAACTTGTTGTTGGCACCGTTTTCTAGCCAGTCACCCTCCCAACCGTCATTCCAACCCTCCACTAGCAGTGCCGGAATACCAAGATTTTTACAAGCATCAATGTATTGCATCGCATGCTCAGTCGTCGCACCATGACGCTCACCTGGCGCCCAGGTCCACTCACCAACATACATCGCCCACCAAATTCCCATGAATTTCGTCGGTTCTACCCACGAAAAATCCTCACGCGGCGCATCATTGAGGTTCAAAATCATGCGCGAAGTCGTGAGATCCAACGCATCGTGGCCAATAATAATCGTGCGCCACGGTGTCGAAAATGGCAGCTCCACATAAGCGCGCATACCATCAGACAGTGGAGTGATATCCGACTTCAAATTGCCATTATTTAGCTTCAGCGTCATTGCACCGTAGTTGTATAGCGCCGCCTCGTGAATCGAAATATAGTAGCCGGTCGGCGTCGCAATCGTCAGCGGTGTATGTACCGAATCCGTCAACGCATGCACTGGGTGCTCAATATATTCATACTCATAGCGGTCTGGCTGGTAGGCCGGAATACTCCACGAGCGGCTGTTTGCATCCACTGCAAATTCTGTTAGCTCATCCGAGACAACCATATTTTTCATCTCAGGCTGAGCCGGAATCTCGTAGCGAAACGCCACGCCATCATCGTAAACGCGAAAACGTAAAGTTAAAAGACGGGCAGGGCGCTCGGTTTCCTCAAGATAAATCGCAGTTTCATTGTAATTGTTGCGAATTACATGTTGCTCACCCCAGTAAGCTTTCCAAGTATCATCCACCATGCGCGAATACGCGCGCACAATCCCGAAACCATCCGCCAGTGGCGCCGCATCTTTGAGCGCAATCCCCAAGCGCGACTGACGCACAATCACCTTGTCGTCTTTTTTGACATAATAAGAAATCTGCCCACGATCCAACATAAATGTCAGAACAACGCGAGAATTTGGAGACTTCACCTCATAGATCGCATCGGTTTTTGACTTTTTGAAGAGATCACCGAAAAAGCTCACAAAATAATCCTCGTTAACATAAGCTTATTGTAACACAAAATGTAGTACAATTATGCTAATGCTTTGGTTAATTTTATGCATCATTACAGCGGGCATTTATTCTATCACCGCTTTTCTCGACAATTATATTACGGATGTGATTTTTAAAAACAAAAAGCCACAAGCACTTAAAGTTTTTAATGGTGCAACTTATCTAGTTTTTGCCTTACTGACGGCCGTGCTTTTTAATATCGACGAAGTGCCCTTGTTAAATATGGGGCTTTTTATGCTGTCTGGCGTACTAGCCTCAGTTTCGTCTATTCCGTATTACATTGCACTCAAAAACGAAGAAGCCACGGGCGCTGCGATTTTTTACCAAATTCAGCCCTTATTTTATCTATTGGCCGGCGCACTATTCTTTCATGAAGCGATTTCCGTGCCACAGATAATTGCGCTAATTATTATCATGATTGCGCCCGCTATTATTATTCTTAGCCGCAAGCACAAGAAAAGCCGCCAAATGCAAATTCGCGCCGGCGCACTCCTAGTTTTATACGTGTTTTTACTGGCACTGTCAGGCATTATTAGTACGCACGCCGGCAATGAAAACAATTACACAACTTTCTTCGTTTACTTCTTGCTGGGGCGCGGACTTTCGGATGTAGCTTTAAGTCTTGCAAATCCAAGCTGGCGCAAACGCTTCAAAGAAGTTACCGCCAAGAAACCATTGCAATCACTTGGCGTGATCGCACTTAATCAGCTACTCTGCATCGCAGCCGAATTTACTAGTCGCCTCGCACTTATTCTAGGCGTCGCAGCGGTCGTTAGCGCCCTCACCAACTCACTCGAACTCATCCTAACTTTCTTATTAGGAATCATTCTCACTAAGCGTTGGCCAAAATTTGGGCGCGAGCATTTGCATCGCCATATTATCATTGCGCACCTCATCGGTACGGTTTTGTGTGTAACAGGAATTATTATTTTACAAATCGCCGAAGGGGTATAATAAACTTATGGACTACGTATCTATCATAATAGGAATCATTATTAGTATTGTTTTGTGTTTCTTTGGCTATCGATTGAAGCGCATTGCATTTGCCATTGTCTGGTTCGTAATCGGCCTAGACCTTGGCAATTTCTTATTGCCACACGTTACGCCATATATGCAGGGCATCGACCCATTTTTCATCAATATACTTCCATTTCTCGTAGGACTTCTCATGTCGCTCATCGGAATTTCCGTCGAACGTGTCTGTATTTTCTTAATAGGAATCGGTCTCACTTTAATTACATACTTCAATTTCGTCGATTCTGGCGCGCTTGAACTTTCATGGTTAACTTTTGGCATTGCTATTATTGTCGGCTGCGTTGTCGGAACCGTAGCTATCAGCATCATGCGCCCAGCTATTATCCTGCTTACGAGTTATGCTGGCGGCACGCAGCTTGCAAGCTCCATCATTAGCCTCATTCCAGCCATCAGTAATCCAACTACTAGCCTTATCATCACAATCATAATGGTTGTCGTCGGCGCTTTTTATCAATTCCGCAGCACTAAACACCTTAAATAGCATAAGTACTATTGGCTTTTTGTGCAAAGTGTGCTATAATAGATAATATGAAAACTAAAAATAAAAACATAAACCTTATCAAAATAATCTGCTGGATAGCATCTATATTGTCGTTCGGATACGCCATTATTATATTAGTAAGTATCATAAGTTTCACTCCCATCTCCGCACAAATGGATACCCCCACTACGGACACAGAATATATCAGAGACGATATGCGAATATATTTTGAAACAACCACACAAATGCAATCGATTATCGAAGGGACAATCTGTCTAGGGCTCGGAACCGCATTCCTAGTTAAAGCGCTAGAAAAAAAAGAGCTAGCCCAATAATAACAGCGCCACCCAAACGGGTGGCTTTTTCTATTCATGATGATATGGATGCCCAAGATAAATCTCTTGCGCACGATAAAGCTGTTCCGCCACAATTACGCGACAATGCTGGTGGGGAAGCACTAGCTTCGACAGCGACCACACCAAATTCGCGCGCTTCAAAATTGCCTCCGAAAAATGACCAAATGCGCCGCCAATCAAAAACACTACGTTGCGCCCAGCCTCTAACGGCTCAGCAACTGTCTTCGATAATTCTGGCGAGCTCAAGATCTTTCCATGCTCGTCTAGAAGTATCAAAAAATCGCTCGGCGCTAAATGAGAAACCTTATCATTAAGCTTCGACTCTTCCACAAACTGCCACTCGGCCAAAAACGGTTTATGCAAACGCTTCTCATATTCGGCGCAAGCCTCGCGCACCCATCCGTTATTCTTCTTGCCGCCAGCGATAATCGTTATCATTAAGATATTATAACATATTTCGACAAATAAACAATCAGGCACTTGACTTCGTGCATAATCTTTGCTAAAATATCTCCCAGTTACCAAAGACAGCGACTATTCTCGAGGTAAAACCAAAAGAATTTAAATATATCGCCGAGGAAAATATTTCTTATATTGGTGACGAAATTTAACATTCTGACTTTTTAACACCAAAAGGAGATTTCTATCTATGGCAATTAGCAAAGATAAGAAACAACAATTGGTTGCCGACTTAAACGAGATCCTTTCCGATGCCAAGATGACCGTTTTTGCAAAATATCAGGGACTCAGCGTTTCTGAATTGCAAGAACTTCGCCACCTTGCTCGCGAAAACAACGTTAAGATCAAGGTCGTCAAAAACCGTCTCGTCCGTGTCGCCATGGGCGAAATCGCTGTTTATAAAGACACCGACACGAGCGCACTTGAAGGTCAGCTTCTTTATGCCATCTCCAACGATGACGAAGTAGCTCCAGCTCAGGTCCTCGCCAAGTTCGCCAAAGAGCACCAAGCTCTCGAACTCAAGGGTGCTTTCAGCGCTGAGGGTAAAAGCCTCAACGAGCAGGAAGTCGTGGAACTCTCCAAGCTTCCAAGCAAAGACCAGCTCATTGGTCAAGTTGTCAACATGCTTACTGGTACCGTCAACGACGTCACCAACGCGCTTTCTGGCAACCTTCACGCTTTGCTCGACGGCGTTGCCGACAAAGCAACCAACTAATTTTATTAACCTACTAATCAGAAAAAGGAGTCAAACATGGCTGCTGATGTAAAGAAAATCGCAGAGGAATTGGTTAAGCTCACCGTCCTCGAAGTTAATGAGCTCAAAAATGTCCTTAAGGACGAATATGGCATCGAGCCAGCTGCTGCCGCTGTAGCAGTTGCCGCCCCAGCTGAGGGTGGTGCCGCCGCTGCTGATGAGAAGACCGAATTCGACGTCGTTCTCAAAGATGCAGGCGCACAAAAGATTGCCGTTATCAAGGCTGTTAAAGAAGCTACCGGTCTCGGTCTTGGCGAAGCTAAGGCTTTGGTTGACGGTGCTCCAGCTACCGTTAAAGAGAAAGTTGCTAAGGATGACGCTGAAGCTCTCAAGAAAGCTTTGGAAGAAGCCGGCGCAACCGTCGAACTCGCTTAAGTTCTATCAAATTACAAGTCAGAATGTTATTCAAACAGACGCTCATACGGGCGTCTGTTTTTGTATCGCACAAAATCCGAACTAATATATAATATTCTTATGGCAAAAACTTATCTTAGCGGCAACGGCCCCGACGAATCCGAGCCTCTTACTGAGTCGCAAATCAACGACGCACGTCGCCCCTCCAGCATGGCTATGTCTGACAGTATTTTACGCGATGCCGACGACGACAAAACGCCAGCCATTGAGCGCCAGATTAGCCACGCAAATCTCGTCTCGTTCTCCGAGAACGTCGGTACCCGTAATCTAAAAGCCGATCCTGAATTTGAAGCCGCCGAACTCAAACGCCGCGCCGAAGAGCAAGAGAAAAAACGCAAAGCCGAAGCCGACGCAAAAAACAAAAAACCCTCGACGAGCAAAAGAGCAAAGAAAAAACCGATAAATCTTCGAACCCTCCTAAAAGCCCAGAAGCAGACAAAAAATTCGATTTCACCTCTCTCTACCCAGAACCGGCTAAAACCGTCGGCGGTGAGCCTGAAGCAGATTGGCGAAAGCGCAAAGACGACACCAAACCTATCCCCGAGCGTGCTCGCATTGAAGACAAAATCCCAAGCCATATGAATCGGATATTCATTTCTTACGCCTTACAAATTATCGCCATCCTACTTGCCACTTTTATAGTTCTCCCGCTTAAATTGCCTGCATTTCTCACCGCCATTATTATAGGTATTTCCGCCGCGTCAATCCTTTTGTCTAGCTTCGTCGCTTTCTTCGACTTCAAGAAAAAAAGTGCGCTCATTTATCACGACAGCGAGCGCGGCTATCTATTTTGGGCTAGTGTGATTCCATTTCTACTTTTACGCTTCATCCTAGTTGACGCACTTCTAAAAATCTTACCAACTCTTCCACTCAATATTCAACAGGGAATCGCATTACTTGGCATCCCAGCAGGAGCATATTGGCAATACCAACTGCTTGGCAAAAATAAAATTCCATACAGCCAAAAATACACTATCGCTAACACCAGCATCTTCGCCGTCATAATCATTCTCAATATGCTCTCCGCCGGACCAATCGGAGCCATACTACAGCTTAGCAATAACATGTTATTCATACTTGCATATTATCTCGTCGATAAAGCCGCCGGCGATATGACTAAGACTATCGTTTACTGACGCAAGCAATTCTCGCCAAAAAGTCAATGGTAAAATTTACAACACTTTTAACACTACCCCCGTTATTTCTGTGGAAAAGTCAAAAATATTTTTGTTGACAGATTGCTTTAAAATTTATAATATAGACTTAGTAAAAGTTAACACAGACAGGATGCGAGGTATGTCTGAATTACCAGAAAAACAAATAAAAAGATTACGTAGTCTTTTGACCGAAGCCGAAACCAATCTCTCCGCAGCAAAAGAGCTACTTACTTCTATGCTCGGCGACGGAGATATTATCACAACTCCTGCCGCTACTGTCAGCGAAAGCCCAGAAGGTAAAATTATCGAGGGCGTTTTTGATGGCCAAATTATGATTGGCCCAGATGGCAAAAACTATCCAGTTCCAGCCAACTACGCCAGCAAGTCAAAGCTCGTCGAAGGCGATATTCTGAAGCTCACAATTGGCGAATCTGGCAAATTCCTTTACAAGCAGATTGGGCCAGTTGAGCGACGCACCGTCATCGGCACGCTCACTAGCCACGACGATCAATACTTCGTCGAGATCAACGGCAAAGAATACAAAATTCTCTACGCATCCGTCACTTATTTCCGCCTCAAAGTCGGCGATCAAGTATCCGTCGTCATCCCGGCCGACAACACCGACGCAACTTGGGCCGCCGTCGAAGCAAGTCTTTAAAAAATACCCCGTCGCGTTATAGACGGAGTATTTTTTTTATCCCGCAATCATTTGAATGACTACCGGATGAATCAATACAAATCCAGCCAATAGCGCCGAGCAAGCTAGTGCCACTATCGATGCTACTAGTTCACGACCCTCGGATTTATATTTTGCCACGTTTACCATGGCAAGTCCCAACGAAATCAGCGAGCAAAGAGGCAAGAGCACCACAACGACGATCGAAATATCATCCCAGCCACCTGTCAAAAGTAGCGCAGCATTGAAGCAGACAAAAATAAAAACCAAAACATTGACCGTTGCAATTGCATGCCTAAAATTTTTCTGAATTTGCTTATTTTTATTTTTCTTTGACATCCATTTTAAGATAACAAATATTTCGCTTATGGTCAAATGTGAACCAAATCCTTTAAACCGCACATGGTAGAAATCGCGCCGTGTTGCGTGTAAAATAGATTACATGAAGGCACTATATAGGAGGTACCGCCCGAAGACGCTTGACGATGTCGTAGGACAAGAGCAGGTAACCGGCCCGCTCAAAAATGCCATCAAGAGCAACAAGCTTGCTCACGCTTATCTTTTTGTCGGTCCGCGTGGCACTGGCAAGACCTCCGTCGCCCGCATTCTTGCTCACGAGATTAATGGTTTCAAGTACGAGCTCGAAGACGATTATCTAGATATTATTGAGATCGATGCAGCTAGCAATACCGGTGTCGATAACATTCGTGACCTACGCGAAAAAGCTATCATTGCGCCAGTCGAAGGCAAATACAAAATCTACATCATTGATGAAGTCCACATGCTGACTCGTTCTGCTTTTAATGCTTTGCTCAAAACTCTCGAGGAACCACCGGCTCATGTGATTTTTATCATGGCGACCACCGACGCCCACAAAGTGCCAGTCACTATTACTTCGCGCAGTCAAACTCTAACTTTTAGCCTCGCCGATCCGTCAACAATGTTTGATCATCTGAAAAAAATCGCAAAGTCAGAGAAAATCAATATCGATGACGAGGCACTCGAAATTATTGTTCGTCGCGGTGGCGGCTCTTATCGCGATTCTTTATCTTTACTCGACCAAGTCTCTACGCTTAGCTCCGATAAGATTACCGTTGAAATGTTAAATCACGCCTTTGGTTTACCGCCAGACGAAAAAATTGACGGAATCTTGAACGCCTATGCCGCCGGTGATAGCGCTAAAATCCGCGAAAATCTCATCGCGCTCGACAATTCTAGCGTCAAACCAGACATTATCGCCGACAATCTCATCTCGCATATTCTCGAACGCCCAGATAATATTTTTCTAAATCTCCTCGATAAGCTCACCGAAGTTTCGCGCGCCAGTTATCCAAATGTTCGTCTATTACTCGCGTTAACCGCACCTCAAGCCGTCGCTAGCGCCAATTTTGCAATGCCAACCACCACACCAACCACCACTCCCGTTGCTGCGTCTGCTCCAAAACCAGCACCTAGCCCAACCAAGCCCGCAAAGTCAACTGATACGCCAAAAACGCCCGAGCTAGCAATGCCAGAGCTAGCCCCAGCCAAAACGCCAGCAGAACCTACTTCCGAACCGTCAGTCGAACAGCCCTCCGAGCCAAAGCCAGCCGAAACACTCAAAGCTCCCACCTCCGCCGACTTTGATCCCAACAATTTTCAAGCTCAAATTCTGCAAAACCTCGAAGCAAAAGAAGAACTCGGTATTCTCCAATACGTCCGCAAATCCAAAATCGAAGTCACGAACGAACGCGTTATCGTATATGCTGGCGGCAAACTCGCTAAGCGTCTAATCGACAAAAAGCGCAGTCTCATCGCCGAACTAATGCCAACCGGCTACGAGTTAGATATCCGCGAAGAAACAAAACAATCCGACGCCGAGCTCGCCAGTATCGCTGAACTTATGGGCGGCGGAGAAGAGGTAACTATCAATGAATGAAGAACAAACCAAACGCCTAATTCCGCAAGATCTTGACGCCGAGAAATCTTTACTTGGCGCAATTTTGATTTCCGAAGAATCCCTGCCAGATATTATCGAGATTCTAAAATCTGACGATTTTTATGATGATCGCCACCGTATTATTTATGGCGCCATGTGGACGCTTTATGAAAAGCACCGCCCGGTCGACATTCTAACTGTCAGCAATGAACTCAAATCCAAGAAGCAACTCAATAAAGCCGGCGGCGCTGCCTATATCTCTGAGCTTTCCGGCTACGTACCAACTGCCGCACACGCCAAAGCCTACGCCGAGATTATCGCCGAAAAAAGCACGCGCCGCCGTCTTATTTCCGCTGCGGCCAAAATTACCGAAGACGCCTACGATGGCAGTAACGACACGACGAGCCTGCTTGGCGAAGCCGAGCGTCACATTTTTGAGGTCTCCGAGCAACACACCAAAGGCGAACTCGTCTCGCTCGCCGATTTACTTTCCGACACCTTCGACCATCTCGAAACGCTCTGGAAGAATAAAGGTTCTATCGCCGGTTACAAAACTGGCTTTATCGACCTCGACAAGATGACCGCCGGCCTCCACAAGTCCGACTTAATCATTCTCGCCGCTCGCCCAGCCATGGGTAAGACCGCTTTCGCACTTAATATCGCTAGCAACGTTGCTAATATCAATAAAAAAACCGTCCTTATCTTTTCGCTCGAGATGGGCAAAGAGCAGCTTATTAACCGTATGCTCGCCGACGCCTCTGGTGTCGAGTCTTTCAAACTTGAAACTGGTAATTTTAAAGAGGAAGATTTCGAAGCCATCTCCGAAGCTATGAGCGTTATGGCTGAATCGTCTATCTATATCGACGATACACCAGGCCTCACCGTGATGGAAATGCGCACCAAAGCCCGCCGCGTTGCTCACGAAAACGACATTGGGCTCATTATCGTCGACTACCTCCAGCTTATGTCCGGATCCAGCAAACGTGCCATGGACAACCGCGTCCAAGAAATCTCCGAGATTTCACGAGGTCTCAAGCTTATTGCGCGTGAACTTAATGTACCAGTAATCGCTCTATCGCAGCTCTCACGTTCCGTCGAATCGCGTGATCCTAAAATCCCAATGCTATCTGATCTTCGCGAGTCTGGTTCTATCGAGCAGGATGCTGATATTGTTATGTTCTTGTATCGCGAGGATTATTACGATCCAGAAACCGAACGCCAAAACATCACCGACCTCATTCTCGCCAAGCACCGTCGTGGTGCCACCGGCAACGTCGAGCTCTTCTTCGACAAGAAACGCGTCCGCTTTATGTCGCTTGATAAGCATCACGACTGACGTTTGTATCGCATTATGATATTGAAGACTTTTATGTTAAAATAAATTTAGTGAAAAAGACCACTAAACAATTTTTTGCACGCCGTTATCGCCTCATTATTGGTTATATCGGACTTCTTATCGCATTCTTTTGCGTACTAATCTTTCTGCCAAAAGTCGCTCCAGGCGGTCTCAGTTCCGCCGAAATGCAATCCGCTATCAAATCTAGCAACATCGGCACGGATTTCATCCAGCAGGGAAATATTATCGACCTACCATATCATCTTCTGCAAAAACTTAGCCTTAATCTTTTTGGCCTAAACCTAATCTCCATCAAACTTCCGTCTATTATTATCGGTGTTTTTACAGCGCTCCTCATCGTATTGCTTATCAACCGTTGGTTTAAATCCGATGTTGCAATATTCGGCTCCGTTCTTGCCGTGTTGAGCGCCGCCTTTCTATTTCTTGCTACCTCTGGTACGCCTACTATCATGTATATTTTCTGGCTTTCCTTACTTTTGTGGCTCGGTTCTAAAATCGTTGGAAACAAAAACGTCAGTCCGATACTCGTGGTCTCGTTCTTCCTCGCTGTTTCCGCATCACTATATACGCCACACCTCATCTATGTTGCCATCGCAATCGCAATCGCTGGACTTTTGCACCCACACTTACGTTTTGCATTAAAGCAAATTAAGCCCATTCAAGTCATACTCAGCTTTGCAATTTTTGCCATCATAGCCTTACCACTCGTTGTAAGTTGCATCATGCAACCTAGTGTCATTAACGACATCCTTTTTGCGTCCAACTTTGATTTTGGCAGCTACTTTACTAATATTTCCGAGTCATTTGCGCCGTTCTTTTCTTTCGGCATCGCATACGATAGCGTCTATCTTTCGCCTCTTTTTAACCTTGCCACCATCGCACTAATTTTTATCGGCATTCTTGCCTCTATGGGTGAGCTATTTACCTCACGCAATACCGTTATTAGTCTGCTCGTTATTTTTGCTATTGTTTTTTCGGGACTCAACAAAGATATTGCCGTTCTCGTCATCATTCCGGTCGCTATTCTAAGTGCCGCTGGCATTGAAAGTATTTTCAAAAAATGGCATTCGCTTTTCCCGGAAAACCCTTACGCACGCTTCATCGGCACTGTCCCAATGCTCGTAGTCGTACTTCTCATTATTTTGCCGAGCTTCTCGCACTTTGTCGAGGGCTATCATTACACGCCAAACGTCGCCAAGAATTTTAATAATGACATCGAGCTCATCAACAAATTCGATAGCGGCAGCATTCTCGTCGTCAGCGAAACGCAAGATAATCGCGACTTCTATAAGCTCTTCGAGCGCTACAATAGCATTACCGTCGTCGATAAAATGCCAGAGCGCACACCAAATCGCATCATTTACCTCAGCAACATCTGCGACGACGAGCGTTTTGCATTAAAACAGATAATCACTTCGCCAAAGAGTCGAAATTCTGATAGACTATATATATACGAAAATATTCCAACTAATCAGGGAGAAGAATAACTATGGGTGCCACTATGGACCAAATGAAAATGTTGAACCAACTTCGCAAAGCTCAAAAAGATCTCAAGAACGAAATCGTTGAGGTTGAAGCGGGCGACGGTGCAGTTGTTATCCAGATCACCGGCGAGCTTAAAGTCAAAAAAGTTACCCTCGACCCAGAGAAAATCGACTTTGATGATATGCCAGAGCTCGAGCGCTGGATTGAGAACGCTTTTCGCGACGGCTACGCCAAAGCTCAAGAAATCGCCACCGACAAGATGAAGCCTCTTATGGGCGCCCTCGGCAACTTCGGCATGTAAAATTAACCGCGGAGTCGAGCTCCAAGACCGACTCCGTATTTTTTAAGTTATGCTACCATCCGCACTGACAGACGTAATCGAAGCACTCTCGCGCCTTCCTGGCGTAGGTTCTCGCACCGCCGAGCGCTACGCCTACTTTTTGCTCAAAGCCGACCAGAATGTCGCCAAGAACATCGCCACGAGCCTCGAGCGCCTACATGACGGCGTCAAAAGCTGTCCAAAAACTTTCGCACTTATGAGCGATAACGACGAATTGTCGCCACTTTACGACGATCCGCGCCGCGATAAAACCACCGTGCTTGTTGTCGAAGAGGCGCTCGATATTTATGCTATCGAAAACACCAAATCTTATGACGGCACTTATCATGTGCTTGGTGGCGCCATTTCGCCTATGGACGGCATCACGGCGGACAAGCTTCATATCAAAGAGCTAATCGCACGCGTAGAAGAGGATCAAGTTCAGGAAATCATTATTGCTACCAATCCCTCCGTCGAAGGCGAATCTACCGCCGTTTTACTCGAGAAACTTCTGCACGAAAAATACCCAGAACTCAAAATCACACGCCTTGCTCGCGGCTTGCCACTCGGCATTTCACTCGAATACGCCGATCAAATCACGCTAAGCTCCGCACTCACCAACCGCACGAAGTTATAAAAAATCCCCCCTCAAGAGGGGGAATTTTTTATTTATCACTTGGAAGCGGGAATTGTAGTGCCATTTCGCGCACTTCTTCACGCAATCTCGCAAGTTCTGGCTTTGCGATTTCAATATCTTCACCATCACGTCGGCGCACACAAATATCAACCACTTGCTTCATCCAATCCGCAATGCGGAGCATCTCCGCCTCACCCATTCCGCGCGTTGTAATCGCTGGCGTACCTAGACGAATACCAGATGGCTTGAATGGCGGCAAAGTATCATTTGGAATTGCGTTCGCATTTAAAGTTAGGCCGATTTCATCCAGCGTGCGCTCAACCACCTTACCATCCAGGCCGAAGGATTTATAGACATCTACCAACATCAAGTGGTTTTCAGTACCGCCACCAATGCAATAAAAACCTCGCTCCATCAAAGCCGCCGCCAAAGTCTTGGCGTTTTCGACAATCTTTGCAGCGTATGTTTGAAATTCTGGCGCCAAAGCCTCGCCAAACGCCACTGCTTTTGCTGCGATCACATGCATCAGCGGACCACCTTGTGTGCCAGGGAAGACCGAACGATCAATCAAAGTCGGGATATTCTCGAGCGTATGCTCAGGGCGCTTCAAAGGATTTCCAACTACTCCACGCGTCAAAATTAAACCACCACGTGGACCGCGCAAAGTCTTGTGTGTCGTCGTTGTCATCACGTGGAAACCAAAATCCAGCGGATTCGGATGCACGCCACCCGCAATTAGTCCCGCCACATGTGCCATATCCGCCATCAAAAGACAACCCGGAATCTCGCGTCCAATCTTGGCCACGCGCTCAAAATCTGGCACCTTCATAAAGGCCGAGTAACCAACCAAAATAATCTTTGGCTGTTTCTCGTGCGCCAAGCGCTCGAGCTCATCGTAATCAATATCGCCCGTCTCAGCTACCGTACCATAGTTAATAAAGTTATAAATCTTTGCACTCTGCGTCACCGGAGAACCATGCGTCAAATGTCCGCCATGACCAAGGTTCATACCAAGCACCGTATCGCCCGGTTCGAGCCACGCATTATAAACCGCATTATTCGCCTGCGCGCCACTATGCGGCTGCACATTTGCATGGTCGGCACGAAAAAGCTTGCAGGCACGTGCAATCGCAAGACGCTCCACCTTGTCCGTGTTTTGCTGACCACCATAATAGCGTCTATCTGGTTTTTTGCTCGCAAGTATTGTCGCCTCATCATCAGTCGTAAGCCCATCAAAATCCGGATAGCCTTCAGAATACTTGTTTGTCAGCACCGATCCCATCGCGGCCAAAACATCGCGCGATACATAGTTTTCGCTTGGAATTAGCTCCAAACCTTCACGCTGACGCTTTTCTTCCGTAGCAATAATGTCAAAAATTACATCCATAAGAAAAAATCTCCAAAAATTAAAGTTTGCGCAAAATATAGTAGAGATTATTAGATCATACACATATTATAACATCAAAGCAATGATATAAAAAGCAGTGATATAATAAGCATAATTAAAAAGGAGATTTTATGCGCATTCACGCCAAAGGCCGCGCCAGTCGCGATTTTGCCCCAGACCAAGTCATCGCTCGGGTCAATTTTACTATGCTAAAACCAAGCTATCAGCAAGCACTCGAAGAAGGCTCGCAGATGCTTGCCAACTACATTGCCGCTATTTCCGAGCGCACCGATTTTAACGCCGAAGATTTTAAGACGTCCAGTTACAACATTCGCGAACATTTCCACTACTCCCAAAACGATTCCAAGGATCTTTCACAAATCGGTCGCCCAGATCGTCGCGTTTCCGACGGCTTTGAGTTTACGCAATCTGCCACACTTACTTTTGACTACGACCGCGAACGTCTCGCTAAACTACTTTTATGTACCGCCTCTGCGCCAGATGCGCCACGCTTTCACATCGATTTTTGCCTAAAAGACATCCACGCTTGCCGTCGTGAACTCTTGCCAGAAGCCTATGAATCAGCTCGTCAAAAAGCCGCAAAAATCGCTCAAACTGCTGGTTTTTCTGGCGTAGAATGCGAAGAAATCTTCCTTGACGATTATCACCAAGCCGCCACTATTAGAGCAGAGGAACCGGCCATTAGAAAAGCTGCCAGTCTCGAACGCTTTGGTGCACCTACCACTCCGACTTTCGAGGATCGTCTACAAACCATCAACGAAAACTTCCATCCAGAACCAATTACCGTCAGTAAATACATCGACAGTATCTGGACTACACGCTAGAAATTGCACTAAAGACCATAGACATAAGCCTCTTATTGACTTTTTACGCAAAGTGTGCTATAGTAGAATCATATATTAGTCTCAAAGGGAGGGATTGTGATGAAATGGTACTTTAGACCAGCTTATGCTTATGCTTTTGCTACTGCAGGAAACGCTCCGATCGCACCAGCAAAACCAAAATACATGGACAACTTAATGTTTTACGGCCCTGGTCCTGGCGGCCCAGGAGGTCCCGGAGGCCCAGGCGGTCCAGGTGGCCCATTTGGCGGCCCAGGTGGCCCATACGGCGGCCCTGGAGGTCCATACGGCGGCCCCGGCGGATTCGGTGGTCCCGGCGGACCTTTCGGATACGGTCCTGGCGGACGCAGTGTCGGAGGTCGCCTTTATCACGGCCCGTACGACCCAGGTCTTCCTGGCGCTGGCTACAACAGCCTCGAGCCTAAAAAGGCAGGCCGCAACAAAAAACCAAATGTTTTTGTTCGAATTCGTGATTGGTGGTATTTCCACACACACGAACTGTAAGCATAAGCAAAAACCTCGACAGCTAATGTCGAGGTTTTTTCATTAATTTAAAGTGTAAGCATTTACGAACAAAAAATCGCCTATCACGCACTTCTTTGCAAACCAATTATGGTAAAATTATTTTATGGATACAGGTCAAGCAATTGAAGATAATTCCAAAAAAATTATCATCACTCTCTCTATTATTATAGGGGTCTTACTTATCTTTATTAGCGTTTTCGCTATAATAATTCCATTTATCAATAGCCAAGCAACAAGCACTTATCTTGACGTCGCCGTCGCGCCATCAACTGCTACTATTGAGTTAGATGGTACAAAAATTAATGCAGGCGTAAACGAAATCACCCCTGGCGAGCATCATCTAAAATTTTCCGCCCCCGACTTTGAGTCAAAAGAGATTAATATTACAGTCGAAAAACACAAGGACCAATCGGTTGTCGAATATCTAAAAAATACTACTGAAGGGATGCAGTATTTTTTTAAAAGCCGCGAAGATATTGCAGTCTTAAGATCTTATCAGCAAAAAAACACTAACGATCAAGAAGTTACAGATTTTCTAAATAAATACGACTCTCTCATTAAAATTACTGAGAAGTTGCCTATCGTTACAAACTTCCGCGAAGGTGCAAATATCATATCCGGCGAAATCACTGATGGGACAAATAACCCCAAATGCGATTACGCCTTTTGCCTTCAAGTAGATCAACCAAAGTCTTATGAGTGGCGCGTTCGAGAATCTATGCAGCTAGCCGGCTATAATTATGACGATTATGAAATTATTTATGAAAATTAATTACTCTAAAATCTATAAATACCTAAAATCAAGTGCACTCATCTCATTGGCTATTTTGACTGCATTTCCATTCGATAGTTACGCGGCGACCGATGATTTTATTGACAAATTCGCCGCCAACAACATTATGTTCTATAACCCCGATGAATGCGAAGGCGGTAGTAGCGGTGGCGTAGTTGGAGGAGAAGCTGTTATTAGTGGCTCTACCGCCGAAGAGAAAGTTTGGTCCGGTCTAAAGTCTATGGGCCTTACCGACGAAGTTACGGCTGGCATTATGGGCAATATGGCTCACGAAGGCAATAATTTTAATCCAGCCCAACACGAAGGAAGCTTCAAGAGTCAATGGGGCATGGCATTAAATTCTAACCCTGACATTTCTTACGGTATTGGCCTTATTCAGTGGTCTTTTGGCCGTCGCGTTAATGTATATAACTACATCAAAGACAAAGCTCCTGGCCTCACCAAATATCTCGATACGCCAATGACTTATAGTTATGCCAATGGTAGCGCATACGGCGTAAACGGCGATAAATTCATTCAGCTCGCAAACAATGAATCCGAAGTAAATGCACTCTACTCCCTAGAGCTAACCTTTCTCGTTAACGAAGAGTTAAAGGTAAATAGCACCTATGGTGGAGTCCTCACTCAAACTACCGTACAAGACGCTGCCGATTATTTCTTGGAGAAAGTCGAGGTACCAGCAGATATTCCAGGTACGCGCCCAGGACGCCGAAAAACCGCCGATGAAATGTTCCAAAAATACTCCGGCAAAACTTCGTTTGGTGCGGGCAGTACTGGGGGGTCTAGCTCGACCTCCATTAGCGGATCTAATGTCACCGTGATTGGCGACTCTATTACTAATTCCAGCTATACGCGCAAAGCTTACGAGTCTAAGCTCTCTGGCGCAGATATTCACGCTCAAGACAGCAAACATTTCAAACAAGACGTTAGCGGCAACGATTCTGGCCTAACTATTCTTAAGCAGCTCGCAAACGAGAACAAAGTTCGCGACTACCTAGTTTTTGCGCTCGGCACAAATGATAGTAACGTAAATGACGCCCAGATCAATGAAGTCCTAAATCTCGTCCCAAATGCAAAAAGAGTAGTTTTTGTCACCAACTTCACTACATCGAATAACTATGACGCAAACAATAAGGCATTCGAGCAGGCTGCCTCGAATAATCCTGGCAAGGTAGCTATTGCTGACTGGAAAGCAGCCATCAAAGATGATGCAGGTACTTATCTTGGCGATGGTACGCATCCCAAAAATCAAGAAGCGAGCGACAAATTAGTTGATTTAATCGTTCAGGCTCTAGGTTCCGGTGCTGCGAATTCTAATTCTAATTCAGTCTGCGTCTGTGACGACAAATCACAATCTTCGGGCATTTTCTCCGGCCAGAAGTATGAACTCACTGACGGCCAAATTAAGGGCATGCTCGCCATGATTAAACACGAAAATGGCGGCACAATCGAAGCGGTTAAATTTCAGGCCTCCATTATGGCTAACCTTTTCGAATACTATGAAAAGTCCAAAGAAAAGACTCCAGACAACTTCGTGAACTACGTCAAAACTACCGGCTGGTTTGCTTCAGACACTCGTGCTGCATACAGCGAAAGCTTCTCCGATTATAAGAAAGAAGAATGGGATGCAGTTATTGACGTTTGGAAAAACGGCAATCGCACACTACCACCAGAAATTGTAGAGCACGACGATCCAGGCGACATCAAATGGATTGAAGTTGATGGCCAAAAATACACCGATCATGCCAATATCTATAAATATGAAAACTACAAACCGGGTAAAACTAAGATCCTAGCTCTCGGCGACCCATATATTTTCTATACGTGGGCAAATCCATCCGGTACAAAAGTTAGCAGTACATCCGGCGGAAGCAATACTGGCGATCCATTTGGTTATTTTGAATCAAACGCGCCAGCCGCTAGTGCCAACGGCTCCACTGGCGGAGACCGCACAACATCGTCCGTCACCTGGGAAAATGGTTGGATCAAAGGCGGCATGGACGGCTACGTCAAAGAAGATGCCAATACTGCCTCTGGTGTTCTCAAAGAAGCTAGTACTGGCAGCTTCACTACTGACTCGCCAAAAGGGAACGGAAAAGGCGCGAATAAAATTCTCCTTCATAGCACAGAAGGAAGCAATGGCGGCGGAACCAGCGGTTTAAATCTTTACGGCAAAGTTACTCGCAAAAATGGACCGAGCGGCAAAACGCCCGCCCACTTTACGATCGATATCAAAAATAAAAAAGTATTTCAGCATTTCGCTATTACTCAACCATCCGAAGCAATTAAGGGTAAGGGCAACGACCATAAAGTCAATGATCAGATGGCTGGTATCCAAATCGAAATCATGGGCTATAGTAACTACGATCAGAGTAAAAAATCTGACCCCTGGTACTTACCTGACGAGACAAAATTTACTGATAGTGACTGGGACTATCTCGCAAAGCTTCTTAGTGCAATCAGCGCCGAAACCAACATTCCACTTACTAGTTCCGTGGACTGGGATAATCCAAAACGCCTTTCAGCGGATGATTTTAAGGCCTACAAAGGCATCCTTGGACATATGCATACCCCCGCGGATAACGACCATGTCGACCCGGGCGGAATTTGGAATCGTGTCAAGGCAGCCATCGAGCGCGTCGACGGCATTTCCGATGGGGAATGTCACACCGGAGCAACTGGCGACGTAGCTGCACTCCAAGCAAAAGTCCTAGAGCTAGCATGGCCTGAATATCACTCCGCCGGATGGACTCAGCAAAAACCCGCTTATACAGCTATCGTCAAAAAAGGCGAGTACTATCATGGTGGTTGTGGCGGAAACGACTGCGGTGGCTTTGTTACGACACTCATGCGCGAAAGTGGCTGGGATCCTAACTACAATAGCAATGGAGGCAACGTATCGGGCGGGCAGTATCCATACCTGACTAACAAATCTAATGGCTGGGAAGAAGTATCGAATCAAATTAAGAGTAATGAGGATGCAAAGCCTGGCGACGTTATTATCACAGGTAGCCTCGGACACACACTAGTATATGTAGGAAAAATCAATGGTTTCGAGAGCGAAATGGCTTCCGCTTCATACTCTTCGAGCGGCTGCGGTAATACCCGATCTCCAATGGCAGACGGCGCAAAAGACATCTCTTATTATATTAAAAACGAAAATGCTTATATCTTTAGAAAGGTAAAATAATGGATTCTCAAACTAAAAATAAGCGAATAATTATTATCCTTATTGTCTTAATTTGGATCCTGATCATCATTGCAATAACATTCGTTATAAATGCGCTCAAAGCCCAAGATCCAGTTCATCTTGCCAACACGAATAGCGCAGAGGTCTCAAGCCTCATCAACGGCAACAACAAAAAACGCCTGCAAAAGTATCTTACTGCCGCAGTAGACGCAATTGATCCGACTCGTAGCCAGAACGATGCAGTCGAATTTACTATCCGAGAAAGCTCTATCCAAACCGAAGATATAGAAGGAGACACCAAGAAAGCCAACTTTATCATCGATATCGACTCACTAAAATACACCTTTGCCGTGCAAATGGTTATAAACCCCATAGAATCCGTTCAAGAAGATATCTATTTTACTTGCCCAAGTATTGCGCAAATGAAATATAAAGAAACTTTTTGCATTGGCGACCTCGAAACTAGTACTATCAGCGTACTCTTTGGCAAGAACTTTACTTATACCGGTAAAATCGGCGATGACAACTACAGTGCATATCCAGAAAGAGACGCCAACAATAAGCCCGTTATCGCCTTTTACGCTAGAACATGCGAAGAAAACGCCGAAGATCGTATACTATCTAACTTTAAGGAGCATTTTAGTTCACTAGACTACGACCTTAGCACTTTACCATACGACACTAGCGAAATAAAATGTTACTCAATGGAATAGGAGAAGCTTTATGCAAGAATCTTATTATCTATCGGCCGATAAGGCAACTCAAATTCACGCCGTTAAATGGACGCCAAGTTCTGAGCCAATCGCCATCGTTCAGATTGCGCACGGCGTCACGGAATATATCGAACGTTACGCCCCGCTAGCAAAGTATCTAACTGACCGCGGTATTATTGTAGTTGGCAACGACCATCTAGGCCATGGCGACTCTATTCGACGCGACAATACGCCGCTCACTATAGGCTCAAAAGATACTGAGCAATATCTTGTCGACGATTTTTATACATGTTACAAAAATACCAAACAAGAATATCCAAATCTCCCGTATATTCTACTCGGCTTTTCGCTTGGTTCATTTGTCGTTCGCGTCGCCCTCGACAAATATCCAGACATGGCCAACGGGGCAATTATCATGGGAACCGGCCAACAACCAGCACTTATGCTTAGCCTTGCGCAAACTATGGCAAAAAGCGAAGCCAAAAAAGCCGGAGGCTTTGATCATTGGACGAAAAAAATCGACGACATGACCCTCGGCAACTATAATAAAAAATTTACGCCAACAACCAGCAAATTCGATTGGCTCTGCGCCAACAAGGCCGCAGTCGACGCCTACGACGCCGACTCCAAAAAACAAGACCACGTTACCATTGGTATATTTAACGCCATGCTTGAGCTAATGAAAATCGCCAGCAAGCCGCGCAATATAAAGAAAATTCCTATACTCTTTATGTCTGGCGACGTCGACCCGGTCGGCGAAGCCAAAAAAGGCGTCATACGTGCCGTCAAAGCTTATCAAAAAGCCGGACTAGAGCCAGAAGTTAAATTCTATCCAGGCCGCCACGACATTCTGCACGAGGCAGTGCAACCAGATGTATACAAAGACATCTACGACTGGACTCAAAAAATTATCGCCAAATAATAGAGACGCAAACAAAAACCTCGGTACTTATACCGAGGTTTTTCTATTCTTCAATCAAGTATTCAAATATCGGCGCGTAGCTCGCAATTGCATCCTTTACATTGACGATATATTTCTCAAATTGCAAACCCATGCCATCACGGTCAAAGAAAGTTGTCACCATATTGCCGCCCATCGCACGCACCGAACGCGACGCCGCACGGTTGCCCGCTTCAACCACTAGCGTAATCACTGAAAAGCCACGCTTAGCACACTCTTTGAGCGCCAGGTACATATTAATTTTGTTATAACCTTTGCGACGCTCAGACGGGCGAATCAGATAGCTAATATTACCACCAAAATCCAGCAGCGTTTGCTCATCCATATCGTCGCGTACGCAATACAGACCCACCACGTGGTCATCATTCGTACGCACGAGCAGTTTAAGATCTTTTAGCTTTTCCGAACCATCAGGATGGCGCGAAAATTCCACCTCGACATCTTTAAGCCACGGATTCGCCGACCTACTACTATAATTTTCGCGGCGCAACTCATTAACAAAATCCGTCATCTGGTCGGCGTATTTTTCCGACGGCCCCACGGCCTTAAATTTTTCAATATTCATCTGCTCGAGATCTTTTGGTGTCAACTTATTCATTAGTTTTAGTATAAGAGTTTTAAAAGGAAATGTAAAAAAATATGCGCGGCTCGCAACCTCGCATATATATCTTAATACAAAAAGCACCCGATTTCTCGAGGCTTGCGCTTTAATAAAAAATGGTGGTTCCGACTGGACTTGAACCAGTGACACGCGGCTCTTCAGGCCGCTGCTCTACCAACTGAGCTACAGAACCATCTTGTACCCCTATATTAACACACTTTGTGGTAAAATTAAAAGTATTATGAAAAAAATTAATACGTCGCCACTTTCCGGCATGCAAGAACTACTACCAACCGAGCAGGCTATTTTTAACCAGCTCAAGCAAAACATCGGCGACGTATATCATCATTACGGCTTTTTAAGCATCGAGACCCCGCTTATTGATCGCCAAGAAATTCTCCTAGCAAAGGCTGGTGGCGATACCGAAAAACAAATCTACAAAGTCATCAAAACCGCCGAAGACGACAGCAAGTCCGACCAAGCTCTGCGCTTCGACCACACTGTGCCGCTCGCGCGCTATGTCGTCGAGCACAACAACGACCTCGCTTTTCCATTTTCTGTCACTCAGATTGGCCGCAACTTCCGTGGCGAACGCGCCCAGCGTGGTCGCTTCCGCGAGTTTTACCAGTGCGACGCCGATATTATTGGTCGCGAAAAACTTCCCATCGCTTATGACGCCAAGGTTATCGCCTGTATTCACGACGCCTTGAAGACCTTTAATCTACCAAATATGGTCATTCGCATCAGTAACCGCAAAGTCTTGGCCGGCTTTTTGCAAGCATTAAATCTCAGCGACAAAACTGGCGCCATTTCTAACGTTATCGATCACGCCGAAAAAGTTCCACTCGAAACCACGCGCGAGCATCTTGCCAAGCTCGGACTATCCGAGACGGAAGTTGGCCAAGTCTGCGACTTTATGTTTACAAATGGCTCATACTCCGAGATCGAGAATAAGCTCACCGAAATTCTTGGCGACAAAATTGAAGCCGTTCGCGAAGGGCTTGATGAACTCAAAGAAGTCTTCACGATTCTTGACCAAAAGCAGGGCATTAGCAGCACGATTATCGATTTTATGATTATTCGCGGCCTCGATTATTACACTGGTACCGTTTACGAAATCATGCTCAAAGATCACCGCGAAATCGGCAGTATCTCTGGTGGTGGCCGCTACGAAAACCTCGCCAGCAACTTTACCGACCAGAAGTTCCCAGGCGTTGGTGGCAGTATTGGACTCACGCGCCTCTTCTTCATACTTCGCGAATATAACCTACTTCCAAAAGTCGAGCAAAAGCAACCTATTGATTACGTAATCTTCCCACTTACAGCCAACGAGTACACTTTTAGCTTTGAGCTTGCCGATAAGCTCCGCGCCGAGGGCAAGAACGTCGATATCGACTTCGACGACCGCAAACTTGGCGCAAAATTCAACCGCGCCGCCAAAATCGCCGACTTTGCCATCGTGGTTGGCGAAAGCGAAGCCAAATCTCGCACAGTTAGTGCCAAAAACCTCGTTTCTGGCGAACTTACCGAAATAAAGCTCTAGTACTCTGCGCCATGTGCTAAACTATCTTCAGGAGTGCGGTATTAAGCACTAATTCAGGAGGTATTTTAGGCATGGCGCAATTATATTTTCGCTATGGCGCAATGGGCTGCGGCAAAACTATGCAGCTCCTTCAGGTCGCATTCAATTACGAAGAACGTGGACAAAAAGTCTGTGTCATTAAACCAGCAGTAGACACCAAAAACGGCACCAAGCTACTCACGCGCATCGGCCCAGAACGCGAAACCGACTTTACTTTTTCGCGCTCGCAAAACATTTTTAAGCGCATCGCCAGCAATTATGCCGATTGTTCTTGTATTCTAGTCGATGAAGCGCAATTCATGTCACCCGCTCAGGTTGATCAGCTCATGCAAATCGTAGTCGAACTAGATATCCCAGTCATCGCTTTTGGCCTGCGTCTTAACTTTAAGCTCAAAGATAAAGGCTTCGAAGGCAGCACGCGCCTGCTCCAAGTTGCGCATCGCATTGAAGAAATCAAAACTATCTGCGATTGCGGCCGCAAAGCCACGCTCAACTGTCGTTTTTGCAACGGCGAGCTCGTTGTAGACGGCCCAGACATTCTCATCGATGACGGCAAGAGCGAAATCGTCTATAAGTCGCTCTGCCATCACTGCTATGCAAAATATAAACGTCAACAAGCGCAGAAAGGAACCAAATGTTAATCGCTATTGAGGGCCAAGACGCTACCGGCAAAGACCTGCAAGCCAAAATGCTCGCCGATTATTTGCGCGAAAAAGGCGAAAATGTCACGACTTATGCCGAATCTGGCACCAACTCGCCAAACAAATTTGTAAATAGTATCGCCAAGCTCAATTACGGTAGCGTCAACGATATCGACGAGCGCACGCGCGTGTTACTATATCTTGTCAATCGTTACGAACAGTGGAAAAAGTACGCCGAGCCGACTCTTAAATCCGGCGGCACAGTTATTATTACACGCTATTGGTTCTCAACTCTCATCTATGAAGGCTACGGTCTCGGCGTTAGCAAAAGTCTTATTACGCGACTTCATCACGAAGTCATGCCTGAAGCCTATTTCAAGCCCAATCATCTCATTATTCTAACCTTAAACGACGAAGAACGCGCCAAGCGACTAGTTGCTCAGGGCGAGCGCAAAGTAGAGTTCTTTAAATCCAAAGAATACGATTTCCAACAAAAACTTAACCGTGCCTATCTCAAAGTCGCCAAAGATTTCAATGTCGAGACTTTTGATGCCGCTGGTACGCCGGACGAAGTACATCAAAGACTCATCAAAAAACTAGGAGTTTAACTATGAGTAAGCTCGAAGTTCACGATTCATGGCGCGCCATACTCGGTGGGGAGTTCGAGCAAGCATATTTTCGAGAGTTATCCAAATTTTTACATCAAGAATACGCCAACAAGGTCATATATCCACCACGCGAGCAAGTTTTCTCGGCTTTCGCTTGCGACATCTCTAAGGTTCGCGTCGTAATTATTGGCCAAGATCCGTACCATGGCCCAGGGCAGGCCAACGGTCTAGCGTTCTCGGTCCATTCTGGCGTCGCCATTCCGCCATCGCTTCGAAATATCTTCAAAGAAATCCACGACGACATCGGCGCGCCCATTCCAAATTCCGGCGACCTTACGCGCTGGGCTAAGCAAGGCGTTTTGCTTCTAAATAACACCTTAACCGTCGAGGCACACCTCGCCGGTAGTCATCGTGGTCATGGCTGGGAGACTTTTACTCAGCATATCATCGAATACTTAAATGCTAATTCTGATCATCTCGTTTTTATTCTTTGGGGCAGAGACGCTCGTAGTAAAAAACCGCTCATCGACACAAAGAAACACCTAGTTATTGAATCTGCTCACCCATCACCGCTTTCGGCACACAACGGCTTTTTCGGTAGTAAATGTTTTAGTCGTTGTAATATGCAACTCAAAAAGTGGGGCAAAGAACCAATTTCTTGGTAAAAACATCAAAAAGTCAAGCTAAAATAGCCTAAAATGCCACTTTTTCAAGATTTTTCAAACAAAATTACGCGAAAGTATTGACTTTCTGGCAAATCTGTGCTACTATATAAACATAAAGTTGACTTACGCGCAGGCGCACCGCTACCAAGCGGTGCGTTTCCGCGTTTCAAAGGTCCACATATTTCCATATCATTTTTCTCCAAATTCAAGACTAGCATAAGCATTTCTCCTTGCATTATAATAAAAGTACGGTTCTAAACTTCGGTCACTGGAACTCGTGAACTCCGTCGTTCGTATCTGTCATTGTACGGGCGGCACCGAGCCGCAATCCATGGCTCACATAAATGACTCCAAGAAATAATTCAATTTAAGGAGTAATTTATGAAAACTATTAACATTAATGAAAGTAACGGCGAACGCGTAGAAGTGATGGCACTTTTTAACTATAGCCAGGCACCGTGCCAACCGCTCTACTTTCGCAAACGTGGCGGAGACGAAGTTGAAGTAACTGACACTATTAGTCAGCACATCAAATTCGTCGGGACTTCCTGCATTCACATTTTCAAATGTCTGATCGGGAAGCGTAGCTGTCGTCTTGAATTCAATTCAACGACGCTAGCCTGGACGCTTTTCGAAGCCTAGTCCGCCCGCAAATCGCTCTAGCGCAAACTAGGGCGATTTTTTATAGCTCGACCCAGCAATTTTTATCCCGATTAAAATTACAATTATTACAACAAATAATCCAATCGCGCCAAAAGTTGCACCCGTCTCCACAATTTCCTCTTTTGGCGGTTCGACATCTGCATTATCGTCACTCTCTTTCGGAAGCGTCTCACTTCAATCTCCGAGTGTAATTTCTGAACCAAAATTTGCCATGTCTATCGTTGCAAATTCACCAACATTACCATCTGCATCCATCCAAGCTACTTCAATATCACGCAGATCATCATACTCGACATCCGAAATTCTCGTCTCGCCAGCCGAGACGTCCACATAATCTAACCCCAACCCATTTACTTTAATAAATGCGTATTTTGCGCCGTCTGGCGCAGCACGCCAATAAAGCCAAATATTGTCATCCTGACGCAAAAGCTTCAAAGTCGTTGGTGCTGGTAGCGTAACGGGGCCCGCAAAATTTCCTACATGCACCAAAATCTCCAGCACGTCGCTTTCATTAAATCCATCAGAGACTTTCGCAAGTATTTTATATTCACCAGCTTCAAAACTTCGCAAGATCACCGCATCATTCGCCATCCAAGTCTCGCCATCAAAGCTCCATAGATATTCAGAGACCTCGTGTTCAATACTAATACTCGGCGTTAGGTCAATTTCTATTTCTTCGCCGGGCGCTGCAAAATACTCCGTCTGTCTCGCATATGCATAAATCTCCGACGAAGTTTCACGCATCAAACGCGCATAATTAGTACTCACCCGATTTGTTGTCAAAATTTTATCCACAATTGCGAAAGCCTGCGAATACGCCCCATTCCTATACTCGACATGTCCGCCGTTATTAAACAAGTTCTTTGAAGAGCCGCAAATAAAATCACCATTATTACACCAAAGCCCATACTTGCCCCGAAAACGATCAATTTCGTAAGGATTCCGTGTACCAAGTGAGCCATTATCTGCATGGCAATTTGGCACAAAAACCCGGTAAGGCGACAAATTCTTCCCCCGACACGCTGCCGGCCAAGCCCCGCGCCCCTCCGGCAGATATAGCTCTGGATCACCAAACATTCCTGCATAGACTAGCTCGCCGACCTTAAAATATTTCAAAGCTTGCGCGACCACCATCGCTCCTTGCGAATAGCCCATCAAAATCCAGCGCGTGTCCGGACAGTTCATCTGCACCATCGACCGGTACGCCACCAAAGACCCCACACCAGTCTGTACGCTGCGCCCAAATTTAAAACTCTTGCCCGCCGAAATAAAAGCCCCTACGCCGGTTAAGTTTGGCGCCGAAACTGATACAGCCGGATATTCTAAGTCCATTATTTTATACGTAAAGCCACGCCGCTTCACAAGACGCTTGGCATTTTCGCTAAATGCTCTTCAATCGTCACCGTTATTGCGCTCTTGTCCAGAGCCACGCGCAAAAACAAACTGAAAACTAGGGCAGCCAACATCAGTCGACATATTAATATCACTCGCCGCCGACGCATTGCTACAACACATTATTCCCAAAACTACCACTAAACCTAATATTCATTTCTTCATGCCATCATCATAACAAGCCAAAAATAAAATAAAAGCATAAGCATGAAATGTTCTCCGCACGTCTAAAAAGCACCACAAAGCAGCCATTTTTGCCAAATCACCCCCATCTGCGATAAAATATTTGCATACATGTGTGCAGAATCTGCTAATTCAACCGGCGACAAGCGCGACAAGAGCATCAAAATCACCAAAAGCGCTAAAACCGTCGCCAAAGATAATATTATCGAAGTCAAACATTACAAAATGGTCTTTGCGGACAAAACCGTCATCAAAGACCTATCTTTCGAAGTCAAAAAAGGAGAAGTTTTCGGCCTGCTTGGCAGTAATGGCTCCGGCAAGACTACCACTATCCGTACACTACTTGGTCTTTATCAGGCCACCGACGGCAAACTCCTAATTAACGGCAAGCCTTTTTCACCTGAAGACAACATTCGCGTCGGCTATCTCCCAGAAGAGCGCGGCCTTTATAAAAAAGAATCCGTTATCGACACAATGATTTATTTCGCTCGCCTTAAAGGCATCAAAAATCCGCGCGAATGGAGCATGAACTTCCTTAGTCGCGTCGGTCTCGAAGATAGTGCCAAGACTCGCATCGACAAACTTTCTCAGGGCATGCAACAAAAAGTTCAGCTCGGCATTACCATCATGAATGAACCAGAGCTTCTTATCCTCGATGAGCCAACCAAAGGCTTCGACCCAGTCAACCGCAAAATTCTCATGGAAATTATTGAAGAACTCCACAAAAAGGGCAGTACTATTATTCTAATTACGCACTATATGAACGAGGTTGAAGATCTCTGCGACCGCATTCTGCTTCTCAAAGACGGCAAAGCCGCCGCCTATGGCAAGATCGACGAAGTCAAAAAACAATTCAAACTTAGCTCACTCGAAGACATCTTTGTCCAAGTTTACGGCGCCAAGGAGGAAGCATAATGAAACAAACTCTTAACGTCATCCGCTTCGAACTCATGCGCAATCTCAAAAAGCCAAGTTTTTGGTTGGTTTCGATTGCTTTACCGATTATCCTCTCTGTCTATATCGGCATTTGCGCTATGACCGGCTATAACGCCGAAGAATCGCTCGCCAACATCGCTAACATCGACGATAAATCCATCGCCTATTTTGACGCTAGCGGCTACATCCAAAACGAAACCTACACCGTCAGCGACGGTGCCACCAAAGAGCTCATCAAGCTCGAGTCCAAAGAGCAGGGTATTGACGCCATCAAATCAGGCAAATATGACATTTTCTTCTATGTACCTGACAACTTCTATCCAAATCAAGAGACTGGCGAACAAAAAGCTATCGAAATTTACTCGCGCCCCGAAACCGCCTCGATTTTTGAAGATTACAGCCACTATGTCCAGTCCATCATGTCAACTACAGCACTTCAAAATATCGACCCAAGCGACCTCATTGTAGTTCAAGGCGCGCTCACTTTTGATAGTACAATTTTCGACCACGAAGATAATAGCATCGTCGACCAAAGCGAAATTCTCAGCCGCATGGCCGGCCCAGCTCTTGCGCTCATCTTCTTTTACATCCTTATCTGCGTACTCGGCAATCGCCTCGTCGTCGCCATGACCGAAGAAAAAGAAAACCGCATCACCGAGCTTTTACTCACTAGCATCAAGCCAATCTACCTCATCATCGGCAAAGTTATTTCGCTTATGATTCTCGGCTTCCTGCAACTCTTCATTCTCGTCGTGCCAGCCCTCCTACTTTACGGCGCCGCCAAGAATATGAGCATTATCCCGCTCGACATCTCGCTCCAGCTCTCGCTTGGCAGCATTTTGCAAAACTTCGTCCTACTCATTAGCGCCTATTATCTCTTTACGGCCCTTTGTGTTTTTATTGGTGTCATTAGCCCAAGCGCCAAAGATGCAAACTCCTACGCCTCTATTATCGTCATCCTTACCATTTTACCGCTCATCTTTATGAATGTCTTTATTGGCGATTCTAATGTAGCACTTGCCAACTTCTTTACTTTCTTTCCACCAAGCGCGCCACTTGCCGTAATGTTCCGCAGCATTTTTAATACCATCTCGCCACTCCAAACTTGGCTCGCCGTAGCAGAAATTCTCGTCATTGGCACGCTCGTCATTATCGGCGCCACTAAAATCTACTGCAAAAATGCCGTCAACTACACGCCAAAAGTAAACTTCAAAAAACTCTTAACAGCCCCGAGAAAATCATGGAAAAAGTAAGCATTATTCTCGGCAAAGCGGTTCAAAAAGTCACTCGCCTCAAAGGCAACGGTGGCTCCGCTTTGCCAGGTCTCGTCATCGAGCGTACCAACAAAAATTTCATCAAACAAGTTCTCGGCAAACTCCCGCACGGCGTTGTCGTAATTTCTGGCACCAATGGCAAAACCACCACTACCAAAATCGTCAGCGAGCTACTCGAAAGGCAAGGACTTAAAGTTTTCACTAATAAATCTGGTAGCAATTTCGTGCGTGGTGTGATTTCCGCTATCCTCGCCAACATCAAAATCACTGGCAAATTTGATTTCGACATCGCCGTGCTCGAACTTGACGAAGCCCATGCCGTCAAATTCGCCGAGCAAGTTCCAATTGATTATGCGCTCTTCTTAAACGTTCAGCGCGATCAACTCGACCGTTTTGGCGAAATCGACCACACTGCCGAGCTGCTCCAAAAAGTCGCCACAAAAACCCAAAAAGCCATTGTCTTGAACCGCGAAGACATTCGCGTCAGTAAAATTACCGGCCCAAAACGCATTTTCTTTGGTCTCTCTGAAGAAATGCAAAAAAGATTCCCATCCGACGACGAGCTCATCGCAACCAGCAAAGACTTCGCCAAAGAAGAGCACGAAGCAAAAATCGTCCTCGAAAATCTCAAAGGTAGTAAAGCCAGCTATCGACACAAAGACGACGTCTATTCCTGTGAACTTTCACTTCGCGGCATTTATAACGCCTACAATGCCGCTGGTGCGCTCGCACTCTGCAACACTATATTGTCAAAAGTCTCAGTCGAGAAGTTAGTCTCCGACCTTACGGGCATCAAATCCGCTTTTGGTCGCGGCGAAGTCTTCAAGATTCATGACGTCGAAGTCGAAATCCTGCTTGTCAAAAACCCAGCCGCTTTCCAGCTTAGCCTCGCTTCTTTTGCCGACTCAGATCACGATTATATGATCGCCATCAACGACAACACTGCCGATGGTCACGATATTTCTTGGCTCTGGAATGTCAACTTTAGTGAGCTCAGCTCCGTCAAAGTCACGAGCGGCACTCGCGCCGCCGACATGGCGCTCCGTCTCAAATACGACGACGTCGACGTCAAAATTGTCGAAGAAGAAATTCTGACCGCTCTCAATAAATTCCTCAAGAGTAGCAAACGTCCAAAGCGCATCTTTGCGAGCTATACAGCCATGCTCGAAATCCGCAAACTAATTTCCGGGAGTAGCATTTTATGACTATAAATATTCTTCACCTTTATCCGGCCGAGATGAACCTTTATGGCGATCACGGCAATGTCCTCGCGCTTAAAAAACGTTGCGAATGGCGTGGCATCAAGACGAAAATTATTAATTACGAACCAGGCGACGAAATTCCAGACAATGTCGACATTATCTTTGGCGGCGGCGGCCAAGATTCTAGCCAGTCTAAAATCGAAAAAGATCTTCAAAAAATCGCACCAAAACTCAAAGAAATGATCGAAAATAACACTCCTGCGCTCGTTATTTGCGGTATTTATCAACTTTTTGGCAACTATTTCGAGACTAACACTGGTCAAAAAATTCAAGGCGCTGGCATTCTTGACCTTTACACCAAAGGGGAAGACGAGCGTCTCATCGGTAATGTCGTTATCAATACACCAGAATTTGGCGAAGTTGTCGGCTACGAGAATCACTCCGGCCAGACTTTCCTCGCTGACGAAAGTATCGCTTTTGGTACCGTCATTAGCGGCGCTGGCAACAACGGCAAGGATTTTACCGAAGGGATTAAGTATCACAACTGCATCGGCACCTATTTGCACGGCCCAATTTTGCCAAAGAATCCTCGCGTAGCTGATTTTCTTATTCGCAAAGCTCTTGAAAACAAGACTAAGAAATTCCAAAAACTCGAGCCTCTAAATGACGCGCTCGAGCGCAAGGCCCACAAATCCGCCGCCAAACGCCCAAGATAAAAAATATCTCCCAGAACAGGGAGATATTTAGTTTATACCGTTTACTTGCACTAAGATAAAGCAAGTCACCATCGCAATTGCCAAGATCCATAGCACCATCCAGAAAATCCGCCTCAAAATCCGAAAGAATTTCTTCATACCTATATTATAGCATAAGCGACAGAGAATCGCGGCAGATTGGCTTCGCGCCTTGCTCGGCAACATTCCTCAAAATCCGCCTCATATGTCAAAAAACTTGTATATTTTCGCAACTTATGCTATTATAGATACGGAACAAAACCGCCCCCCCGGTTTTGTTCCTTTATGTGAGACTTTCGGTTGGCCTTCGACCGCGCCTCACGCAAAATGTGGGGCATTAGCTCAGTTGGCTAGAGCGCCTGCTTTGCAAGCAGGAGGTCAAGAGTTCGAGTCTCTTATGCTCCACCATTAAAGAATTTTTAAGAACCGCCGCATGGCGAGTTTTTTTATTATCTTGGTGCCTTCATAAAACTTAAGTTATAATACTCACATATGACACCAGAACTCGGCACCGAACAAGCGGCAATTTTTCGTTTGCTTAATGAAACGCCCCATAATTATTTCATCACTGGTAAAGCCGGCACGGGCAAATCCGTACTTTTGCAATATTTTGTTTCGCATACGCTTAAAAACACCGCCGTCATTGCGCCAACTGGCGTCGCCGCTATTAATGTCGGCGGCCAGACTATTCACTCTTTTTTTGGGCTCGACCTCGATATTCAAGACGTACGCGACACCGAAACGGTTGCCAAGATCTCCAAGCGTCGTCGTAAAATTTACGAAAACCTCGACACGATTGTAATTGATGAAATCTCCATGGTCAGCGCCGATGTTATGGACATGATAGACCATAAACTTCGCATTGCGCGCGGCAAAGATACACCATTCGGCGGTTGCCAGATGGTGGTTTTTGGCGATCTTTATCAACTTCCGCCTGTTATAGTCGGCAATACTGCCAAGCAATTCATGCGCGACCACTACGGTACAACTTTTTTCTTCGGTGCGCCCGGCGTTAAAGAGGGAAACTTCCAAACTATCGAGCTTAGCCACATTTACCGTCAAAAAGACGAACATTTTATCGAACTCTTAAATAGTATTCGTCTTGGCAAGCGCACCGATGACATTCTTTCTGATATTAATATGAGCTGCGTCGAAGAACCTTGCGAAGATGATACCTTTATTACGCTCGCCGCAACCAACGCTGTTGCTGACAACATCAATCGTAAGCGTCTCGCCGAAATCCCTGAACCCGAATATAGTTTTGATGGCACAATTACTGGCGACTTGTCTTCCGGTGCGCTTCCAACCGAAGCCAATCTCAAGCTTAAAGTCGGCGCCCTCGTTATGATGACTAAAAACGACACCAATATCGACTCTGGCAAAAAACCACGCTGGGCCAACGGCACACTCGCTGTTATATCGGGACTAACTCCCGATTCCATCAAAGTCCGCATCGATAATAGCGAATACAAAATTGACAAGACGACTTGGGAAAAATGCCAATACGATTACGATGAAAAAACAAAAACTATCTCCAAAGATGTCGTCGGCACTTTTACTCAATTTCCAGTCAAGCTCGCCTATGCAATTACAATTCACAAATCACAAGGTCAAACTTATTCTGCCGTCAAAATTGATCTCGCACGTGGGGCCTTTGCGCCAGGACAAGTTTACGTCGCACTCTCGCGCTGTCAAAATCTCAACAATTTATACTTAACCCGCCCGCTTTCAGCACGCGACATTATCGTTAGTCCAACTGTAGTCGATTATATGGACCGTACCGCCAAAATCATTGATCCCGATAGCCTATAAAACGTAAATGAGAATCATTATCGCTTGTAAAATACTACCCAGCACACAAAAGATATGAAAAATCGAGTGCATATATTTTATTTTGCAACCCAGACCAAACAAGATTGCACCTAGTGTATAAGCAATCCCACCAAGTAGTAGCAGCCAAATTGCAATTGCCGGTAAAACCGACACCAGAACAGGAAAAGACACCACAATACACCAGCCTAGCCCCAGATAACAAATCATCGAAAATGCTTGATATTTTTTAATATCAATCGAATTGAGAATGATTCCTATTATCGAAACTATCCAAACTAGCGCAAAAATCGTCCAACCCAAAACTGGATTTGCTGGCACTAATGCGCAAATCGTAAGTGGCGTATATGATCCCGCAATCAATAGAAAGACAGAGCAGTGGTCTAAAATTTGCATCACTTTTTTACCCTTAATGCGTGGCGACAAGCCATGATAAACCGCCGACATCGTATAAAGCACAATTAGCGACAGCCCAAACACGATTGCTGTCAAAACTCCCGCCACGTGACCGCGCACGGCTGCAAACACAATTCCAAGCACCAACATCACAACTCCGAAAGCTGCACCAACAATATGCGTCACCATGTTAAAAATCTCTTCGCCACGTGTATAATTCGGCAGTTTACGCTCAGCCAATTTCGTTCGCTTATTCATATGCTTTTTAGTATATAATTACAAGAGAGTTTAATCAAAAAAACGAGAAAAACCATGTTAAAATGCTACAAAACTAATTTGCGTCGCAAAGTGACCGAAGAAATTGCTCAGATCGAGCCAGATTGCTGGATAGACCTCGTGACTCCAAATGAAAAAGAAATCGATAGCGTTGTTGCTGCTACCGAAATTGATCGCGACCTCATCATGAAGATGCTCGATGATGATGAGCTTCCGCGCGTCGAGACTTCCGGTAACGCTACGCTTGTCGTAATTGACGTACCGGCCTACGGTGGCAAAAATCGCAATATCACCTATCCGCTCGGTATTATTGTTACGACAAATAGCTACTTCATCACTATTGCACCAAAAACCACACCAATTCTCAATAGCTTCCGCAATAACAAAGTGCGCAACTTCCGCACCGCCAAGAAGACTCGCTTCCTTATTCAAATTCTCAACGTTGCTGCTGCGCAGTATATTAAGGTACTCGACGAAGTTTATAGTGACATCGAGAATAAAGAGGCTACGCTTAAGCGTTCAACTGAGAACGAAGATCTAATCGACCTTCTGCAAACCGAAAAAACTCTCGTATACTTTACGTCTTCGCTCAAAGAAAACGATATGGTGCTCGAGCGCCTTAGCAAAGGTGTTGTCTTGCCACTTTATGAAGGAGATTTAGACCTTCTCGAGGATGCCATGATTGAAAACCGTCAGGCCATTGATATGGCGCGCATTTACCGCGATATCTTGTCGTCCATCACAAATACCTACGCTACCGTCATTAGCAACAATCTCAATAACGTCATGAAGTTTCTCGCCGGTATCACTATTGTGCTATCTGTACCAACCATGATTTCTTCTTTTCTCGGCATGAACGTCAACTTCGGCGTCGGCGTTGCCACTGATCCATACGGACCAGCTATTATTCTCGGCATTTCCATCGTTGCGTCGGTCCTCATTGCAATTTGGCTCAACAAAAGGGATCTGCTTTAATGATCAATCCAGTTAAGGTCTCAACCTTGCAGCCGGATATCAAAAACAAAGGTCGCATCGGACTTTATCTTATTATTAGCGCCATCATTGTCATAATTTTTGCTTTTCTATTGATCGGCGTAATTGAAGCTTTTAAAAATACCGGCGATTTTAATGCTATTGTCAGTCTTTGCTCGTTCATTCCTATCGGCATCGGCGGCATGCTGGTAGTGCGCGGTTTTATTGCCTTCAAAAATCAACCACCACAGGTAATTAATGTCGAAGCTAGAATTACGCGCATTGACAAGTTCATCGACGCAAACAATCAAGCACGCTTTGTGCCAATTTTAAGCTATGTTTTTGGTGGTCGCATTATCGAAAACCCGTGCCACGAAATTGCGCACACTGTTCCAGACTATCAAATTAATGCGTCTATCATCGTACCCATCGATACGACAGACCCGCACATTTACTGGATAAATAGTAAACCACGTCCAATTATTCCTAAAAAAGTTTTTATCGGTTTTACAGTTCTTGCCATTGGGCTCGTCATGCTCATCGTGCCGCTCTTTGTCTAAAATACAAAAATATGATATAATATAATACATTAAGGAGGAAATATGTCCGCTAAGAAAGCTAAAAAAGAGAAGAGCGCGTTTGGTCCAATCTCCGTAAATATCGTCTTGTTCGTGATTGGTTTATGTCTTGCAATTTGGGCAGATAAAGTTACTAATATTATGTCTATCGTACTCGGAGTCCTACTCCTGCTCATCGCTTCTTATTACGTTATAGATTATTTTCGCGACAATAAGCGCGAAGATGCCGATGGCGAAATTAGTAAGTTAATCGCAGCTGTTTTTCTTGCTATCGTTGGACTCTTTTTTATTAGCAACGCCAGCTTCATTAAAGATTTTATTTCCATCGTCATTGGCGCCGGGCTTGCTATTTCTGGACTTTCCGGTCTGCATGATGCGCTCGATCTTAAAAAGAGCAATCCAAACGAATATAAAAAGCCACTTATTTTCGCTATACTAAGCGTTATCTTTGGCACACTTTGTATTCTTGGCAAACTCGTCGTGCCGGACCTAATGCTGACTATTCTTGGCATCATGATGATGTTCTTTAGTATTTCCAGCTCGTGTACAACCGCTTATACCGTTAATATTACCAAGAAAAATAAAGCCGACATCAAGCGTGATAACGCCATTGAGGCCGAAATTATTGACCAATCCGAGAAAAAATCTAAAAAATAAATAACATGTCTTTTATCCCCGAAACACCGTTTAGCAATATCCTTGATTACATAAACTGGCGTGGAGATATTCCAATTTCGGCTCAGTTTCCTATCAATATCTTGGATCGTGCGATTTTTGCACGCTATTCTTACATGAATTTTAACGCTATAGGCTATGGTGACGTCGAAACTATTGGTGGTTTGTCTTACGAACTCGCTAAGCTTTCTGACGACAAGTTCTTGCTCGCCGATGACCGCGAACTAGCAAAAGCCACCGCTCACGCAGTACGCTACAAAGATCTTGCTGTCACCGATATTGTCATTAACAATGACCCCGAAGCCGAAAAGCAATTTGGCGCAATCACAATCTTGTTACCAAACAACACGCTTTGCATTTCCTACCTGGGCACTGACGATATGCTTTTTAGCTGGAAAGAGGATTTTAATATGACTTTCATGGATACAATCCCAAGTCAGATCGATGGCCTCGCATATCTCAACCATATCGCCGAGAAATTCCCAAAATACAAGATGTTACTCGGCGGACATAGTAAGGGCGGCAATATTGCCATGTTTGCCGCACTTTCGGCCGATAAAAGCATTCAAGAACGCATCATTTCGATCGACAATTTTGATGGCCCAGGCTTTGACCAAGATCGCGCTCAATTCCACAAGAATCCCGAAATCATACAGAAAATTACCAGCTACTTCCCGCAGGAATCTATGGTTGGACGTTTGCTCGATCACGAAGAGACCGTTCGTACCGTCGAAAGCGTCGAAGTTAATATCATGCAGCATGATCTCTATTCTTGGCGCGTCGAAAACCTAGATTTTGTTGACGTTAAGAATGTTAAACAGGTCAAATACGTATTCAACAAAGCCATGCGCGCCTGGCTACACGATTGCACAATAGAGCAGCGTAAGTTCTTTATTGATAGTATTTATGAAGCTGTCATCGCTGCCGATTACAATAAACTCTCCGACATCCGCCGCAACCCCATCAAAGCCGCGCCGGCCGTCTACAAAGCCTACAAATCCGGCACCACACCAGAAGAGCGCAAAGAAATTACTAAAATCGCCAAGATTTTCATCAATAATTATCTTAAGATTCGCAAGAATAACGATAAAGAATATCAAATTCAAAACAAAAAGGCCCACAGAAGTAATGCCGCCGCGCGTCGAGCTAAAAACAAGGCACTACTCAAAGCTGGCAAAAAAGTGCCAAAAGCCTTCTTCCAAAAGTAAACAAAAAAAATACGACCATCACGGTCGTATTTTTAATAAGGATAATAGTTATGAACGAACTTGGCTGGGCCGGCAGGATTCGAACCTGCGAATGCTGGGACCAAAACCCAGTGCCTTACCGCTTGGCGACGGCCCAATCTTTCTCTATACTAGCACAATTATTCTACTTTGTCGAGGAAGTCGAACTGTTTGAAGTCGCCGCAGTTTCATATAGTGGCGCCACTTCGATTTTGCTATCAAGACTTTTCATACGTGCAGAAAGTTCCACATATTTTTGCGCAAAATTCGGCATAATTTGCGTTGTTAGCTTCTCATATGGATAGACCTGATATTTAACTCCGCTCACCGCTTTTTTGTCTGTATAAACAAAACGTGCCACCGGCTTATCTACGCTTAGTTTCTTCTTGCCAGTTTTGTTATTCTTCTCGAAATTTACCTCCGCCGTCATCATTAATCCGCTCAACTGTTCGTCATTAAATTGTGCCGACACGAAATTCCCTGTAGAGTAAACCACTAGCGTATTGCCAATATACTCAGCCGGCTCTATTACGTGCGGATGTGAACCGATAATAATATTAACGCCGAGACCTGCCAGATATTCAGCAATTTGACGTTGCTCAGGGCGCACGCCAGTCTCATACTCCGTTCCCCAGTGCATCGCAACCATCAGAAGATCAACCTTATCGCGCACGCTTTCGATATCGGCCTTAACACCATCTGCGCTATAGACACTAACGCAGTTTTCGTCATATGGCGTAATTCCGTTCGTAGTCGTCGTGTAACTTAGCATCGCATATTTTATGCCATTTTTCTCACGAATATCTATAGAGGACTTTTCTTCTGCCGTCAGCGCTGAGCCATTATGCATTACATTAGCTTTACTATTCCAATAATTATTAGAATTTGTCACGGCCTGACGCCCACGATCGAGCGTATGATTGTTTGCGAGACTCACAATGTTAAAGCCCATATCAAGAAAAGCATCTCCAACCTCATATGGGGAATTGAAACGTGGATAATGCGACAAGCCAATCTCACTTCCGCCAAGTATCGTCTCCTGATTATAAAAAGCTAAATCGTACTGTTGAATAATTGGTTTTACTTCCGTAAAAAGTGGCTTAAAATCATACCCGCCCGCTACTTTGCGCGAAGCATAAATACCTTCATGAATCAATGCATCGCCAACCATAATAATTGAAAGCTTATGTTTCTCGACTGGATCCTCTTCAGGCTCTTCTGGCTTTTCGTCGGCAACTGGCGCATTTTCTACATCTTCAGTATTTTTGCTAATTAGCATCAAACTTGCGAAAGCCGCGCCAAACGCTACCAAAAATACGCTAGCTGCGCATACTATCCTTAAAATACGCTGTTTTCGCTCCGTCATCGTGCCTCCTATTACCCCTATTTTATACATTCTCGAGCAAAAGTACTATAATAAAGATATGGCAAAAAGAACTCTTATTAGTACGCGTGACCTAAAAAAAAGTTACGGCAAGCGCGATTCAAAATTTGACGCTCTTCGCGGCATTAATCTCGATATCGAGGAGGGCGAATCAGTCGCAATTGTTGGTAAATCTGGTTCCGGCAAATCTACTCTCATGCATCTACTAGCCTTGCTCGATCGCCCAACTTCGGGCGAAATTCGTCTTAAAGGTACCAATACTAGTAAACTCAAAGCTAAACGCCTAAACACTCTTCGCAATAAGCAATTCGGTTTCGTTTTTCAGTCTTTCTTCATGAATTCCAATGACACCGTACTAAACAACGTGATTTTACCACTCAAAATCGCTGGCGTCGGCTATCGCGAACGTCGCCGTCGCGCGCTCGCTGCACTCAAGACTGTCGGCCTCGAGGACAAAGCTCGCAATAAAGCAAACGATCTTTCCGGTGGCCAAAAACAGCGTGTTTGCATTGCGCGCGCCATCGTCAACAATCCAAAAGTCATCTTCGCCGATGAGCCAACCGGCAACCTCGATTCTGGTACTGGCGAGAAAATTCAAGAACTGCTCTTTGGTCTTAACGAAGAAAAGGGAATTACGCTCATTATCGTCACGCACGACGAAGATCTCGCTGCCAAATGTAAGCGCCAAGTCCGTGTTTCCGACGGTTTAATTATATCCGATAGCAAAAACGCCGAATTGGTCGATTTTACTGACGACGAAGACGACGAAATTGATGATTGGGAAGCTAAAGAAATCCGCCAAGGCCATACGCTCGCCGAAGACCTCGACGCCGATGGCATTCGCGAATACAACAGCATTCGTCGTATTGATGTAGACGAGGAAGAAGGAGATAACTAAAATGAAGATCTTAGACATTATCCGCGACGCCAACGCTAATCTTTTTCGCAACAAGCTGCGTAGCTTTTTGACTATTTTGGCAATTTTTATCGGCTCCTTTGCAATTATTACCAACACCGCAATTCAAGCCGGCGTTAATCGCTTCATTGACGACCAAGTCGACTCTTACGGCGGTGAAGGTTACATCGCTATCGCTAATAAGGATACGCTCGACGTTATGATGAATAGCACTATGCGTTCCAGCAAAGAGCCGCAAGAATATAGCGCCGATCAAAATCAAACCAGCGCCACCCCGATCACAAAAGAGCAGCTCGAGAAACTCAAAAAACTCGACGTCATCAAAGATAATGAAGTTTATCAGACCAAGAATCTTACAGTCGATTACATTGCCAGTGATAAAACCGACAAAAAATATCTCTTGACCGCCGAAGCAATTCCGGCCGGCGAAATTCACGTTGAGTCCACTGTCGGCGTTTCGCCAGATAATGACAATCTCGATGAAGACCAAATCATGATCACTCAAAGCCTCGTCTCAGTACTTGGCTTTGAAAGCGATGAAGCCGCCGTTGGTCAAATCGTAAAACTCGGCGTCGTCGATAGCTACACGCACCAAACTACCGAATTCGAAGCTAAAGTTGTCGGCGTTATTGCACCAGGTGTTGTTACGCTCGGTTATAACTATCTCAACAATAGTCTTGCCGACAAAATTTACGACGAAAACACTAAATACTACCCAGCCGAAGAAAAAGACAAAGTTTACGCCGTTACCGCAACTTATGACTACGCCAATTACAGCAAAGAAGAAGTTCAGGACGCGCTTGAAGAAATCGGCCTAGGTGGCATGACGCTCGACGATATTATTGGCACCATCAAATCCTTCTTCGACATCATGACTGGCGTGCTTACTATCTTCGGCGCCATCGCACTCGCTGCCGCAGCTATCGGCATCATCAACACCCTATTCATGTCCGTTCAAGAGCGCACCCGCGAAATCGGTCTCGACAAAGCGCTCGGCATGTCTAGCCGCCACGTCTTCTTAAGTTTTAGCATCGAAGCTATTCTCCTCGGCTTCTGGGGCTCAGTTGTTGGTACCATCCTTTCCATGATTGCCGGCAATGCCATGAATGTTGCCTTCCATGCCGAAGGAGGACTACTCGAAGCCTTCCCAACCTTCAATCTCGTCCAATACCCAATCGAAAATATTATCAGTATTACTATTATCGTAATGATCATTGCCTTCCTTGCCGGCACTATTCCAGCTCGTAGCGCTGCACGCAAAGATCCAATCGACGCCCTACGTTATGAATAAAGAAACTGCCATCATCGAAAAACTCGTGCCAGGCGGTCAAGCTTTGGCAACCCTTGCCGACGGCAAAAAAGCTTTCATTTGGGGCGCAATGCCGGGCGAAACTGTCGAATTTGAGCTTACTAAGAATAAGAAAACATACTGCGAGGGCGTCGCAATTCGTATTATCGCAGATCCTTCCGAACACCGCGTTACACCAAAAGACGATTGCTATCTCTCGACTAGTCCTTGGCAGATTATGGATTTTAACTACGAACTTCAGCAGAAATCCGAACTTACTCGTGAGTGCTTCCGCCAAAACCATCTAAATCTTGATGTTTTACCGACTATTACCGACGGCAAGGATTATTTCTATCGCAACAAGATGGAGTATTCGCTCTATTGGGATCACGACACGGCAAAAATTCACCTCGCTTTTCATAAGCGGGGTTCGCACGGCAAGCAACCTATCACTCAAAGCTCCATCGAGCGCCCAGAAATCTTTGCACGTGCTAGCCAAATCGTCGACCAGCTCAACGCCAGACACGCCGAAGCACGCACTTATCAATCGCTACTTTTACGCTGCAATCAGCAGGGCAAAGTTAGCGGCGACCTCTTCGTTAACGGCCAGCCGCACCCCATCATGGCAAATCTCAGCGACGAGCTCTTGGGCCAAAACTATACTTACTCACCAAACGGTTTCTTTCAGATCAACTTACCAGTCTACGAGTTGGCACTCCAAGCTATCGCCAAAGAAATCCACACGGAGAAAGTCCTCGACCTCTATGCCGGCGTTGGTAGCATCGGTCTCTCCGTCGCTCGCGATAAGGATCTCACTCTCGTCGAAGTCAACGGCGCCGCCTACCAAGAAATGCAAAACAACGCCCAAAATTTGCCAAACACTACTTGCATTCTCGATAAATCCGAAAACGTCGCAAGCTACATCACGCCAGACTGCACTGTCATTCTCGATCCACCTCGCGCCGGCTGTGAGGCTAGCCTTATTCACACCATCAACGAAGTCCAACCAGAGAAGCTGATTTACTTGTCATGCAATCCAGTTACGCAAGCTCGCGATCTCGCTATGCTTGCCGAGACTTACCAAATCGCACCACTTCAGCCTTTTAACTTCTTCCCACACACGCCACATATCGAAAATCTCGCCATCCTAACCCGCAAATAGTCTTGTATTACGTCAGTTTTTATGGTATAATACAAGAACCTTGCTCAAGATCCAGAGCAAAAGGTACGATTCTCAAGAGAGAGAATTGATCTTTGGAAAGGATGGTGGATTAATTGGAACATATCAAATTCCATATTTGCGCGCTCGAGAGCGCACCTAGAGGAGTTCTTGCAGACTTCCTCAAAGCCAGACCCGATGTAGCCTGCGAAATTATTAGAGGCATGAGCGGCCCTTACTCCGTCATGATTAAGGGAGAAAAAGAGACGGGAGAAGTCGTCATGGCCCTTCACGACAGTGAGATTTTGGCCCAAGCAGGGCTCTATCTCGCCGATTTCGCCGAGCACCACGACAACATCGTCGTATCTGGCACCAACGCCGCCGACTTTGGCAATCGCATGCAACGTCTCGTTAATGCCGACGAGAAAAAATGCGTCCAAGTCTATTACGTCGACGATGAAGTCGCTAGCTGCCAAGGCAGACCTGGCGATTATCGCCTCGCTATTGAAGTTATCTTCGAGCACGACGTCGCGGCCTAACACATCCTTTATTTATCTTACGCCCCACAGCCAGTGGGGCGCATTTTTATCTGTTATTTTAGCTCCTTACCCAACCAATATTGACTTTTTTACAGAAGTGTGCTATAATAGAATATGCCTATATTTTAGGCTCTCAGTCAGACAGCGTCATGAACGCTATAGCACATTAAAAGGAGGAAATGACTATGAGAAAGAATTATATGCTTGACCATTCGTCTGGTGATCGCGTTTTCTTCACCGATGGATGCAATGATCTTACGAGAGAAGAACGCTTCAGATATGGCATCTGGCCCGACGTCGCGCCCCTCTCCGTTACCGTAAACGGAGAAAACGTTGATTATTCCGACATCGACGATTTCTACGACAAGCTCAAAGACGGCACCTATGCACCGGGCAGTATCAGAACTGCTTGCCCAAGTCCCGAAACTATCGAGCATCTCTTGGTCGACATCATCAACAACACGCCTGATTACGTAAACGTTTACTATCTTGGCGCTTCGCCGTATATCTCTGCTGGCACTTTCAACGCGCATCGTATGGTGATGGCAGAATTTGCCGAAAGATATCCGATGCGCAAGTTCGTGTGCATTGATACAACCTGCGCCAGCAACGGCGCTGCGCTCGCTTCGCAGTATATCGCCGCTAGCGACGCCGAGAACGTTGAGCTCATCGCCGAGGATGTTACTAAGCATACGATGCACTTGTTCACCCAGCGCGAGCTTAGTTTTAGCGCCAAATCCGGCCGCTATAACACCTTCGAACGTATCGCACTTGGAGCGATGGAGAAGATGAAAATCTCGCCGAATATGTTCTTCCCGCGCGAGGATAAGCTTTCAATCGCCGGCATTGCTCGCGGTGATACGATTTTAAACGAGTGGGTGAACTACTTTGTCCAAAATCGCGTCGATGACGATACTATTATCCGTATCGCCTATGGGCATCACGACGAGGAAGCCCGTGCTCGCAAGTTTGTCGACAAACTAAAGAACGCTGGCGCCATCCGCGACGAGCAAATACAATACGCCCGCGTCGGCAGCGCTATTGGCGCTCATACGGGACCTACCGTACTTAGCATTTTCTTTCGACAAAAGGACGATCGTCCGCTTAGTAAAAACGACTACAAGAAGCCTGTCAAAAACTAAGCATCGTCCTGCCTCCAAAACCGCCCCTTCCGGGGCGGTTTTCTTTTTTATGCTAAACTAATGATATGAATATTGCTATGTTAGGTGCCGGCGCTTTCGGCAAAGCACTCGGCAAAATCTTGACCGATAACGGACATGCCGTAAAGTATTATGATCCTTTTTTATACCCAGATGTTAGCATCGATCAAGCCTGCTTCGAAGCTGGCGCTATCGTTATTGCTATCCCAAGTAATGCGTTAGAAGATTTTCTTGCAAATTATCCAGATTATCTCAGAAAAACCCCAACTATTCTCGCTACCAAGGGTGTCATGAACGCCGATTTATTCGCAAGCTTCCCGCAATTTAGTGCCATTTCGGGCCCAGCTTTCGCCGGCGAAATCATCGAAGGCAAGCCCGCCACTTTTACCGCCTCGGCACCCTTTGCAATGGGTCTATTCAAGAATGATCAAGTCGAGATTGAGCTCTGCGATGATCTACTCGGCATTTTACTTTGTGGTACGCTCAAAAATATTTACGCCATCGGCGCTGGCTATCATAGCAATTCCGAAAATAGCATGGCAAGTTTCATTCAGCACGCCCACAGTGAAACCAAAGCATATCTACATACTCACGGCGCTAATCCCGAAACCGCCGAGCTCGCTTGCGGTCTTGGCGACTTAATTCTCACCTGTACTAACGATACTTCGCGCAACTTTACTTGTGGTCGCATGCTATATGATGGGCACAGCATGGATGAAATTCGCGGCGAGCTCAAAACCGTCGAAGGTCTCAATGCTATTCCGCTTGTCGACGTTGATAATAAATATCCGCTCTTGCGTCAAATCGCCAAACTCTGCGGTCGCGAAATCGAAGAAGAGGTGTTTTAATGGAATTTGAAAAGGCTTATAGTCACCTTAACGAAGCTCAACGCGAGGCCGTTGATCATATCGAAGGTCCGCTCCTCGTGATTGCCGGCCCTGGCACCGGTAAGACGCAACTGCTTTCAGTGCGCGTCGCAAATATTCTAAAACAAACCGACGCCAGTCCAGAAAATATTCTTTGTCTAACTTTTACTGACGCTGGCGCCAGCAATATGCGCAAGCGTCTTTCGGATTTTATTGGTCCCGAGGCTTATAAAGTCCAAATTCAGACCTACCACAGTTTCGGTAGCTATATTTTGCAGGAACACCGCCCAGATTTGAGCTCCGCTATCGATGAGTTGGAACAGTTTACTATTATTCGCGACATTCAATCGCATCTTGATTCAACCGACATTTTGCGCGGCGATTGGAATACTAAAGATATCATTTCTACTATCTCACAAATCAAACAGGCCGCACTATCACCTGATGACTTACGCCTAGTTGCCGCCAAAAATCAACTCGACAACGAGGCGCTTATCGAGCAAATTCGCGACGACCTCAGCGGTACTGCGAGCGCTAAATATCCAGCCAATCGCTCATACTACGAGAACATTCTAACTACCCTCCAAAATTACGTCGAACACAGCCAGCCCACTATTCTTGGCAAAATCGAAAGCATCGCTAATTCCTATTTCCGCTCCCTAGCCGACATCTTTGCAAAAGAGGACGAGATTAAATCCATCGCCACACCTTTGCGCAGCTGGCGCGAAAAATACTTCGAGAAAGACGCCAATAATGACTACATTTTTAAAGATACTGTTGCGATCAAGAAGTTGCTTAGCCTCGCAAATATCATGGAGCAATACGTCAATTATCTTGACGCGTCGGGGAAGTTCGACTACAGCGACATGATCTTAAAAGCCATCAATTTACTCGAAACCGACGACGAGAAACGCTTTAATGTGCAAGAGCGCTTCCAATACATTCTGCTCGATGAATTTCAGGACACCAACGATGCTCAAGCTAAGCTCGTCTCGCTCATTACCGACAACCCCGCAAACGACCAGCCAAACATCATGGCAGTCGGCGACGACGATCAAGCAATTTACGGCTTCCAGGGTGCCAATACTTCGAACTTCTTTGATTTCGACCAACACTATCATCCGCATCACGTTTTCTTGACTAAAAATTATCGCAGTGGCAAAGCCATTCTTGATTTCGCACACAATATTATTGAGCTCTGCGAAGACCGTTTCTGCAAAGCGCCAAATGTCAATATCGACAAACGTATCTCTGCCGAAAATCCACCCGCTAAAACCGAGATTTCCTTGCGCGAATATCAGTCTGCTCAGGAAGAATATTCCGCCACCGCCAGCGAGATTCGCAAGCTACTAGACCAGGGTATTCGTGGCAACAAAATTGCAATTATCGTGCCAAAACACAAATATCTAATTTCTATTTTGCCGTATTTACGTAAGCTTGAAATTCCCGTTGCTTACACCAAGAGCGAGAACATTCTCGACAACCCCGACGTACAAGAAGTACTAAACTTTTGTGACCTGCTTTTGCGCCTAGCCGAATCGCCAAAATCCGCCGATCCAGACTGGATGCAACTTCTAACACAGCCTTGTTGGAATCTAAAAACTAGTGACGTCATCAACTTAATTCAAGGCGCCTATCATAAACGCTGCGCCGTTATTGATGAAATGTTAAACAGTGAAGGGCAGCTAAAAGACATTGCCGAGTTCTGCTATGCGCTCGCTGCTAAAGTCCATAGTTATTCTGCCGAATATATCATCAATGCGGTTTGTGCCAAGCTTTATCCAAATCCATCGCTCGACAACTACGAACTTTATAGCAACCTCAATTCCTTGCGCGAGCTCGCCCGCAACAAGAATCATGATAAAAAGCTGATGCTTGTAGATTTTATTAACTTGCTTCATGCTTACGAAAATGCCGAGATTGATATTGTTAATAGCTCACCATACCACGAGTCAGATAATGCTATTCAGCTCATGACTGCACACTCGAGTAAGGGATTGGAATTCGATCACGTCTTTTTGATTGCTACCGATAATAAGAACTGGTCTGATTCAAAGGGAAATAATAACAAACTTGTTCTGCCACGCAACCTCGAGTATGTACGTCACACTGGCGGCACTAATGACGAGAGAGTCCGTTTGCTTTTTGTCGCCATTACGCGTGCCAAAGCCATGCTTCATATGTCTTATAGTACTTCCGACTTTAGCGGCACCAAAGCTGAACGCCTCAAGTATCTCGATATTCGTGAAAGCGGCGACGCGCCAAAGAGCCTGACTATCCCAGAGCCATTCAATCAGGTGATCGAGTCGCAAATTACCGACATCGCAACCGAAGATATCGCGCCAAGCACCTGGATCGACAATTATTTACCAAAAGACGACGAACGCAAGCATCTTTTGATGCCACTCGTCGAGCATTATCGTATCTCGCCAACTCACTTTAATAGCTTTATCGACCTCGAGTATGGCGGGCCAGAAAACTTCGTTAAGAACTTCATTATTCGCGCGCCAGGCGAATATAGCATCTCTGCCACCTATGGTACTTTTGTACACGAAATTATGGACGAGCTCTGCAAAGAGCAACTCGACGACGAGACTCTCATTCAGCATTTTCATGCCATGGTTGACGATTGCGATGCTAGCGACGAAGAACGCGCAGACCTTCACAAACGCGGCGACAGCGAGCTGCGCGGCTTTTTGACGGAGCGTGGCGAAGCTTTACGCAAAACCCCTGCCAAATCCGAGTATAATTTTGCCAACGAAAACATCATGCTTGGCGACGCACTCCTAACCGGTAAAATTGATCGCATCGAGATTGATGAAGCCAATAAGACCATCGTCGTCTCCGACTTTAAGACTAGTCGCCCAAAGAGCAAATGGGCTAATAACGACAACACTTTCAAATACCGCATCCAGCTCTATTTCTACAAGATTCTTGTCGAAAGTAGTCGCGCTTTTCAAAATTACCGCGTCACGGGCGGTCGCATCGATTATATTTCCGCCAATACTTACGGACAAATTAGACCTCTCGAACTCGAGTTCAAAGATAGCGAAGAAGCTCGCATTAAAGAAGCAATTCAATACGTTTTTCATCTTATTAAAACTCTCGAAATGCCAAGTGTCTCCGAGTTCAAAGATAGTAACAAATTCCTCGATTACCTTTGCGAAGAAGCGGGAAAATACCTAAAAAGTGCTTAGACAGTTGACTTTTTGCACTAAGTGTGCTATAATAAAAAAGTAACTCATTGTTGAGCGTTCCTTTTTAATGGAAAGGGCTTTTCCATGCGTCACTAGAAGGAGGTGAAAATGCATGGCAGACTACAAAATCTGCGCCCATTGCGGCAGACCGTTCTACGGTCCTGGTGAGTATTGCGATAAATGCTACGACTATAAGCGTGTAACACAGGGCTACAACGCTTGCAGACACTGCAGTGGTACCGGTATCGATCCCAAGACAGGTCGTACTTGTACTGCTTGCGGCGGCACCGGCAAGACCTAAGCCTTACACCGGCAAGGCCTAAGCCTTACGCCAGAACATGGCGCACACCACTCTATCCACTCCCCTTTCTTAAGTCCCTCAGACGGCGAAGACGAGCTACATTTGTAGTTCTCGCCCTCGCTTGTCTGGGGGATATTTTTATGCTAAAATTTGCTTATCAAGTCACACTTCGGTCACCGACTCAGATTCATAAAACGACGCCAAAATTGCGTCACCTACATCTATCAAAATCAATTTTAGGAGTCTTTTTATGAATCAATCTTTCAACTACGAGAGCAACGAACCACTACATGAAATTATCGACGTCGACGCAACTTTTTCACGCAAACTGCTCGGGCATTGTCGGCCAATTTCTTTTCGGCGTAATTCTGGCCGCGAGATTCTCATCCAAGAAGTCGGCCTAGTTCATCCTCGTTATGACGGTCTCAAAACCACCTTTGCTTTCGATGTCACCGATGGCGCTGCCGACTATCGCCTTGTCTTTGATACCGAGAGTCTTAATTGGTACCTAGATTTCGAAGGAGACCGCTATGAGTGACATTACGCGTCTAATGTCTCCTTGCGAGATTCCACTCGCAAACGCGGCCCGCCACGAGAACTCCATCATGTATGTTGATCTCAATTCTTGTTTTGCCACCATCGAACAACAAGCTCGCCCCATGCTGCGCGGTCGCCCAGTCGCCATTACTAACCGTATCACCAAAAACGCTTGCATTGTAGCCGCCAGCTACGAAGCCAAGGCCCTCGGTATTAAAGTCGGCATGCGCCGCATGGAAGCTGAAGCTATCTGCCCCGACCTCATTTTTGCCGAAACTGAGCCAGCCAAGTTTATTTACGTCCACCAAAAACTTCGTCGCATCATGCAAGATTACTCTAGCGACGTCATTATGAAGTCTATTGATGAGGGAATTATCGATCTCACAAAGCGTCCCCTAGACCAAGCTTCTCGCTCGCCACTCGACATTGGCACCGAAATTAAGCAACGCCTTCGCACCGAGATCGGCTGCCATATGCGCTGCAATGTCGGTATTGCCAGCAATCGTTTTCTTGCTAAAACCGCCGCCGAACTGCACAAGCCCGATGGCATGGATGAGATTACCAGCGCCAACCAGCGCCAGATTTTTGCCAGCCTCAAGCTAATGGATCTGCCCGGCATCAATACCCGCATGCAAACTCGCTTAAATGCGGTGAATATTTTTACGCCCACAGATTTAATAAACGCCAAAGAATCCACGCTCGTAAAACTAGTCTGTAAGTCTATCGACGGTAGCAAGTGGTATCGTCGCCTTCGCGGCATTGAAGTTGACGATACCGTCAGCGACATCAAATCCATTGGTCGCCAATATGTGCTCGAAAGTTGCCACCTATCTAAGCAAGAACTCGAAGCTCGCATTTTACATCTTGCCGAAGATCTCGGCCATCGTTTGCGCAGCCAAAATCTCTACGCACGCGGACTTTTTGTTTGGATCGGTACACACAGCGATCTTTATTTGCACCAAAATTATCTTACGCGCAGTGCTTTTCATACCAATTCTGACATCATGACACATGCTCGCCAACTTTTTACCAAACTTCCGCTCCATTCGGCACGCATTATTGGCATCACATTATACAAGATTCAGCCTTTTGCCGACGCGCAACTTTATCTCGATCAACCAAAACGTGATCGCGAAGAGCAACTTTGTGCCGCCGAAGATAAAATCAATCGCCGTTTCGGCGAGCGCACAATTTACTCGGCCGATAGTTTTAACACTTCGCAGATAAAGACCAAAATCCCATTCGGCTCTACACGCTTTTTGGATATCCTATAAAAAACCGCCCCAAAATCGGGGCGGCCCAGAGAGTTACCTAAGTCCAACTGGCTCAGTCGTGTCTTTTTGCTTGTAATATGTGCCACGATACGGCTGACTCGCTACCTGATCCAACTTCTCAAAACGAATCTGCGAAATACAGTCGCCAGGATACATACGAATTGGATAGTTCGTCAAATTCTTGATCTCAAGCGTAATTGCACCATGGTAGCCAGCGTTAATCATGCCTGCCGTCTCGACAACGAGCCCCATACGACCGGTCGTACTACGGCCATCAACTAACGCGCAGACATCATCCGGCAAACAAAGATACTCCTGCGTCGTCGCAAGGCAAAATCCGTTTGCCTCTAAGATGAAGCTACCTTTTTTGTCGAGCGAAACGGTTTTATAACACTGCTTTTCGTGAATATCAATCACCCCGTTTCGTGGCGTGTCGAGCACCTTAAAGATCGAGCGTTACATTGTTATCGCACGCCACCAAACGACCAGCTTTCAACTCTCTTTTAATTGAGTCTCCAGATAAGATCATATCTTACACCCCCATTCCATAGAGACTTTACTATACCTCAGGCATCTACTCTATTTAAGCACAAAAAGTTCATGAGTAAAAACATAAGCATTTTGAGTCGTATATAATAGAGATATGGAGAAAGATAATCTGGTCATCATTGACGGCAAAAGTGTTTTTTATCGTGGCTACTATGCTATGGGAAGATTATCACTTCCAGATGGCACGCCAACTGGCGGCGTTTATGGCTTCGCCGCCATGCTAATTGAGATTATCGAAAAACTTAAGCCCGAATACATCGCCGTCGCTTGGGATAAACCAAAAACCAATATTCGCAGTCGCCGTGCTATTTATCCAGATTACAAAGCCAATCGCAAACCAGCACCGGCCGATTTTTACATCCAAATCCCGTATTTACTTGAGCTTTTACGAGCTTTTCATATTCCGCTTTACGAATTTGATGATTACGAGGCCGACGATATTATAGGTACGCTCGCTCGTCGCGCCGCCGCGTCAAATATTACCGCACAGATTATTTCCGGCGATCTCGATATGTTACAAATCGTCGACGAGAATATCGAAATGTATCAAATGCGTCGCGGTTTTACCGACGTCGCAAAGTTCGACATTGCTGCGATTGAAGCAAAATACGACCTTCGAAAAGATCAGTTCTTGGATCTTAAGAGTATCAAAGGTGATAGCTCCGACAATATTCCTGGCGTGCCCGGCATTGGCGAAAAGGGCGCCGTAAAGCTTTTGCAAGAATACGGCAGCCTCGATGGTGTTTATGCTAATATCGACAAAATCACTGGCACCACCAAAACTAAGCTCGAACAGGGCAAAGAACTCGCCTATATCAGCCGCGACCTCGCTCGCATCAAATTCGACGCACCGTTAGATTTTGACCCCAAGGCAACCTGTCTAGCCGATTTTGACCCGCAGGACGTCGTCGATAAACTTAAGGCACTCCAATTTAACTCTCTCATTGTAAAATTCCGCAAGCTTTTCCCAAATACCACGACAGCTAGCAAAGTTGTAAACATTTCTTCTGATCAAGCGCGCGCTATCAAGGAAGCTTCCGTCCATGACGACGAAAAACAGGCCACCAAAAAGTTAACCACTACTGTGGTCCCAACCGATATTTTGCCACCTCCCGCCGACATTGAGATTAAGATTCCAGAAGGACTTTACCTCAGTCACCAGGTCAAATCCGACATGCATGACAATACTGAGCTCGCCAAAGAAATTCTGAATGGACGCCCCTATTGGGATCTTGGCCAGATTGATTTTCTATTCGACCCGCTTGCGCGCCGCAATAATCAGCTTGAGCTCGTCGACACTAGCGATCCAAAATCCGAATACATCAGCCAACAACGTCAGCTCGCCGTCGTTCCAGAGCTTAAAAATGTCGCCGAGAATTTTGACCTCCCGCTCATTCCAGTTCTTTATAAAATGGAACATACTGGTGTCGCCATTGATCCTGGACGCTTTGAGGCCCTAAGTTCTGAATTTAGCGCCGAACTTCGCAAAATTGAACAAGAAATTTACGAGCTTGTCGGCCACGAATTTAATATCAATTCGCCGATTCAACTCTCACAAATTCTTTTTGACGAACTTGGACTTCCAGTAAAAGGCATCAAAAAGACTAGCCGAGGCTACTCGACGGGGCAAAAAGAACTCGATAAGCTCCGTGGTTCGCACCCAATCATCGAGAAAATCGAGCGTTCGCGCGAAGTTAGCAAACTTCTTAGCACTTATATTCATCCGCTGCCATTACTTGCTGACAAAAACCATCGTATTCACACCACTTACACCCAGGATGTCACAGCTACCGGCCGTCTCAGCAGCATAAATCCTAATCTCCAAAATATCCCAGTTCGCAGCGAGGACGGTAAACGCATCCGCGAATGTTTTATCGCCGAACCTGGCAAATGTTTCGTTTCTGCCGATTATGCTCAGTTTGAGCTACGTCTTGCTGCGGCGCTCTCCGGCGACCAACAGCTTATTGACGATTTTAACTCTGGTCTCGATATTCACACTAAGACCGCTAGCGACGCTTTTAACATTCCAATGGAACTCGTCACCAAAAACCAACGCCGCGCGGCAAAGGTTATAAATTTTGGCGTGCTTTATGGTATGAGCGCCAAAGGTCTCGCCGATGCTGCCGACATGTCTTTTAAAGAAGCTAAGGCCTTCATCGAGAACTACTTCGAATTGCGTGCGCCAATTCGCGAGTATCTCGATAAAACTTTGGAGCAAGGGCGCACGCGAGGCTACGTCGAAACCTACTACGGACGCCGACGCCCAACTCCAGATCTCGCCGCTCCAAATTTCCTCGTTCGTAGTGCCGCCGAACGCGCAGCCGCCAATATGCCAATTCAGGGCACCGAAGCAGACCTCATGAAACGCGCCATGATAGAAGTAGACAAAGCCCTCCCAGATGGCGCCAAGCTCATTCTGCAAATCCACGATTCCCTAATAATTGAATGCGACGATAATCAGGTCGACAAAATCTCCACCATCTTGCGCGAGAAGATGGAGCAAGTCGAACCAAAACTCCAGGTCAAGCTCGCCGTCGACGTTACGGTTGGCAAGAACTGGGGAGAATTATAATAGCGAATCTCATCATATTAAAAAAGCATAAGCAAAATGTTATAATAAACTTATGCAGAGTATTTTGATTGTTGGCAACATCACAAAAGATGTTTATCTTCGCCTAGATAATCGCAAAAATCATTTCGAAACTGACCAAAACCACATCAAATGGCTAGACCTTGCCTTCGATGGCACTTCACACCGCTATTATTCGCGCGTTTCTATCTATGGTGGCACCAGCATTAGTCTTGAAGTCCTTAGTCGCTTCGGCCTTAACGCAGAAATCTCCGACGCTAGCGCAACTTTCATTGATGGGAATTTCACAACTACCGATGATAAAGTAGTTTTTCGCTATATCCTTTGCCAAGACAATACTGTGTCTTATCTTGCGCCAAGCGACATCCGCGAAACTACCTGGCGCATTCCAGAAAGCAACCCAGACTGGATTTACCTCGATCGTTCCGCCAACATCACACCAAAACTCGCCAACGAAATACTCGATTTTCTTAAACTTAGCCAAAACACCAAGCTCGCTTTCTATGTCGAGCGCCACACCGTTCAAAACGCCAATCACATTCGTGCTCTTACCGAGCGCGCCGATCTCCTAATCTCCGATGTCAAGCTTCAGCATCATCATCCAAATCATATTCGCATTGACAATCACTATATCGAATATAAAGGTCAGCGCGTCTTCTGGCAGCTCAACGAACGCCAAGATCTCATGACTCACCTCGCCTCGCATCTTACCATTGGTGCTAGTATGCTAGGCGCACTGATTAGTGGCAAAGATATCACTGACGCACTTTTGATCGCCCGCGCCAACGTCGAAAATTCAAAACTCGGCAGCAGCAGCAATCTTAGCACACTCGAGGGTATGATTGGCGACGATTACTACCGTGTCGAAAAAGCAGACCCAGAAAGGAACAATACTACGGAAATCGAAGAAAACGCACGACGCCTCATGACTCTCGGCAAGGGTATTCTTGCCGCCGACGAATCTGGCGGCTCTATTCACAAAAAGTTTGAAGGTATGAATATTCCAGATGACGAAGCGCATCGTCGCGACTATCGCAATATCTTCTTTACGACCGCCAACCTCGAAGACTACGTTAATGGCGTTATTCTCTTTGACGAAACCGCACGTCAAAAAGCCGATAATGGCAAAACTTTCATTGAATTCCTAAATGATCGTGGCGTAATGTCTGGCATAAAGGTCGACCAAGGCCTCGAAAATATGGAGAATAGTGACGAGAAATACACTAAAGGCCTCGATGGTTTACCAATGCGTCTCGAAGAATATTACAAACTTGGCGCTCGTTTTGCTAAGTGGCGTGCCGCATTCGAGTACACCGACCACAGTCCAACCCAAGCCGCCATTGACCTAAACGCCGAAATTCTTGCTGAATATGCTAAGGACTGCCAAGATGCTAAAATCGTACCTATTGTCGAGCCTGAGCTTGTCTACGATGGCGATTACCCAATCGAGAAAAATATCGAAATCACCGGCAAAATTCTTGATAAACTCTTCGAAGAAATCAAAAAGAAGGGCGTCAACCTACGCGCCTGCGTGCTTAAAGTTAATATGGTGCTCGCCGGCAAGAAACAAGAGCATCAATCCACGCCAGAAGAGGTCGGTCAAGCCACTGCACGGGTTCTACGCGACCACGTACCGCACGAACTCGCCGGCGTCGTCTTCCTAAGTGGCGGCCAAAGCGTCCAACAAGCTACCGACAACCTTCAAGCCGTTACCAACTGTGGCCCATTCCCATGGCCAGTCACTTTCTCTTACGCTCGCGCACTACAAGATCCAGCACTCTTCGCCTGGAAAGGCGACAATAGTAACGCCGACGCAGCCCGCGAAGCCTTCCGCGAAAGACTCATCGCAAACGCCAACGCGCTCATCAAACGTCGTTAAAAAAGGTCCCCCTTTGTGGGGGGCTTTTGGTATAATAGAGCAATGCAAAAGACCGAATCAAATCGCGATATTACTTTTCTTGGCGCCGGCGATTTATCTGTAAAGCCCGCCACAGACGGCGTACGCTTCGCCTGGATAGATAGCCTCGACCAACTTTTTTACTATTTGCTTAGATTTGGCTGGGGCGAAAACACCGTCAGCCCAAAAATGCGCGACATTTACGATCACGCCAACAATCCAACCAAAGGCAATTGTTCCATTACCGCCGCACTCGTGCAAGATATTTTTGGCGGCGAGCTGATTTGCGTCCATCCTTTGCCAGAAGCAGCACATTCCATCAATCGCATAAACGGCAAATATTACGATCTAACTTCCGACCAATTTACTATCGACGGCTATGACATCAATCTTGATAGCGCCGAAGAAATTAATCGCGAAGATTGTCTCCGCGATATGAGCGTTGTAGCAAGATATAATCAACTCTGCATTAAACTATGTACCGCGCTTGGGCGCGAACTTGCCAAAAAGCACGCCAACAATCTTACGCGCCGCGGCCTACCAACTTATAGAACAGGGCAAAATATTGAAAATTACCTAGACCTGCTTAAACAATCACTTTTAGACAACGTGCCGTTCAGTGACGATGAATACTTCTCGACCTATGGCGACCGTGACACGCTAGCAGAACAGATAAAAGCTGCAGACACTAAAGAGTCCTCCATGCCGCTGCTCGCTCGCTATTGCGTTGCTCAAACTATCGTTAAATCTAGCACCGTCGCCGGTAAAGCCAATCCGCGCCAATATATCATCAACGACTCAATTTATAAACACTCCGAGCTTATCTGCAAAAAAGAACGCGATATTTTGCTAGAACTAATTGACGATATTAAAAACAAATAACCCCCACTTCGGGGGATTATTTTTATAGCATTTTAGCTAGATATCTACCAGTTGCGCTATTCTGGTTTTTTGCCACTTGTTCTGGCGTACCGGTCGCAACTACTTTACCGCCACCTTGACCACCTTCTGGCCCCATATCGATAATCCAGTCGGCGCTTTTTATTACGTCAAGATTATGCTCAATAATCACCATCGAATTGCCACCGTCTACTAACTGTTGTAAAATTGACAACAATCGCTTCACGTCAGCCGAATGCAAGCCCGTAGTCGGCTCGTCCAAGATATAAAGTGTTTTGCCGGTCGAACGGCGCGCAAGCTCTGTCGCCAGCTTAATACGCTGCGCCTCACCGCCAGAGAACGTTGTTGCCGGCTGTCCAAGGCGAATATAGCCAAGGCCGACCTCTTGCAGGGTCTTCAACTTATTGGCAATGCTCGGCAAATTTTCAAAGAACTCCACCGCCTCATCAACCGTCATATCAAGCACATCGGAAATAGTTTTATCCTTATATTTCACCTCAAGTGCCTCACGATTATAGCGCTTGCCGTGGCAAACATCACAAGTCACGAACACATCCGGCAAGAAATGCATCTCAATCTTAATCACGCCATCACCCATACAATGTTCACAGCGACCGCCTTTTACATTGAAAGAGAAGCGACCAGGCTTATAACCGCGCACCTGCGCCTCTGGCTGATCGGCGAACAATTCACGAATATTATTAAAGATACCAGTATAAGTTGCTGGGTTGCTACGTGGCGTACGACCAATCGGTGACTGATCAATTACGATCACTTTATTTAACTTTTTAATATTATCGATACGTTCGTGTGCGCCCGCCACTGTCTGCGCACGATTTAGCTGCGCTAGCAACTCTTTAGCGAGAATTTCATTCACGAGTGTAGACTTGCCCGAGCCCGACACGCCCGAAACCACCGTCATTACGCCAAGCGGGAATTTTACGTCGATATTCTTTAAGTTATTTTCGCGCGCGCCAATCACATCGAGCGTATTGTTCATATCGACTTTGCGGCGATGTTTTGGTACTGGAATACTTTCGGCGCCAGAAATATAACGTCCCGTAATTGAATTCTTATTCTTCGCAACCTCAGCTGGCGTACCCGCTGCGATTACCTGGCCACCATGTACGCCTGCGCCCGGCCCAATATCAACCAAGTAATCTGCCTGCATAATCGTATCCGTGTCGTGTTCGACCACAATTACCGTATTTTTAAGATCGCGCAAGTGTTTCAAGGTCGCGATCAGTCTATCATTGTCGCGCTGATGAAGGCCAATCGACGGCTCATCCAAAACATAAAGCACACCCTGAAGACCAGAGCCAATCTGCGTCGCTAGACGGATACGCTGTGCCTCGCCACCAGACAAAGTCGCCGCCGAGCGACCAAGTTCAAGGTAATTCAGCCCCACGTCTTTCATGAAGCCAACGCGCGATTTAATTTCTTTCAAAATCGGCGCCGCAATCATCTCTTCACTCGGCGTTAGACCAAGATCAGAATTTAGCACATCTAGCGTCTGTTCAACATCCATTGCGCACATATCCATAATATTTAAATCATGAATCGTAATCGCAAGTACTACCGGTTTTAGACGCGCTCCATGACAGGTTTGACACACGCGTTCACGCATAAAACGTTCAATATCTTTTCGCACAAAATCCGAGTCCGTCTCACGATGACGACGTTCAAGATTTGGAATCACGCCCTCATAGACCGTTTCGTAATCATAGCCATTATTGAGCTTAACTTTATATTTTTCGTCGCCCGTACCATAAAGAATCTTATGGATTACCTCTGGGCTCATTTCGCGAATCGGTTGACGAATGCTAAAGCCGTGACGTTCACCTACCGTCGCAAGGCGTTTCAACCACCAAGAATCTTGATTGATACGATTGTAGGGACGAATGCCACCTTCTGCAATCGTAAGATTTGGATTTAAGACCAAATCTGGATCAATCTCCATACGCGTGCCGAGCCCCGTACAAGTTGGACATGCGCCCTGTGGAGCATTAAAAGAGAAGAGGCGCGGCTCAAGTTCTGGAATCATTTCGTCTGGATGATCTGGGCATGCATAACGTTGCGAATAACTTACAATTTCCGTGGAATCATTATTAATATGGTTGGAACCAATTGCAGTACTGTTATCCTTAATGCAAAGGATTTGCATTAAGCCATTTCCTAGTTCCAGTGCCTGTTCTACCGATTGAGAAATGCGGCTCTCAAGATCTGGCGCCATCACAAAACGATCTACCACGATTTCAATATCGTGACGCAAGTTTTTGTCAAGTTCTGGCCACTCATCGAGTGCATAAATAATACCATCCACGCGCGCACGTGCAAAACCTTTCGCAAGATATTGCTCGCCAATATGCGAGAAGCTACCTTTTTTCTGCGAAACAATTGGCGCCAAAACCATTAGTTTGCTCGCAACTGGCCAGCTCATCACTTGGTCGATAATATCTTGAACCGTACGGCGCGTTACCGGCTTATGGCAGATCGGACAATGCGGTACGCCGATGCGCGCAAAGAGAAGACGCAGATAATCATAGATTTCAGTCACCGTCGCCACGGTCGAACGCGGGTTGCGCGAAGTAGATTTTTGATCAATCGAAATTGCCGGCGAAAGTCCCGTAATCATATCGACGTCCGGTTTATCCATCACCCCAAGGAACATCCTCGCATAAGATGAAAGCGATTCAACATAACGACGCTGTCCTTCCGCATAAATCGTATCGAAGGCCAGGGAAGACTTGCCTGAGCCAGAAAGCCCCGTAATTACCACCAATTTGTCGCGAGGGATATCAAGATCGATGTTTTTTAGATTGTTCGCGCGCGCTCCACGAATCCTAATCATATCGCTATCCATAACCATTTATTATACACCAAAACGCCTAAAAAGTCAATAATATGCCACTTTTATCACCCCTTAAATCGTATATAATATTAATATGAGCAAAAAAGCAAAGCAGCTCGAAAATGAGCCTATCTCTTACAAAGCAACCACTATTTATACTTTTCAGGAGTTTGAACGTTTTGGCAAAACAATTTCCGCCAAGCGCCTCCGTATTTGCGACTATATCGTCGTAATAACATATCTGGTTATTGCCGCAATCTCGTTTCTACAAAACAACTATTCAGCCCTACTTATCTATCTGATAATCATTCCTATTATGATGATAGGCTCTCGCATTTTTCTAAAACTCGGTTTTAAGCGCATTTGGAACAGCAACAAAGACGCTGACGGGCTTGAGACTTCTTTCACTTTTCACTTCAGCGATTTTCGCCAAAAGAATAAGCTTAGCGATCGTACTATACGATATAGTGACCTCTCGGAAATCATCGAAACTGATACTAATTTCTATTTGATGCTCGGCAAAAATCAGGGTAGTTTACTAAATAAGAATGATTGTCCCGAAGAACTTATTAACTTCTTACATCAAAAAGCCGAAGAAATAAAGCATCGCAAATAATGCTATAATGAGCCTATGGACAACAATATCCAGAGTTTATTTACGATTCTTTCAAAATTAATCGTCTCGCCGACGGTTTTCATGTTGAATACAACTATATCTTAGGCGAGCACACTTTTAAGCCACAAGTTTTTATTCCAATTTCTGACATTAAAAATGAATGGATTAATGACGATTTTATCGAGCATCTTTTCTTTAATTTTGGCATCATTAACGCGATTAATTATTACAAACTCACGATTTCGCCACGTTTTATTATTCGCGCCGGCAAACTCGACGACGATCAAAAAGCTTTCTTCAAAAAGCTTTTCTATAATGGCCTCGGCGAATTTTTGTACGTCAATCAACTAAATATCACATACGATGATTTTCTCGAAATCGTAGCAGACACACCGGCTGAAAAACCAGAATTTCGCATCGGCGACGATTTTCATGGCAACCTTATTCCGGTTGGCGGCGGCAAAGATAGCATTGTCACACTCGAAGCGCTCCAGCCTATGCATGACGAGAATATCTGTTTCCAATATAATCGCAGTATTTATCCAGAAAACCGCGCCGCTATCGATAGCATTAAATTCGCCGGCTATCCGCTTAGCAGCTCCGTCAATTTTAATCTTACACTCGATGAAAAATTGCTCGAGCTCAACAAACAAGGTTTCTACAATGGCCATATTCCTTTTTCGTCCTGCCTCGCTTTCGCTAGCGTAATTATGGCCTATCTTACCAATCGCGCGCACATCGTGCTTAGCAACGAAGCTTCGGCCAACGAAGGCAACATTCCTGGCACTAATATCAATCACCAGTATTCCAAGAGCTTCGAATTCGAACAAGATTTTCGTTGGTATCTTTCAACTTATATCACCGATAAAATTGATTATTTTAGCCTCTTGCGTTGCTTAAACGAATACGAAATCGTCCAAAAATTCCTTAAAAATCGCAAATATCTTAATATCTTCCGCAGTTGCAATGTCGGTACACATCTCAACAAATGGTGCGCCGCCTGCGCAAAGTGCCTCTACGTCTATATCATGCTTTATCCTTTCGTTGAGCGCGCCGAACTAATCAATATTTTTGGCTACGATATGTTCCAAAACCCAAATTTGCTTCAAATTTTTATCGGTCTCTATAATCCAGACAGTACTAAACCTTTTGAATGCGTCGGCACCAAGGAAGAAATTAATTACTGCCTCAAGCTCGCACTCGAAAATTACGACCACAATATTCCGCTCCCGTATCTTCTACAGTACTATCAGACCTACGCCTACAATCCAAACGCCACCTATAATGTCGTAAATTACTTCAATCCACAGCACGCCATACCGCAAGATTATCTAAATCTCATCACCAAGCTATGAAGCAAGAAATCATCAACTACCTAAAAGGTAAAAAGATTCTAATTTTAGGATTTGGCCGAGAAGGCAAGAGCGCACTAGATTTTATCCGCACCAATCTGCCCGAAGCAGAAGTTGTTGTTGCCGACCAGAATCCACTCGAGCTCGAGAATATCGCCGTTATTTCCGGTCCAGACTACCTTGACGCCTGCGCCAATTGTGACATTATCATAAAATCTCCCGGCGTCGTCATTAAAAATTTCATCCCAGAAGAGCAAAAACAAAAAATCACTTCTATTACAGATCTATTTTTGCGATTCTGTCCAAATCCTATCGTCGGCATCACTGGCACAAAGGGGAAAAGCACCACATCATCTCTTACAGATTTCGTGCTCCGCGAATGCGGGCGTCATAGCATTCTTGCCGGCAACATTGGCAAGCCATGCTTTGATATTATTGACGAGATTCGCGTCGATACTACCATCGTACTCGAACTTTCTTGTCACCAGCTTGAGTTTGTTAGTGCTAGTCCACACATTGCGATTTTGCTAAACCTCTACGAGGAACATCTTGATCATTATCTTTCCGCTGCCGATTATTATTCCGCCAAGAAAAATATTTTTAAGCATCAAAAAGCGGACGACTACCTAATTTATGGCGACGTCTGGCAACACACTAGCCCCGAAGAAATCGAGCATGCACCGGCCGGCACAAAAATCGACTTATCTAGCGAAGCACCGATTAGACTTAATGAAATCCATACTCAGCTTTTGGGCGAACATTTCGCAAAAGACATCCTTGCGGTTTATTATGCCTGCACTGCGCTCGGTCTCGAAAAAGACGAAATTTTACAAGCTATCGCAAAATTTCATGGTCTGCCTCACCGCCTCGAATATATCGGTCGACACAAAAATATAGACTTCTATAACGATTCCATCGCTACTGCTCAAGAAGCCGTCATTAGTGCAATCAAAGCTGTCAAAAATGTCGATACTATTATTCTTGGCGGCATGGACCGCGGACTGGATTATCACCCACTAGTCGAATTTCTGCGCAGTAGCTCCGTTCGCAACGTATTATTACTGCCCAGCACCGCAGAAAGTTTCGAGCGCATCTTCAACGAGGCGCCATATTCTCAAAAGCTAATTTATTGCGAAAATCTTGAAGCTGCCGTCTTGACTGCCTATCATGTAACCGCAGAAGGGTATAGTTGTTTACTATCGCCAGCCGCTGCCAGCTATGGCTTTTATAAGAACTTCGAAGAACGCGGCAAACATTTTTGCGAATTGGTTCAAAAATACGGCACAGAATCCTAAATAAAACCACAAGCTTTTTATAAATATTGGTTACAAGCATGCTAAAATTAAAATAAATTAAATAATAATAAGAAAGCATATTCATAAATGAAAAAAATCTTTTCTAGCGCTCTCGCCGCAATCGCAACAACTGCATTATTTGCGGCGCCGACTTTCGCCACAAGATACACTATCAGTGGCGATTATAACACCGTAAGTGCCCCGGACGCCGTTGGCGAAATGTTAGCCGCCTCTATGGCTGTTTTTGGCGTGATTGCTCTTATTGGCCTCGCAATTACCGTCTTCGCCATTGTTTGCAACTGGAAAATTTTCGAAAAAGCCGGACGTAAAGGTTGGGAAGCTATTATTCCTATTTACAACATGTACGTTATGACCCAAATCGCCGGACTTCAAAGCTGGTATATCATACTTCTTATCATCCCATTCGTAAACTTTGTCGCCTCAGTCTATCTTATCTATAAATTTGTAAAATCCTTCGGCCAAGGCATTGGCTTTTGTATAGGATATATTTTCCTGCCAATCATCTTTGCCGCAATCATGGCTTTCGATAAGAAAATTACCTATATTAATAACGTTCCACCTGTACCAGGTGTAGCTCCTACTCCGGTCGCAACTGCACCGGCTGATCCATGGGTAAATGGCAATACGTCCGCAGGGCAAGCAGCAACACAAGCCGCGCCAGTCGCCCCAGAACAGACCGCACCTGTAGCCGCTGGGACCCCAGTAGTACCAGAGACTCCAGCAGCCCCAGCAACCCCAGCCACTCCAACAGCGCCAGAGGCTCAGCCAACCGACCAGAATAATCCATTTGCAGGTCTCTAAAAAACAAAAACCAGCCAACTCAAAAAATGGCTGGTTTTTTGAAGTCCGCAATTAGCCCGTACACCCCTTTAAAATTCATCTATGATATAATATATGCGTGAATTTTCAACTGCATAGTAAATATCAGCCAACTGGCGATCAGCCCCAAGCTATCGAAACGCTCATGAATGGTCTAAATCAGGGGCGTCGCGAGCAGACCTTACTTGGCGTTACTGGTTCGGGCAAAACTTTTACGATGGCAAATATCATCGCAAAATATAATCGTCCAACCCTAATTTTGGCACACAACAAAACCTTGGCTGCGCAGCTTTATTCCGAATTTCGCGATTTCTTTCCAGAAAATGAAGTTCACTATTTTGTATCCTACTTCGATTATTATCAACCGGAAGCCTATATTGCTAGTACCGATACCTACATCGAAAAAGATAGCGCTATTAACGAAGAAATTGATCGCTTGCGCCACGCCGCTACTGAGGCTCTTCTAACTCGTCGCGACACAATTATCGTTGCGTCCGTATCTTGTATTTACGGTATTGGCTCGCCAGACAATTATAAGGCTATGGCTATCCGCGTCGCCAAAGGTGAACAACGCGATTTCTCGCAGTTCATTAAGCTTCTAACGGATATTCAGTATCACCGCAACGATATCGCCTTCGAACGTGGCAATTTCCGCGTTCATGGCGACACTATTGACCTTTTTCCAGCCTCTGGCGATCGCGCCTATCGTATTGAATTCGCATTCGATACTGTCGAACGTATTAAAGTTATCGACCCGCTAACTGCTGATGTAATTTCTACGCCAGACGAGATTGGCATTTTCCCAAATACTCACTATGCTACACCAAAAGACGAGCTTGAGGCCGGTATCCGCCGAATTCGTGCTGAATACGAAGAGCGCGCCAAGTTTTTCGACCAAGAGCACAAATATCTCGAGGGGCAACGTCTTTCTCAGCGCATCAAATATGATCTCGAAATGCTTGAACAGACTGGCTTCGTAAAGGGAATTGAAAACTATTCACGTCACCTTGAAGGTCGCGCGCAAGGCCAGCCGCCAGCCACGCTACTTGACTATTTTCCAGAAGATTTTCTAATGTTAATCGATGAATCTCACATGACGCTTCCGCAAGTTCGTGGTATGTTTAACGGCGATCGTGCTCGCAAAGAAACGCTCGTCGAGTACGGTTTCCGTCTACCAAGTGCACTCGATAATCGACCATTAACTTTCGCTGAATTTGATCGCCACATTAATCAGGTCATCTACGTATCTGCCACCCCAGGCGAATACGAACTCAGTCATAGTCCAAAGCCAGCCGAGCAAGTTATCCGCCCAACCGGTCTTCTTGATCCAGAAATCGAAGTTCGTGGCAGTGAAGGGCAAATCGATAATCTCGTCGAAGAGATCGATGAATGCATTGCCAAAAAGCAACGCGTACTCGTAACAACGCTCACAAAGCGCATGGCTGAGGATCTTTCCGAACATCTCATCGAGCTTGGCATTAAAACCGCTTACATCCACAGCGATATCGACACCTTAGAGCGCGGCGATATTTTGCGTGATTTGCGCGCCGGCACTTATGATGTGCTCGTAGGCATCAACCTCTTACGCGAAGGTCTTGACCTCCCAGAAGTTTCACTTGTCGCTATCCTTGACGCCGACAAAGAGGGCTTTTTACGCAGCGAATCTGCTCTCATTCAGACCATTGGTCGCGCCGCCCGCCACGTCAATGGCCGCGTTATTATGTATGCCGACAATATGACCGGCAGTATGGAACGCGCCATAAGCGAAACTTATCGTCGCCGCGAAATTCAGCAGAAGTACAACGAAGAGCATCATATTACGCCAACAAGCGTCGCAAAAGAAATCGGCGAAGGCTTACGCGCTATCATTCCGCAAAAGGAGAAGAGTAGGGGCATCGACCTCAAGAAAATCCCCCGCGACGAGCTACCAGCTATCGTTAAGGATCTTACTTCGCAAATGCAACTCGCCGCTGCCAACCTCGATTTTGAACGCGCCGCTGATTTACGAGATCAAATTGAAGCCATCAAGACTACGCTTGCCGCAAAATAGCTACTAGACCAGTCGCTACGAACGACTTAAAATATAGACATGGAAGAATTATTTCAAAAGATCAACCTAGAACATATTATTTATTCAATTATCTTTATTCTTTGCTCGATTTTATTCTACAAACTCGTATCATGGCCAATCAAAAACCATTTCAAATCTCGAAAAAAGAATAAAGGACGCGACACTTACTTCGCGCTGATTTCTAGCCTAGTACGCTACGCCTATATAATTCTCGTCGCCCTCTGCGTACTTCAAATCAATGGCTTTAATGTCACTAGCTTACTTGCGGGAGTCGGAATCGCATCTGCTGTTATCGGCCTCGCGCTTCAAGATACAATGAAGGATATAATCCGTGGCTTTTCGCTTGCTAGCGAAGACTATTATAAAGTTGGCGATTATGTCAAAATCAATGATATGTCCGGCACGGTCGTACATCTCGGCATTCGTTCTACGAAGCTTCGTGATAGTCTTACCGGCAACATCATTACTATAGCTAACAGTGAAATCAACAAAGCAGAAGTTAGTGCCGACCTTATTAACGTTGATATCCCATTGCCGTATGAGCTCAAGCTTAGTAAGGCCGAATCCATCATGGAGGAGATCGTTATGCGCGCTAAAGCCGAAAATACCGACAAGCTCATCGAATGCGAATATCGCGGAGTCTCAGAACTAGCGAGCTCGAGCATTAATTATCGCATCTACGCAAAATGCTCCGACGATCGTATCCAAATCAAACGCAATATTTACCACGCCGCTTTGGCTGTGCTCGAAGAGCATAAGATTAGCGTCCCTTATCCACAGCTAGACGTTCATCAAAAATAATATTATAATATTATTACTATGAAAGCAGTGACTCGTTTTGCGCCGTCGCCGACCGGCTATATTCACATTGGAAATTTACGCTCGGCAATTTATCCATATCTTATTGCTAAACAGAGCAATGGAACTTTTATCTTGCGCATCGAGGATACTGATCAAGCTCGCTACGTCGAGGGCGCTACCGAGCTCATTGAGGATACTTTGCAATGGATTGGACTCGATTGGGACGAAGGCCCAGAGCGCGGTGGCGCAAACGGTCCATATTACCAGACTGAGCGCAAAGACATTTATGTCGAATGGGCAAAGAAACTTATCGCCGCCGGGCGCGCCTATGCTGATCCGACCGATTCTGAAACTGTCAACAAATATCGCGAAGAAGCCAACAAAAACAAAGTACCATTTTTGTATCGCAATTATCGCCCAGACAATACGCCAGAATGGCAACCAGGCCTGCCACTCCGCTTTAAAGCCCAACCAAAAGCCTACGACTATCACGACGAAGTTTTTGGCGACCTTCATATGGGCCCAGAAACTCAAGATGATTTTATCCTCATCAAAGCCGACGGCTTACCAACCTACAACTTCGCCCATATCGTCGACGATGCCTGCATGGGCGTGACGCATGTTTTGCGCGGTCAAGAATATTTGCCAAGCATGGGCAATTATCTTGCGCTCTACGAAGCTCTTGGACTCGAACGTCCAAAATTCGTCCATCTTCCGCACATTCTTGCGCCGAGTGGCAATAAAAAGCTCGGTAAGCGCGATGGCGCCAAATCTGCCGCCGATTATCGCAAAGATGGCATCCTGCCAGAAGCGATGCTAAATTTCTTGGCATGTCTAGGCTGGAATGATGGCACCGAAGACGAAATCTACAGCAAAGAGGACCTTATTGAGCGCTTCGATGTTAGTCGTATCCAACACGCAGGCGCACGCTTCGATGAACAGAAGCTTCTTTGGCTCAATGGTCAATGGATTCGTCGCCTCTTCAACGAAGACGCAAAAGCTCTCTACGCTCGCACAGCAGATTTTTGGCCAGAAATCGCCAAGAATGCCAGCGACGAGCTTAAGTTTCGCGTCTTCTCGATCATCTACGATCGTCTCAAGACTCTCGCCGATCTTCGCACTATGACCGACTATTTCTTCGTCTCGCCGACGGTCGACATGGACATGCTCACCGACAACAAGGCTCTCAAGAAGCTTTCCGAACACGAAATTGTCGCGCTGTTGCGCCAAAGCATCGAAAAGCTTCGCGAAGTCACTGAGTGGACGCCAGATAATCTCCAAAATGCTCTGAATGAGCTTCTTGCCGAGAGCGAACAAAAACCAGCCACACTCTTCGGTCTTATTCGCCTCTCCGTATCGTTCGCACCATTTAGCCCAGCTCTTCACGACACCCTAAGTGTCATTGGTTGCGAAGCCACTCTTGCACGCCTTAATGCCGTAATCACCACTTTTAACTGCGCCGACTAGCAAAAACCACCTCGTAGCCTTTATGCTTATGTTATACTTTAAGTATGAAGATGTCGCGAGGTGGTTATAAAATACACGTTCGCAAAGCCGAGGATGAAGACCACACCCTCGAAGAGCTCTACAATCAGAGCGAATTTGCGAAAGAAAAAGCTACTGCCAAGAAGAAAGACGAGAACGTCAATGACGATATCGCCGAGTTTCTTGATGCCGAAAATTCCGAACTAGACGAGACCGAGCTAAAAGAGAAGAAAAGTAGCAAAAAAGCCCGCCAAAAGCGCGAGAAACGTGAAAAAACCAAGCGTTCTGCCGGCAAAATCATCAGTATTATTATCTTAGCCCTTCTTATCATTAGTGGTGGCACTTTTGGCGTGCTTGCTTTCTTTACTGCAAATCATGGCGAAGAAAGTTCAGACTTTGCCTACGACGACGCCGAAAGCGACAAGATTTACTACTCACCTCTTACCGGCCTCGAGGTTTCCGACCCCAATTTGCTCAAGGCAGCCACGACTTGCGTTATGATCGAAAATAGCCCAGATGCCCGTCCGCAAAGCGGCCTCGATCAAGCCGGCGTCATATACGAAGCTATCGCCGAAGGTGGCATTACGCGCTTCATGGCTATTTATCAAGAAGCTAAGCCGGAGCTCATCGGCCCAGTTCGTAGCGTCCGTCTCACCTACGCCGAAATGGCAAAACCATACAAATGCTCTATCGCTCACGTCGGCGGTGCCCAAAATGCACTCAATCTCATCCGCAACAACGGCGAATTCCGCGACATTGATCAGTTCTTTAATGGAAATTACTATTGGCGCGCTAATACTAAACCAAATGGTAAGCGCATTTACGCCCCGCACAACGTCTACACCGATGCTACGCATCTTGATTCACTCAATTACAAAAAAGGTTATACCGAATCTACCTTCACCGGCTTTACTAGGCTCGACCCAGATGCAATTCAAGAACCAGTTGAGCAAAACGCCACTACCGTTCGCATCAATATTTCCAGTGCTCTCTACAATCCAATCTTCACTTATGACGCCAATACTAATAGCTACAAACGCGCGCATACCAGCGGTGGCCCACACTATAGTCTCCGCAAAGATGGCTCGCAAGTACAAATATCACCAAAAGTCGTTATTGCAATGAAAACTACTCCTGTGGCACGCGGTGATGGTTATATGGATTACAAGACTACCGGCGGAGGTGACGCCTTTATCTTCCAAAATGGCACCGTTATCGCCGCCAAATGGCAACGCAACGACGTCAACTCGCCTCTTCGTTTCATAGATAATGAAGGCAACGACATCAATCTCGTCCGCGGACAAGTTTGGGTCAGTATTTATCCAAGTAACAGCGGTTCAGTCAACTGGAATTAAGAAAGGTAATTATGTTTGCAGACGATACAAGTATTGAAAAGATGGGCGAAAAACGCGAGAATCACGAAGACGGCGAAATTCACAATCCTTATTATAATGAAGCCTGGGATAATCTAGAATCCGACATGCGCCAAGATTCAGAATCTGCTATGTTTGTTGCTATGGAGCCAGACCAAGCTCCACTAGCCGAGCAGGGCGCCGAAGCCGGCGAGGACGATCCAACCAAGCGCAAAATCGAGCTCGAGCCCGAAGAAATTGACGAAAATGGCGAAATTACTCAGGCTGCTTTCGATAAATATCGCGAAGAAGCTCGCCAGATGTTTATTGACGTACCGGGCATCGAGCATGTAATTTTAATTAATCGCGAAACCGGCGACATTGTCGCAGATTTTCAACCAAGCAATATCGATACAATTACGCGCGAAACTGCTACCGAAGATCCGCAAGAAATGAACCTTCTCGATAATCGTTCCAATGCAGACGTTCTAACTGGCAATAGAGAACTATCAGCCGAGAAAAGCGCTAAAGATTTGCTCGAGGATGATGAGGGTGGCATTCCAGACAACATGCGCACCGGCAAAGACATTACTGCGAGTAGCACCGACGCTAGCCCGCTCGGCTCAACTAATAATGCCGTCGCTGGAGCAATAGCTGTCACTGCTGGAAACACCGGTACTGCCAGCACAGTAGATGTGGGGAAGGTTGTCGACCAGCTACACCATGACGGACTAAACGATCAAGTTATCGCTACTGAAGCCGACAAGCTAATGTCATCCGTTGACGCGAAAGACCTTGATGCTGGCGGAATAACTAGTCTAAACACTAAAAAAGAATACATTAAGAAACAAAAGGATATCGCTAGCAACGCCGCTATTGCTAGCGCCGCCGCAGCCATAAAGGGTGTCGCAAAAAATAATAGTGGAGAACACGAAGAAGCACTCGAAGCTGCCGATAAAGCTACGTCGTTTGCTAGCGCCACCGAAACTGCCGTCGAATCAATACCAGCTCTTGGTGGCGACAATGACATTGCAACACGTTCTTCAGATATGCGCACGCGACAAGCCGAGCAAGTCGCAAAAGGAGCCACATCTGTCGCCGAGCAAGTCGTAGAAACCGCCAACGACGCGCTCGCTGAGCAAGATACTACCTCGCAAACCTTCGAAGAGCAAGGACTAGCTGGAACATATAACCCATTCGAGCAGCCTGCCGAACCCGCCGTACCGACCGACGAAAACGGTATTCCATTAACCGTACCAGAGCACGACCCAACTAATATCCAAATCAGCGCCAACTCTGAAAATCCACAGGACGACTACTTTAATATGCTCCAAGCCAAAATGCAGGCAGAGCAAGCCGACGCCGCAAACAAGGAGCGAGCCGCCAAGATGCTCATCCAAGAAGCCGCTAATGGCACAGACGCTCCACATATTAACGGCGCCATCACCAGCTAATATGCTACACTAAAGATATGGAACAGATAGAGCAGCCAAAAACCATCAAAGAGCTTAAAGCCCGCATCTTGCGCAAGAAAATCGAACGGTATTGGCGTATTATCTTTCCTATCTTTTTTGTCATCATTATTTGGGCGTTCTCAGCCACCAGTGGCGAAAGCTCACAGGCTAGCTCGTCAGCTTTCGCAAACATGTTTGGCATCAGCAATGCACTCGCCCGCAAGCTTGCCCACTTTGTACTCTTTGCTGGATTAGGATATTCTATCTCGTCCTTTTTAAAAGGCCTCAATGTCAGTCAATTCCCAACGCTTACCACAACAATTTATACCACAGTTTTCGCTGTCGCCTATGCAGCCATAGACGAAGTACATCAGCTCGCCATCGCTGGCCGCAACGGCAGCGTAACGGATGTTCTAATTGATTCACTCGCCGGTTTTGCCGGCGTGCTAGCCTACATCGCTATCTTCTGCTACGTGCGTCGCTACCGTTTTAAGCAAGCCCTACAAAACTAAGTTTACAAGCACGGATTTTTCTGTTAATATATCCGTATGGTCCCGTCGTCTAGTGGTCCAGGACGTCTGGTTCTCATCCAGAAAATCAAGGGTTCGACTCCCTTCGGGATCACCATATAGATACTTAAAAACACCCGCAAGGGGTGTTTTTTATTGAAAAAATCATTAATATCTATCTATTATAGCACACTTTACTAAAAATGTCAATTCTGGTATAATAAACCTATGAAATTACCCGTAGTAGCAATCATCGGTCAAACTAATGCCGGCAAATCCAGCCTCTTCAATCGCCTCGCTCGTCGTCAACAGGCTATTGTTGCGCGCGAAGCGGGTACTACGCGCGATAATGTCGTCACCAAAATCGACGATCGTTACCTTCTCATTGACACTGCTGGTCTCAAAGATCCAGACGACGAATTTGAAGCTAACATCCAAAATCAAATCGATGACGCCGTCGAAAGCGCCGACCTCATTTTGCTCGCGCTCGATAGCAGTAAATATCCAAACCACGACGACAAGCTCATCGCCAAAAAAGCGCTCAAATCCGGCAAACCAACCTTGCTTCTGCTCAACAAATCCGACCTCGGTGAGTCTTTGCCAAACGAGGAATTCCTGAATCTTGGCATCAAATATCCACTCCGCGTGTCCGCCACCACCAGCCAAGGGCTCAACGACCTTCGCAACCGTATCACTGACGAGCTCACCAAACTCGGTTTCAAAGACAAACCCGTCAAGACCGAAGACGATAGCCTCAAAATCGCCCTCATCGGTCGCCCAAACGTCGGCAAGTCCAGTCTCTTTAATACTCTCGCCGAGAAACAGCAAGCTATCGTCGCCAACCTCTCCGGTACTACTCGCGACATCAATCGCACCGAAATTCGCTATAAAGGCCGTACAATTGAACTCCTCGACACCGCCGGCCTTCGCAAGCCGGGCAAACGCGAAGTCGGCATCGAAAAGTTTTCCGCTTTGCGCAGTCTCGCCGCTATCGAAGAAGCCGACGTCTGCTGCTTGCTAGTTGATAGTACCGAGCCGCATTCTAAACTCGATCAAGCTCTCGCCGGCCAAATCGTCGACGCCGGGAAGGGCATCATTCTCGTCGTCACTAAGACCGATCTCGAGCATCAAGACACTGACGAGATCCTCGACAAACTCGAATACGATTTCAAATTCATCCCATATGCACCAGTTATTCTCACTAGCTCCGTCACTGGTAAAAATGCCACCAAAATTTTCGAGCTCGCTACCCAAATCGACCGCGCCCGTCACGCCGAGCTCAAAACTTCCGACCTCAACAAAGTTCTCCACGAAGCTATTCGCATGCATCCACCAGCAGGTCTCAAAAATACTCATCCACGTCTTCGTTACATGGTTCAGACCGATACTTGTCCGCCGTGGTTTGTAGTTTATGGTAGCAATCTCAGTCTGCTTCACTGGAGTTACAAGCGCTACCTCGAACGTTGCTTGCGCGAGGCTTATCCATTTGAAGGCACGCCTATCTTCTTCTCCTTCCGCAACCGCGACTAAAGCCAAATAAGCGCCGTCGCTAAAAACTAGCATTCCTCTTAAGCTCGACTGCTCCCGCCGTATCTGTTATAGTAGCAGTAACAAACGGCGGGTCATTTTGACTTCAGTTTGTTTATAGCTCTTTTATATCAAAACGGAGGTGGATCTTATGAAGAGTTATCATCAAGTATTAGTTCCGGCGCTCGATACACTTATCGGAAATCCGGAAATTCTGAACCCGGATACTCAAACAAAGAAGAAGGCCGACATTTTGGCCATCCCAGCGCATTTCATCATGCGTGCAACCGAGCTTCGTGGCGAGCAAACTAACCGAGGCGAGGCCTGCGGGGAACTTCTTAAGCAGTTCAACATGATTCTTGGCGATATCCACCATGAAGGCAAGCATATTTGCGACAATGGCATGGAGATCGTTTTTATTGAAGACCGCAATGCAACCAAGACAGTCAATCCGTCCAATCGCCGCGGCTACGAGCCTAGCTCCAGCAAGATGGAAACCATCAAGGCCGCCAAGTTGTATCAATCAAAGCTCAAAAACGGCCAGACCTTAGCCATTCTGACTGGCGATAATGCCATGAGCTCGCTTGCTTACAGCGAAGGCTTCGATGTGGCGCACATCAATCCTACTGTCTATACCGGACGTCGCAAAGTCGTCATGCCCGAAGAAGTCTATTATGCTTGGCAGTCCAAGAGCGAGATGACGGCTGAGGAGTTTAAAGCAAACTTCCCGGACGAGAAACCGCTCCACATCAATGAGTTCGTCGAATTCATGCTTGCGCCAGGCGTGCCTTTTGAACGCAACAACTACTACAACCACATTGCGAGATTTGAGCCCAACAACGGCCAGCCCGTGCTTCGCGCCATTCATCATTTGCGCGAATATAAGGGCAGAATCTATCCACGCAATGCCGGCCAAGCTATGTTACTCGAGGCTTTGATGATTAGTGCCGACGAAGTGCCAATCGTTATCTGTCCGGGACTCTTCGGCACTGGTAAGACTTTCTGTACGGTCGCTTCGGCTTATTTTCAGACCGTCGAGATGGGCGAGCATGCGCGCTATGAGCGTATTTTCGTAGTACCAAGCGAAGGTTCTCCTGGCGGCCGCGAGTTGGGTGCTTTGCCTGGCAGTAAGGACGAGAAGATTGCGCCAATGATCGCGCCAATCAAGGACAACCTTTACAACTACTTGCGTGCCAAAGGCGACAAATCCAAGGGCGGCAAGCCAAAGAACCGTCTCGACGTCATGCGCGATGTCGAGAACGCGCTTGCTAAGTTTTTCGAACTGGAAGCCTTGCAGTATATTAGTGGTCGTTCTATCACCAATAGCATGATCATCTACGATGAGGCACAGGCGCTCGAGCGTGGCCAGATTAAGCAGTTGCTTACTCGTATCGGTAGCGGCTCTAAAATGGTCTGCATGGGCGATCCTGGCCAGGTTTACAATCGCCACATGAACGCCAACAGCAACGGCCTTTCTTGGGCGTCCAGCAAGCTCGAAGGCAATCCGTACGCTATCGTCGTCACTTTGAACCCCGACGAAGTCGAGCGTTCGAAAGCCGCCAAGGCTATCGCTGCTTGTATCGGCTAAGGCTAATTTTCACCAACCGCAAGATTAAGCGGGCCCACAAAGGACCCGCTTTTTCATGTAGTATAATTATTTTATGAAAATCATTGTGGGTTTTGGCAACCCTGGGTCGCAATATAATTTTACTCGCCACAACTTTGGCTTCTTGGCACTAGATTTTTACGCCAAACTCGCCAAGATCGACTGGCAGAGCAAAGCTAAATTTTTCGCCGAGGTCGCTCGCGACGACGAACATGATTTGCTTCTTGTAAAGCCACAAACTTTTTATAACGACGTCGGGCGTAGCGTTCGCGCGGTAATTAATTTTTACAAGCCTAATATTTCTGACCTCTTGATCGTTTGCGATGATTTTAACCTCGACTTTGGCAAACTTCGCTATCGCGAGCGCGGCTCCGCCGGCGGTAATAACGGCCTCAAATCCACCATTCGCGAACTCGGCAATGAAGATTTTCCGCGTCTGCGCCTCGGTACCGGCAACGAACCGGTCCGCAAACAAATCGGCGATGTCGATTTCGTCCTCTCTAAATTCACGCCTGCCGAGCGCGAACAGCTTCCACGAGTTCTTACCGAGTTCGTCAAATTTATTGTAAAATACTAAAAAACACCCGATTTTATAACATATTTATAAATTTTAACAATAAGCACTTTCACCCCTGTAAAAACCTTAAAAATCGCCCTAAAAACCCCAAAAACGCCATTGATTTTACACAAAAATGTTCAAAAAGTATTGACATAAAATCAAATGCGTGCTATACTGAGTACAGTTTTGATCAACTTGGAAGATCAAAAGCCGCACCTAAATAAATTATTCAAACTTTGCTAATTTATTTAGCAATTGTTGCGTGCTTTAGAAAGCATCTCACTTTCAGGTATCTTCTATCGCCTGAAAGCACAAGTATTACCTCCACTTCGATTTACTTTCTAAAGCTAGCAATCCCTTTAACCGGCGGACCCAGATTTTGTGAGGTGGGTCACGCTCCGGATCTACCGGAACCAAGGAGGTGTGTTAAAGGGTCAAATAGCCCCAGGTGATGCCCACCCTTACCTGGGGCTTTTTGATGGTCAAAAATACAGAAGGCATAAACACAGTTTTTCTCACTAGGAATAGCCGTTCAAAAAATGTGTTTATGCCTTCCATACTAAAAATCATAAAAAAGTCCCATATAATATAGATATGGATCTATTTTCCGGCGAATCGACAATGAGAAATTCTTCGAAGACTATCACTGAAAAAGAAATAACAGCTCCGCTTTTGACGTCAAAACCGCAATATATTATAATGCTCTCGTGGCCAGTCCGATTCTAGGACTTGGACTAGCCGTTTTTGGTTATAGAGAACGCGCCGCTATATTACTGACGGCGCTTTTTCTTGGACTTCAGAATTCTAAAGTCGATCCGTACCGCAAAAACATTTTAGGAGTTTATTATGGCTATTAAGTTAGAAGATGCCGTCGCAGTCGTGCAAAAAGTGTATACCTCAGAACTCGCACGGCATTAGAATAGGTTAATCCTTTTTAGGTATATCCTTGATCTTAGCCGCGTATTCGGGGTGATCAATACACCAGCCTATGACCATGCAAAGCCGACACATCACGCCATGGTGCGAAGGTGGCCGAACCGACGTCGACAACTGCCAAATGCTTTGCCGCGATTGCAACAGACGCAAAGGCAAACAATGATATTTTAACAAGAAGCAGGCTATAATTCTTCCGAACGGCTATTCGAAGTGAGGAAGAATTTATAGCCTGCTTTCTCGTGTTAATATGTTTTTATGGAAACCGAAATCGAGGCTAAATTCTTAAATATCAACAAAACGCGTTTGCGTAAACTATTACAAAACCTTGGCGCCCAGTGCGTCAAGCCCGAACGCCTTATGCGTCGCACTGTTTATGAGCTACCCGAAGAAGGCTCATACATGCGCGTCCGCGACGAGGGCGACAAAATCACCATGTCAGTCAAGCATCTCGAGAAGCGTAGCCTCGAGGGTATGCAAGAAATCTGCCTGACGGTAGATAACTATCAAAGTGCAATCAATTTCCTCAACGCCGCCGGCCACGAGCCAAAGGCCGTCCAGGAAACCCTGCGCGAATCCTGGGTCTACAAAGGCGTCGAGATCGATATCGATACCTGGCCATGGGTGCCAACTTTTGTCGAGATTGAAGGTAAAAGCAGCGAGGCGGTCGCTGCCGTCGCCGAGGCTCTCGGCTTCGATATGAAAGACGCCTACTACGGCAGCGTCGAGATTGTCTACCAACAGCTTTACGACGTCACCGAGGACGAGGTCAACAACTGGCCCGAAATCAAGTTCATCGACGTACCAGAATGGCTCACTGCCAAACGGATAAAATAACCCCCATAATATTCCATCATAAAAGGGAAGCTGTGCTAAGAATGAGAGTTACGTATTGCTAGGTTTTTTATTTTTGGATTTATGTTAAAATATATTAATGGCAAAAAACCTCGTAATCGTAGAGTCTCCAGCAAAAGCGGCAACCATCGAGAAATATCTCGGTGCTGATTTTAAGGTTCTAGCCTCCGTTGGGCACATTCGCAAAGATACCAAAGTCGATAAAAACACTTTTGATGTCACTTACGAGATCGATCCTGAACACAAAAAAATTATTTCCGAACTTCAAAAAGCCGCCCGTGAGGCTGACAAAATCTGGCTCGCAACCGATGAAGACCGCGAAGGCGAGGCAATATCTTGGCATCTTTGTCAAGTATTGCATTTACCAGACGACACTTCTCGTATCACTTTCCACGAGATTACCAAGTCCGCCCTTGAAAACGCCATTGCATCTCCTCGTACTGTTGACATGAATATGGTCTCCAGCCAGCAAGCCCGCCAAACGCTCGATATGCTGGTCGGCTTCGATCTTTCTGGCGTTGTACGCAAAAAAGTTCCTGGCGCCATCTCTGCCGGTCGCGTCCAAAGCCCAGCGCTTCGCCTTATCGTCGAGCGCGAACACGCTATCGAAAAACACGCTAGTAAATCCGTCTATAAAGTTTCTGCCGATTTTGGCTTCGCCGCCAATCTCGACCACGATTTCGAGACCGAAGAAGAAGCCTACAAATTCCTTGCTAGCCTCATTAATTTCGATTTTACCGTCGCCTCTGTCAAGACTGCCGACGCCACCAAAAAGCCACTTCCTCCGTTTACGACTGCTACTATGCAAATCGAGGCCAACAGTCGCCTTGGTTTTTCAACTCGCACCACTATGAATGCCGCTCAAAGTCTCTACCAGGCTGGTCTCATTACCTACCACCGTACCGACAGCCTAAACCTTAGCAAGCAAGCGCTCGCCAGTATGGCAAGCTTTGTCGAGAATACTTACGGTAAAAACTACGTTAAAGTTCGCAATTATCACACCAAAAGCGCCGGTGCCCAAGAGGCTCACGAAGCGATCCGCCCAACCGACATCACGCGCGAAACTGCCGGCAAGAGCGATTACGAGCGCCGTCTTTACGCCCTGATTCGCGGTCGCGCACTTGCTTCGCAAATGGCCGACGCTAAAGTTGCCAAGACTACTATCACTATTAATACGCCAGCCGAATATATCTTCAAAGGCGAAGGCGAAGTTATTACTTTTGACGGCTTTCTAAAAGTTTATGGCCGTCTCAAAGAAAATGAACTCCCAGCCTACAAAGAAGGCGACAAAATCATCGCCAAAACCATCACGGCTCGCCAGAACTTCAGCAAACCACCGGCCCGCTATACCGAAGGTTCGCTCGTCAAAAAGCTTGAAGAGCTCGGCATCGGTCGCCCAAGCACCTACGCTAGCATTATGACTGCCATTCAGGCACGCGGCTACGTTGTTCGTGGCGAATCCGACGGAGAAGAACGCGAAGTAAAAACTCTCGTCCTCGAAAATAGTCAAATCGCCCAAAATACCGTCACCGAAAAATACGGCGCCAACAAAGGCAAACTTCTCCCCACTCCTATCGGTGAACTTATCGCGGGCTTTTTGGTCGATAATTTCAAAGATATCGTTGACTACAAATTTACCGCCAGCATCGAAAAAGATCTCGACCTTATCGCCGAAGCTAAACTCGATCGCGTCAAAATGCTTCGCGATTTTTACGGCCCATTTAATGACGCCGTTATCGCAAGCGAAGGCATCGAGCGCTACAACAACGCGCGCGTTCTGGGTCATGATCCCAAAACCGGCAAAACCATCTACGCCAAAGTTGGCAAACGCGGTGGCTTCATCCAACTCGGCGAAAACGAGAAAGAAACTGGCGAAAAACCTATTTTTGCGCCACTTCCTGCCCGTAAATCCGTCAAAACCGTCACTCTCGAGCAGGCATTAAAGCAACTGGAACTACCGCAACTTCCACGCACGCTCGGCAAGGCTCCAGACGGCGCCGAAATTATCGCCGCTGCTGGCCCGTTCGGCCCCTATCTTAAAGCCGGTAAATACAATATTCCAATCAAAGATCTCAATCCTTATACCGTCACGCTCGAAGAGGCAATTCCACGCTACGAGCAAAAACGCGACAGCTACATCGCTGACTGGGGCGACGTTCAAATCATCATCGGCGCCTATGGCCCATATATCAAAGGCCCAGCCATTAAAAAACCTGGCACCAAAGGCCCAGGCAAGCGCAACAATGTCAAAATCCCCGCCGATCTTGATCCAAAGACTATCACCGAAGAGCAAGCACGTGAGATGCTAGCCAACAAACCAAAAACCACGCGCCGTCCCGCCAAACGTCGCATGGCAGCTAAAACCACTAAGAATACAGCTAAAAAGACCGAAACTAAACTCAAAAAAGCCGCCGAAAAGGCAGCCGAAGAATATAAGTATAAGTAAATCCCCCACGCGAGAAAGTTAAAAGGCCCGATATTTCCGGCATTCAATTGTCTTTTATTTCGATGAAGGACCTCGCAGTCTAGTTGGCGATTTTGTAGTCAACTATAATATCGCTTCCGTCGAAGCCTATTCGGTGTTCGTATCGCTCCAGACTACCAGCGCTGCTTTATCACAAAAACGCCACTAGTTATTAGCTAGAAGATAAAAATAATTCCACCATTTAGTGGGGTTATTTTTATGAAAACTTATATTTTTTAAGAAAAAATATAAATAATTATAAGCTAAATCTAAAAACCAAATCTAATATTGCTCAGGTGTTGTAAATTATACAACATTTCTGCAAAAAAACGTGTCTATCTTTAATAAAGGTGACTTTTTATATGGAACAGACAAGATTCTGTTCAGTTATACGATTGTTTGACACGACTCTCAAACCACGCTTGGGGCGATTGGCTTAATTATTTGGTTCAGTTATACGATTGTTTGACACGACTCTCAAACACAGACTGTTGACGCATTAGCGATATACCTGTTCAGTTATACGATTGTTTGACACGACTCTCAAACCCAATACAAGTATTGCGTATATGCCAAAGCGTTCAGTTATACGATTGTTTGACACGACTCTCAAACTATGGAGTGGCTCGTCATGGCCAGCAGATGGTTCAGTTATACGATTGTTTGACACGACTCTCAAACCAGTGGGGCGATAAGAAATCAATCCACGCAGTTCAGTTATACGATTGTTTGACACGACTCTCAAACATAGAAATCACAAGAAGCGTATCAGGTGCAGTTCAGTTATACGATTGTTTGACACGACTCTCAAACATACTACCACGATTACTACTAGTAGGAGCTGTTCAGTTATACGATTGTTTGACACGACTCTCAAACGTCGTACTAGTTGAACTAATCTTTCCAACAGTTCAGTTATACGATTGTTTGACACGACTCTCAAACGACAAGAGATTAAACTTAATAATGAATTAAGTTCAGTTATACGATTGTTTGACACGACTCTCAAACGAGTGCTGCACTGCTATAACGGCGTTCTTGGTTCAGTTATACGATTGTTTGACACGACTCTCAAACCTTAACGCTTATTTAATGGCTTTTAATGTGTTCAGTTATACGATTGTTTGACACGACTCTCAAACTGAGTTGCAAAACCAAGCACAACACTATCGGTTCAGCTATACGATTGTTTGACACGACTCTCAAACCAGATTTGTGCCTTTTAAAAACACAGCGAAGTTCAGCTATACGATTGTTTGACACGACTCTCAAACAGAAGGACCCAGACGATTGGTTTCTGCAATGTTCAGCTATACGATTGTTTGACACGACTCTCAAACCATCACTCGGAAATTCTTCTACTACTCCTTGTTCAGCTATACGATTGTTTGACACGACTCTCAAACTCTTGTGTTTCTCGCTCTTATGTTGCAAAAGTTCAGCTATACGATTGTTTGACACGACTCTCAAACCATGTAGTGTTGTATTCGAGCGTATAGAATGTTCAGCTATACGATTGTTTGACACGACTCTCAAACCACACGTTTAACACGCCTTCATCCATTCAAGTTCAGCTATACGATTGTTTGACACGACTCTCAAACGGATGCGCAAAACTGCTACGAGACAACTTCGTTCAGCTATACGATTGTTTGACACGACTCTCAAACATGGGGTTATGATATACGCAAGTTTTATCAGTTCAGCTATACGATTGTTTGACACGACTCTCAAACTCGCGTGGCTAATTGTTATCGGCGTCGGTAGTTCAGCTATACGATTGTTTGACACGACTCTCAAACAGGTGCATCCGACCAAATTGAACTTATTGAGTTCAGCTATACGATTGTTTGACACGACTCTCAAACCTGGTAGTCTTTAAACGACACTTCCATGCCGTTCAGCTATACGATTGTTTGACACGACTCTCAAACGCGGAGCGTGCGTCTCGCAACTCCGCCCGAGTTCAGCTATACGATTGTTTGACACGACTCTCAAACAGAGATATTGCGTTTGATTTCGGTCTGTTTGTTCAGCTATACGATTGTTTGACACGACTCTCAAACCTGAGCAGGCGCAAAGTTGCATGCAAAATCGTTCAGCTATACGATTGTTTGACACGACTCTCAAACAGTCGTTCAGCGACTCCATCGTGCTCATACGTTCAGCTATACGATTGTTTGACACGACTCTCAAACGAATTGCGATGTGGTCTTTATGTCGCAGATGTTCAGCTATACGATTGTTTGACACGACTCTCAAACGGTCGCCTCCCGTTAGACCAACTAGTCCGCGTTCAGCTATACGATTGTTTGACACGACTCTCAAACCGGGGTGGACGCCAATCAGCGAAGTGCCGAGTTCAGCTATACGATTGTTTGACACGACTCTCAAACGCACCGCAGTGACGAAGCGAGTAACCATCGGTTCAGCTATACGATTGTTTGACACGACTCTCAAACCTGGCACCTAGAGGGAACCGAGCTTGCGACGTTCAGCTATACGATTGTTTGACACGACTCTCAAACTGGTACTATAGACCACATAATAATTACTTTGTTCAGCTATACGATTGTTTGACACGACTCTCAAACATCGGGGTCTTCGCCATCACCATAAAATTAGTTCAGCTATACGATTGTTTGACACGACTCTCAAACGATAACCTATCAGCTAAAATAAAATACTTAGTTCAGCTATACGATTGTTTGACACGACTCTCAAACCTCAATAAAGCTTAAGCGCGTGCTTTTATCCATACGACCAGATACAAACTGCCGTATAACTAGCAAAATCATTATATCACAACAGGTAAAGCTAATCCTTATAATATGCCAGCAACCCTAGAAACAAAAAATGCCCCACTATGGGGCTATGGTTTCGTTACTGCCGTAGCAGACTTATTTGAACTTGTCGTATGTCAATCAATCGTATAATTGAACTAATTCCAGTATAGCATATTATATAATATATAGCAAAGAATATCGGAGCTTATTGATGGAACAAAAAGATTACTATATCGGATTAGACTGCGGAACCAGCTCTGTGGGTTGGGCGGTTACCGACGAAAACTACAATATTTTACGCAAAAAGGGTAAAGCACTTTGGGGTAGCCGACTCTTCGAAGAAGCCAACACTGCCGCCGAGCGTCGACTGCCGCGCTCAACACGCCGTCGCGCCAACCGTGCCAAAAATCGCCTTAAGCTGCTTCGCATGCTTTTTGCTGACGAGATTGCAAAGGTAGATCCAGATTTCTATATACGCCTCCGTGAAAGTTTTTATCTTGAAGAAGATAAAGATTTTAGCCGAAATCCTTCCGGTAAGTCTAAAAATACGCTTTTCAATGATCCCGATTTTCAAGACAAAGATTTTCATAAAAAATATCCCACTATTTGGCACCTACGCAATGCAATCTATAATGCAACCGACAAAGATCACTTCGATATTCGCCTCTATTTTCTAGCAATTCAACACATTCTCAAAAATCGCGGTCATTTCCTAATCGAGGGAGAGCTTAGCGATGTCGAAGATTTCAATAGCATCTGGTTTAATTTTGTTGATGCCGCAAATAATCGTGGCTTTAATATTGCGGACTCCGTTGGCGACGCTGTCGCAAAAATCATTAAAAATCGCAAACGTAGCAAAATCGACCGCAAGAAAGAGCTCAAAGATTTAATCTTTATCGAAGATGAAGAAACCGACGAGACGCTCGATCGACAACTTCTTGCAGGGTTTTTAATCGGTTCTACGGTAGATTTATGCAAAATGCTAGGCATCGAAGATGAAGAATATAAATATAGTCTCGATGATGGTAACTTCGAGGACAAACAACCCGAAATTGAACTCGCAGTCGGGCCCGAAAACATGGAATTAATCAACGCTGCAAAGCGTATCTATGATTTTGGCATTTTAGACAATCTAATGGCTGGATACAAGAATATTTCCGCCGCTATGGTAAACAACTATAATCTTCACGAGACGCAACTCAAAGAGCTAAAAGAACTACTTAAACCATTTTCCGAAGATTATAATAAATTCTTCAAGTCTACCGCTGGTGGAGCAAACTATAACTCCTATATCCATAAAGCTTACTCCGAAGATAGTAATGGCCGTCGTAAAACCGTAAGTTGCTCACAAGAGGACATCAACAAAGAAATCAAACGACTACTCGAAAAACACGACATCAAGACCAACCTAATCAGCAAAGCTGAGAATAATCAGCTCTTGCCAAAACAGCGCGGTCAAGCTAAGGGTACTATTCCTCAACAAATCCACGCCAAAGAACTTAAAGTTATCCTCAAAAAACTTACAAAAGACTACCCTAGCTTTGCTATTAAAACTCCAAACGAAGACGAAAAGTATAATACCAAAGCTAAAAAGATTCAAAGTATCCATAGCTTCAGAATCCCATACTATTGTGGCCCGCTAGTTAAACGCAAATATGATAACGATGGTAAAGAGATCAATTCTGGCCGCAATGCCAGCGAATTTTCGTGGGCGGATGACGAAATTAAAGAAATCGTTTATCCTTGGAATTTCGAGAAGCTCGTTGACCTCGAAGATCGTGCTAATAATTTTATTCGTCGCATGACGAACGAATGTACTTACCTACTAGGCGAGGATGTATTACCAAAATCCTCACTCGCTTATCAAAAGTATATGGTTCTTAATCAGCTGAACAACTTAAGCTTCAACGGCAAACGTATCGACCAGGCAACCAAGATATTCATCTATGAACATATTTACTTGCAGAATGAGTTAACTGGTAATATTACCCTCAAGCGTCTTAAGAAATATCTTGTCGAGAACAATATCTGCGACCAAAAAACCGATATTCGCGAAGAAAAAGATCTCAAAACTCTACCAAAATTAAAAACTCATCATGATTTTGCTTCTATTCTCGGCGAAAATTACGCATCTAAATATTCTCGCAGCTCGCTTGAGAAGGTTGTTGAGCTCATCACAATTCTCGGCAACGAAAAGAAGATGCTAAAGTCTAAAATCGCCCAAGAGTTGAATTGCTTCGATGAACAGGCTCTCAAGCTGTCTCGCAAAAGCTACACTGACTGGGGCAATTTTAGCAATAAATTCCTTAACGGTATTCGCGCCACTGTTAATGACCAAGAAATGACCATACTCGAAGCACTCGAGAACACTACAAATAATCTAATGGAACTTCTAAGTAAGAATTTTAATTTCTCGCAGAAGATCGAAGATTACAACACCGCAAAACACCCACAAAATACCGAGCTTACTTATGACGACGTTAAAAATCTTTACTGCTCGCCAGCCGTAAAACGCGGAGTTTGGCAAACAATTAAAATTGTCAAAGAAATCAAAGATATTTTTGGTTATGCGCCAAAAAAAATCTTTATCGAAGTTACACGCGGAGAAGAGAAGAATAAGAAGCTAAAACTTAGCCGCAAAAAAGAACTTGAAGAAAAATATAAAGCCGTCAAGACTCCAGAAGCTCAAGAATTGCTCGCAAGCCTTAAGAGCTATGAGGATCGCGATTTACAAAGTAAAAAACTATTTCTCTATTTCTCGCAAATGGGGCGTTGTGCATATTCTGGCGAGCGTATTGATATTGAACGTCTCACGACCGACGCTTACGATATTGACCATATCATTCCACGTTCATTCTCTAAGGACGACAGCATCACTCGCAACCTTGTCCTAGTTAAAGCCGAATACAACCGCGAAAAAACTAATCACTATCCAATTGAAGAAAACTGGCGCAATCGTATGCGTGGGACTTGGGCCGTCTGGGCAGATAAAGGATTCATTACAAAAGAAAAATTCATGCGCCTTATCCGCACCACGCCACTTACCGACGATGAACTCGGAGGCTTTATTGCTCGTCAAATCGTCGAAACTAGCCAAACTACCAAAGCCATCCGCAACCTACTTCAGCAAGCGTATCCAGGCACTAAAGTTGTCTTAGTTAAGGCTGGGCATGTGTCAGATTTTCGCCACGTCTATGGTCGAAACCGTATTGACGAAAACGGCAATTATATTAGCCCTCAGTTTATCAAAGTACGCGCACTCAATGACTTCCATCACGCAAAGGACGCATATCTCAATATCGTTGTAGGCAATGTTTTAAATTCTACTTTCACAGATTCTCCATATAATTTCATAAAGAACCATCCGGCTCGCAACTATTCCATTCGTACTAACCTCATCTTTCGTCGTAGCGAACAGTGGAAGACAAAAGACGGTCGCATTGTAAACTATCCTCAAGTCAAAGCCTGGAACTACCAAGAGAGCTTTAATATCGTCAATAAAACCCTTGAACGTAATGATATCCTATGGACGAGAATGACTTATCAAGAGAATGGCAATATCTCCGATCTTCTCATCGTAGGCAAATCTCAAAAAACCGAAGGTATTCTACCAATCAAGCAGACTAAGCGTCTGGCGGATACCTCTAAGTATGGCGGCTACAACTCCGTAAAAGGCGCTTATTTCGCGCTTATCGAAACTGATGCAAAACGCCAACTCATCCAGATTCCAATTCTCGCCAAAGATAATCCAGAAAAATACATCTCGCAAAATTATTCAGACGCTAAGACTATCATTCCGAGAATTAACTTTAAATCATATCTAAAAGTTAATGGCTTCCCAGTACATTTAGCGGGAAGAACTGGTAATAATTTAGCCTTTTGGCCAGCCTTTCAGTTAGAGATAAACTATTTCGACGCAGTCTATCTTACTAATATCGTAAAACTTCAAGATAAGTTGAAAATCGACAAGAAATATAAAATAAATGAAGTGCACGATAAAGTCTCTTCCATAGGCAATATACGATTATTGAATGCGCTTCTTGAAAAATTAGAGTATTACAAAAACGCGCCACAAATGGGATCAAAAGTCGACGAAATAATATCGCACTCTAGCGACTTCAAGACCCTGGATATAAAAGACCAAATTTCAACTCTCCGCGCACTCCAAAATGCCATGTCCTGCAATGCAATACGTGGTGATATTTCAAGTTTCGTACCAAAGGCCTCGCAATATGGCCTATGCACCGTTTCCAATAATATCTCCAATCTCGACTCCTGCTATCTCATCCTCCAATCTCCAACCGGCCTTCGCGAGCGCAAAATAAACCTCAAAACCACGCCATCAATTAAGCTCAGCAGGGAAGATTAAAAAATGTCTTGGCGGGTGGTAGTTATTTCCAAGCGTAGCAAACTAGATTACAAACTAGGGTCTCTAGTTATTCGTACCGGCGAAGAAGAGAAGCGCATCTTTCTCGATGATATCTCCGTATTAATGTGCGAAACTACGGCAATTTCTATTACCGCCTATTTATTGGCTGAGCTCATGGAGCGTAAAGTCAAAGTCATCTTTTGCGACAACCAACATAACCCATCATCCGAACTCATCCCAATGTATGGTCATTATATTAGTAGTGGCAAAATTCGACAGCAAATTCATTGGGACGAAAAGATAAAGTCCAATGTCTGGCAAGCTATAGTTGAGCGTAAAATCCTCAACCAGGCCAACAATCTTTTTCATATTGGCAATGCCGAGAAAGCCGAGCAATTGCGCCAATACGCTTCCGAAGTGCTACCTGGCGACAGCACAAATCGGGAAGGACACGCCGCCAAAGTTTATTTTAACGCCATGTATGGCATGGATTTTTATCGCGACAGTTCAGATATTCGCAATTCCGTATTAAATTATGGATATTCTATTATTTTATCCTGCTTTAATCGTGAAATTTCCGCCTCCGGCTATCTTACTAATCTCGGCCTCTGGCACGATAACGCTAGTAATCCTTTCAATCTCGGCTCCGACCTTATGGAAACTTTTCGTCCTATTATCGATCGTTTTGCACACGAGTGTAATTTTAAAACATTCGAAAAGAACGAAAAAATTCAGGTCATAGATTTATTAAACTCCAAGGTTCGCATTAGTAATTCCATCCAATACCTAAACAATGCAATCGGAATTTACGTCCGTAGCATTTTTTCGGCCATCGAAGAGAACGACACTTCTTTAATTATTAACTGGTATGAGCTATAGATTTATGCGAGTAATTGTCATGTTTGATCTACCAACCGAAACTTCCATGGATCGGCGCCACTACCGCTGGTTCCGCAAATACCTCATCGACGACGGCTTTATTATGATGCAGGAATCAATTTATACTAAAATCTGTATCAATATGCACGCCGTCGGGCAAGTTGAACGCAGTATAGAAAAACATAAACCGCCCAAGGGTATTGTCCAGATAATGAGCGTCACCGAACGTCAATTCGCCGGTATGAAGCTCGTCGTTGGCGAGCTGGACGACACTTTTATACAAGACGACAAGAGGATGATAGTTTTATGATTAGATTCTCCTTAACCGAGACCGACAATAGCCTTATTTGGAACGAAGAAGTTCATCTCAATGAATTAATTGTAGAATCACCAACGTTTTATCGACAAATTATTAAGAACCTTAGCGCTAACCTCGACGATTGCAATTACTTTACACTTGACGGCAAAACGCTACGAGCCAAGCATATTGACTTTATTCCAAACCCATTCCTGCTTAATTTTAACGACAAAAAAGTTATTACGACTTTACTAAAGCTTCTTGTTAAGCAATCCACCTCCGAAAGCTTCTATAACGAGACCAATTCATTCAAAAGTTACATTATCAAGTATCTCGATGAGTTAATATATGCCGAAAATTTTAATTTTGAGGTCGAAACCGATCCAGATTTTTCTATCGACAGCATCGCAAAAGCCGTAAATATCCATATCGTTGGCGATGAAGATAATTTTATCGAATTATTAACCGATTATTTAGATATGATGACGGAGCTATCTGATATAAAACTGTTTGTTTTTATGAATCTACGCGCTTTTCTCGAGAAAGAGGATATAGAGCTACTCATTAAGAACATTAATAACCATCAACTCGACTTATTATTAATAGAAAGTCAACAAAAATCCAAAATTTCAAACTCAAATCAGCTTATTATCGATAAAGATCTTTGCGAAATCTAAAAAATCGAGCACTACTATTGCTCAGCCGTTGTAATTTATACAACACCTTTACAAGAAATACGCGTAATTGCCAAAATATTCGTAAACCCCCAGACTAGCTGGGGGCTTTGACTGCTTTGCTCAAGTTCTTAGGCAAGAACAAAGAAAGAATTCACTGTGTAGAACCGAAGTTCTTAGTGACGGAGGGCAGAGAAGACAGGCGCCAGCGTATTTGCGACTGTCGACATCATCTTAATAAAGATGTCGAGCGCTACGCCAACTACGTCTTTTCTGGTATCACCGACGGTGTCGCCGGTTACGGCGGCCTTGTGCGCAGGCGAACCTTTACCATGGCCTTCAAGCAGACCGCTTTCGACATACTTCTTCGCATTATCAAAAGCTCCACCAGAGTTGCCCATAAAAATCGCACGCGGAATCGCAACAATAGTCGCGCCAATCAAGATACCGCCAACAAACTCAAGGCCGAGTAGAACTACGCCAATTGCTGGAACCAAGAGTGCTAACAAAGACGGGAAGAGCATCTTACGAAGCGCCTCCTTAGCTGCCATCTCAATGCAAGCGTTATAATCAGGCTTAACTTCGCCCTCAAGCACGCCAGGAATATTTAACTGACGATCGCCTTCGTCCGCCATCATTCTAGCCGAATCAATAGTATTATCGGTTAGTTTAGCAGAGAAAAACTCAATCAGCGCACCGCCAAACAGCGCACCACCAATTACCGCGAAACTCGCAATATTTAACACCGGCGTTGTCGCACTGGAATAGCTACCAACATAAGCAAAGATTAGCGATACGGTTGCAAATGCAGCCGAGCCAATCGCAAATCCCTTGCCAATAGCCGCCGTAGTGTTACCTACAGCATCAAGTTTGTCGGTAATCACACGGACAGACTCATCCAAGTGGCAAGCCTCAGCAATGCCACCAGCGTTATCCGCAATCGGACCAAACGCATCGACCGAAACCGTAGTTGCAACAAAGCTTAGCATCCCCAGTGCAGAAATTGCAATGCCATAAATACCGCAAAGCCATCCCGCCAAGAGCAACGAAGCAACGATTACTGCAATCGGAAGCAGGCAAGAACGCGAACCAATCGCGTCGCCTTTCGTAACCACAAAAGCCTCACCTTCGACCGAAATCTCGGCCAATTTCTGTACAGGTTTATGATCCGTACTTGTGTAGTATTCCGTGATTTTACCGATTGCGACTCCTGAGATCAGCCCCAGAATCGTCGATAGCCAAGGCGAAATCCAGCCTAATCTAAAGTCTGCAAAAGCTTTTTTCTCGCCAAAGAACATCAGCAGAGAAATCAAGAAAGCTCCCACGACTACAAACCCAGCGGAAATATAAGTCGCCTTGTCTAGCGTTGCGGACGGGCTCTTGCCACTCTTACTCTTTAGTACCGTCAAAATTCCCACAATACAACCCAGCAAGCCAATGCCAGCCAGCAAAATCGGGAAACGATACATAGATTTGAAGAGTGTCTCAGAAATTGCGTCGCTTTCCATAACAGAGACCGCAATCAGAATTGCTGCAACTATCGTCGCTACGAAACTTTCAAGCAAGTCAGAACAGTTACCGGCAATATCGTTCACAAGATCGCCAATAAAGTCCGCAATAGTATTTGGGACGCGACGATCGTCTTCAGGCAAATCATGACGATTCTTACCGATAATATCGGCAGAAATGTCCGCTGCCTTCGTAAAGTTACCGCCAGCAACTCTGTTAAACATTGCAACAATGGAGCAACCCAGCGAATAAGTCGTTAAACGCATTATGCTAGGGTTGCATTTCAGATGGACGATCAATCCACTGCTGACTGCGCCGATTTTGACGCCACCAGTTACAAGCAGGATCAGAACCAAGCCGAGCAGACCAAACGCTTGCACGCTCAGCCCACTCACACTTCCGCCGCGCAGAGCAACTTTCATTGTTCTGTGCATACTGCCACTTCTGGCGCGATTTGCCGTGCGTACGTTGGCATACGAAGCCGCTTTCATACCGAAGATACAGGCGGCGCTACTCATAGCAGCGCCCAGAACAAACGTAATCGCGCTAGACCACTCGATAAGCAGTAAGAATATCACCGCCACGACAGCCACCGTTATCACGATTGTCTTGTACTCCGTACGCATAAAAACGTTTGCACCGTCTCGAATGACGCCGGCCATTTCCGACATCTCGGCGGTGCCCTCCTTCATTCCTCGGACATAGCGGAAGTTAAATACCGCAAGCCCAAGTGCCAACAGAGTGATGAGAATTACGATTGCATACACCATACATAGTTACCTCCTTTTTAAGGTGCAAAGAGAGCGCACTCTCTATCTACCTGCGACCATTCTTAGATTAAGCCGCATCAGGGGTATTATAGCACAAAACTTGATAAATAACCATTTATATTTTATAACTAAATCAGTTACTTAAAACGCTTATATCATCACATGCATAAATTCTAAACAGCTCACGACACGAGCGCCATAAAGCGCAAGCAACATGCCACAAAGCTCAAAATAAAAAACTCATATATAATTTTTTACATTGGCACGCAAAATTATGTTATTATAATTGTAGTTGTTTAAAAGCGAAGAAGATGTGTTGACAAACATCTAGTATAATGTTAAAATATCATTAAATAAGATAATAAAAAACCTAACGACGGGAGAAGTGAGAAGGAATTTTTGCATCATGAATAACGCGGACACCATCCTCAAGGCCATCAATAGCAGCCTTGATATTATTGAGCAGGAGCGAGAAAAGGAAATCATCTCGCGTCGCTTCGGTCTCGACGGACACAAAGAAACCCTAGAACAAATCGGAGACATGCTCTCAATAACACGCGAACGCGTACGCCAGCTAGAGAAGGCTATTCTAATCCGCCTCCGCATCGCAGCCGAAGAAAGCAAAATTACCGAGCTTGCTCCAGCCGAAAAAGTCATCATTCGTAATCTTACCGAAATGGGTCGCGTTGCTCGCACTTCTGACATCGCCCGCAAAGTTCTCGGCCACGATCCTAGCGCTGTCGAAAAAGCCTACTTCAACTTTCTTGGCGAAATCTCCCCAGCCCTTACCGTAGTTGGCGAAAACGATAAATATCACAACGCTATCGGTATTGCCGAATACGGCGATGAGAAAACTATCCGCACTCGCGTCGACAAAATCGTATCTCTTGTCAAAGCCAACAAAAAACCACTCAGCCTCGATGAATTAGATGCCAAGCTCGACTACGAGCACCCAAGCCACATCGAAGCCGTTGCCAATGTCAGCAAACTTCTCTCAACTCTTAATGACCAATGGGGTCTCACCAAATGGCCAACCGTCAACCCAAAGAACATCCGCGACAAAATCTATGTCGTCCTTGAAGAACACAAAGAGCCAATGCACTTCTCGGACATCGCCAAAGCTATCAGCTCTTCCGATTTTAAACGCAAGAATGTTACCGTTCAGGCCATTCACAATGAACTCATCAAAGATTCGCGCTTCGTACTCATTGGCCGCGGCATCTACGCACTAGACAGCTGGGGCTTCGAGAAGGGAACCGTCAGCGACATTATCACTAAGATTCTAATGAAAGCTGGCTCCGAAGGCCTTTCTCGCAAGGAAATCGTCAAACAAGTCCTCCGCGAGCGCAAAGTCAAAGAGACGACTGTTCTACTTAATCTCCAGAACAAAAATCTCTTCACCCGCGTCGGTAAAGACCACTACAAAGTAGCAAAATAAAAAATAACCCCCGTAACGGGGGCTATTTTTTTATCTCATTAGATATGAGAAGATTACTGATGAAAGTTTCAAGCTATTATGTGTAATCTTGCCTTCTTCGGTCGTCAACAAGTCTTCCTCAATCAGCTCGCAATCATGAATATTTTCACGATCTACCGTCACCTGATCTTTTTGCTCGGCAGTCTCGTATTTACGTAGCATTTCTTCGTCTATCTTCGTATTACTGGCTACCACCACATCTATCGTGCCTTTACCAAGATACTTCTCAAGCGTCTTAATATGGTCGCTTACGCCAAAACCATCCGTCTCGCCAGGCTGCGTCATCGCATTACAAAGATACATTACTTTAGCTGGCGTCTCATTGATCGCTTTGACAACGTTTTTACAGATTAGATGCGGCAAAATTGAAGTATAAAGGCTGCCGATACTAATAATCACAAGATCCGCCTCATTAATTGCGCTAATTACGCGTGGCAACACATGCGGCTCTTCCTTGTAAAAAATGCGTTCAAATTTTTTGCCAGAATCAGTTAGCTCGGCCTCGCCTTCAATTATTTCGCCGTCTGTCGTCTCGCCCATCAAGACTAGATTGTCTTCAGAGAGGGGAAGTACAGTCTGCTTCACGCGCAGAAGCTTACTATAATACTCGATACTTTCTTCCAGACTACCGGTTTTCTTCATGTAGGCCGTAAGAACTAGGTTACCTACCGAGTGATTATTTAGATCGCTATAAGTCGAGAAGCGATATTCCATAATATCTTTTACTTCATCTGGTAGAGTAGAGAGATTGCTAAGCACTTTGCGAATATCACCCATGCCTGGTGCGGTAAATTCCTTGCGTAAAATCCCCGTGCTACGCCCATCATCCGACACCGTCACTACTGACGTAATATCAAAAGGCAAGTCCTTGAGACTCATTAGTACGCGCGACGAGCCCGTACCACCACCCAAAATCACCACCTTTTTACGATTTGTCATTTTCTTCTCCTTGCATTATCTGTTGCAATTCTGCTAGCGATTCTACCTCCAAGACGCCTCCCAAGGCATCAGGCAGAGCTTTGCCGGAATTCTTTCCGCTCGGACGCTTCACACGGATTACCTCTTGAGCTCCGGCCTCAAGCAAACCCGCGAGATCTCGCAAGCTATCATCAATAAAGATCGAATTAGCGTAGTCAATATCTAGCTGATATTTTAGCTTATTAGTATAAATAATATCATCAAACAACGGTTTAAGCCCGGAAATCGCCATCTTCTCGCGCTGAAAACCCGGATCACCCCAGGTCAAACAGCAAACTTTATCGCCACGCGCCCGCAAAAAGCACAAAAACTCCATCGAATCGGCAAAAGTCAACTCACTTCCTCGCGCATACAATTTTTCTAACGGGGCAATGAAATTCTCGAGCGGAATTCCGTGTTCTTCAGCCAAATCCGCAAATATCTCACGCATGTTGATTAATTTATGGCCGTTCTCAGTATATTCCGGCGTTAATTTCAAAAGACTACGGTCTAATCCGTTCATTTCTAGAATCTTATACAAGCCTTCGCGAAATTTCGCCGTATCAAACAGCGTATAGTCAAAATCTAGATAAAAACTAGCCATAAAACCATTATACACCCAAAATCTATTGACATTTTTAAGCATATGCGGTATAATAGAGATATATTAGGTCAAAAATAAACATCAAAAGAGAGAAAAACTATGAAAATAGCTAGAAAGGTGGCACTTCTCGCTGGAGCAACGCTACTTGTCGCTAGTAACATTACGCCAGTTTTTGCACGCGATGCAAAACAACCAATTTCTAGCGATTACGCTTATTCTAGCCTATACGCCAATGAGAATTCCGAGCTTATCCCAATTAAATCCAACAACTATACTCAATTCGTTGTCGATAACGCCCACCCTGAGGCGATAGCCTTATTTAGAAACACTTCCATGCGCGACGCAGCGGGCGATGCAGTCGACGTAGTTATTGGTCTAAAAAACTTCAAGCCATTCAATTCCTGTTCACTGCCACCAAGAATCTCAAGAAGTTTTTATGTTGAATTCGAGCTCGTTCCGCTTACCGACATTCACCCAGGTCTTAATGAAAATATTGTAGCCATCAATCTCTATTCTGATTGCGCTGGCGCAGATTTCTATATCAACTATTACAAAGCTGACACCGTCGATAAAAAGACTGGCGTAGGGCAACTCGCTAGCGTAAAGAACGCCGCTATCAATGTTTTTGGGCTCAATAATTCCGGCGAAGCTCGTGACTACGATCACCAAAACAACGCCAATATAGCTAACTACGGCGAAGAGCGCATCATCATCAAAAACGGCAATGTCGACCCATTTAGCGACATTAATACCACTAATATCTCAATAGAAAACAACGCCTTCTCGGCGCTAACGCTCAACCCAACTGCCAGCATGGATGAGTTCGACTACACTGCCGGTGCGCTCATCGACAATATTAACGCCAAGTTTAACTCATATTTCTCGGCTCGCGATGGTGAAATCAGCATCCTCATGACACAATTTGTCGGCCCATATCGCCCAGCCGCCCCAGTCAAGAGTGCAAACAAATCAGAAGCCGAAGCCGATGAAGAAATTAATTTTACTGTTTATCAATATTTCCCATCCCAAATCTACGCCAATTCCAGCCTTGTCACGGGCGCTTATCTTCTCTTTGACGACTTCTATGGCTACGGCCAGCTTCCAAACGACCTCAAAATTACCAACTCCAACGGTGAGGATGTCACCGACGGTGTCACCATCTGGACGCTCGACAGCGACAACGAATATCTACCAAACGACACTTTCTACTTTTTCTGTAATCTAGATAACCGCAACCGCGATTTTGTCGATTGTGACCCGAATAAAGTTAGCACTCGCCAATTCTTTACCGCTGCCACCAATACTTCCAGCAACTTCATCGATTATCTCGCCGACAAAATCGACATGAGCTCCGAGGATCTTTACGATCTCATTCAAACCATGGGAGAAGACTATAGCCTCAGTACATTCTTCCATGACATGGGTGCCACCGAAAAAGAAGCTACCAAAAATCTCGACATCAACGGCCAAAGCTTCAAGATTTCCTACAAGGCCAAAATGCCAACCGGCGTCGAAGAATTTAACTCGCAAGTCGCACTCGTAGACTCACTCTTTGGAGTCGTCGATACTGAAATCGGAAATGTCGTTACAGTCCGCGCCAAGAAAGCAGGCCAGCCCGTTGAGAACCCGGACGGCATCGGCAACCCAGCCACCGCCGATTCAATCGCCATCGTCGCAGTTATCTCTAGCATTGCTACTCTCGGCGCAGTTATAATTGTCCGCAAATCCACCGCTCGCCGCTAAGCACTTGCATTTTAGGCAAAAGTGTGCTATAATATATAAACCACCCTATCTTATGGTAGGGTAAGTTTTGCTCTTTAGGAGGTAGGATTATGAATTACAGAGACAATTATCGTCACAATTACTACGGAGAAATGAGCCGCAGCAGCTACAATCTGCTCATAGGCGGCGTCCTCTTGTGGGGATTCGTCATCAATGCCTTGATGGTAAAATACGCGACGCCCCACATCCTTGGGCTTAATCCTTTGGGGCTCATCATCGGCTACTTCGCACTCTCTATCATTGGCATGATTATCAGCGCCAAAAGCGACAGCGCCATTGTTAGCTTTATCGGCTACAATTTGGTCGTTGTACCAGTTGGGGCAGTGCTCAGCGTTGCGCTCGTCGGCACGAGCAGTGTATCTATCATGCACGCAGTGATCGCGACGGGCGCCGTCGTGGCTATCATGACCATCCTCGGATCGCTTTTCCCAAACTTCTTCATGAGTATGGGACGCGCACTTTTTATCACGCTCACTGTCGTCGTGGTAGTTGAACTGCTCAGCATGCTCTTCGGATGGCATATGCCTAGCTTTTGGGATTGGCTCGTAGCGTTGCTTTTTAGCGGCTATATTGCCTACGACTGGGCAGAAGCTCAGTACAGGCCTTGTACCGCCGACGATGCCGTTGATGCCTGCGTAGGACTCTATCTCGACATCGTCAATTTGTTTCTGCGTATTCTTAGCATCAGCGATGATGACTAAGCCTTCAAAAATCCCGGCTCTTTTGCGGCCGGGAATTTTTTATGATTTGGCAGGCTCTTGTATCATATGGCGGAGCAGGGGAGCGTCAAGCGTCGGTGTGCATTCCTGCTCATAATCTTTAAAGCTAGTCATCTTGTATTCAATTATTTTCACAAAGTTTGAATCAAACCTAAACGATGCACAGGTTGTCGCCTCGGCATCGGTCAAGTAAATCGTTTTTCCTTTATAATCATCATCTACCGCGATATGCATTTCTTCGTTGCAGAATAGTGCAATTTCTTTCTTATGCTCATCATCCGAGCTAGTCATCGGCTTCATTGATACGAAGTTCACGCAGTCGTCATATTCAAGCTCAAGGTCCGCAAAACGCCCCTCGCCCGTCACTTTTTCCCAAATTACCAGCGCGCTATCACGGCTAGTTGCTGGTAGGGTTCTATAATCGTCGTAGTACGTATTTGCGTCATCAATTGCACTATCGGCCACATCGCCAACAAAATCAAAAATGCGATTAAACGCATAAAGTCCAGCCGCAACAGGCAAGGCCACTACCACAAGGGCTACTATTATCACTATAATTATTCCAGTTTTATCAGTTTTTGGTGCGCCCGGCTGAATCGGAGCGCCTACATTTTGCTCATCCATATCTCTAGTATAACAGTTTTAAATCGAAGTATTTATGGTAAAATATATAATATGGAAAGTATCTTTCGTTTTCTTTTAATGCCTATTGTTTGGATTCCAATTGTGGTCATCCTCATCGTTCTTACTGTACGCAACTATCGCAAAGCAAATCGTCTACAAGTTCTCAATGTCGATAGCGTGCTTTTGATGATGGAGATCCCGAAAGACAATGACAAGAAAGAACTCGCCGCTGAACAGCTTTTTGCCTCTCTGCATGGTATTTTGCGCGATACCCAAGAACTCAAAAACTCCGGCGGCGTTCAGGAGCATCTCTCTTTTGAAATTGCCTCGTCTGGTAATCAGATCCGTTTCTTTGTCTGGGTACCAAAGATTTATCAGTCATTTGTAGAAGGGCAAATCTATTCTCAATACCCAAGCGTCCAGATTTACCGCATGAAAGACGATTACGTCGACCGTCGCAAAAATTATCCCGTCACTTATAGCACCGAGATTACACTCACCGAAAACGAAGCTCTTCCGATCAAAACCTTCGAATCCTTCGAGGTTGACCCGCTCGCCGGCATCACCGGTACACTCGCTAAACTCAATCCAGACGGCAAGGAAGAGATGTGGATTCAGATTCTTGCCCGTCCACTCGCCGACGACTGGCACAAGCAGAGCGAACAATGGATCAAGACCGTCAAATCCCCAAAGACCTTCAATCTGTTCGGCCATATCGACATGAAATGGTTCGCCGAAATTTTGATGGCTTTGTGGCGCCCACCAGAGGGTGGTACTAGTACACCAGTCAAAGTTGAGCTTTCCGAGCGCGACAAAACTCGCGTCGCCAAAGCCGAAGAAAAGGCCACCAAACTTGGTTACCAGGTCAAAATTCGCCTCGTCTACGTCGGTAACGATCAAACTAACGCCAAACTCAATATGCAGGCGCTAGTTGGCACTTTCAAGCAGTTCAACTCCACCAACCTCAACGGCTTCAAGATGATCGGCGGCACTTACGATCCAAACGCTCTCGAAGCCTACAAACTCCGCCAGTTTACCGACGATGGCTTTGTCTTGAATATCTCCGAACTCGCTTCAGTTTATCACCTCCCACACACCAACGTGGAAACTCCAAACATTGTCTGGGCAACCAGCAAAACCGCCGAACCACCGGCCAAGCTTCCGATGCTCACTGGTGATCCAACTTACGACGAGAATATCTCCGCCTTTGGCCTCACCGACTTCCGCGGCATTAAACATCAGTTTGGCATGTTGCGCCGTGACCGCTCGCGCCACGTCTATATCATCGGTCAAACGGGTTCTGGTAAATCTGGCCTTTTGACGCTCTTCGCACTCAGCGACATCTATCACAAGCAAGGTTATTGTATTATCGATCCGCACGGCGACCTTGCCATGGATAACCTCAAGTTCATCCCAGAGAGCCGCATCAAGGACGTCGTCTATTTCAACCCAGCCGACACTCAGTACCCAATGGCCTTCAACCCACTCGAGATTTACGATCCAGCCCGCAAACCAAACATCTCCTCCGAAGTTATCGGGGTATTAAAGCGCATGTTTGGCGACTCTTGGGGTCCACGCCTCGAACACATTTTGCGCTATACTTTGCTCGCTTTGCTCGATCGTCCAAGCGCCACTTTGCTCGATATTTCCCGTATGCTCACCGATAAAGATTTCCGCAAGGAAACTCTCGATTACTGTAAAGACGTTACGGTTTTACAGTTCTGGAAGCACGAGTTTGGTAGTTGGAGCGAAAAGCAGGTTACCGAATCCGTCGCACCGGTTCTCAACAAGGTCGGCGCCTTTACCGCCAACCCTATCATCCGCAACATCATCGGTCAGCCAAAATCTAGCTTTGATGTGCGTAAGATTATGGACGAAGGTAAAATCCTCGTCGTCAACCTCTCTAAAGGTCTGATTGGCGAAGATAATGCCGGTATTCTCGGTGCCTTTCTCGTCACTAAAGTTCAGCTAGCTGCTATGTCACGCTCAGACATCGAGCGCGTCGAAGATCGCCGCCCATTTTATCTCTATGTCGATGAGTTCCAGAACTTCGCCACCGATTCTTTTGCCGTGATTTTGTCCGAGGCGCGCAAATACGGTCTTAACCTCACTGTTGCCAACCAGTACGTCTCTCAGATGACCGAAAGCGTACGCGACGCCGTCTTCGGCAACGTCGGTACGACAATTTCTTTCCGCGTCTCTGCCGACGATGCACCTATCCTTTCCAAGCAATTCGAACCTATCTTTGAGTCGCAAGATCTCCTCAATCTCCACAACCGCCACTTCGTGCTCTCTATGATCATCGCTGGCGAAAAAGCTCCAGCTTTCTCGGCCACTACGCTTAGTATCCCAAAGCCACCACACGATCTCACGCCGCAAATTATTAAATATTCACGCGAGAATTATTCACGCCCTCGCGCCGAAGTTGAAGCTGAAATCCGCGCCACTATCGAAGCTGCCGACAAATGGAAGAAGGAGCTTTCCGACTCCGGCCGTGCTGCTGGCGAACAGGGAAACACTGGTGCAAAATCAGCAGGGAAGCCAAGTTTTCAATTCATCCCTACCCCTCAAGCCGACTTCCGTAAGCAGAAAATCTCCCCTAATGCCGCTCAGGGCGAAGGCGAATCTGCCGGCAATGGCTTAAAAAACCTCGGCGCCATCTATAGTGCCGCCATGTCTGATAAAAAAGCTGACGAACCAAAGTCCGCTAAGCATACACTAGACATCAAGCCTATCACCGATATTAAACCTACCAAGCAACCAGAAGCCCGCGTTAATCTTGACCACGAAGCACTTACTGCCGCCACGCGCGCCATCAAGACTATCAAAGCACCTAAGTTCGACAGTCCGAACGTCAAGATGGAAGATATTGAAGACAATACCGCCGAGGTCGTCGTGCCAGTTGATCACGAAGAGGATATGAGTGGGCGCCACGTCATCACATCGGGTACACGCGCTGGTTCTGCCATAGAGCTAGACTACGAAGAGACTAAACCTCCTAAAAATGCTCAGAACAACAAGAAAAAGCGCAATCGCAACCGTAACCGTAATAACAATAAAAACCGCTCCTAGCGCAAAATAAGACCCTTGTAGAGGGTCTTATTTAATGAGTGATAGCAGGGGAAGAGCAAAAATTCGTCTTCCCTCAAAATTTAATCCGCTGATCGCGTGAAATAATTCGCCCAAAAATATTTCACGCAAGGGAAAGCCACGAGATTTCATCTCTGTATTTTTTCGATTTGCCACTTCCCCAAAAATCACAATTTTTCGGGGAACTTATATTTCGGCTCAATCTACGCTATTATGTATCGATAACTAAAATTTTCGCGCATCAATCAAGCCGCCGCATACTCCTAGCAGCGCACAGCAACGAGCACATTAAAATCATAAGCAAAATCGCCAAAAACCTAAGTCGAAGGCCTAGAAGCGCAACCAGACATACGTAGAGCAGAAATACGGCATATTTTTAGGTCGACTCCCAAAAATAAGCGTATTCGGGACGTATAGATAATCGACTTTTGTCTTAAAATCTAATGTCGCACAATACAGATTTTACGACATACTAAGATCAAAACGCCCGATATATAAATAATCGCGCCAAGCCTATATGTATCAGCTGCCTATATTCATCTAAGTCGAATTTCTACCTGCGTCAATCAAAAATTCCACGCCCATAAAGCATAACAGCACTAGGTCAGAACCGAACTTGCGCGTTAGTTATGATTATGAAAATACAGAGGTTAAGGCGCATCACGCATACGCATAACGAGCCTTATTACCGAACATCGGCCACCAAAATCCATATTACGACACATTTTAGCCAACATCGTCAAGACCGTATCTGTAAATTTGCGTGAAAATCCCGAATTTCCGACATTTTTCGCAGATTTCACGCTTTCCCGTTTCTCTTTGCCCCGCTTCCCTTATCGGCGTCAATGCCGCAAATTCAGCGCCAAAATCGCAAAATCCGTTCTCCCCCGCTGTTTCCCCAACCCGAACAAAAACCGAACATCGGGGCAGCGCTCAGGGCATACCCAGACCCGCCTCGCTACTTCCCTATTTTGCCAAGATTGGCGTCAAAATAATTCCAGCCACATTAATAAGTGTCATTAAAATACACACCACGCAAGCATAAGCATCACGTTTCCTTGTCGCGTGGTCAGATTTCACGATTCGCGAAAATGCCACAATTCCCCGCACGGCAAAGAAGGCTCCAAAGAAATAAAACAGCCTCATTATAAATAGCGCAAGTAGCAAGCTAAAAGTCGACATCAAAATGGAACTCGACACGCGTGCCGCCATCTCACCCATTTCCGTCTCGTCCGCTAAAGCCTGATTCTTGCGGTTAACCTGCAGCTTCGACTCGTTAATCTCGACTAGCTCACCAGTTAAAACCGCCCACAATGCATTCACGTTTTTATACACGCGTGCCACGCGCAACTTTTGCTTACGCAAGAAGGTCTTTTGATGATAATCATAAAAATCGCAAACTAACCTCAATTCTCGCCCAGCCCGTTTTCGTTTACAACTATGAATTTTCGTCACCATCAGCAGTTTCATGTCGCGCAGCGGTGCATACTTTTCGAATGCTGCCTGCTCTAGCTGATCGGCAGGGAAGTCAACCACGCCACTCCCGCGCACGACATACAGTCTGCCTTTTTCGCTCAACAAAAAAGCCAGGTCTTTCCCCTGCCCCTCGTTATACAGAATTCTCGCCAGTGGCTTTCGCATACTCGGACGGTTCCGTTTCGCCACCGCAATATTATAAGTAAAAACTTTCATAGCACCTTTCCGCTACAGGCTACCCTCTTCTGCGCTATTTATAGTAGGCACGTCCCTCAACGCGCAGGTCTACATAACTACATTTTACACCATTTTCATCTAGAAAGCTCATCATTCGCCCCATATCTTCAGCTTGCATCGCGCTACTACGATCAAGAGAAACTTTATAGTATTCCTCACGTTCTTTCACGAACACAAAAAGCTGGCGCGCCTTCTGAAAGGGCACGACAATATGGTCTATTTCAAAACCATAGTCTTTTGCGTCAGATTCCAGATGCACGATAAATTCTCTGGTGCGTGAAGATAATTCGCCTCCAGCATTTTCGTCTATCACGGGCACCGTTGGCAAAGTAGCCTGACGTTCGCGCACTGCGTTTTCTTCATTGCGCACACGCTCTATTTCAGCCACCGCCGACACAACAATCAAAGTAATTGCAACTATGAGCGCTAGTATCAAAAATGAGAAGGCGATAGCGCGCCATTTGCGCTTCTTACGTAACGCTTGGCGCTCCATCGTCATAGAGTGGCTACGATGCGACGCACCGGCAATAGTACGCCCCACCGTAAAGCTATCGTCGCTCACACGACGACGTCGCGTCACTTTTCTGTCGGCCTCTTCTTGGGCCTTTTTGCCACCCGTTTTACGCATCAGTTATCTTGCAAAACCTCGAAGCCAGGTAGCTTCTTACCCGAAAGCAATTCTAGACTTGCGCCACCGCCGGTTGAAATCAAGTTAAAATGCAAATTCGGATTACGACGCAAAACTTTCTCTACATAACCCGTCGTATCGCCACCGCCGACAACTGTCAAAGCATCCGTCGAGCCCATCGCCTCAGCTACCGCCAGCGACGCTTTCTCGAAGCGTTCATCTTCGACCATACCAAGTGTACCATTCCAGACAATCGTGCACGCCTGGGCTACGAGGTCGACAATTTTTGCCGTACTCGTCTCGCCAATATCGAGTTTCGCACCATTCTCATCAGTCGCAAAATCCTCTGCTACGTAAATCTTTGGATCGGTTGCCGTATAACCATCGGCCGCAATCTTACCGCCTACTGCAATCATATCAGCAATCGGCAAAAATTGATCTATCATCGGCTGCTTATCATCAACCTTCGCACCGCCAATAATCACGAGTAATGGATGCTCTGGCGCTGCAATTACGCCTTCAAGATTGCTAACTTCATGTTCGAGCAAAAAGCCCGCCACGCTAGGTAGCTGTCTTGCAATCGCATCGGTTGAAGCATGTGCACGGTGAATTACCGCAAAACCATCTTGGACAAACAAATCCGCACCGGTCGCTTCAACGATTTCGCGCGCGAATTCTTCCGAATTCTCTTCTTCGAGCGGGGAAAAGCGCAAATTCTCAAGAAGCAATATACCCTGCTCTGGTAGCTCCGCTACGGCATTCTTTACCTTGTCGCCTACCGTCGCGTCAACAAATTTCACTGTCCTTTCCGACAATAAAACCGCCAATCTTGCCGCTACTGGCGCCAACGAAAATTCTGGCTTTACTTCACCATCTGGACGCCCCAAATGCGAAATCAAAACCACCTTTTTTGCACCCTGCTCTAATACATAGTTAATCGTCGCAAGGCTCCCGCGAATACGCATATCTTCTACCACAGCGCCATCTTTCATCGGCACATTATAATCTACGCGTATTAGCACGGTTTTACCGGCTAGCTCGACGTCGCGTACAGTCTTTTTTCGAAAAGCCATCTTACCTCCTTAGCTTTTGTTTTACCCCGCCAGCTTGGACTGACGGGGTTTCTGAATTAAATCTTGCGAATCTCAATGCGGTTAGTGCCACCTTCTTCATCGCGAAGTCCTGACACCAAGACTGCCGTAAGATAATCTTTGCCTTCCGGCGTAATAAGATAGCCACTGGCTTTCAAATCTTGCGCCAAATCAACAGCATAATTGTCGTCATATGGGCGCACAAACGAAGCATTCGCATAAGCAAGTGCAAGTTGCCCAGCTACGCGTGGATCAGATGTGACTGAAATCATTGGCATGCTTGGACGCTGCGCGGCCAAAGCCTCGGCAGTCGCACCAGTCTTAGTTGCAGCTATGATTACGTCTGCGCCAATCTTTTCTGCAAGATTTACTGCTGATTCTGCTACAGCGTTGTAATTCTTATACTCGCCACCTACAATCTCGTCTTCTACCTTCGAGATATTTTGGTTGGCTTGCGTATAAAGAATCACCTTCTTCATTGCCTTAATAGTCTCAATTGGGTATTTTCCGTTTGCGGTTTCATCAGAAAGCATTACAGTATCAGCACCAAGCAACACTGCAGTCGCCACGTCAGACACTTCGGCGCGAGTTGGCTCTGGATTGTCTACCATGCTTGCCATCATCTGAGTTGCCACAATGCAAAGCTTGGAATATTTGCGGCAGAGTTTGATAAGCTTACGCTGAACAATTGGCACTACCTCAGCACCAGCCTCAATTGCCATATCACCACGCGCAATCATAATGCCGTCAGTCGCTTTTACGATTGCTTCCATCTTCTCGTCGGACTCAATTGCTTTCTTAGTCTCAATCTTCGCAACAATTTGCGCACGGCTGCCGTGAGAAACCAAAATCTGACGCAATTTTTCAATATCTTCTGCGCTCTGAATAAAGCTCATCGCTACATAATCAAAATCGCGCGATGCGCCAAACTCAAGATCCGCAAGATCTTTCTCGGTAATAATATCACCGCCAAGATCAGTATCTGGCAAATTAATGCCCTTGTGGCTCATAATAAAACCTTCGTTTTCGATACGAACCTTAATCGCAGTTGCCGAAGGGATCTCGATAATAGTTGCTTTTACTTTACCATCAAAGAAAGAAATTGGCTCGCCAACTTTTACTTTCTCAGCCAAGTTATACTGTACTGGCAAAACATTGCCGCTCTGCTCTTTTACGGCATTATCAAGAATAAATTCATCGCCAATATGCATATCGACATGATTGTCATTTACATCGCCAAAACGAATCTTTGGACCCTGCAAATCCTGCAAAATTGCAACGGATTTGCCGCGCTCAGCAGCATATTTGCGAATAATACGAATTTGCTCGTCACGCTCATCATAAGTACCGTGACTAAAATTGAGGCGAAAACCATTTACGCCCGCATAGACCATCTCTTTTAGTTTTTCTTCTGCAAAAACAGAAGGACCGACGGTCGCTAAGATCTTAGTTCTTTTAAATAGTTTACTCATACTACCATATTTTACCATAAAAAGTACCGCCACAAAAGGACGGTACTTCTAAATCTAACTTGGTGATCACGGCGGGATTCGAACCCGCGATTACCAGGATGAAAACCTGGGGTCCTAACCACTAGACGACGTGACCAGTAAGTACATTATAGCACAGATTTTGCTACGCGTCTAGGCCTTACCCTACTTTCGCGCAATATCAACTATCATATCCGCAATTCGCTCAGCCGCATCATCCTTCGCAAAACCACGCAAATTCTTCGCCAATTCTTTTTGCTTGTCGCTATTTTTGGCCAATTTTTTAATTTCTTTTAGCAAAATCTGCGGATCCTCTGTAATATCTTCATCGCGCACAACAATTGCCGCCTTCGCCTTCATAAAAGCTTCCGCATTTTTTACCTGATGATGACCTGGCAATTTCTGATTTGGTACCATAATCACCGGCTTCCCCATGCTCGAAAGTTCAGTTATCGTCGATGCGCCCGCACGACTCACTACAATATCGGCCGCCCCAAACAATTTATACATCTCACCCGAAAATTCCAACATCAAGAAATTCGAAACCAAGCTCCCCTCTTCCCACTTTTCGTATTCCTTCAAATCCAACATCTCCGGATAACGCTCGCGTCCAGCCACCAAGATCACGCCCGTAAACTTCAAAAGTTCCGGCAAAATTCCACGTATCGCCAAATTAATATGCTCCGCCCCCAAGCTTCCACCCGTTACTACCAAAAGCGGTTCTTTTGGATCAAAACCAAGCTCCTTCTTTAAAGTCTTTTGGCATGCCACTGTCACAGGACGAAAATCCTCGCTCACTGGAATGCCCGTCCAGACTGCTTTATCCTCTGGATATTTATAGTATTCTAGTGGCATTCCGGTCGCAATTTTTGCTGCTTTTTTTGATAAAGCTCGATTCGTTAACCCCGGCACCGTATCGCTATCATGGATTACATAAGGTATGCGCAAAACTCGCGCCGCCATACCAACCGGCAAACAAGTATAGCCACCCTTTAGAAAAATCACATCCGGCCTATTTGCAACCAGCCTAAAAAAGCTCTGCAAAAAACCAAACATCAATCTGAATGCATCGGCAATATTTGCCAACACTACATCAAAATGTTCCAAATAATCCAAAAACTTAAAGTTCGTATAGCGACGCAATTTTCCTGCACAAACTTTACGCACATTCAAATCAAGCTCGTTGTCGACCGCAATTTTGCGCACATTGGCGTAATATTTTTTGTCCGTCCAAAATTCAATCTTGGCGCGCGGACGTTGCTTCCAAATCTCACGAATAACGGCTATAACCGGCGTGACGTGACCGCCACTCCCCCCGCCGACTACTAGAATCTTCATCTATAATTACTTCTTCCCTTCTGGTCCAGCCAGAAATGTATAATACTACACCCACAGCGGCGCCCGTAAACAACAGACTCGTACCGCCGTAGCTCAGGAACGATAGCGTAATTCCTTTCATCGGAATTAGCCCTATAATTCCACATACATTTATTATAACATGCGCAAAAATCCAAGCAAAAACCGCTACCGCCATCAGCCGCATCATCGTATTTTCACTATGCATTGCTACTTTCAAAATTCGACGCAACAACAATGCGAAAGCTAGAATAATCGCTACCGCTCCAACTAGCCCCCAAGCTTCACAAATTACCGAAAAAATCGAGTCCGTCAACGCCTCCGGCAAGTATCCTACTGCCTGCACGCTATTCCCCAGCCCAACGCCCTTAATGCCACCCGTGCCAATACCAATCAACGAATTCTCGAGATGATAGCTCGTCTCTGCAAAGCCTAGTAAACGCTCAACGCGGTGCGGAAATAATACAATCATCGGGACCGCTACTAATACCAATGCGAAAAATATTTTTGCCATATTCTTCATCGATACACCAGCAATAAACAGCATCGCGAGAATCATAAAAACAATCACTACTGTACTACCAAGATCCTTCTGGCCTACACATACAAACGCGCCCGTAAATGCAATAATCGCAATAATTGGTATCCACATTTCTTTTTTGTCAAAAGTTTTCTCACGCTTGCGTTTCGCAATCAAACTCGCTACGTATATCATTACTGCAAATTTAAACAACTCCACCGCCTGAAAGCCAAAACCTGCAATTCTAAACGACCTGCAAGCCCCCAAATTGCATTCCACGAGCGGAAAACCAAAAGATCCCAGCACCGCAATTGCTGCCGTCATAATCGCAGCAAAAGTCAACAACTTTAAAGCATATTTTTCCAAAATCACTTCATTGCGCGGGATTACAATCGTGCGCTTTAAAAATTTACGCGATAATTTTGCTACCAAATTCTGCCAGTCCAGCGCCATAAAAATCATCATAAAAATCGCACCAGCCACCATTGGTAAATGGTGCAGAATATAAGTATTGCTTGGCGCGCCTTTTGTCTCTGCTACGCGTGGGCCAACCGCAAAAATCACAATTGTTCCCGCCAAAATCAAGCCCAGCGTGATCAGCGCAATCACAATATCTGGCTTATGTTTCCTCATCAGCGAATGATCCCTCCACCCATCGCCAAGAAGACGCCTAACATCGCGAGTACGCCGCCAATAATCCAAAAGCGCATCACGACCTTACTTTCTTCCCAACCTTTTGCCTGCAAATGATGGTGCAGTGGCGCCGAAATGAAAATCTTCTTGTGGAAGAACTTCTTCGAAATAATCTGAATTAGCGAGCTTCCAGCCTCTACTACGAAGAGTCCGCCAATCACCGGCAAAAGCAAGAACGAACGTGTCGCAATCGCCACCGCACCGAGTCCTGCTCCTAACGCAAACGAGCCCGTATCACCCATCATAAAGCGCGCTGGATACACATTAAACCAAATGTAAGTCAAAAGCGCTCCTACAACTACAAAACAAAATCCTGCCAAGTACCATTGTTCTTGCAAAAGTGCGATTACGCCATATGCACCGTAGGCCATCATCGAAAGCCCACCCGCCAGACCATCCATGCCGTCAGAAATATTTACTGCGTTGCCAGTCGCTACAATCGCAAAAGCCACCACCAATGTCATTGCCACCCAGCCGATATCTATCGAATGTCCCTCAAAAAACGGAATGTTTAGCGCCGTCCAGCCAAGTTTCACCGAGAAGAACCAACCCAACGCCAGACCTAATGCCGAGATCATCGCAAACTTTACCGGCGCCCGTAGTCCTGCTACTGCGTTTTTACCAAACAAGTTAATAACATCGTCAATAAAACCAATCAAACCGCCACCGACAAAAGCCGCCACCGGAATCCAAGTTTGCTCACGGATTAGACAATTACACGCCAAGATCACCGTCGGCACTGTCACCAAGAACACTATGCCCGCCATTGTTGGAAAATGCCTTTTTATCTTCTTTGCGTGCAGCTTGTTCATTACGGTTAATTCTTCGCCCGTAATTGCCACGCTCTTTTGCTTCTTCCACAATTTATGTTTATATGCAAAATTCGTATAAATCGGCGTCAAGAACATCGACATCAAGAATCCGCCCAGCGCCAGCACTAGTTCAAATCCGATGTTATTATTTATATCTTCAAACATGTTTTCCTTTCTACTTGCTTGGCGCAATCCTTAGATAATCAATTAAATAGTTACTAATATCCGTAAACACCGGCACTGCATCCGTCGCACCCCACAACAACGAGTTACCGTCTAGACGTACCATGATTACGTAGTCCGGAACATCGTCTTCTTCGCCACCGCCACCATAGCCCAACACGCTTGCATTAGTCTTATCGGAGGTATAATGGCCATTTTCATCTATTGTTTCAGCTGTTCCGGTTTTTATACCTATATTATAACCCTCTGGATCACGCTGACCACCATTGTTTTTACGTACCTCTGCTAGCATTTTGCGCACTTCCGCGCTCGTATCGGCCGAAATCGTTTGGCGTATTGCCGTATGCGACTCACTTTTTACAAGCTCACCTTTATCGTTTAATACGCCTTCCACTAATGTCGGTTCAATATAGTTTCCACCATTCACCATCGAACAAAATCCCGTCGCCACTTGCATCATCGTTACGCTCATGCCCTGACCAAAAGTCATATTTGAATAGCGCACCGCATTGCCTTGCACTTCGTCTGGTGAAATAATAATACCCTGCTCTTCATGCACTTCTATTCCAGTCTTACGCCCCAAGCCAAATCCATCTACAAAGTAATCATACATTGTCTTGCGCGCCGCCTTCGTAATGTCGCCGCCGCCTACCCGTCTCAGCACCTCAATACTTCCCGTATTTAGCGAGTTATCAATTGCCGTTTGAAAAGTAATTTCACCAGTATTACGCGTCGAACGCTGCGCATTATAAATCGTCCTATCTGCCACTTTCGTTGAGCCAGAGTTATAATACGTGTCGCTAAGCTTAATCTTGTTCTCATTTAGTGCCATCGCATACACAAATGGTTTAATTACACTCGCCGGCTCATACAAACTCGTTGTCACACGGTTAATGTGTATCGACGCATCATCTACCTTGCTATACTCTTCAGGGTTAAAGTTTGGATAATTCGCCATTGCCATCACTTTACCAGTCGCTGGATCCATCACTACCGCACTCGCCGTCGCTACATTCGCATTCTTCTCAACGCGCTCCGCTAGAATAGATTCAATTTTACGCTGAATATTTATATCAACCGTCAATACAATATCATCGCCGTCCACTGCTGGCTCTTCCGTATACTCATCGCCAATCGACAACGGGATATCATTCACATCTACTACCGACTTCAAAACACCATCTTTACCCGCCAGACGCGTATTTAGCCCGCCCTCAATACCATAGCCATCCCCATTCACATTCACGAAACCAAGTAGCTGCGAAGCCAAAGTCCCCGATGGATATACTCGGCGCGACGATACATTCATACCCACCGCATGCAACTTTTTTACGGCCTTAACCTTTGACGCCGTCTCAAAATCCACGCCTTTTGCTACCTCAATATACTGACGATTCTTATCCTTCCAAACTTCGTCCCAAGAAACCGTCATTTTGTTTCCCAAAATTTCCGTCAAATTTTTCTCAATTTTCGCGACGTGACTCTCGCCAAAAGATAGTGCGTATTTTGGATCGATATAAACATCCCAAACACGTTCATTCATAATTACCGCTTCCGGCTCATCGCTGCCGTTCATCATGTAAACTTCGCCACGCTCCGCCTTAATGGGCGTCTCGCGCACGCGACTAGCGACCGCCTCCTTTGTATATTCACGATACTTTATTACTTGCAGGTAATAAAGTTTCGCAAAGATACAAAACACAACTCCTCCGAGCATCAAAAATAGCAAGTTATATCTAACTTTCATACTCGTTGGCTTTTTGTTTGTGTCTTTAGCCACAGCCATAAGCGTATTATACTATATTATTCGGCTACATAGGCGCTACTCGCAGCATCAACCATGCTACTCGCCACCTGATTCTGATCAATATTTGCCGCCGCGGCATTAATCTTCGCATTCTCGACCGCTAGCGCATCACGCTCGGCTTCAAGATTTGTAAGTTCACTATTGGTATTTGCAATCGCACGGTCATAAGTCGTTACCGAAGCACTCTTTGACAGAAAAGCAATACCCAGTACAGCAACTACTAGCGAGACTAGTACCGAAAAAGAAATTGGCCCAAGATTAATTCCTGGCTTGTGGCGCACTGCGTTTCGATTCGGTGACCACGCACTATTTCCAGTTCGACGGCTATTATAGCCGTAGCTCGTCGTTCCTCGCGTAGAATAATATGTTGCTGCCATCAAAATAATTCCGTTTTTATATGTTTGTTTTTGTTTTATGGTGAACTTGAGGCGCAGAGGTCAAGCCACGCCCCAGTTCGAAGGCTTCAGTGTTGTTCTATAGCTACAAAGAGAGAATTAGCTATCCACTGAAGAGAGGTCAAAATATTTATATACACACTCCAAAAACTCACCTAGTTCTTGGTACCCTGCAAAGGGGCATATAGGTTGTTTTGGGGATCTTTTAGACTGGTATCCGGCAGTACAAGGCATTCATTATGCCGCACTGTCAAAAACTAGCGAAAGTTTACTTTAACTTGCTGTGCACGAGAACGATTCGTAACAATGATTTTAGCCATTTTAGGCTCCTTTCTGTTTTTTGTTTTTATTTTTCGCGATACGCAAAAATATTGCCTACCTCGAGCCGCCCATCTAAAGCTTTACGGCAACTCTTAGTTTTGCACTTCTTGCGCGTGGGTTATTAACTAACTCAGCTGCATCCGCAACGATCGGCTTTTTCGTCAAGATTTTTAGCTCAGACTCAATCCCCTTGTCGCTCGCCTCTTTAAAGTAATCTTTAACCAACCTATCCTCAAGGCTATGAAAGGAAATAATTCCAACTCGCCCACCAGGATTCAATAGTTTCGGCAATAGCGGCAAAGTTCTCTCAATCTCGCCTAGCTCATCATTTACGACGATGCGGACGGCTTGAAAAATCTTTGTAGCCGGATGAGTATGCGAAAACGGCGATTTATGACGTATCAGCTCGGCTAGTTCCGTCGTAGTATCGATTGGTCTATGTGTCACGATTTCTCGCGCCAACATCTTCGCCCTACCCGGCTTTTCCTCGCCATAGCGTACAAAAATATCCGTGAGTTCGCTTTCTCGCCACTTGTTGATTACTCGCCAAGCGTCCAGCTCCTGAGATTGGTCCATTCGCATATCCAACCTCGCTGGCTTCGAGAACGAAAACCCGCGCTCTTCCTTATCTAATTGCGGTGAAGAAACTCCGAAATCCGCCAGTATTATATCGAACTTTTTGTTATTCTCCACTAGTTGCAACGCAGTACTATAAAAATCATTGTGCAGTAGATTCGGCTTCTTCTTTTGATACTTCGCATTCAAGTAATCTATTGCATTCTGATCACGATCGTTTAAGACCGCCGCATTATAATCTTGCGTTACTTCCAAAATTTTATCTGCATGTCCACCGTAACCAGCTGTCAAATCCAAGTAAGATTCACCTGGCTTCGGCGCTAAGTATTCTATCGTGCTCGATAATAAAACTGGAATATGAATTTCATTCATTTCTTCATTATAGCTTAGTTCGAATCCCCGCATCTAGAAATTTCGGATTTTTGTGTTTTTTGTTGTTTGTTTTGCCTTTACACAAGTTAATATACCGGATCTCTGCCAATATTTAATCGACTCATGATCGCGGCGTTGAGAGTTTAATTTGTGTTAGGTGGAGTTATATATGTTTGGGAGGTGTGTATTTTAATTTAGGTACCTACGGTTTCTGTTTCGCGTATCCTAAACGCGTCCAAAACTCCTAGATGTCGGGATTCGAACTTGTTAATGTGCCCAAAAATAATCAGATTAGCGACGTACTAATGTGATAATTTCGTAGTTTCGCGATTGGTCGATGACTTCGATTTTCTTTTTCATTTTCCAATCTTCCTTCTGATCTTTTATTTTTGTTTCGTGGTTTTTGTTTTGCTTTCCACTTGTCCTTAGTTTAAGCAATTAGCCGAAAAATTGCAAGTACCATTTTTGTGGATTTTTGCACACTTCGGTGGAAAAACGCCCCAAAAAACAGAGGTACGCCCGAACAAAAAAATTCTTCATTTTGGACTTTTCCACAATTTACAAAATCGCCCTGCATTTTATAATACCCGAACACGCTTCAGTCACTTTTGTTCGGTTTTTTCACCATTCTACCCCCTTGACTTTTACGGCGTTCTGTGCTATACTATAACTATATTACATTACTCCAAATCTGACCTCTGCCGCACCTAGAGGTCATTTTTGTTGGAGCCATAATCTTGCCATAAAAAATGCCGGCCAAGTTTCCCTGGCCAGCTCTTCGCTAAACACTTACAAATTTACCTTTATCGTCTAAAGTAATTCCTAGCGCGCTAAATCCACTGCCATCGGTCAAGATTAAGACTTTTTCGCCGTCTTTCTCTGTTACATCAAAGTGATACCTTCCTTGCTCATGAATATCAGCCAAGAACGTCACTGGCAGTATCAAAATCACTCCAAGATAGATCGCAAGCGGCATATACATTATATGTAGGCCTTCAACCGGCCCGATATAATACCTAATTCCACCCATGCCACCAAAGACCGCATAAGCGAAAGTTGCCAACATTGCCAACAGAATTATCGCATAGACTTTCAGGCATCGCATTTCTCTGTTGTGAACATCTTTGTATGTAAACTCACGCATCCCATAACTTGTTAGGATGTCAGCGTCACTACGCACCACTCTTGCATGGCACCAACGCAGTGATATTCTTGACAAGATTGCGGCCATCGTAAGAGTTATCAGCAGTCCTACAAGTAGTCCCGCCACCGTACCTACTCCAACCAGTAGTAAATTCACAACAAAAGCAATAACAAAATTTGCAAGGCTGACTAAAAATCCCAACATATTAGTCCCCCTCATCGGCGCCCATCCAACGTCGCAGATTTAGCTCCATAAAAACCAAGCGTCCATCCATCACGTCAGTTACGACAAACTTGGAACGATCGTGACAATATTTCTTGATAAAGTCATCATCATGCTCACATTCCATTTCAATCACCGGCTCCATATCGTTTAGCCACTTTTCTGACATGCGGATTTTATACTTTGCCAAATCCGTCTCCGGATCGTAGCTATCAAAATCCACTACCACAATCGGCTTTTCTATCAAAGAAGCCTTCAAGATTGAACCAGCTAATACATTTGCAGTCAAAACAGCGGCGATAATTACAATGCTCCAGATGTGTAACTCAAGGCCAAATACCGTAAACGCCACATCGAGCGACGGACGAAGTAGTAACAGTAACCACAACAAAACTACAATCACTGTAAAGCTCATGCCTCTCCAGACGCCCAATCGTGTTTCCATATCGAGCCTACTTGCCTCTTCGTTATACTCATACGAAAAGCCACGCTGATGTTCCATCGGGTACGGATACGTACGCCTCGACATCACAGTCCCAATAATCCAGCCCGATACTACGACTCCCAGCCCCGTCAATAACCACAGTAATCCTCCAAGGACCACTGCAAACAGGCCAAGATTTAATACTAGATCGAGTATATATTCCAGCAATGTCATAAAATCACCCCCTTAAAAATATAAGTGCTCTACGTTAATGTTCGAGAACCGCCACCGTTCTAACCTCTATATTATACAATGAATCACCAAAAAATCAAAACACGAGCACTTCGCCAAAAAACCGGCTCCCCTCAGCCGGCATATTTTTATTGCATTTTATTGCGTTGGCGTTTGCGCATTACTGGATTAAGTTCGCGCTTGCGTAATCTAAGACTCTTTGGCGTTACTTCAAGCAACTCGTCCTCCATCAAGAAATCCAAGCACTGCTCAAGCGACAACTGCGTATATGGCGTCAACTGAATTGCACCGTCCGACGCATGAGTACGCATGTTTGTGAGCGCCTTTTCGCGGCAAACATTGATGTCTAGCTCATCTTTCTTTGACAAGCCCACAATCATGCCCATATAAACATCGACCTGCGGTGGAATGTATAGCACGCCACGCGCCTGCGCAGCGTCAAGCGCATAAGCTGTGCTCTGGCCTGCTTCGCTCGCTACTAGCGCACCGTTGCGCTCCTGATGGTAGTGCGTCTCTACCTTTTGGTATCCTTTTGGCAAAGTATTCATAATGGCCGTACCTTTAGTTGCAGTCATCAAGTTATTGCGCAGACCAATCAAAGCCGCCGTCGTAATATTGTAGCGGAAACGCGTTGCACCCGAAGCTGTCAGCTCTTGCTCAACTAACTCAGCCTTACGCACACCAAGCTCCTGCGAAACTGCACCAACAAACTCTGGCGAAACTTCAATCGTCAACTCTTCAACTGGCTCCATCTCGACGCCATCTTCAATCTTGTAAACTACCTCTGGACGACCCACTTCCATCTCGTAGCCTTCGCGGCGCATTGTCTCAATCAAAACCGAAAGATGCAGCTCACCACGGCCCGAGACTTTATATCCTAGCCCTTGCGGCTCAAGGCGCAAGGCAATATTTGTCTCAAGCTCACGATGCAAGCGATCACCAATCTGACGCGAAGTCGTAAATTCACCTTCACGACCCTTCAGCGGCGAAGTATTTGGACCAATATAAATACTCATAGTTGGCGCTTCGAGCTCTATCGTCGGTAGCGCTTCTGGCTTATCGCCAGTCGCAATAGTATCACCAATGCTAGCCGCCGCCAGCCCCGACAAAGCGACAATATCGCCCGCAATCGCCTCGTCGGTTTCCTCGCGGCCCAAACCTCGATAAGTAAATAAACGATCAATCTTGCCTTTTATGATCTCGCCATTCGTCTTCATAATCGACACAGCTTCATTGCGCTTCAATTTGCCACGGAAAATCTTACCAATCGCGTATTTACCAAGGTAATTATCGGCAGCGAGGGCGGCCACCAATAATTGCGAACCCTTTGAACCATCCACTTCCACGCGCGGCTCTGGAATTTCATTAATAATTGCGTCAAAAATCACGTGCAAATCATTATCGAGTTCTGGCGTTTTACCTGCACGACCATCACGCGCAATCGCATAATAAACTGGATATTGCAACTGCTCTTCTGTCGTAGCAAGCTCCAAGAAGAGATCCGAAATCTCATCTTCAACTTCACCCAGACGCGCTGCTGGCTTATCAATTTTATTGATAATCACAACTGGCGTAAGCCCCATTTCGAGCGCCTTTTGCAATACAAACTTCGTCTGCGGCATTGGGCCTTCCTGCGCATCTACAATCAAAAGCACGCCATCTGCCATGTTTAGCGTACGCTCTACCTCGCCCGAGAAATCGGCGTGGCCTGGCGTATCAATAATATTGATCTTGCATCCGTTATAATAAACGCAGGTCTGCTTTGCCGTAATCGTAATACCGCGTTCCGCCTCTTGATCACCCGAGTCCATAATCAGAGTCTCGTTCATCTCGGCCTGATTCTCACGGAAGGTATTGCTTTGCTTCAAAAGCGCATCCACTAGCGTAGTCTTTCCGTGGTCGACGTGTGCAATAATCGCGACGTTGCGGATTTTACTTTTATCCTTCATTTTGCCCTCTTTTATTAAAAATATTGTTCTCTAAACTTAAATAATAGGCGCAACATAAAACAGAGTTTTATACTGCACCTATTACATAAATTCAATCTGGTGGATCGTGCAGGAGTCGAACCTGCGACCTTATCTACGTCAAAGATACGCTCTAGCCAACTGAGCTAACGATCCATAACCTGCCTATATTTTACCAAAAAAAATAATCTTACGCAATACTCTTGCAATTTTTTATTTTGGGTACTATAATATTCAGAAGTAAGGGTCCGTAGCTCAGCCGGTTAGAGCACCTGCCTTTTAAGCAGGGTGTCGTGAGTTCAAGTCTCACCGGACTCACCAAAACGAACTACCATTCCAAAAAGCCTCCTCCACTGGAGGCTTTTTAGGACTCTCAAAACCTCAACAAAAAAAGACCAGATCTGCGCCTGGCCTTATTCTTTACTCTTTTGCGCCGCGCTTTTTTATCTTCACTATCACTACCGCCACGACAATCGCAACAATTACTACTGCAAGCACAATCACAATCCAAAGCGGGCACAGCATTACACGACCAGTATTAGTCGCCGTGATAATCTTCCCTTCACTATTTACGTAGGAAATTTTTTGTTCAACTTTATAAATGCCATATGGCATCTCTTTATTAAAATCTACATACAAGTTTTCATCGCCAGGCGCCACATCTATACTCTGTTCTGGTACTATCTCTTTCCAATCTTCTAGCCCAAATGCCGGCGACACTCGCACGCTAACTTTCGACTCAAAACCAATTTTGCCAGAGTTTTTGATAATCGCCGCCCCCGAAACCATATTATTTAGCTTAAACGAATCTAATTTATTCTCAATCGCACCGCCAAATTCCATCTTTTCGTCTGTTGTTGTAATTTTTACAACAACATCTCGACTCTGATCTTTACCATATTCGCTCGTTACGACTGCGTGGATTGTCGCATATTGCGTTCTGCCTTTCTCGGCATCAGTTGGAATGTTAAAACGCAGTGCTACATCAGCACTCGACTCTGGCTCAATTTCGTATACATTTTTTCCACCAACATAGCTTAGCCAATCCTTGCCAGCCTTGCTCGCATCCGCAGCAATACCGGCATATTCTTCTGTTGTAAATTTTACAACAATCTTCTCAGTACCTTTGTTTTTCACTGCAAACTTGCCTGAATAGCTACGCCCCAGCTCGCTCGCAAAGCCGAAGTCTACTAGCATAGAATCGACCTCTAGCACTTCACTAGACTCAGTCGAAGAAGTCTCTTCTACTTTTTCCTCAGCTATCGTCATCATCGGCATAGCAGCGCCAAAAACGCTCAAAACCCCCGCCAAGATTCCACACAAAAACATTTTTTTGGTTTTCATTCTTCTACCCTTTTTACTATTCTAAATATAGCATAATTATAATATTTAAAAAACTCCGGCGTTTCAGGCCGGAGTCCGCGAATGATGAAAAACTTCTTAATGTCCCTTGCGCAAATGCCAATACTCCGACGGCTCATCCGCCAAGTACCACAATGCTTCAAGAGTACGCTTATGCATACTGCCAATTAGTACGCCATCCCAATAGGTAGCGTAGTAATTGCCAGTAGCATCCTGCTTCAAAATTGAGATAAACTGATCGCCGCTCGGTACGTGCACGACTTGCATGCCATAAATGTGGCCGTCAATCACTGAAGTACGGAAACTGACTTCCAGGTTTTGAATCGTCATCACCCAACCGTCTTCGCGCTTCTCGTAGCGAACCTCGTTTTCTTCGCGGCGACGACGCATCATCGGCTCGATATCAATCGTGCGCATGCGTGTATCCGCATAAGTTTCCAGCAATTTGTCCGAGTTTTGCATCTCGAGATCAACTGCCTCCTTATACTTCACGCAAACGCTCAGCGCCAAAGTCGCGACCGTTACAGCCGTCATTACGCCAATCAGCACAATCATGGCAATCGACGCCGGATTGCCGGCCAGCGAGCCAGCCAAATTGTGACTTACGCCCAAATAGGCCATCACCAGTGTCGCCACCAGCAACAACATCCAATTGAGCAACGCTCTGCGATACCTTCTCCAAGCTTCTTTAATATACATAAGAAACCTCCTTCTAGTTCGCACTTACTCGCAGTTTACCCTCTCAGTGACATCAGAGAGATATTTGCTCGAGCTAAGTTGCATACAATGCAATGCATCCCACAACGCAGCTATCATGTTTCGATCACAATAAGCAATCACTTTCCCATTCAGGCGCAAGCCATAATTTAGGACCGTGATTTTGCCATTATAGTAGCCGAAATTGCGATGCTGCGACGCCAACACGTGGCATTCGTTCAGAATCTTTGTACCAGATAAACTCTCCAACACTACCACGCGGATACGCTTCGTGCTAGGATTTTGCTCCGGATGCTTCCATCCGAAACGCCAACGACCATCGTTTCGCGCGATAATCGCAATGATTCCATGTTTTACATTGACGTCTACATACTCTGGAAAAAACTCAGCACATAGCATTTCTTCAAGATCAACTACGTACTCCGGCTCGTCAGCATAACGAATTATTTGCCTCTTGGCAAAATATTTCGCCGCCTTTCTGCCGTCCAATTTCGCGAACTCCAGATAATCAGTCAAAGGCTTCTTGATCGTCATTTGTATGGCCAATGCACAGATAAGCACCACGCAAAACGCCACCAAAGACTCAACCGACCTCACGGGATATCTGGCGGACACTAGCAAGACTATTACCGCCAGCACAAGGTAGATTACCCCATACCAACAGCTCGTCACAGCTTTTCGGAACAACGTTCTTCTTCTCATTTCTCATCCTCCTAAACTACTTTCGTGTAAACTGCCTATATGTAGCAATTTCAGTAACGAACATTATCTATTATACCACATCATACGCAAAAAATCAAGTATTTTAGCATAAGCACTGCTTCTCTACTCTCTGTTAACATCTTATATTTTGCGCGTTAAAAAGCGGGGCCATATAGAGCCCCGCGCGGAGATAAAATAAGTCTGGTATTTTTGCCTCTATTCGAGGTCGGCTTCATATTCGTCGTCGGAATCGTCCTCATCTACTTCGTCGTAGAGATCCAAATCGTCGGTCACTTTCATAAGCGCAGCAAAAGCCACACCAACTACCGCGAGCACAATACCCGCACCAATTACGAATTTCTTCATTTTGCATTTCTCCTTTCAATGTACAAAGTCTAAAAGTCAATAGATACGAATTGAGCTTTATTTATCCCCTCCAAGCCCAGAGAAAAAGACCAATAACTTACATTTCTATTTTATCATAAAACGCCACAAAAGTCAATATTCTACCGCTTCGACCCCTGTTGCTATTGCGAATTTTGCCAAAGTACTAGTCAAAATCGCTTCCCTATGCTATAATTTTCCTATCTGCGCCCGTGGTGGAATTGGTAGACACGCTAGCTTGAGGTGCTAGTGGCTAATCAAACGGCTGTGCTAGTTCGAGTCTAGTCGGGCGCACCAAAATAATAAAAAAGAACCCATCGGGTTCATTTTTTATTATTTTGCTTCCGTCTGAGACTAGACGAGAACGTTAGTTCGCCCTCCGTAGGAGCCGAATAAATAAAAAAGCCCCTATACGAGGGGCTAAATTTTATTCCGACTTCACGCGATACGCTATTGCTAGCACAATCAATACGGTTGCAATTGAGTGCGCAATAAACATAAAATTATATTGCTCAGCCAAAATAATCCTCTCAGCGTTATAAGCATTACTGTCGCATAGCGCTTTTTCCGTTTCACTGAACTCTTCACCATAGCTCAAACACTTCGCCTCAAAATCGTTTACATTTTGGCCGTGTTGCTTAGTAGTTATGAGTAGCTTATTTGCACAGCTTAATCCAATAATAAATAAGGCGGCGATTATCATTAACGCTGTTACGATATTCGTTTTAAGTGTATTCTTTGCTTTTTCCCTAGTCTTTACCATAATGCTTATAGTATATGGCAACAGTACTATGGCGTCAGCTCTACGTCTCTTTTCTCGGTCGCCCAATACTCAACATCAAGAAACCTATCATACACATCCGTCATCAAAATGTTTTCCGAAAAAATCTGTGTATCTTCGGCATAATAATAGTTCATGCTCGACTGGTAAATTCCAATCGACGGCACATCCTCCGCCCAATAACGCAAAAAAGCTTCATATTTTGCCTTACGCAACTTCGTCGACGTCGTTGTATGAGCAGATAAAAGCGCATCATCCGCGAGTCCATTTGAGTAATTACTCAAATTCCAGCCACTCGTACCAGCTTGCGTCGAGCTGTAATATACAAACGGATCCGTACTTACGCCCATATCAATTTCATAAATCAAAATATCATAATTACGCGGCTGCACAACGCTCGTAAAAAAGTCTACGCCCACCTGCGAATCATCTACAATCTCAAGTCGCACCGTAAAGCCAAGTGTCCTCAATTGCTCCGCAAAACGTTCTGCTACCTTGCTCAAAGTCTCGCGATTTAGCACTGACATATTTATAGTCAGCACATCGCCCGCTTCATCTACTATCTTTCCTTCGTTATTAAACTTATAGCCCGCTTTTTCAATCAGTTTCTTGGCAGCATCGGTATCGTATTTAGCAAGCTTTGGATATTCGAAATCCGGATCCTGGCGTTCCAAAATTGGATAATCTAGTATCTGCGAATCGTCCATCCCTTCGCGTACTTTACTCATATCAACGCCCTGCTGAATCGCCTGACGCAACTCAGCCTTCGCTAGCGTCTCAGTGTTAATAAACGCAAATACTCCGCCGTTCAAAAGACTCGTCCTGCGTGCAATCGTGTTACCGAGTTGCTCGGCCGCGTTCACACCTAGTGATGCCGTTCCGCGCACACTACCATTTTTTAGCGCCGCAATAATATCATCCGTCGAGTTATAGACTTTCAAAGTATAATTCGCCAACTTCGTATTTTGGCCATAATATTTATTATTGCGGTTCAGATAAATTACCTGCGAGAAAGCATCCGTCGCGTCGCCCTTCTGCATCACATTAATCACAAAAGGCCCCGACCCCACTGGCGAGGTCGAAAATTCATTCTCATACACCAAAGCTGGCTTAATTTCAGCTAATTTGTGTGCCGGCAAAAGCGGAAACTCCAGTGTATCCATAAAGTCAATATAAACTGATGGTAAAGTAAATTTCACCGTCAAATCATCAATCTTCTCAACTTTCGTGCGTGAAAAATCCGCTTTAATCGTCGTTTTTGCACTTGTATCATTTAGAAGATCAATCGTATAAATCACGTCATCGGCGTTTATTGGCTCGCCATCTGACCACTTCAAGTTCTCACGTAGCTTTAGCGTCCAAACTTTACCAGTTTCATCACCGCGCACACTCTTTGCTAGTACGCCTTTTTCGTGGCCCGACGCATCTGGCGAGACCAAGTTCGCAAACAAAAGACGCGCCAAGATTTTCTCCGAGTCCGTCGACGCATAAAGTGGGTTTAGAGTCTTTACATCGCCCATCGACGCCTCGACATAAGTACCACCATACACAAACGCCGACGTCTCATGCGCCTGATCATACCAAAACATCTGCACTACAGCTAGCAAAAACACCAAAAGCACCAAAAGCACCCACTCAAACACCCATAGTCGCACCTGAATCACGTTCGCGAGACGTTTTATAAAGAGCTCAGAAAAATGACTCCCGATTTTCTCGGATTGTTCGTTTAGTCTCACGCGCAAACTTTTTTTTACGCGACGGCCAAACTTTGCATTTTGCCCACTCTTTTTGCTAAGTTTATTCATTCACTAAATAATTAGAATTGCTAGAATCGAGATTACGAAGATAACTGCAATCACAATCGTTACGTTATACATCGAACGCTCGAGGCCACGACGTTCCGTATTAAGCTCACCAGAACCGCTAAGCCCAGCACCGAGCGATGCACCGCGTTGCTGTAAGAGAATTAACAAAATCAACAAAATTGCCGAAGCAAAGACTACAAAATCTAAAAACGCACCTATATTCATAGCTCTATTATACGCTACTTCTCTTTATTCTTGCAAGTAGCGTCACTCTGAACGCCGCCCTTCTTCGTTTTCTCGACCACTTTTTCTGGCACTTTATCAATACCAATCACGCTCACGAGATAGTTTATCACCGCAATCAGCAAACTTCCGCCCACGGCTCCCCAAAAGCTAATCCTCACGTCTGGTAAAATCAAAATCGTTAATCCCAACATCGCTACGTTGATAATGATTGTAAATAATCCCAGCGTCATCAGCATAAACGGCAACGAAAATATTGTCGCCAGTGGTTTTACTACTGTATTTACTGTCGCTAGTACCAATCCCGCCGTCAGATAAAAGGTTACACCACTCGTGAACCCATCAACTTCGGCGTCTATCGTACAAAAAATATTAATACACGCATACATTGCCAAACACGATATCATCCAGCGTAGCAAAAATGTCAAAATTTGTTTTTTAATCATATCCACTATTATTTTAGTGAATTTTTACGTTTTAGTAAAACATGATATTGAATCGCAAAACGGTGCGACTCTTCATCAATTCGCGCAATTAGTTTTGCAATATGACTATCCGACGCCAATTCTACCATGCGATAATCCTCAGTGTTTTCCGGGATTACCAAGCGCACGCGCGCATTGCGACTATGGTCGCCACTTTTATCGCGACCTATTACCGGAATCCCCGCCTCGGCAATCACATCTCGCACCGCATCAAGTTGCCCCACCGAGCCATCCAGCACGATTAGATCCGGCTTCCCCCAATCATTCAAATGCTTAAGCCGGCGCGTTATTACTTCTCTCATGCTCGCCGGATCATTATTTTGCTGGCGACGCAATTTAAAGCGCCTATATCTCGTACGATCCGCCGTACCATTAATAAAGCACACCATCGAGCCCACCACATTCGTACCCGACTGATGACTAATATCATAACCTTCAATTCGTACTGGTGGCTTTTTCAACTCCAAAAGGTCTTGCAAATCTTCCAGCGCTCTATCGTTTGAAATATCTAAAAATTCCTTATCCGAAAACACAATTTTCGTACCAATGCCCTTCAAGCCAAAATACTGATTACGATACTCCGCCGCTTTCTCATACTCGCCCGCATCGGCCGCCGCATACATCTTCTTCTCGAGATCTTTTATTAACGCTTTGCGATTACCCTTCAAATAACTAATCAACTGTCGCAAATTACGCTTATAGTCAGCCGGCGTGCACTTTCCCACTTCAATTCCCGGCGTCAGGCCAAGATCTGTATTTAAAGTTTTCTTACCCGTATATGGCTTGTCGTAATACGGAAAAATCTTACGCAAGATCCGAAGCGAACGCAAAATCGGCGTTTTGCCATAATATGGACCTAAATAAGTTGCGCCATCATCGTCAGGGTTGCGTGTCATACTTACATATGGTACCTCAGATTTCATATCAATGCGCACATAGCTTACCGTCTTATCGTCGCGCAGCAAAATATTCCACTTCGGCATATAACGCTTAATCATCTCACTCTCGAGAAATAGCGCATCCATCTCCGTATCAACAACAATCCAATCTGTATAATCAATTTCCGCAACTAGCGCACGCGTCTTTGGATCCTTGCGTTCTGGCGACTGAAAATATTGTCGTACACGGTTGCGCAAAATCGCCGCTTTACCCACATAAATTACCTCACCATCGCGATTCTTATGAAAATAAACTCCCGGTTCCTTCGGCAGTTCTTTTAGTCTCGCTTTTAGTTTGGGCGATAATTCCATAAGTATATTATACTCTAGCCACAAAAATCCCCCTAGCTTAGGGGGATTTTTTTAGACTTTTTTAGAGGTCAATGGCATCGAACATATCGACAAGATCTAATCCGCCAAGTTCTTCTTCAATTTCTTCTGCGTTTTCTTCCATCACGGTTTCGACGCAATCAGTAATTTCTTTCTCGCTATCGTACATTAGACCACATTGAGCAGTTACTTGTTGCTTCACAAGGTCTAATGCGGAGCTTTGAATTGCTTTTTTGAGTTCTTCAACCAAGTCTTTTGCGTTCTTAGCGTCACCAGGTAGCTCGACGGCCTTTTCGTCATAGCTAAGATTTAGCTTGATGCTCATATCTGCATCATCGTCCGAAGATTTTGCTTCAACGGCCTTCAAAGTATGATTCCAACCAGAGATACCAACGAGCAAATCGTAATCTCTCTGCTCATCTTCCTTCTTGATGTCATCATTAAATTCGAGGTCAAGATCATCATCCCGCTCGTCGTCTTTGTCGTCATCAGTATCGAGCTTGCTATCAAAGCAGGAAGTCAAAGCTTTAACTTCGTCAAGTTTTTCAACTTCTTCGCCAAATGCTTCAGATTCTTTATTGTCAATCTTGATGCTGTAATAGCTAAGACCATCTTCAGTCTTTACGACTTTATCGTCTTTTAGTGCAATAAACCCGTGATTTTCGTAAATTTCTGCAACTTTTTTCTTAAAGTCTTCCGAACTTAGCGCCTTAGCTTTTTCTTTATAGCAATCATATTGGTCCTTGACGCCCATTTCCTTCAAAAGATCAGAGCCAATCTTGATCCACTGGTTGTCAAGCACCTCAATTACGCCACCAACCATACCAGAAATCGCCTCAAGCTCTTCAGCTTCATCCTTGTCGACATTCTTCATAGCGCCATCAAATGCTTCTTTGATACCACCAATCTTAAAGTAAATGTCATCATCGAGGCTATAAGCCGACTCGACGCTCAAGCTATAACTGCCATTTTCCTTAGTATCGATACTAAGGTTATTAATACTCATCGATGCTGCATTTTGCGTAGCAATCATGTTCATCTTTAGCTCAATTTTGCTAAAGTCTGAGTCTTTATCTTTTGCTTCGCCCGTAATCGTTGCTTCGGCTTGAATATTCTTTGCATTCCAGACATTGGAGATTGCATCAGCCAAAGTCTGCTCTGGTGATTCGTGCCAATTCAGATAAGCAATCGCACCAACACCACCACCAATCACTGCTACAGCAGCTATGGCTAGACCAATAATCAAACCAGTCTTCTTCTTGCCCTTAGTTTTGACAGCAGCGTCAGTACTGGCAGTATTTGCGCTTGAATTTGTGGCCAAATCTGCAATCGTAGGCGCCACTCCGGCGGCTGGAGTACTTTCTGCAGTAGCGTTTTCAGCAGATGTATCTACGGCTGGCGCCCCAGCATTGGCGCTTTGCTCGGCAGCCGGAGCGATCGTCTCGTTCTCAACTGGCTGTACCGGCGCATCAGTCACCTCGGCGCCCATATTCATGACTGGATCATTGCCGGCCACATTTAGCATTGCGTCCATCTCGGCAGACAAAGCTTCATTAATTGGAGCTGCTTCCTTTGGCGCATCTTCGCCTTTAGAAGCTTCAGCGTTCATTTGCATGTCAGTTGCATTTGCGCCAAAATCCATGTCCGGAGTAGTTTGCTCTGGATTTTCTACGCTATCATTTTTTAGCGGATCGTTATTCTCGTTCATTTTTTCTTCTCTTAAAGCTTGTTCGTTGTTAAAAGGTAAGCCTTCGGCCTCAAGATCCCCAGTCCCAATTGCACCAGGTAAAATATCTTTTTTCTCGTCGACTTCTGACTCATGTAATTGTGACTCGAGATGAAGCTTTTTGTCATCTCCATAAACCAATGGATTCTCAATCTCATCTTCTTTGTCGGAGATGAACTCTTCCTCGGCCATTGCCTCGGCTTCAAGTTCTTCCAAGGTCAAATCAGGCGAGCCCGAAGGCGTCTCAGGGTGCTCAGCGTTTTCTACGCCGAGCTTCACCTTGGTCGTGTCTTCCTGCTCGCCCTCATTCATAGCTAAATTACTCTTCTACGGTGCCGTCGGTAGCAGTTTCGCCCTCAAAGACGTCGCCTTCGCCATCGGCAGATTCAATAATACAAGTGCCATTATCGACACATTTCCTGAGGTGCTCCCAGTTGTCGAGAACCTGCGAAGAGAATACAAATAGTTGTACGGAGATCGCAGCAAACATCAAAGTCGTCAACGCAAAGAATGCGAAGAAGAATTTGTATTTACCGGTCGCTACGTGCTCTTCTGGGCGGCGCTCAGTAACGATACCAGCTGGAACCCTAGTTGCTTTTACAGTAGTTTTTTTGGTTGTTTTTGCTGCTGTAGTCTTCTTTGCAGCAGGCTTTTTTGCGGCACTTTTTGTTGCCATAGCAGTAATTGCCCTCCTTATAAAAATGCTTTAGTTTAAATATAACATAAAAATTTAGAATAATGAAATTTTAACATAAGCATGATAAAATAGACCCAGAAAAATTGCGTAAAAAAACTAAGGGAGTAAAGGAAAGGCATCAATTTATGCAACCAAAAAACTGCAACATTAAATTCATCAAAGCCCGCCAGATCCTCGACTCGCGCGGCAATCCAACCGTCGAGGCTGACGTAATTCTCGAAGGTGGCAATGCTGGCCGCGCCGCCGTACCATCTGGCGCGTCTACCGGCGCTGGCGAAGCACTTGAGCTTCGCGATGGCGACAAAGAGCACTATCTCGGCAAAGGCGTCCTCAAAGCTGTCTGGAATGTAAACAACAAAATCAACGATGTTCTCGCCGGCAACGACGCTAGCGATCAGCGCCGCATCGACCAACTCATGCTCGATCTTGACGGTACCGAAAATAAGTCAAATCTTGGCGCTAACGCCATTCTTGCCGTCTCTCTCGCTACTGCAAAAGCTGTTGCCCACGCCAAAGGTCGCCGTTTCTACGAATACGTCGCCGACCTCGCTGGTACCAATGACGACATGCGCCTCCCAATGCCAATGATGAACGTCATGAACGGTGGTGCACACGCTGGCTGGTCCACCGATTTCCAGGAATATATGATCATCCCTGCTAGTGCGACCAACATGCAGGACGCTGTTCGTATGGGCGCTGAAGTATTCCATAATCTCGCCGCCGTCCTCAAAGACAAAGGCTACGCTACAACCGTTGGTGATGAAGGTGGTTTTGCTCCACGTGTCAAAGGTGGCAACAATGAACCACTCGAACTTATCCGTGAAGCCATCGAGCGCGCCGGTTACAAACTCGAACGCGACATTTGTATCGCTATGGATATCGCCGCATCTGAATTCGCCAAAGATGGCCACTACGAATTAAAGACCAATGGCGACTGGAAGTCCTCCGACGATCTTGCCAACTGGTATCAATGGATTATTGATAACTTCCCAGTAGTCTCTATCGAAGATGGTCTTGGCGAAAACGACTGGGATGGTTGGAAATATCTCACTGGACGCTTCAATGACCGCTTGCAACTCGTCGGCGACGATCTCTTCGTTACCAACACCAAATTGCTCCAAAAAGGCATCGACATGGGCGCCGCCAACGCTATCCTCATCAAGCCAAACCAAATCGGCTCACTCACTGAAACCATTGACGCCGTCAAGCTTGCTAAAGAACATGGCTACCGTTGCGTTATGAGCCATCGTTCCGGCGAAACCGAAGACACTAGTATCGCCCATCTTGCCGTCGGCCTCGGCACTGGCCAAATCAAGACCGGTTCCCTCAGTCGCAGCGAGCGCATCTGCAAGTACAACGAGCTTATGCGTATCAGCGAAGCCAATCCTCGCCTCACGCTCGAAAATCCATTCAAGCGCTAAATCAAAAAGAGCCAACTCTAAAAAGTTGGCTCTTTTTATAATTCCTATAAAATCCGCCTAACAAAAAATCTCCTCATTTGAGGAGATTTTTCTAAACTCTAATACCCAGGTTTTTCGAGTAGTTTAAACATATTATTCTTGTAAGCTTCGACGCCCGGTTGATTGAATGGATTTACGCCTAGCACAAAGCCACTCAGCGCACAGCTCATCTCAAAGAAGTAAATCAGTCCACCCAAAGATCGTTCGTCGAGACTTGGCATCTTGATTTCGAGTACTGGCACGCCACCATCTTTATGTGCAGCTTTCGTCGCTTCGCAAGCTTTCTTATTGATATAATCCAACTCTTTACCTTCTAGATATGCCAGGCCATCCAAGTTATCGTTCATAGCCGGCACCGCCGCATGACTTAAATCGCTATCAATCTGCACAAAAGTTTCAAACAAATTGCGACGCCCTTCCTGAATATACTGTCCCATCGAGTGAAGATCGGTCGAATCAACAACCGAAGCCGGGAAAATACCAAGGCCATCTTTACCCTCACTCTCGCCAAACAACTGCTTCCACCACTCGTTAAATGATGCAAATTGCGGTTCAAAATTCGCCAAAATCTCTATATCGTAGTGTCTATCAAGCAAGCAATTGCGCACCGCAGCATATTCTGCCGCCAAGCCACCATTCGAAATTAGAGCAAAGCGTTCCTCTTCTGCGCCATCCATCAGTAAACGGATGTTAATTCCTGCCGTCGCAATTGCCAATAGCCCCACCGCCGTCAAAACCGAGTAGCGACCACCAATATTATCAGGCACCACAAACATCTCGTAGCCTTTTGCTACCGCCTCGTCATGCAGTGCGCCTTTATTTGCATCTGTCGTGGCGTAGATGCGCTTCGCAGCTTCTTCTTCACCATATTTTGCAATTAACTTTTCTTTAAAAACACGAAAAGCCACCGCCGGCTCGGTCGTTGTACCAGATTTCGAAATTACATTAATCGAAAAATCTGCATCACCGAGTTCTCTCAAAGCACAATTTAGCTGCAATGAACTTAAAGAATTACCAGCATAAATAATCTTCGTACGCTTGCGTTCGCCACCCAAAGCCTCAATCACGGCGCGATGTCCCAAATAGCTACCACCAATACCGATACAGACTAGATAATCCGAATCGCCATTTATCTTCTCTGCTGCCTTTTCGATGCGCGCAAACTCTTCCTTATCGTATTTAACTGGCAAGTCTACCCAGCCACCAAAATCGTCTTCCTGAGCACGCGTCACAGCATTTCTGGCCTGCTCCAGTTTAAGATTGAAAGTATTTTCGTCAACTAAATGACCTAGATCGCATTTAAACTCGATCATATTACCTCCTTGTTTATCTGTCTATTATAGACTTACGGCGATATCATGCAAATCGCTAGAACTTAGCGAACCAGTAGCATCTTCAATAATATATAGCACGCCACCATTCACCCAGGCAGCATTCGAGCCAGACACATAAATTGTAAGTCCCTGACCTTTTGCTATCGAATATTCACCACCCCAGTTTTTCTTAACATAATTCGTCAAAACCGCCGCTGAATCCCAAGCAGTTTTTTCCTCAGTAAGCTTGAAGGTCTTATCTTCTTCACCCTTAAAGTTCATCGTAATGCGGCCGTTTTCTTCTTTCACGAGGCCGTCAAGGCGATAATGCATTGGAATATAACTTGGATATGCTTTTTCGATGCCACTCTGCATTGCTGCTACGCGTACCGAAATATTTGGCATGTTTAAATATACGAGATAACCAAGAATTGCAATCGAAAGCACCGCCACGGCACTCGTAATTGCGAATTTACGACCTTGCCAGAACTTCTTGCGTTTTGCTTCGACAAAAGTTTCTTTACCACGCTCAGCATCCATTGCATTCATCTTGCGTAGCGCTTGTTGAATTGCGCGATCTTTCATCTCTTGCGCCGTCATATGAACTGGCTCGGCTTTACGTGCAGCCATGCGTGCACTTGCGACCTTCACCATCTCGTGACGCTCATATTTATCAGCTTCTTGCTTCTTCTGTTGTTTGGCTTGAATTTGCGCGTAGCTCGCTGCCGCTTCTTTGCGAATCGCAGCAAGACGCTCGGCTTGAACCTGAGTTTTAACGACTTTTTTCTGTTGCGCGACCGAAGTTTTTGCGACAACCTGTTTTGCCGTCTGCTTTGCAATATTTTGAGTCCTTGCCTGAGCTTTTGTCGCAGTTTGCGTCTTTACTGTAGTTTGCGCACTTGTTTTATTCAAAGGCTGCAAGCGGACACTATTCTTTTTCGTAAGTACAGTTCTAGTCTGATTATTTGTACGCAAAGTTTTAGCCGCAGCTGCCGCTGAAGCATTGATACGAGGTTGCGCAACCGGACGCTTCACAAAGCGTCGATTAAGAGTCGAGGATTTCTGGACACGCTGCTGATGAGCAGTAGAACTCGCATGACTTTTTGCAATTCCCGCCCTGTTTGTTTTTTTGATTCCGTCCATTTTACCTCGCTTTATTCTGCTAAAGCTATCTTAAAACATAAGCGCCCCAAAATCAATAGCGTTTTAAAATTTTTGCTTCTTAATGAACACGAAATTTATAAGCATAAGCACTTTTAGTGCAAATAATGTTATAATGTAAACAACTATGGACAGGCAAAAAAGAAAGAAGATGCGCAATCTTCGCGTCATGTTTACGAATATTTTCATGGCACTCTCCGTGCTCGCTCTTGTAGCCATTCTCATGCTTATCGCTATGGGCTACTCTTTCAACATTAAAACTGGTATTCAACAATCCGGCCTCGTCGAAATTGTTTCACGCCCAGGCGCCGCCACGGTTGAGATCGATGGCACTACTAAGTTCGAGCGCACTAAAATCAGCACCATGTTGACTTCTGGCAAACATGAGCTAAAAATCACCAAATCCGGCTACGATATTTGGCAACGCAGTCTCGATGTCGACCCAGGGCTCCTTACTAGCATCGATTGGGTTCGCCTCTTTCCAGTCAATCCTGAAGTATACGAAGCAAAAACTTACGAAGATATCCGCTACGTCAACTTTTCCACCAATCGCAAGAGCATGTTTCTCATCGAGAAAGGCTCTCTAAGCGCCTACTATGTCGACCTTCAAACCGAAAAACTCGATACCCAAAAAATCAAACTTGCCACCATTCTAAATGTCGCACCAGAGTTTGTCACCGAAGGCACTTTCAAAATCACTTCTTGGAACAAAGAAGCAAACAAAATTTTACTCAGCTGGACGCGCGCTCTTCCAGATGAAGAAGGCAACATCGGCGAACCAAGTACCGACCTCTATCTCGTCGACCTCAAATCGCCAGACAAAACTATCAACTTGACTAAAAATTTTAACCTTCACTTTAGCCGCGCACTCTTTGCTAACGATTCTGGCAGCAAACTTTGGGTACTCGAGTCTGGTAATCTCCGCAGTATCGACCTATCCAACCTCACCATCTCCGGCCTCATTGCCTCAAAAGTCGAAATCCTCACCAATAACAAAGACGTTGTCGCCTTTGTCAACACCGACGAAAATGGCGAGCGCGCTATTCGTATCTATGTCGATGGCGAAACTGGCGCCTCAGTCGTCAAGGAGCTCGCGGATGAGCAAAAAGACGCCAAGATTTCCCTCTCCACTGGTACTTACTGGAGCGACAACTGGATTGCTTACACAGTCGACAAAGAACTTCGCGTGCTTTCTGGCAGCTATCCAAGCTACGATAAGCCAAGCAAAAACTCCATGCGCGAACTCGAAAAACAAGAACTTGCCTTCATTCCTAATCTCATTTCAGTCAACGAAGATCAAAGCATTATCATTCTCGCAAGTGGCAAGCAAGTTTATGCTCTAGATATCGAAACTACTCACCACTTCAATTATGAAGTCGACGCCGACCTCACTAGCATCAACTGGCTCGACGAATATCTCACTTGGCAATACGTCGACAATAAAATAGTTGTTCGCGATTTCGACGGTTACAATCGCCGCGAGCTCATTAGCGAAAACGACAATCAATTTGGCGTTCTTCTCACCGAAAACGACGATTGGCTCTACTTCTTCGACCTCAAAATCGTTCACCCAGAGCCGACCAACTGCACTACCGGCGCCGGAGATAGCGCCATTACCGAGGGCGACGTTGATACCAATCAAGCCACCAACTGCATCGATTCCGTCGACGCAGCACCAATTCACAACTACGTCCTTCGCCGCGAAAAACTCAAAATCTAATCAACAAAAAAATACCTCCCGCAAAGGGAGATATTTTTTAGCTTTGTCCGGTTAACCATTTCCAGAGTTGTTGAAGTGGCGTTTCGTCGTTCTTTGGCATTTCGACTTCGGTCGCCTTTTCTTCTTCCGTCGCTGGCTCGGTCGAAGACGCATTATTGTAGGCTGGATAAATTTGTTCTCCATACACCAGTAAACGATACTTCGATGATCCAAGCGGCGTACAAGTAATTAGTGTAATCATTGGTTTACCTGCGTTTTCATTTGCAATCTCGCGCAAAGACGCTACATTAGTAGGATCTACGGTCTTCGTACCAGTTACTTTATATGTATAACGCACGCCATTATAGTCCATATAAATCAAATCGTCGGCCGCCATGCGCGTTAATCCCGAGAAGATAAATTTGTATTGGCTTCGCTCATAAACGTTACCAGCCGAGTGGCCAGAGATTACAAAGTTTCCAATCTGTCCCGGCACCGCCGAAGCGCCCGGAATCGAGAAGTTTGCTACACCATTTGCCATTTTAATGTTCATTTCGCGCACTGTCGTACCTTCACCAAAGGTTACCGGCACTTCGATGTTAAGTTTCGGAATCATTAGCGTTGGCGAATCATGCACGGCTTTCGAAATTGTCGGATCGAGTGCTGAGATCTCGCTAACTTCGCTATTGCCTGGCGACATATACGCCATTACGTTTCCTATAATCACTTGATTATATTGCAAGAAAACGCCAGCCAGAATTATTAAGATGCCAAGTGTAATTGGAATAAAATGCCGTGATTTGCGCATTTTTTTAGCACGTTTCTCCGCCGTTTTGCGAATCCGCTCGCGATACCCTTCCTGCACATCTTCGACGTCTATTGCTGGATCTGGCTCCGAGGCTACCATTTTGCGCGCATTTTCGGCTTGCTCACGCTCCAATTTTAATCGCTCTCGCGCCACATAATCGCGCGCAGCCTTGCCATAATATTCGCCATAGTATTTCTGATAATAATCTTGCCAGGCCGAATGGTATTTACGCCAGTCTTCGGCGTTGATGGTCGGCGCTGGTGAGGCTTGCGTCGGCGCCTTATAATCATTTGGCGACATTTTATAAGCTTCAAGCACCTTCTTGCGCGCAATACTGGTAGCTGTCTGGCGACGCTTCTCTGCATCTGTCATCTCTGGTGCCGCATTTACATTAGTCTGCCCTGGCCCAGGATTTCCGCCCGTGCTAATACCAGCGCCCTGCTCGTTCGCCACGCGACGCCAATAATTCCAGTCATTCTGCCCACCATTCGCATTATCCATTACACTTATTCTAGCATATTCGCATTTTTTATGCTAAACTATCACTATCACTCGGGCGAGTGGTGAAATTGGTATACACGACAGACTCAAAATCTGTTGGCAGCAATGTCGTGAGGGTTCAAGTCCCTCCTCGCCCACCAAAAGCTATAAAATAGTTATTCAATGCCAATTTCCTGCAAATTGGCATTTTTTTCAAAGGATTATCATGTCATCAAAGGCCCAAAAAGTTATCGATTATTACTTACTCTGTCATACACTCAAAGACACTATTCGCACCGGCTGGCAAGTCTGGAACGCCAAGCGCGATCGCCTCGAAAGCATCGCCGAACACATTTATGGCGTTCAAATGCTTGCCATCGCCATGAAATCCGAATATCGATATGATATTGATCTGACAAAAGTTATTTTCATGCTTGCCATTCACGAGCTTGGCGAAACTGTCATCGGCGATCTCACTCAATTTGAAATCGACAAAGCCGACAAAGAAAAGGCCGAACACGCCGCCGTCCACAAAATTCTCGCCAACCTTCTCGACGGCGAGCAGATCGAAGCGCTCTTTCTCGAGTTCGACGCCCACGAAACGCCTGAAGCGAAATTCGCCTACCAATGCGACAAGCTTGAATGCGATCTCCAATGCAAACTCTACGACGAAGAAAATTGCGTCGATCTCACCGACCAAGCTGATAATAAAATCATGCAAGACGCTCGCGTCAAAAAACTACTCGAGACTGGCGCTTCTTGGTCCGAAATGTGGCTCAAATTCGGCCAGCAAACCTACCCCTACGACAAGAACTTCCGTTCGGTCTCAAACTACGCCATCAAGCATAAATTATATAAATAAGAATCCGCCTATGCTTTATAATTATAGTCATGAGAAATTCTAAAAAAGGTTTTACGATCATTGAGGTCGTACTTGTACTTGCCATCGGCGGATTAATCTTTCTTATGGTTTTTATTGCTCTGCCAGCGCTTCAGCGCTCTCAGCGCGATACACAGCGCAAAGACGACTTAGCGCGCTTTATGTCGGCTACCATCGAGTACCAAAAACACAACAGTGGCAAAACGCCATTTGATACCAACCAGTTCGACACCCAAAAGCGCGTCACGACTCTTGTCACGCACTATATTGACAATAAATGCGAAGGCGCTTCAACCAGCGACGGTCGCATCGTCGCCTTCAAAAACTGCGGTGATCAATTTACTGACCCCAACGGCGAAACTTATAACTTCCTCTACCTCGGCACTACCGACTCAAAAGTCGGTTGGCTCAAAGATGCCTCAGCCGATTCCGACTACAAATTAGACGAACAGATCACCAACCTCAATACCATCTACGTCACTTCCGGCACCAAATGTGGCACCCAAGAAGGCTCCATTCGCAAAGTCGCCGGACTCAATCACACTACCATTCTCATGCGTCTCGAAAGCGGCGCTATCGCCTGTCAAGATAATTCATAACGAAAGAAAAACCATGCCAAAATCAACCGTCTACTTTATCAAAGACATCACCCCCGAAAACGTTGTCAAAATCTATGAAAAACTCGGCAAAGAACTCACCGGCAAAGTTGCCGTCAAGGTTCACTCCGGCGAAAAAGGTAACCAAAACTACCTCCATCCGGAATTTATGCGCTCTATCGTCGAACATGTCCACGGCACTATCGTCGAGTGCAATACCGCCTACGAGGGCGCTCGCAACACCACCGAGAAGCATCAACAGCTCATCAAAGATCATGGCTGGACCGATTACTTCCCTGTCGATATTATGGACGCCGAGGCCGACACGACGCTTGAAATTCCAAACGGCAAAATCATCAAACAAAACTTCGTCGGCCAAAATCTCAACAATTACGATTCCATGCTCGTACTTTCACATTTCAAAGGTCACCCGATGGGCGGCTATGGCGGCGCACTTAAGCAACTCTCTATCGGCGTCGCCTCTTCTGCTGGCAAAGCCTGGATTCACTCCGCCGGCAAAACCAAAGACCAAAACGAGCTCTGGAGCAACGTCGCCGAGCAAGACCAGTTCCTCGAAGCCATGGCTGACGCCGCTTCGTCCGTCGTTGCACATTTTAACGGCAACATGGCTTTTATCAACATCATGTGCAACATGTCCGTCGATTGCGATTGCTGTGCCGTCGCCGAAGATCCTTGCATGAAAGATATTGGCATCCTCGCCTCGCTCGACCCAATCGCCATTGATCGCGCCTGCATTGACCTTGTTAAAAATTCCGACGACCCGGGCCGCGACCATTTACTCGAACGCATCACTTCGCGCCATGGCGAGCATACCATCGAAGCCGCCGCAACCCTTGGTTTTGGTAGCACCGATTACGAACTTATCGAGCTCTAGCCAACAAAAACCAGCCCTTGGGGGCTGTTTTTAATTACAGAACTTTGCATTATTACTCATTAAAAATTCACTTCATTGTCTCCCATTTTTGGCCCGACTTTATTTTTCATGCGTTTTTTCATTCGTTTACGAATACCTCCCGCGCAAGTTCAGAATTAAACATCTTTTCCCATTTTCTTGCCGGCAACCAAATCGTAAATAACGGTAGCGCTATCGCTATAGGTATCGCAGCTACAAACGTCCAGAGGTCAATGCTCGGAAAAACCATTATGCTAAACGTGAGTAGTCCCGGAAACGCTGCTGCGACTGCGCAAATTGCAAGCATCTTTTCCGTGTCAAAAAAGTACTCGGCTTTTACTAATGCTCTTTTATTTTGCGCCACAATATCTTCCTTAAACAAGTTGTTGTCCGCCATTAGCTTATGATATTGCACAATTCCATAGATTCCAATAATTGTCGTAATCAACAGAACGACGCAGAACGGCCCTGTTATAAAATAGGGGTTCCAAGGCGCAATAAAGCAACATGCGACCACTAGCGCATAGACGATTTGCGTCCACATCGCTATTGACGATACGGCGTACATAAATTTATCTGCTTCTCGACTAGGATCAAACATTTGTGAATATCCCCTTTGCCTCATTAGACATTAAATAATCCTGCAGGCGTGCTGCCGGCAGAATAAAAAAACATACTACTATAACAATCACAACCGGTATACTTATCGCAATCATTATCTCAAGCACCTGCAAGGCAGGGTCTCCTGAGATTGCCGCTGCTACCCCATTCCAGAACCAAAACGTAAATGCAATCACTGACCACGCGGCTATTATGCCCAGCCCAAATTTATCAAAAAAACTAGCCGTACACTTTGCCGTATCACGGACATCATGCCTGCGTTCCTTGAGGCCTACTCGCAACTTTTGCCACTTTCTCGTAGATACTATCAATAAAATAAGTGCCAGTCCTCCGAAAATGAAATTATATATAGCAAAGAGTACACCGCCAACTCCGTTATCAAAGAATAGATATATCGACGATATAGCTAAATATAGCGCCAAGACTATACTAGCCGATAGAAAAATTGCATACATCACTGTCGCCCATGCTATAAATCTCTTGAGTTTTTTACTAACATAATTGGCTTGCGGTAGCACGACTTGCGTTTTGTTCTCTTGCAACCCGATTTCTTGCGGATCATTATTATCATTCATTTATGCCATCAGTATACCATAAGCGGTGTCAAAAGCTTAAAATCCACCCATCACACCCTACTTCCATTGACTTTTTACGCCGTTTATGCTATAATGTAAGGTGAACCTTGTTTTACTCCCCCCCAGATTAAGAATCTTCGGGAGACAGTTTGCTCATTAGGAGGTGCAATATGAAAAAGGTATTGAATTACGCCAAGTGTTTCTTGGCTCACCCGGCAAAGTCCGAGATCAACCTGCTCATCTTTAATATTGTAGCCGCAATTTTTCCGGCTATCTTTATGGTGGACTGGTATCTCTTAGGACTGGTCATCGCCGCCGACATCGTCGTCTGCATGGCGCACGGCGCGTGGAGTTATGGGCGCGAAATCAGCTTCGGCATCAAGGAAGCTTCCCTCGCGAGACAAGTTCCGCCCTGGCAGACGCCCGTCAACTCTTCCTACCGCATCTTTGCATTAGGCAGCATCTGCATCCTATGCACGATCCAGGAAGTTTTTCATCTCGTCAACCCCGACGCTGCCAATATCATTCGCACTTATGCGTGGTATGGTGCCGTCATCGTTGCGGTTTGCGACGCTTTCCGCTGCGTACTCAAGACAATGAACTCCATTGACGAGAGCTGGCTTGCTGGCACCAACGGCAGTATCGGAATCCCCAACTGGATTTCCATCGTTCGCATCGGTGTCGCACTCATCACGCCACACATCTACGTCACTCAGAGCTTTGGCGCTTGGAGTAATATAGTTGCAACCGTGATACTCGCCGCTGCCATCCTCACGGATATGCTCGACGGCTACATCGCCCGCTCGACCGGCCAGATTACCAAAGCCGGCAAAGCGCTCGATCCCTTGGGAGATAAGTTCATTCTCTATCCCAACGCCGCCGCTTTCGTCATTGCAACGTCTGGACAGCTTGCTATGCCTGATATGCTTCGTTTCAAGGCAACTATCGTTGTAGCAATCTGCCTCACCGTTGGACGCGACTTGCTCTTCATCCTTTGGTTTTTCATCAAAGGTCGCAAGCTCAAGGACGGCATTGGCGCTAGCCTCGTCGATAAGGCCCGCATGCTCGCCATCTGTGTCTGGCTTGGCGGCACCGCCATGGCCGTCACGCTTTCCGGCACACTGTTTGGCACTTTTATGGCCTGGGCCGCGTTCTGCAGTCTGCTCGTGACTGGAATACTTAGCGTCATCAGCCTGATTGTCGACTTCAGTCGCGTCAAAAAGCTGGCCAAGAACTAGCACATCTCCACTACAAAAAGACCGTCTCGCCGAGGCGGTCCTTTTTATTGAACAATTTATTTATTCAAGCACAACAGAGGTCGCCATGCATTTTAGCGTATCCTGCGCCGGATTCCACAACTGCAAAATCGCCGTATCAACCACCGCTTTGCCATCCCACAAATTGATCGGCGTAAAGCCCGTATCGTGCATCGAAGCCGTAATCACCTCACCATTCTGCGCCATAATAATCTGTTCATTATGATAAGTCATTATCGTCATCTCAAAGCTCAGCGTAAACTTATGCAAAGTCTCCACCAGCTGGTTCGTCGGCATTGATAGCGTAATCATCTTCGGATAATACATCGTACGTAGTAATTTCTGCAGTTGTGGCACAGTCGCCAGCAAAGTCACCGGTGCCTCATTTAAACTCCAGTTCATCACATCGGCCGCCGCCGCATCCACCGCATCACGCATTAGATAAATCGGCTTGTCGCAAATCTTCAAAAACTCTGCCATCATTACTGAAGTTTCCGCATTGCGCCCGAGCTCCCCCACTACGACCACCGCATCCGCCCAAGCCGCTTGCAACAAAATCTCGGAGAGCGCCGACTTGCCAAACGCACCCGATGCTTCCGCCTCGGCAAAAATTATCTCTGGCATACTTGGTACTTTGCCCTTCAAAGATTTTGGCATCACTACGCGCACTTCGCCTGCGCCGCGCTTAACCGCCATCTGCATCGCATTCGCCACCGCAAAGAAACTCCCCTTATTTCCGCCAACCAAAAGCAACTTTCCTGCAAAACGCTTTTGCTCTGGTGGCCAGCTATCCACTTCCGGAAAAAGCGGCGTTTTGCCTTGTTTTTGCCAATACTCAAAATCTAAAATCATGCCAGCTCCAGCATTATCGGGCAGTGATCGGAGCCCATCACATCATCAAAAATCTCAGCCGCCACCACACGCTCGCGCAAATCAGCCGATACCAAGAAGTAATCAATCCGCCACCCCACGTTCTTAGCTCTTGCGCCACCCCTATATGACCACCAAGTATACTTTACTTCTTCCGGATGCAAAGCTCGCCAAGTATCCACCAAGCCATGTGCCAAATAATTATCCATCCCTCGGCGCTCTTCGGCCGTAAATCCGGCATTATGCGTATTTTGCTTTGGTCGCGCCAAGTCTATCTCGGTATGCGCCACATTAAAATCTCCACAAATTACCACCGGTTTAGTCTTTTCGAGCTCAGAAATATACTCTAATAATGCTTTATCCCACGTACTTTCACGGTAGCCCAGACGTTCCAGTTCGCCCTTAGAATTCGGCACATATGCATTTACCAAGAAAAAGTCCGGATATTCTGCCGTCAGTACTCGCCCTTCAGTTCTTGCGTCGCCAAACGCATCTACCCATTCATAGGCCTCATTTTGCGCATCAAACATGCCAAAACGCACGCTCAGCGGCTTCTGGCGTGAGAAAATCGCCGTCCCCGAATATCCTGCTCGCTCGGCCGAGTTCCAAATCTCTTCATAGCCTTCAAAATCCACCTCAGCCTGCCCTTGTTTTGCCTTGGTTTCTTGCAAACAAATTACATCCGGCTTCTGCTCGCGCATAAAATCTTGCAATGTGCCTTTTTTCAGCACCGCGCGTATTCCATTTACATTCCACGAAAAGATTCTCATATCTCCATTATACCCGACAATCATGCTAAAATATCTCTAATAACAGAAAGGATAATATGGCCAAAACCACAAAATCCAGTACTAAATCTAGCACCGAATCTCCACGCATTCAGCAAGCCATCGACATCGCTACCAAAGCACACGAGGGGCAGCTTCGCAAGACTGGCGAGCCATACATTATCCATCCACTCGCCGTCATGAAAATTCTCGAAGAGTGGAATATGGATGAAGATACCATCATTGCCGGTATTTTGCATGATACCGTCGAGGACACCAATCTCACTCTCAAAGAAATCGAAGATACTTTCGGCAAGGATGTTGCTTTTCTCGTCAACGGCGTCACTAAGCTCGGCAAAGCCCGCGCTGGCATGAAGGACCTCGACGAATATTTACCAAAAACCGGCGACAACCTCTTAAAACTTCTCATCGCCACCGGCCAAGACATTCGCGTACTTATCATTAAACTTGCTGATCGCCTGCACAACCTCCGCACTCTCGGTGCGCTTCCGCCAGAAAAACAAAAGAAAATCGCTCGCGAATCGCTCGAAGTTTTTGCGCCACTTGCCGACCGTCTTCAAATGGGTCGCGTTCGTGTCGAAATCGAGGAAACTTCCTTCCGTTACGTCGATCCAAAACGTTTCGAATATCTCAAAAACCTCACCGCCGAACGCCTCGCTGAGGCCGACAAAAAACTCAAGCACGCCCGTCAAACAGTTGAGCATGCGCTCAAAAAAGAAGGTATCTCCTACCGCTGCGACGGTCGCGTAAAATCTATTTACTCTCTACATAAAAAACTCGCCAAATATAATCAAAACATCGACCGCATTTACGATATTATTGCGCTGCGTTTCATTGTCGCCGATACCACCACCTGTTATCTCGTGCTCGGTATTATCCATTCCCTCTTCACACCAATGGATGGACGCGTGAAAGATTACATTGCCATGCCAAAGCAAAATGGTTACCAATCCCTGCACACCACAGTTATCACGCCAGACAAACAAGTAGTCGAGTTTCAGATTCGCACCGAAGAAATGCACGATTATGCCGAGCGCGGTCTTGCTGCCACTTTCTTCTACAACGAACAAAAGCTCAGCTCTGCTTATGCCGAAGGTCGCGTCAGCAAGCTACCGACCAACTTACTCTGGATTCGCGAACTCCAAGAAAGTGCCACTAAACTCGCTTCTGGCGAAAAAGTCGACAATAAAAAGCTCAAACTTAACCTTTTCGCCGACAAAATTTTCGTCTATACACCAAAAGGCGACATCATTGACCTGCCCGACGGCTCCATGCCACTAGATTTTGCCTATCGCCTACATAGTGAAATCGGTGCCAGTTGCACCGGTGCCATCGTCAACGGCAAAATGGTCAGCCTCAACACCAAACTCAAGCAAGGCGACATTGTCGAAATTATCACCACCAAAAACTCCAAGCCAAATGTCGGCTGGCTCGACAAAGTCTTTTCCCGCCACGCTCGCCACAAACTCGTCGGCCAACTCCACCGCATCCTCCCTGACTTCAACGGCCGTTCCGCGACCAATACTACCCCGCTCGAAGGTAACGCCCCAGCCAAGCCAACTCGCCCCACCAAATCCACCACCAAAGCTGACCGCAGCGAAAAAGCTCGCAAAAAGTAAAATAATAGAATTTCCGCTCAAACATGCATTCGCAACAGATAAAATCAACATCCAAAAAACACCCCCAAAAGGGGGGTGTTTTTTATCGACAGCATTACGCTTATGCTAAAATATTCTTATGGATGCAAAGGATGGGCAAGATTTTGACGACATATTTCGCAACAAGCTTGCAAAGCACGAATACATCTCCACCTTTCTTTTTCAAAATATCAGCAGTCAGCTAAAATCAACCCTCAATCACGGCTTCGATCTTGAAGACTACAATTCCGAGGTCATTCGTAACATCTATGACTCAAATAAGTCTTATTTTGAGACAATTTATCAAGACATTGACCCCAAAGTAAAGCTCGACGAGCAGCAGCTCACCGCTGTCATTGCCGACGAGAAATATTCTCTCATCATTGCAGGTGCCGGTACTGGTAAGACTACTACTGTTGCTGCAAAAGTCAAATATCTCGTCGACAAAAAGAACGTTAATCCCGACGATATCCTCGTACTTAGCTACACTCGCAACGCCGTCAATGAACTTCGCGAGCGCATCAATATCGATCTCGGTATTCCTGCCGATATTACTACTTTTCACTCACTCGGCTATCGCAATATTAGACAAAAAGATAAAAGCGCCAAGCATATTATTGCCGACGAAAATCTTATTAATCGTATTTTTGTTGATTATTTCCGCGAAAAAATTTATGACAGTCCAAATAATCTTGAAAAGTTTATAAACTGTTTTAATAACAATGTTATTCAAAGCAACAATACACTATACGGCAACTTCTTGCTCGAGAATTATCAAAGCTACCGCAACTTTGACGAATATTTTCCCGCCTATGTCGAGCACAAAGTTGCTCACACTGAAGAACGCGAAATTATAGCCAAACTAAATCGTCTAGAAGAATCTAACGCCAATAAAGAACAACCCACCACGTTATTAGGGGAGTTCGTAAAATCACGTGGCGAAGCACTCATCGCTAATTTTCTCTACCGCAATAGCATCGAATATGAATACGAAAAAGTATATAGCGAAGTCGTCGCCGACAATCGCGTCTATCGTCCGGATTTTACCCTAAATATTGGCGGCGAAACTGTTTATATTGAATATTTTGGACTATCAAATTTTAACTTCAATGAGAACAATCCAACTTATGAGAAGAATCGTCGCCTTAAAGAAGAATATCACGCCAAAAATCACACAAACTTTATTGCGCTAGATAACAAGCCTCATCAAAATATTATCGCCACGCTTGCTAAAGAACTAATGGAAAGATTTGGCGCTAAATTAGAGTCGCGTTCCCCTGAAGATATTTATCGTACATATTTATTGCGTAATAAATCCGCTGAATTCTTTAATGTCCAAAAATTCTTCACAGATAGAGTCAAAACAATCAAGTCTTCAAAGCATCGCGATGATTATTTTGAATTCCTAAATAATTACATCAGTAGCTCGATGGTAGATTACGACCAGACTATCGCAAATAAACAGCTCGATTATATTTCTGACTTTTACCAATACTATGAAAACTATCTCCATAGCCGTAAAGACGTTCAATATTACGACTATTTCGACCTTCTCTATTATGGCCGAAAGTTCACGCAGGATAATTTTAAATACATTATTATCGACGAGTATCAGGATATCTCATTTGAACGTTATGCACTCGCAAAAGAAACAATCAAAAATTCCGACGCCAATCTTATCGCTGTTGGCGACGATTGGCAAACCATTTATTCTTTCGCGGGTTCTAGAATAGACTATATTATCGAATTCCAAAAGTTCTTTCCAGGCTCAAAGCTCTTCTATATTACTCACACTTACCGCAATGCTCAACAGCTTATTGACTGCTCGGGTAAATTCATCATGCGCAATGATTTTCAAATTAAAAAGGGACTTACCTCGCCAAAAGATAATCCAATTCCCTTTCATCAACTCACCTACAAAAGCTACGGCGAGCTTACCAAGAAACTCTACTGCGACATTATTAGAGTTCATCATAAATATCCCAACGACAGTATTACGCTCCTAGCACGCAAGAATAAGGACCTAAAAGCGCTCACTTCATCCTATGGAATCTTCGGATCGATTAAGTTCTTTACTAATGGAATTGGCCAAGAGCTAAGATTAAAATCACCACAGAATCTCGAGATTGTCTTCCAAAATACCGATATATACAAAAAACTCAATGCATGGTATGATCCAAATTTTACCGTCAATGCCATGACTATCCATAAGTCCAAGGGTCTAACTACAGACCATACATATCTTCTCGGACTCGATAAATCCTTCCCTAATAAATACCCAGTCTACTGGATCGATACTGCAATCTCCGAAGAGCCAATCAAAGAGCCAATAGAATATGCCGAGGAGCGCCGCGTCTTTTATGTTGCGCTCACTCGCACTAAAAACGAGGTTACACTCTGCCTCAGCAAAGACGTCACTAATCGTAGCCCATTCATAAATGAGCTAAAACTCATCGAAGAAGAAGTACTAGATGTCTCTTAATCTCTTCTTTAAATACTCAGCCAGCCTCTCATCACAACAATACACATAGCAGCCCTTCATGCCACGCGTCATCAAAGTGCGATAAGTATTTTTAATAATTTCATCAGCAATCGCTTCCGCTTTTGCAGGGTCTTCTTTATATAGTGACTTTATACCCTTCAACGATTGATCGGTTTTTGCCCTACGCGTAAAATCAGTCACAATATGCTCACCTTCATATCGCATATCCTCGCCAATTATTACGCCCACATAATCAAATTCAAGCCCCTGCGTCGTATGAATACATCCTACTTCATTAATGGAGTTAGGGTCAGTCGCATAAGTTCTGCCACCATCAAGGTTCCAGCTCATTGCAAAATCATCGCCAATTACAATATTTGGCGAATTCGAATCGCTTCTCGATGCTTTTGGCCACTCCCAACAATACCCCGCCAGTATGCGTGCTGAACCTTTTTCTGCATTTCGCATTTTAATAAGTTCGCGCACCTCGTTTGGCGTATTCAAAATTCTAATATCATAATCAATGCCTTCTAGGCTATAATTTGCCGTCTCGCGAATCTCCAGTACATCATCTAGCCATGCCAAATAACCGTCCGAACCATTACAACGAAATTGAGAAATTAGCTCAGTTTTATGTATGACTGCACCCGCAACATTTGCCCACTTCTCAATTTCATCAATACTGCCAATATCATAAGTCGTTACTCGCTGACTTTCATCAATAAAGAAAATTGCGCACTTAGAAGCGTTAATTATTTCCTTAATTTGATTCTCGCCAAGATTTCTAAACATGCCAGATTTGTCATTTAAGCGATGCGCCTCATCAACAATTATTGTATCTACGCAATTTTTTGGAACATCTACATATGAACCGGGGCCTACAAAAAGATTATCTATACTTGCGCTTTTAATCTCACCACGCAATTTTTCTTTATATACTGCGCGCGGCGCACTGTTCTTTGAAGTATATTGCACATATTGTCCTGCATTAGTTAACTTTGCAAGCAAGTTTATAGCCACCACGGTTTTTCCCGTGCCAGGCCCACCTTCGACCACAATCACGCGTTTTTGGCCATCACGCATCGACTCTTTTGCCCACATCAAAGCATTCTCATAGACGACTTTTTGCTCATCTATTAACGTAAACTCATCATTAGACTTCAGCATACTAGCAATTACGTCTTGCAACTTTTTTGAAGGACGGATTTTGCCATGATCAATATCGAAAATCAGATTTTGGTTATCGCCTCGTTTAATTAACTTCTCGATATAGGCGCGAATTTTACTCATATCGCCCATCGAGAAAACCGGCGCTCGCTCCGTCCAATAGTCGTATTGTGGCGCATCGATTGGGTCCACTTCGCCTTTGCGCAAATAATTATGCAAATAAGCGCAAGGATACAAATTCACTGAGCTCTCCTGTACGGTAGAATTATAATCATTAATCAATGTCGCATACGACCAAGCCTGATAAGATGGATGCGCAACATCGCGGTCAGCGCCCGCTACAAACGTTCGTACAATTGCCTCTTGCCCTTCTACTGGCGTAATTTTATCCCATTGTTTTAGCTCAATAATTACGATATTTCCATTATTACTCTCGTCGTAACCAGAAATCATAAAATCGACCCGCTTACCAGTCGGCGGAATATTATATTCAATCGCAATTCCAGCATCTTCCGGAATTGTATTACTATTCAATGCAATATACATATATTTAAGCGAATTTGTCCAAGATCTAAGCTCTGCTTCGCCTGTTTTACGATGCATTTTCTCTAAAATATTTCGCTCAATATCAATCGTTATTGTGTCATTTGCGACACTCTCCATAAAGTCAATTTTATTTCCAGAATAGATAATCATAATTTAACCCTTATCTATATCCTAACACAAGAAAAATACACCCGTCTCTAAAATTTCATCGTCTCTTTTGACATCTGTCCCGCCATTCTAAGCTTCAACAAAAATACCTCCACGAACGGCTATTCCGTAGTGAGTGGAGGTTATTTTTGTTGAAGCTATTATAGCTCTTCAATCTTCACACGAACCTGCTCGGTCGTATCCCTATCTCTTACCGTCACAGTTCCGTCTTCCAGTGTATCAAAATCAATCACAACACACTTTGGTGTACCGATTTCGTCTTGCTTGCGATAGCGCTTACCAATGTTTCCACTATCATCCCAAGTCACGTTGCTATATTTCGCACGCAAAGTAGCATAAACCTCACGCGCCTTCCCGACAAGCTCTGGCTTATTCTTAAGAAGTGGCGATACGCAGAAACGATATGGCGCCAAATCTTCAGGGAGTGCCAACACAACGCGCTTATCGCCATTGATTTCATCTTCGCGATAAGCAGTACACAAAATCGCCATCACGAGGCGCTCAACCCCAATCGAAGGCTCTATCACATGTGGCACAAAACGCTTGTCGCTACCTTTGACAATATATTCCATATTCTTGCCACTCTCGCGTTGAATATTGCCAAGGTCAAAGTCTGTACGATAAGCAATTCCCATCAACTCTTCACGGCCTATCGGATAATCAAACTCAATGTCAATCGTACGTTTTGAGTAGTGTGCGCGATCCTCTGCTGGTACATCTAGCTCGTGCACGTTTTCAGGCTTTAGCCCCATCTTGTTCTCGAGGAAGTCATGGCACTCGCCCATAATCTTATCAAACTCCGCTTCCCAGTTCTCTGGATCGATAAAGTATTCAATCTCCATCTGCGAAAACTCGCGCGAGCGGAAAATAAAGTCGCGCGGCGAAATTTCATTACGGAACGCCTTACCATGTTGCGCAATACCAAACGGCAAATCTGGATAAATCGTATCAACTACGTTTTTATAGTTCGTAAATGTTGCCCTCATCTACACCTACCGCAGTCTGGAACATACCATTAAACTGGCGAATCTCCGACCAGTTCATCTTGCCACATTTTGGACATTTAACACCGGCCGCTTCAATTTGCTCACGCGTCACGCTGGCTGGGAAGTCACCAAGCTTATCTGCGCGAAAACGGTTGTGGCACTCTTTACACTCAATCAATGGATCATTGAAAGTCTCAGTGTGACCCGAAGCACGCCAAACATTTGGGTTCATAATAATCGCCGCATCGACACCAAACATGTCTTCGCGATCTTCAACCCAATATTTCCACCATGCGTCAGTGACTTTTTTCTTGAGAGTAGTGCCGAGGGGTCCAAAATCCCACGTGCCGGCCATACCGCCATAAACGTCGCTTCCCTGCCAGATAAATCCGCGGCGTTTACATAGGCTAACGATATCTTCCATTCTTGCCATATTCCTCTTATTATATCACACTATCGCCGTACTTCGCTCAACGCAACGCGCCACGTATAGCACCTCGTCTATCAACTCATCCACATTTTGCACTCGCAGCGCCACCTCTACTGGCATCCGCTCCATAATGCGCAACAATTTAATATGATCCACTCCGATACGCCCGTTCTGCGCCTTCGCTAGCGCCGCATTTTCTTCATCCCAATAGTAGCGTAAATCCGGTTTTAGCTTCTCGCCATCCGTATCATATTGAAAATTTGCCTCTTCACCCGCCACCCGCGTCAGGTTTATCCCCCACCACGCACGCAGCACATCCATCCAGCGCGTTTTCTCGCCTGCATGTTTTTGCATACATTTTAGCGCCTGTTCCAAAATCGTAAAAAACTCCGGCGACTCCACCTGTTCAGCTCGCGCATTCACGCTTCGCATCATCGCGCCACCTAGTTCTAGCAGTTCTATATCTTTTACAAAGGCATCAAAATACTCCACCAGCTTCGCGCCCGTGAGGATCCCTAAGTCTGATGATTTTCCTTTATGAATCAGCACTTCCGACACCGAGAAAAGCTCAATTCCGCCCGCTAGCTTCGACTTCTCGCGCCTTACTCCACGCGCAATTACGCTCTGCTTTCCAAGCGGCGTCAAAAGGTGCAAGATTCTATCCGCCTCACCATAGTCCGTGCGTCTTAGAACTATCGCTCGCGTCCTTAAATCCCGCGGATTTGACGAGCTAGACGGCATTCTCATCGACTTAGCCACGCATCGCCTCCTTCACACGCATAAGTAGTTCTTTTGGCGTCATTTCCGCCTTATCAAGGCTCGTCACAATCCCGTACTGTTTTAGCGCCACGGCGTCCTCTTCTGGCATTTTTACCGAACTCACAATTATCACCGGCACATTCACTAGCTCCGGATAACTTCGCATCTCATTTAGTACCGCAAAGCCCGTCGGACCAGTCAGCAAAATATCCAAAATCACTAGGTCCGGAACCTCCGTGTCCATTTCCGCCATCGCCGCCACGCCATCATGAAAAAATTTCAACGTAAACTCGCGCAAAATTCGACGATAATAATCCTCCCAACCCCTGTCATCTTCAATTACATAGATCATAGAAAACTCAACTGTCCGCTTACCGGCAAATCTATGTAAAAACTCGTTCCATCACGATGCCTAATCAGTCCAAAATCACTTTGCATATAATTCGCAAACTTCGCCGCAATATAAAGCCCCAGTCCACTCGAGCCCGGGCGCATCGCAATATCCACCGGCTGCTTCACAACTCCATCCTTAATCTGGCGCCAAATCTTCGTCGGTACTGCCGGTCCATAATCACGCACCTCTACGCGCACTTTATTTCCTTGCAAATCTCGTACAATTACTCGACTCGGCAGTTCTTCGCCGCCGTAATTCATCGCATTCAAGCAAAAATTATACACCACCGAAAATAACAGCTGACGATTCCCCACCACTAGCTTGCGCTTATTCTTATACTCAATGCTTAGCTCTCTACGATTGAATCTAAAATACTTCCACAATTCAGCCAAAACCTCATCGCACACCACGCGCGGATTTACCGGTTCCATCTCAAACATTGCATCTTCAAGTCGCGCCACTTTCGTAAGATCATTCACTTGTCTTAGCGCTCGTTCCGACGTCGCCACGATTTGCTCACTCACTTTTTGTGCGCCCGCAAGGTCATTTTCCAGCTCTATCGACAAAGCCAACTGCCGCATCAGCGCCAGCGGGGCTTTCAATTCGTGCGCCACCACCACTGCACTCGAGCCAGTTCCAAATACCTCGCTTTCCATTACTTTTATCTTACCACCAAAAAGAGCTGAAGCCCAAGCGTCAGCTCTTTAAAATCTCGTAGCTAATCTTTAATTGCCACCACGGCGTAGTTTCGATAGCACATTTGCAAAATCCGTTTCAAAATGCGCCGTCGAGTCAGTCTGCATCACCAAAGTTTTATCGTTAATCTTCGCCAAGAACACCTGACCATTGATAGATTTTGTAATCATACCCGTGAATAGCGTTCCTGAAATACTACCAACCGTGTAGTTTCTCGCACTAAGTTGACCGTTATTCACTAAAGTATCGTACTGGCGCTGGACTGTATCAAGCGACTGATTTTTAATTAAGAAGCGTAAAGCATAACGCGAGTTCTCCGTATCGGTTACTGAAGGCACCGAACCGGCCGCAAAGTAGGCTTCATAATCGCCCTTAGTGCCGTCTTTTGATACGTAAACATCCCAAGTCTTTGGATATTCAAAGTAAATTGCGCCGTAATCATCTGGGCCACTAAAAGGCGAATATGGCGATTTGCGCTCTTCCTGGAAGCGTTCCTCGTCCGCCTTCATCTGCGCCGCCTCGGCCTCAGACTTTTCTTGCGCCACGCGGCTTTCGAAGTTGTTATTAAGATCATTCCATTGCATAAAGAAATAGACTGCCGCTACAATTGCTACTGCCGCAATTAGACAAACCACAACGAGAAGCACAATCTCACTCACCGAGCTTTTCTTTTGAGCCGGCATTGGTGGAGGGACTGGAGCACCCGCCATCGCAGGAGCTGGAGCTGGCATTGGCTGACCGCCGCCCATTGGCATCGGTTGCGCTTGTGGCATACCGTTTGGCATTCCATTAGTACCAGCGCCCATCGGAGCGCCATTATTCATCATTCCGCCTTGTGGTTGCGGCATTGGCATGCCGCCCATCATAGAATTCTGGTCCATACTTTGATTATATTTTAGCTTATGCTTTTTCGCAAGCGACTTATTTGCTAAAATCCTCAGCGATCACATTGATTTCGTTCTTGAGTTCATTCAAATCCGACTCAATTTCAGTCGCTAATTTTGCCAAATCCTTATATTTTGCGCTTGCCTCTTCAAGTTTAAAGTCTTCCGAATCAAACCAAGCCATGCCATTTTGCAATTTTTCGATTTTTTCATTAATTGTCTCTTTAGCCATCGTTTCGCTCCTCAATTTTCTTAATTTCCGCTTCCAAATTCTGCGTCTCTGTTGTAATTTTAACAACACCTCCTTGCTTAATTTCGCCTGCTAATATCGCATACCCGCGTTTCAATACTTTTTCAGGATCCATTTCTGCAAGTCTTTGCATAATACTTTGAATTTGCGTCAACTCCGTTGTAATTTTAACAACAATATTTTGTTCAATTTGCGTCAATTCTTCTCTGTTACGGCGAATCTTTTCATCTATTCGTAAATTGAACAATTTTTGTGTCCGAATTATATCATTTCGCACAGCATTAATGATTTCTTTCTTATCGCGCGTCAACATTTGCGCCACATTACTTGGCGTACTCGCCACAATATCTGCCGCAAGATCACACAAACTCGTATCAATTTCATGCCCGATACCCGTAATTACCGGTATTTTACTTGCCGCTACTGCACGTACCAACGCCTCATCATTAAATACTGCAAGATCATCCGCGCTTCCTCCACCACGAATAATCGCAATAATCTGCACTTCGCCACGCTCGTTAAAATAATTCAGCGCTTTGATTATTTGATCGGCTGCCACCATGCCCTGCACTTGTGTATGCGCCACCGACACCGAAAGTCCACCCCAACGCTCATTCAAAATCTTACAAAAATCTGCATAGCCCGCCGCTTGCGTGCTCGAAATCACGCCTATCTTCGTTAGATTTGCTGGAATCGGGCGTTTCTTCTCCGGCGCAAATAATCCTTCCGCCGTTAGCTTCTTTTTTAACAGCTCAAAACTCTTTTTAATATCGCCTTCGCCCACTGGCACGATTGCTTGCACTGTCAGTGAAAACTTACCCCATTTCGTTAGCTTTGGCACCGCTCGCACCCGCACTTTCATGCCGTCCTTCACCGGAAAACGCAACGCAAACTTCATCATAAAACAGCCCACGCTCGCATCGCCTTCCTTAAGATCGAAAAAGATGTACTTTCCCTGATTTTCTTTGAAGCTTGCCACTTCACCTTCAACTATCACGCCAGAAAAGGCGGTCTCCATTATCTGGTTACAAACCGCCTGAAAATCCTGAACGCTATAAACTATCTGTTCAGTCATACTAATCTGAAATCGTTTCGCCTTCTTCCGGTGCTACGAATTTATCTTTACGAGACAATAATGCAGCTTGGTAGAATGGATAGCCCGTCACAATCGTACCAATCAACACGCAAACACGCGTCACTACCACTGTAATTGTTGCAATATTGAGATCCACTCCAGTCGCTACCATAATTGCAATCATTGCGCCTTCATAGCCACCGACACCACCAGGAGTCACCATTACTGTGCCGACTACCGAAGCAACGCCTTCAGCAATCATAATTTGTGGCAAAATTTCTGGATGCCCCAATGCACAGCCCACTACCCAGTAAGTTGCTAGTTCCAAGAACGAGTAGAACATACCCCAAATCACTGGTTTCCATAAAGTCTTCTTGTTGCGCATAATTCTCAGATAATAATTGCGCAAATCCGCAAAGAAATTTGCCACTGTGTCTTCTTTCAAGAACTTGCGCTTTTTCCCATGCGTCAGCTTACGCACGATGCGATTAATAATCTTTACGGCGTTATCAGATAACCAATCAACATTCTTTTGCTTACGCACAATCAGCCATGCCACAAGAACTACCGCTTCAATACCCAGTGCCACTGCGCCAGCTAGCAACAGCGCCCACTCGCCATTCGCCGCCATCACACCAGTCGCAATCACGACAATAATCGCAATCCAAGTCTGCAAAGTATTCGCCAAAGCGCAAATTGCATAGCGTAGCACATGAATAAAACTAATCTGCCCCGCCGTAATACGCATCTCTTTGAGACGCCAAACCAGATACGCAAGACCAGACACGCCGCCGCTTGGAATAGCGTGGTTTACAAAGTTAATCTCTAGCGAAATCCTCGTAAGTTTTGGCGTCGAAATTGTAAAACCTTTGCGCTGGCGCAAGAACGCAAAGTAAATCTGCCCCGCCGCATAGTACATTAAGACCTGCTCTGGAATCAATACCAGAAGTACCCAGATATTCATCGACTTCAAAGCCTCCCAAGTCGCCTGAATCATCGTCATATTTTGACCGTCAATCACGGTCTCCGAAGTAAATGCTCCATAAGCAATCACGCCCACCAAGACTAGCGTAATTACGCTTAGCATATGAAGTATCTTTTTATACTAGGCCGCGAGCCACAGCTATCACTCGTTGAGCTCGAGGCGCTTTTTGGTAGTTCCAACGTTCAACGCCTCGCGCCTAGCATTGCTCTAGTCTCGTCCGACATTGAGCCAAACCTTGCTCGCATCGGTGGCAGTATCAAATGCGCCCGCGTACTCGAGGAAAAACTCACCGATTATCTCTTTAACCTCCCCGACGGCAAAATTACACTCGGTTTTTCTGATTATTCCGCCAAAGCTAATGCCAAAAACACCTGGAAGCTCGCCATGAAGTATAAGAGCCTCCTCGCCCGCCATGGTCGTTCCGTCCGTCTCGTACCAAACAAAGGCTCTGCCACCATTTCCAGCGCCACCGCTCATCACAATCAGCTCGGCAATAAGCCAAATCGCGTCGAGATTATCCTTTATGGCGATTATATCGCTACCTCCGTTGGCGTCCAAAATATCACTGCCTACGCGCACCGCGACCAAGCTCGCCCTGCTCGTGACGCTTTTGTTGGCATGCTACCGCCAAAACTCGCCCAAATTCTCATAAATCTCGCAACTAGCGGCGCCAAATCCGGTGTTTTGCTCGATCCTTTCTGTGGCACTGGTGTTGTTTTGCAAGAAGCTATGCTCGATTCTTATAGCGTTTACGGCACCGATTTATCTGAGAAGATGATCGATTATACACGTCGCAATCTTAATTGGCTTATTGATAAGACGCCGCGTCTCCAAAAATCTACCGCCCCAAGCTACTTTGTTGAGTCCGGCGATGCCACCGATCATCAGTGGCAGCACCAAAAAATCAATTATGTCGCCTCTGAAATTTATCTCGGTCATCCACTTTCAAATCCTCCTGCCGAGATTAAGCTCAAGTCTCTCAAAAGTGACGCCAAAACCCTACTTTTGGCCTTTTTGCGCAATATTTCGCCCCAAATCACATCTGGCACCACGCTCGCTCTCGCCATTCCAGCCTGGTTACGCCCAAATGGCCACTATTCTACCCTTGATATACTTGACGAAATTCAAAAACTTGATTATAATACAACAAAGTATAAGTATGCCGCACCATCCGACCTCTTGTATTATCGAGAGAATCAGATTGTTGCGCGTCAAATAATAGTATTAAGGAAAAAGTAATAATATGTCACACGTCAAAGCTGGCGGTACCAGTAAAAACCTACACAACAACCCCGGCCAACGTCTCGGTGTCAAACGTTTCGGCGGCCAGCAAGTCCACACTGGCGAAGTACTTGTCCGCCAAACCGGCGCAACCAAGATCGCAGGTCCAGGCACATTTATGAGCCGCAACTTCACCATCCATGCAGCCATCGATGGTCAGGTTGTCTTCGTCAAGACCAAGAAAAAGCATTTCTCCGGCCGCACCGTTCCACGCACTCGCGTAGAAGTTCACGCCGCCTAAATACTTATACCAGTCTTGTATATCTTCCAGCCCGCCTGGAAGATATTTTTTGCACAAAAAAATGCGAGCCCTTCTTTCGCTCGCATTTATAAGTTCGCAATCTTCACTAACGCAATTTTTGCAATACTCCACGGCTCCACCGCCGCCGATTTCATGTCCATATCCGCCTTCGCCAGAATTCTTACTGCTTCGCGCGCCTTACGGCTAGTCGCAAAAGTCTTATACGCCTCCGACGCAAACGCACCTATTACCATATACGGCTCTTCTTTAAGCTCCATCTTCTTACATTTCATAAGCGCCGTTTTCGCATCTCCGCGCATTGCCGCCTGAATTGCTTCAAATGCAATAAATTTATCCGGATTTTCTGCCGCTTTAAACTCCCTCATCTCTACTTTGGCGGCCTTTAGCGACTTATATACCGTCGTGCGCGCATCAAGCGTCGTGTTCCAGATGATTATATTATGCGGCGTTTTAATATAATCCAGCACAACTTCCCAACAACTCTTATTTTCGCTCAAATCCTTGATTAGAATTTTGCGCGTATCGCCAAAAATCGAGGTTCCGAAAAAAATCGAATCCATATCAGCTCGCTCAATACTCTCCGCCTCAATCACCTCATAATCATCGCCCAGCAGTCTATCTATCATCTTGCGTGCCGCAACGCGATCTCCGCCATAAAAAAGTCTAATCATGCTTCAGATACCTCGTGCCAAATTCCTGACAATGCGGACAATAATGCGTTCCACGTCCCGCCACACGTGTTTTAAGAATCTTGTTACCGCAATTATTGCAATAATCGCCATCACGCCTAAAAACTTGCGCAAACTTCTCGAGATAACTGCCTTTTGTGCCGTCCGCGCACACATAATCTTTCATCGTCGAGCCACCACTATCAATCGAATCTTGCATCACTCGACATAATCCTTCGAGCAACAAGTCACTCTGTTCGCGCGATAATTCGCCTGCCGGCACACCCGGAAAAATCCCCGCATAAAAACATCCCTCATCAGCATAAATATTGCCCACGCCCGCAATTACTTGCTGATCTAAAATTACTGCCTTTATCGGCGACTTGGCATGTTTTTGTATTCGTTCCCAAAAATTTTGCTTCGACATCTCCCACGGTTCAGGTCCAAGCTTCTGCAAAAATTTATCCGCTGCGAGTTCTTCTTTGTTCAAAATTGCCACAAATCCAAATTTACGTTGATCATTGAAGTATAAATTTGTTCCATCCGTAAATTCAAAATATACACGCGTATGCCTACCTGGCATCACTTCCGTAAAGCCGCCATCCGGATGGCCCGCCGCAAACCGCTCATCCGATTCACGATCGACAAAAATCAGCTGCCCAGTCATGCGCAGATGAATCATCATCGTATAGCCATTCGAAAGTCGCACCAAAAGCGCTTTGCCACGCCTATCGTACTCAACAATCTCTTGCCCCTCGACATGCGACGTGTCACCGCGCAAACTTTTCTCGCATAGCACATACACTTTGCGAATTGTCTTTTTTATTGCAAGTTTTTCGAGCCCACGCCTGATTGTTTCTACTTCTGGAAGTTCCGGCATAATACCTATTATTATACTCGAAAAATCACATCATCACGACGTAAAGCAAATAGAATGCAATACCGTTTTTTAGCATATGCACCAAGATCCCCGACCAAATCGTGCCAGTTAGCTCGCGAATCAAGCACATCACAACACTCATCGCAAAAACCGTAATTCCGACATTCCATTGGCCGTGCAAAATACCGAACAGAGCCGAACAAATCATAATCGCCGACACTGCCGTCATACGAGCACGTAATTTTCCGTATAGCCAACCACGAAAGATTAATTCCTCCGCAATCGGTGCAATAATCACCAAAGCAATAAAACCCTCAATCATTTCGGCCCTACCGATCAGATTATTGAAGCCAACATCTTGTTCTTGCTCAAGATTAATCCCCGGAATTAGCCACTTCATGATTAACATCAAAATTCCTGCGCCAAACATCGTCACTATTAGCCCCAACGGCGCCATCAAAATATCCGTCCAAGTTGGCAGTCCTCTCAGCCCTAGCTCATCGCGCGTTGTCTTTAATTTAATCAATTTCCACGGCACAAAGATAATTACCGCTACTGCAACCACATATGTCACCGCCGAGAAAATCAGATTCGAAATCGGTTTCGCGAGAATCTCATTCGAAAATAACGCCTGCGCAATTAATACGCAAATAATCTGCACCACCGTAAAAGCCGCAAAAACCCATACCGCAAGACCAAGCCCATATAGCAAAGCCCTTACCGTCTCGTTCTTGATTAGTTGACGTTTTCTAGTTTCTTTTGCCACAGTCTCTTTCTTTTCCGTCATCTTACTAGCCTCATTACATCAAGTACAGTTACTACTAGCGCTAGAATCAAAATCGCCGTAAACGCCTTACTTACAATCTTCTCTTCTGTTTCTTTCGTCAATTCTTTCTTGCGCAATTTATAAATCGCGATCAAAAGCCAACGCCCACCGTCCAGTGCCGGAATCGGCAATACGTTCATACAAGCCAACGAAATCGAGATAATCGCAACTAAGAACATTAAACTCTCAATACCCATACTTAAAAATGATGGAAATAGAACGCCAATGATTCCAACTGGCCCGCTCACCGAATCGCCCGCCATTTCTAGCGCTTCTTTGCCCTCTTCTCGCACATCCTCATTAGTATTTAACTGGCTAATCACACCATCAAACAAGTTGTATATCAGCGTTCCAATGCCCTTAAAAGTCTCGCCAGTCATTTGTATAGTAAGACCCGCACCCACAATTGGCGCACTCCAAGTACTTCTATAATATGCCGAACCACTAAGGCCTGCACCGAGTGCATATTCTTCGCCAGCCGCACTTAGCTTTACTGACATCGTCTGCGTGCCACCTTTTCCTTCAACTGTATAATATACAGTTTCACCACGATGTCGCTCATTAAAATCCATCAAATCAGTTGGCGTATAAATAGCCACACGATCCTGTTCGCATCCTTCACAGCTCGCATCATTCGTTGCGCTCAAAACTACGTCGCCAACCTCGAGTCCAGCCTCCTTTGCTGCGCCATTATCTACTAACGAGCCTATCGTCACCGGTTCTTTTACCAATACTTCACTATCCGACTTAACTTGAAATTGATTTTGCAACATTTGTGGCATACCAACCCAGGCCAATATCGTCAAAACCACGAACGCAATCAACCAGTTTACGGCTACACCGCCAAATAAGATCTTCGTCTTTTGCCAAAAACCAGCCTTGCCAAACGAGCCTTTTCGCTTATCGGCCGCGCTCTCACCCTTCATTTGACAAAAACCGCCAATCGGCAACCAGTTCAAAGAGATTATCAAGCCTTCACCCGGCGCATCCTTCCATTCAGTTTTTTTCAGACGACGCCATTTACCATTAACTTTACGCCAAGCCATTGCGCGTGGCGGAAAACAAATACCAAACTCTTCTACCTCAACGCCATTGCGACGCGCCATAATAAAATGCCCAAACTCATGCCCAGTCACGAGTAGCATTAACATTAAAAGACCAACAACAATACCTAAAATTATTCCCATTACTATTTATAATAACACACCAAAGCCTCTATTTTAAAAAGCATAAGTATTAAAAATCATAAATAACATCAAAAAATCCGCCCCATAGGAGCGGATTTTACAAGACCTTACTTGATGCTTACAATCTCGATAACGCTGTACTTTTGGCGATGACCAATTTCTTTGTGGACACGCTTCTTAGATTTGTAGCGGATTACGCGGAGCTTTTCGCCAGCGACTTTCTCTTCTACGACCTTCGCTGAAACTTTCACTCCTTTAACCGTTGGCGTACCGACCGTAGTCTTATCGCCATCAATTACGAGCAAAGCATCCAAAGCGAGATCTTTAGTTCCTTCCGGGAGGAGGTCCACACGGAGGGTCTCTTTTTCAGCGACAGTATATTGCTTGCCGCCAACCTTTATGACTGCTTTCTTCATAAAATTCCTTTTATTTATCTGTTCCATTTTAGCACAAAATACCTAAAATAGCAAGACCTAGCCCACACAGCACAAACTGTGATAATTTTTGTATTCAATATAAAAAATAGAATGTCGCGATACCCAAGTACGACATTCTATTTTATTCAAGGAGCTATTTGTTATTCAGATTTTTTGTCTGGCTTATCACTTTTTGTACTCTTGCCAGTAATTTTTGCGCTCACCTTCGCAACTTCTTGTTGGCTGTGATACCAGTAAGCTACACCAGTTGCAATACATACAATTGCGACGATCGCTAGCATAATCTCCGCCGGACCCGTTTTTGGCAACTCGCTAGGATCTTCTGGCGTTGGCGTTGGCTTAGGATCATCTGGAGTTGGATCGGGTTGTGGTTCTTCACCAGGCGCGCAAGCCTTGTTTACAACAAAGCTAGAAGAATCATATACTTCGCCTGCATCATGATCTACAAAGATCGTATTCGAATATCTATGCTCGCCACAAGTAAGGCTTGCAACAATATCACTATTCACCTTAACTTGATAAGTCAAAACTGCCGTTGCGCCAGGACCATAAGTACCAGTCTTAAAGCCATTCTGACCAATTAGGTCAACCATCGTTACGCCATTTGGATTAGCTGCATTAATCAGCTTGGTCGTACCAGGCACGAGCGTTACGCCCGCTGGTAATTTATCGTGGAAAGTAACGTTCGTAAGGTCGGCTGTACCAGAGTTCTTGAACTCCACACGATACGTAATTGTATCACCCGGCTTCGCCGTTACATTTTCCGTAAAGTTCTTACCATCAAGCGAAGCAGTCTTCTGCACCGTCGAACCAACTTGCTCAGCACGCAGATAATAAACTACTTGGCCGGAATACTCAGCACAACCAGGCAAATTACCAATCAGCTTATTGTAGCCAAGCAAGATACCATTACTGCTAAACAGATCTTTATCGCTAAGCTTAGTTCCATTAGCCTCACCCTGGTTATAAAGTACTGCAGATGCAGTCACATAACGCATTACGACATCTGCAGTCGAAGTTGAAGTGAAGTAGGCTTCATCCCAAACCGCTTTTGGCGATGCGTTATCGGCCGTAATCTCCGCATAAATCTTGCCTTTATTAGACTTATTTACGGTCGTCGGGAAGCTACTTTTTATTCTCGCATTCGTAGCCATACCCTTGCCAGACGCATTCAAATTGCTCGCAGCGTTGTTATGATAATAGACCATCACGGCATACGTCTTACCTGGCGTAATCGCAAGCTCATTCGTCCACGTAAAGTGTGTTCCGTCCGTAACTTCGGATACGCGTACAAAGTCGCGTTCATCCTTAATTGCGGCATTGTCTGTAATGGAGTTAAAGGTGACATGGTCGGACGGCACTTTATTTGTAAACGTCGGCCTCTCCGGACCCCATGCGTAGCTATTTGCTACTGGAATAAAGGCGGCCAGGGTGAGCGCCAATGCGCTCACCGCCTTCACTCCTGTTTTAAAGTTGATATTTTTTATTTTCATTTTTGCTCCTTTTTACTCCCTAATATTCCCCAGCGTTAAACGCACTCGCATTTTCTACTTGAGTATTTATTTGCCCATCTTCGCCACCATATTGCTGATTAACTTCTTGACGTTCTTGTTCGGCTTGTTGCTGCGCCTGGACTGCAGCTTCTTGTTCTTTTACCTGCGCTTCGCTGTGGACTTGCTCCTGGACCGTACTGCCATTTGTCTGATCAGATACTTTCTCTCCCGTATCCGTTACGGTTGAAGTGTCCGCATTGTCGACAACCTCTTTAATCGTCTGACCACTACCGTCTGCGCTTTCGGTTGTACTAGTATCTACTGCACCTTCTTGAACATTACCTGCCGGATTTACGTCACCCTGCGAAGTACCTGGTGTTTCACCTGGCTTCGCGAAGTTACCTTGATCTGGATTATAGCCATCAGGTATATCTTGGCGACTCGTTTCAGGACCTTTATCTTCGTCCACCCATTCGTGATCACCCGGCATATCAATATCTTCATCCTCCGGATTTTTCTCATCCAACTCTTCCGTAGGAGTTCCCGGATCTGAATCACCTGGGTCTGAGCCACCCGGATCTGAATCACCTGGGTCTGAGCCACCTGGGCCCGGATCTGGATCGGTGTCGCCAGGACCTGGGCCAGGACCTGGATCAACATCGTTACCATCTTCATCTACTTCTTTCACGCCCTCTTGTTTTTCTTGACTTATCGCCTGATCGCCACAGTTGTCTCTAGCCTCAAGTTGTTCATTGCGTTGCTTATTCTCAAATAGCGATGCGCTCGAACCATTCTCATATGTATGACAAGTAACCAGTTCGATATCATCATGATCGAATACTTGCCCTTCGCCCTTAGTGTTTCGCATATAAACATTCCATTGCGGTCCAGTCACAGACACCTTCGACACTTCTGCTTCATCTATCCATTTCCAGAACTCCTTGAGCGCTTGATCTCTCACAGCTTCATCGCTCTCGATGACTGTATTAATCTCTTGCATATTTAGCCTTCTACCCTGAGCCACTTCGGCATCGTGCAATGCGGGTACCCGATCAACTATACTATGCGCATAGTATATATAAGACGACAACGACTCAGGCTGCATCGCAACAACCTTAATATACTCCTTCCTAAGTTCCCCGTCAGACTTACCTAGTGCCTCATCGCCTAGTTCCTTGCAATAGTCTTCAAACGATATCGAGAAGCTAAGTTTGCCTTCTTTCTTCTCGTTGTATCCGTCATTATTTTCGTTTGCGAATCGTCCACGATACGACTCATCCATCGATAATATTTCGAAATTATTCTCTTGCTCTACATCATCATAGGTCTCAACTATTGCAGTATCTTGTCCCTTTGGCCCTTCAGCGTTTCTCCTAATACCTCCGCCAACACCAAGCAAAGTGGTAAGCACTAAACCTAGCGCTACAACCTTTTTCCAGGCACCTTTTTTCTTCAACCTATCGAGAAGTCCCTTGCGTTTTTCGGCTTGCTCAACATTGCGTTCAGCGTCGGTTTTACTATTATTATTACTCTCGCCATTATTATGAGCCGCTGCAGCACCAGCTGCGACCGCACCAGCACCAGCCGCCGCTGCTACAACGCCAGCGCTATTTCCTTCTTCGTCCTCGTCGCTATCTTTATCTTCGCCAGATTCCTCGGATGCGCCGCCATCAGTCTCGCCGTTATTATTAGCCCCCGTCGACTCCACCGTACGATCACCACAATCCTGCTTTAACTGATTAATTAACTCGTCAAAAGTAATCTTCGCGGCATCTTCCTCGCTCTCGCCGTCCTTATGCTCCAAAATTAAAGCCTCATTACTCAAGAACTTATACATGTCGCCACCGGCGGCCCTAATAGCACGCAAAACCTCGCCAAGACCATAAAGATTAATAACTTTAATCTTTTCAGCGATTTTCTCTTTTTCTTCGCCGTCTTCATGGTTCTCTGCTTGCGAAGGCTCACTTTTCTCTGGCGTCGTCGTTTCTTGCTCTCCGCTGCCCTGTTGCTCACCTTCAGAGTCCACGTCGCCCTTTGGTGCATTTTCGGAGCCTTCAGTACTCTGAGCCTCAGCCGATCCACTTTCGTTCTCGGCAGCACCTTTCTGTGCTCCAGTAAGAGTATCCCACTCATTTGTAGGATTTTCACCGTCTGAGCTATTCAGATTCTCTCGGTTAACCATCTCTTTTTCCTTTTTTATTTTTGTTTTGACCTATTTTGAGCAAATTTTAGCATAAGCATAAGTCCCACGTCAAGCATAAAAACTAAAATCGCGCCACAAAAATCACGTGCCCCAAAAACTAAAAATAAGTCGCGGCCGCGACTTATTTTTATCTTCTATCTTATATTTTCATCCAATCTCTTAAAGTTACTATTTAATGATTAGATTTTTCTTTACATTTCTTTTTATCCTGTTTATGTTTAATATTTTTGTTTTTCTATCTTATAGGCTTCTCCTTTTATTGAGATTCCGCAGGCAATTACATCAATTGCGCAATTCGAGCAAGTACGCCACCACGACGACGATAAACCTTGCGTGCCTGAATCTTATCTAAGACTTCTGGGCTAGCCTCTTTTGGGCTTACATATTCAGCCTCATCTTTCATACTTTCGTAATCTACTGTCATTTCAGCTTCTTGCATTTGCGCTTCTAGCTGTTTTTCAATAAGATCCGTTCTTTCTGCTTCCGTTATCGTTTCCGTGCTTTCGCTAGGTAACTCGAAAGTTCTTGATGAAATTGACATTATTATTTCCTTTCTTTTTGTTTTTACTCCTTCCTTGATACCCTGCGGAATTCGTTTTTTATTTTTATTTGTGTTAGATTTTTGTTTTTTCTTATCTAACTGTCCCTATATTAGCATAAACATTTTAAAATGTCAATACTATTCACGCGATATTTTTACATAGTTGTCAAATGAATATCTGTCCCCCTCTATATCATCACATGAATTTAAGCATCAAAAAACACCCCATACGGGGTGCTTTTTGCATATTACTCAGCTTTTTCAAGCGAAATCGTAACGTTCTCCCCTTCCACCTTTACGATCTCATCATAAGCATAGTTATCATTATCGCTAAGCTTTACTGCCAAGACTTCCGCTTTCAAAGTCTCGACTAGTCGAGTAGGAATTTTAGCCGAAACGGACAAATTAATTCTATCGTCCACGTTTAGACTTGCTTTTTTACGCGCCGACTGAACAAACCTAATCAACTCACGAACAAATCCTTCTTCCTTTAGCTCGTCCGTGAGTACTTTGTCGAGCTTGGTCTGTTCACCATATTTAACTTCCTTCACATTCACTTCTTCAGCAATGATATTCTCATAGAACTCATCCAGTTGTTCGCCGCTATAAGTTAAGCTTGCCAGCGGTTGGCGCACCTTAATCTGGCCAAAACCGTCATCCTTTGCCATACGCAACGCCAAACCCTCAGTAATAATCTCGCGGCAATCCGCCATATTCTTCAAAGCTTCAGCATCAATCTCGCCAGCTTCTGGCCAATCGAGCAAATGTACGCTCTCGCCGCCCATCATATTCTGCCAGAGCTCTTCAGCCAAGAATGGCACAAATGGCGCCAAGATCAAAGCCATATAACTTAATACGTAATGCAAAGTCGCATATGCCTCGTTCTTATCCTCAGTCGATTCCGACTTCCAAAAACGACGACGGCTACGGCGTACAAACCAGTTTGAAAGATCGTCAATAAACGGCAATACGCCCGCTAATGCTGCTGGAATGTTGTAGCCTTGCATATTTTCCGTGATTTCATTACGAAGCTCGTACATGCGCGCAATAATCCATTTATCCAGCGGATTTTCAAGCTTTTCTGGTGCTTCTAGCGTCTTTTTATCGTATTCCCAGCCATCCACTTCGGCATACATTGTAAAGAAATCATACACGTTCCAGATCATCGTAAGCTTCCTAGCCACATCCGACACATCTTTATCAATCAGCGCAAAATCTTCACCGGCTAGCACTGGACTCGAAAGCATCAAGAAACGCAACGCATCTGCCGAATACTTATCCATTAGCTCATTCGGGTCCGTATAATTACCGAGCGATTTACTCATTTTACGACCATCATTACCAGCCAAAGTGCCAGTCGTAATTACATTCTTATAAGCTTTATCGCCAAACAGGGCCGTATTTACCACATGTACATAATAGAACCATGCTCGCACCTGGCCAACATACTCTACGATAAAGTCCGCTGGATAATTCTTCTCGAATTTTTCCTTATTTTCAAACGGATAATGTAGTTGCGCAAATGGCATCGAGCCAGATTCAAACCAACAGTCCAACACTTTATCGACGCGCGTAAAGTGCTCACCATTAATGTCGAAGGTAATTTCATCCACCCACGGACGATGATAATCTTCAAGGCGCACGCCAGAAAGCTCATATAGCTCATCATAGCTACCAACCACCTTGATACTTCCCTTATCGCCCTTCCAGACCGGCATTGCTGTCGCCCAGAAGCGATCACGCGACAAGTTCCAATCTGGCGCCGCTTCAATATTCTTCTCGAAGCGACCATGTTTTAGATGTGCTGGGAACCAATTAATGCCTTCATTTTGTTCAATTAGTGTTGGCTTACTACCCTGTACATCAAAGAACCAAGATGGAATTGCACGATACATAATACGCTGTTTGCTGCGTGGATTAAATGGATATTCATGACGAATATATTCAATTTTCCAGATAATGCCAGCCTCTTCAAGGCATTTTGCAATAAACTTATTTGCTGTCCAGACTTCAATGCCAGCTTCATCCGTATCACGGACGCCTTTTTCGTGCAAAATTTCCGCCCACTCTGCAAAGTAATAACCGTTATCATCAATCACATGGCGCACTGGAATTTGTTTTTCGCGCGCAAGGTTAAAGTCATCTTCACCATAAGCTGGCGCGATATGCACAATGCCCGTACCTTCTTCGGCGCTCACAAAATCAGCCATATATATCTTATGCGCCGTTTCGCTCCCCTTTGCATTGTCCTCAATCGAAGCATCGTCGAGCAAAGGTTCATAAGAAAGTCCAGCTAGCTCATTACTTGAATAACTTTTTTGTTCAATAACTTCATCACTGAAGAGTTTTTGCGCAAGCTTCTTTGCAACGATTAGTTTTTCACCTTCTACCTCATAAAGCCCGTATTCGAGTTTATCGCTAATTGCTAACGCCATATTGGCCGGCAAAGTCCAAGGAGTTGTCGTCCACGCCAAGACATACTCGTCGCGATCGACCAACTTAAACTTTACATAAGCACTTGGATCAGTCACTGTCTGATACGCGTCATTATCCATCGTCACCTCAGCTTTGCTAACTGGTGTGGCAAACTTTGTATCGTACATCAAGACTTTCTCGCCTTCGTAAATCTTGCCCTTCTCGTAGAGCGTCTTAAACGCCCACCAGACACTTTCCATGAAGTCTTTGTTCATCGTGCGGTATGCGCCCTTAAAATCTACCCAGCGACCGATACGATCAATCGTCGATTCCCAAGTTTCACTATTCGCTACCATCGATTCACGTGCCTTAGTGATATAGGTCTCAAGCGGCCATTTTGTGCCAATTTCGCGCCTATCCGTAATGCCAAGTTGTTTCTCGACAAAATTCTCAGCCGGCAAACCATGGCAATCCCATCCCCAACGACGTTCCACACGCTTACCATTCATAGTCCAAAAGCGAGGCACTGCATCTTTTACGACCGACGATAATAAAGTACCGTGATGAGGATTACCCGTAATAAATGGCGGGCCATCATAAAATACATATGAATTATCGACATCGCGATTATCGACCGACTTTTCAAAGGTCTTGTTCTTTTTCCAGTATTCGACGAGCGCTTTTTCATATTCGCTTGCGCGACGTCGTACACCATATTTATATTTCATGCCCCACTTACTCCTTTCTTGCGCATAAAAAAATTCCAACTTTCATTGGAACTCTTTATTGAGCGGTACCATCCAATTTCTAATATTCTCCTCGCATTCCTTAGAATATTAGCTCTTGCTTATCTTTCACGCAGATTCACGAGCGGTTCTACTAAGTTTATACAGAGCAAAACTTTTCTTCCGCCAGCTCGCAGTTGATGGCTGCTCAATTGCTTTTCTGTATACAATAATATCACATTTATTCAAAAAAATAAAAAGCTTATTTTTGCATTTCTTATTTTTTATTCAGGAAATAAAAAATGAACCCCTTTAGAGTTCGTCTTCGGAGTTCATTTTTATTTAGGCATTTATTAAATAAAAGCTTACGTCATCAATGCGTGGAAGCATCTCGCCACGCCATTCCTGTAAGACTCGCCCATCATTACCTAATGCCAAAATTGTCGGATATATTCTCACATCATACGATCGGCAAATACTCTCACCATCTGGTTCATCCGGACTGTAACTTTCTACCGAACGACCCGTTCTATGCTCGAGCTCATGCAACCATTCGCGTACGCTGCGCCCGTGCTCAGACTCATCGCGCCAGATTACTACCACCCTCATATCTTATTTCCCTTCTTTTAACTTCATGCGTGCACGTTGCTCCGCAATCGAACGCTCTAGATCATCTAAAGTCTTAAACTCGCGAAAAACACTCACAAAACGCACGTAAGCCATCTCATTCGTATCTGACAGAACATTTAAGATTGTCTCACCAATCAAGCTCGACGGCACTTCATCTTTACCAAGACTATAAATTGCATCTTCAACCTTATTCACAACATTCTGTACATCAAGGTCACTATCAAAATATTTACCGACGCTATTTCGTACTGAGCTCGCCAGTTTCTCGCGATCAAAAGCCTCGCGCGCACCGCTACGCTTCGCCACCATCATACCAGGGCGCTCAATACGCTCATAGGTCGTAAAGCGATGTTTGCCATCCAGCGATACGCGACGACGGCGGATCATCGTGCCGTCCTGCGATTCGCGGCTTTCTATCACTTTGCTTTCGCCGATTTTTATACTGCTCATTCCCCCTCCTTCCATTAATCTTTCTATTTGCGTTTGCGACGACGTAGAATTGCTGGAATATCATTGTCATTATCATCAGCGACGCCATCCGTACGGATGTTATCCCACATATTTACATTTGTTGTGCTCGTAAAGTCGCTATTTGCAGCCGTTTCTGGTGCAATATCAACATCATTACCATAGCTGTTCTCAGTTTCGATAACTGGCTGCTCTACTGTTGATTCGGCAGTTTCAGCTACAGGTTGAGTCTCAGTAAAAATACCCGCAGCACGTGGATCATCGCGATAATATTCCGAGTCGAAGCCCGTTGCAACCACCGTTACGACCACCTCGTCCTCGAGTTCTGGACGAATGCTGGCACCCCAAATAATATTCGCATCTGGGCTGACGCTCGCCGTAATTACCTCGGCCGCCTCTTGCATCTCATTCATGGTCACATCGTAGCCACCAGCAACCGAGAATAAGACACCACGCGCACCATCAATCGACACCTCAATCAAAGGCGATTCAATCGCCTGCTGTGCAGCCACAGCTGCGCGATTCTCGCCAGAGGCACGACCGATACCCATCAAAGCCGAACCGGCATCTTTCATAATTGCCTTCACATCAGCAAAGTCCAAGTTAATCAAAGAATGTTCAGTAATAAGATCTGAGATACCCTGAACGCCCTGATGAAGCACGTCATCCGCAATCTCGAAAGCCTTATTGAGTGGCGTATTTGGGTTAATTGCCTGCAAAAGTCTATCGTTTGGAATCGTAATCAGTGCATCGACATTACGCGCCAAGCGTTCAATTGCCCAATCAGAGTTCTGTTTGCGCTTCATACCTTCAAAGGTAAACGGTTTCGTTACGACGCCTACAGTCAAGATGCCCTGCTTGCGTGCTTCTTCTGCCACGATATAGCCAGCACCAGAACCGGTACCACCACCAGCACCCAAAGTTACAAAAGCCATATCGGCGCCAGTTAGCGCATTTTTAATTTCATCGCGGCTTTCATCTGCTGCTTTTTCACCTACAGTTGGGTCTGCACCCGCACCAAGGCCATTCGTCGTCTCGTGACCAAGGTGGACTTTTACATCTGCTTTTGAGTTGTGCAATGCCTGCGCATCAGTATTCATTGCAATGAACTCAACTCCCGCCAAACCAGCATCACGCATACGGTTTAAGGCTGATCCACCAGCACCACCAACGCCAATAACTTTAATACTGGCCGTGCTTTCAATTTCTCCAGGTTTGACTTCAGGCATGTATTAACTCCTCACTTTTTCTAATCTTATCTATAATATTAACACATCAAAATACGGATTGACTAGTTTTGTCTCTATTTAAACATTTTTAGCCACTTCAAAAGTCCACCACCGCCACTCTTCTTCTTTTTTACTGGCGACATTCGAATATCACCTTGCCCCGCATTAGCATCTATCATCATCAGTCCTATTGCGGTAGCAAACTCTGGTTTCGAAATTTCTTTTACCTCTGTCGCAAGCGTCATTCCGGGCCTGCCAATGCGTACTGCAAGTTCAACTCGTTCACGCGCATAGGCATCAATTCCACGCATATTCGCACCACCACCAGTCAACATTACGCCTTCCGGCAAGCGTTTTGCATATCCAGCCTTCTTTAGTAGGCCACAAACGCCATCAAAAATCTCTTCAAGACGCGCCTCAACTACTTCATCAACCGTCATGCGATTAAAAGTATACTCCATACGGTCACGCTTAATCGTAAAATCCTTATCAATCTTCTCAAAATTCGCTGACGCAAAGCGTAATTTTACTTCTTCCGCCACCTCTGGCACGGTTTTCAAAATCATCGCAAGATCTTTCGTAATATCATTACTACCAATCGGCACTACGCCCACAAATTGCAACTCACCAGCGTCATAAATCGCAACGCTTGTCGTAGAGTCGCCAAGATCTACTACACCTATACCGTTTTCCATCTGCTGGCTACTTAGCACAGCTTCTGCTGCTGCAATTACTGACGGCACGACACTCGCACAATCAAAAGCATTTTTGCCATTCAAAGCCTTGCCTAGATTTTCATATTCGGGCTTTATTGTCGATACGACGTTCGCACGTATTTCAATGCGCGAACCACTCATCTCAAATGGATCACGAATCCCACGCTGTCCATCGATAATATATTCATATGGATGAAGATCTAATACTTGTCGGTTATTCGGCAACTTCCCCGCTACTGCTACATCTTGCAGACGATTAATACAATCTTCGTCAACGCTCTGATTTGGCATAATTGTCACCATGCCATCAGTCTTCGTACTGACGATATTTGTGCCGTTAATACTCACGGAGCCATGCTCAACCTGCTTGCCACTCATTTTCTCGACTTCATACAAGCATTCATCTACGGCACTCGCTACTGCATTCATGTCAACAACCGTACCTCGACGCATGCCAGCAGACGGCGTTTCAGCATATCCTACCGCCGTTATCTTACCATCGCGCCCCACACTCCCAAGTACAGCGTGGATGTTTCTGGTGCCAATATCAATTCCTACAGCAAATCGAGATGATTCTTCCATACTACTATTGTAGCATATGACCGCTTATGCTTGCGTCAAAATCTCGTAACCGTCTTCCGTCACGAGCACCGTATGTTCAAAATGTGCACCCAGCGATCCATCTTTTAAGCATACCGTCCAACCATCATCACCTTCTACTACAACCGTATCTGGTTTGCCAAGCGACGACATCGGCTCAATACAAATCGTATCCCCTACCTGCAAAGTATAACCATGTCCTTTACGCCCATAATTTGGCACTTCTGGCTCCATATGCATGCTTTTACCGATTCCGTGTCCGACATAATTCTTAATTACGCCAAGTTTACCTTTTTCTAGCACTTTCTGCACAGCGGCGCCAATATCACCAATTTTTGCGCCCGGTTTTACTTGCGCAATTCCTTCATACAGCGAAGATTCCGTAATATTAAGTAGATGCTTCTGTGCTGCTGTTGGCTTGCCAATAATCATCGTGAAGGCCGAATCGACATAGTATCCCATATACTTAATCACGAGATCGTAGCTCACTTTATCGCCTTCCTCTAACACGATATCCTTTGGAATACCATGAATTAGCTCATCATTCACGGAAATGCAAATCGAACCTGGAAAATCTACTTCTGGCTCATAATAAGCCACGCCCGCCCCATAATCCACGATTTTTTTCGCCACCCAAGCGTCAATTTCTTTCCCTGTTAGTCCTGCTTGCGTATAATCGCGCAATTCTGAGAAAATCTGTGCCATAATTTTCCCACCTTCACGCATCGCCTCGACTTTTCGTTTATCCATTATTTTTCTCCTCTGGCAAAACCTGCCACTCCTTTAGTACAGTTTCAATTCTTTCTGTAATTGTATCAATTTCACCCAATCCATCAACCTCGGCAATTTTCAACCCACCTTTGCGCAAAATCGTAATCATATTATCTATCGTCGCTTCAAATAATGCCCAACGTTTCTCAATCGACTCTTTCACATCATCAGCACGACCGCGCGCTTCTAAGCGTCGCCATAGTTCATCATGTGGCACGCGCAAAATAATCGCACCATCAATATGCTGGATGTCTCCTTTATCCGCAAGCCACTGCGCCTGCCACTCATCGCGTGGATATCCATCTAAAATGCAAAATTGTCTTTTTTCAAGACTTGCCATCATTTCGCGATGCATCATATTTACTACAAACTCATCACTTACGAGCTCACCTTTTAGCATTGTTTTTTCAAGTTCTGGATCCTTGCAATCGCGCAACAACTGTCCCACTGACATCCAACGCCAGCCATACTTTTCGGCCAATTTCTGCCCCTGCAGACTCTTTCCGCTACCGGCTGCACCGAATAAAATTATCATTTTTGCTCCTTTTTAGTTTTTTGCATTAAAAATACCCCACGGTATTAGGGGGGTATTCTTATTTAAGACCAAGCTTGATGCGCTCGGTTTTCTCAGCTTTACGCTTTTCGCGCAAAATTGCTTTTGCACGGCGGTCACGCTTGGAAAGAGGCTTTGTAAAGCGCATGCCTTCCTTTGCAGTAGCCATCACGCCACTCTGTAAAACCTTGCGATTAAAACGACGAATAATGTTCTCGTTAGCTTCGTTCTGATCTTTTCTGGTTACTTTTATTGACATATTGAAGCTATTTTAGCATATCTGACGCTATTTATCAAGATTTATACTTATAATTTGCCCTTCAACGTTTTTTCTTCCACCCCATTCATTCAGGCTTAGCGTAAATTGCACCGTCGCATATACTCCGGCCGGCACTTCTAGCCACTCTTTTGGTACATAAAATGCCATTAATCTCAATTCCTTACCATCTTTATCGACTATACTTAAAGACAAATGTTTTTCTTTTAATATTTTTCGAGACTTAATCTTTGCTCTTAATTCAAAAATCGGCTCCGTATTTCCCTCGCCAAACGGCTCCAGAAGTTGAACCTCATCATAAAGCTCGCAATTTACATCTTTCAAGTCTTTCAAAATAATATCTGACTTTGCGCGCAAAAATTTCTCCTGATTTTTAAGTCCCAGACTCGCGTAATACTCATTAATTCGCTTTTTAAAAGCATCAAAATTACTGACCTCAAGACTAAGCCCACACGCCGCCGCATGACCACCACCTGTAAGCAGCAAATCATCGCAAACTCGTAGCGCTTCGCCTAGCGAAAACTCGCCAAAACTACGCCCACTTCCCTTCAGTGTCCCGTCTTCTAGTCGCGCCAATACGATTGCTGGTCTTTTAAACTCTTCTACCAAGTGTCCAGCCGCAATCCCCACCACGCCTTCATGCCAATCGCCGCAAACTACATTCACGAAGTCGTCATCTGAGATACGCTCGCGTGCCTCCGCCACGATTGCCTCTTGCATCTTTTTGCGTTTTTTGTTCAGCTCGTCCAACTCGCCAGCCAGCGCAAAAGCTCGCGCTCTCGTCTCAGCATTCAAAAGATCATAGGCCAAATTTGCACTTTCAAGCCTCCCCGCCGCATTGATGCGCGGACCCAACTGAAAACCTATCGTTTGCGAATTTGCATGTTCGAGATTCCCCTTTGCGAGTTTCGCTAGCTCTCGAATTCCCGCCCGTCGCGTCTTCTTAAGCACCGTCATCCCCCAATACGTCAACGTTCTGTTTACGCCAATTAGTGGCATCAAATCACAAATTGTGCCTATCGTTACAAGATCAAGCAACCATTTTTCTCGCCCATCACATTTGCCGCCATTTTTGCGCATATTTAACGCTCTCGCTACCTGGAAAGCTACACCAACTCCCGCCAGGCCTTTGCCGCACTTCTCATCTACTCGGTTTGGATTTATCGTAGCTACTGCCTTATCGGGTACAACCGGAATCTCATGATGATCCGTCACAATCACGTCTATACCATGTTTCTTAAGCTCATTGCAGACCTCATTCGCCATCGAGCCATTATCCACCGTTACGACTAGGCCAGCGTCACTTTCTAAAATCCTTGGCACTGCCGACATCTTGAGCCCAAAACCATCCTTGAACCGGTCTGGCAAAACCACTTCAATTTTCAAGACGCCAAAATCCAACAGCGCCGCTCGCATCACCGAACTCGCCGTTACTCCATCCGCATCATAATCGCCAAAAATCAGCACTTTCTCGTTTTTTTCACGCGCCAACTCAATTCTATCCACTGCCTTTTGCATATCCTGCATCGCAAACGGGTCAAAAAGCTCATCATAATTTGGATGCAAAAAATCTTCATCCAGCCCACGCTGCTTCAGGAGCTGCTCAAAAATCTTGGTCATCCGATTGTTTTATTGGTTGGCCTACTGGCGCTCTCTGCCTGCTGGCTCTTAATTACTATACTCTGAAGCTCTTTCAAGATTGGGAATTGTTTATTAGTTGCATAGTAACTAGTATTTCCCTTTTTCATGGAAGTTAAAAAACCACCTTTTGTTAGACGGCGAAGCTCACGCTGGACATTGCCCGGATCCTCTTTAATCAACTTAGACAAACCACGCACGTGCGTCTTGAAATCTGGATATTTTGCGAATACCACGATAATTTTTCGACGAACTCGGCTCGTCACAAATACGTCTAACATTAACCTCCTTACGTATTCTCATTTTATTTTAAAACTGTATTTTTTACAACAAAGTTTTGACGCATTTTTCCCTTATTTCTTTTTTCTCAAATCTTTAAAAACAGATATAATAAAGGATATGAAATATTATCTGATTGCGCCAGCCAAGACTTTTCATAGTTCAGATAATCTTTTGACTTATTCCTCCGAAACGCCACTCAAAATCGGCCAAATCGTCGAAATTCCTCTCGGCCGCCAAAGCACAATCGGGATTGTTGTAAAAAATACAACACAACCCGATTTTGATACCAAATCGATCACAAAAATTATTTATGAGCAGCCATTACCCAAAAAACTCGTCGATGCACTTTTTTGGCTATCCAGCTACTATCGCTGCCCACTTTCTACCGTCATTCAAGCCGCTCTTCCTCGTGGCATTACCAAAAATCGCCGCGGTAAACTCCCAGAGGCTCCAAACATCACGCCAATCGACAACCCGCTCAACTCCGCCCAACGCGCAGCCATCAGAGCCATTGAAGAAAATCCCGCTAACACCATTCTTCTTCACGGCATTACCGGTTCAGGCAAAACCAACATTTATATCGAGCTTTGCGCTCGCACGCTCACCAAAAAACAGTCCGTCATATTACTTGTCCCCGAAATCGCGCTCACTTCCCAGCTCGTTCGCAATTTTCAACAACACTTCAAAAACATCACTCTCCTCCATTCCAATCTCACCGAATCACTTCGCCATCAGCTTTGGGAAAAGATTCTAACCGACAACCAACCTCAAGTCATTATCGGCCCACGTTCTGCACTCTTTGCGCCAGTTCAAAATCTCGGCCTTATTATCATCGATGAGGCTCATGAGCCTGCCTATCATCAAGAGCAAAATCCAAAATATTCCGCCTCACTTTTAGCCGGCAAACTCGCCAAAACCGTGCTCGGTACCGCTACGCCACTAATCTCCGACTATTATCTCTGCAAAAGTCATAACGCCGTTGTCGAGATTAATCAGCTCGCCATTGAGTCTAACAAACACACCAGCATCTCTGTTATTGACCTTAAGGATCGTAGTGATTTTACTAAAAGTCGCATTCTTAGCAATCAGCTCATCGAAAGCATCAAAGCCTCCCTTGCAAACAACACTCAGTCCATGCTCTTTCATAATCGCCGCGGCACCGCGCCAATGACCATTTGTGACAAATGCGGCTGGCAAGCTCTTTGTCCAAACTGCTTCCTGCCGCTAGTCCTACATGCAGACGCTTTCCAAATGCGTTGCCATACTTGCGCACGCAACTTTCCAGTTCCAACCGCCTGCCCAGAATGTAAAAACGCCAGCATTCATCACAAAGGCTTCGGCACCAAGCTCATCGAAGACGAGCTCCATCGTCTCTTCCCAAGCGCTAAAATCGCCCGTTTCGACATGGATACTGATGACGACCTCAAACTCACCAAAATTTACGACGAAGTTTATCGTGGCGACTACGACATCATCGTCGGCACTCAAATGATTGCCAAAGGCTTTGATTTCCCGCGTTTGACCACGCTCGGTATCGTCCAAGCCGACGCCGGACTTAGTCTTCCAGACTTCTCGTCCGAAGAACGAACATTTCAATTAATCACTCAGGTCATTGGCCGTGCCAAACGCGGTCACCAAAACAGCAATATTTTTATTCAGAGCTTTCAGCCCGATCACCCCATAATTTCCCTTGCCAGTCAGTCCGACTACGCCAGTTTCTATAATTATCTAGTTCAAAAACGGCAACAAAGTAAACTCCCGCCCTACAGTTTTTTGCTCAAACTTTCCGTCACATACAAAACCGAAACCGCTACCGTCAAAAACATCCGCACTCTGTATAAAAAAGTTATTCAAACTGCCAAACAACTACAAATCCCCGAGAATCGTATCGTCGTTAGTCCCCCAATGCCCGCCTTCCATGAGCGCACCAGCACTGGCTATACTTGGCAACTCGTCATCAAAGCCAAGTCTCGCCAAAATCTACTCGATATTTTCGATCACCTTCCCAAGAATAATTATCTCCACTACGATTTTGATCCAATTTCTCTTCTCTAGTCCACATCTTGCTTATGCTCGCTACCTCGAGCGCATTATGTTAAAATATTTTTAATGACTAAGAAAGATATTCCTTCCATTGTAACTACTCCGGACCCGCGCCTTCGCCAAAAGTCGGAGAAAGTTCACCAAATCGATGACGAAACTAAGCGTATTATCGACGAAATGATTGCCTCTTCCCTTGCCTGGGAAGAAGAACACGAGTTCGAGCTCTCTGCTGCTATGGCTGCACCTCAACTCGGCTACAATAAGCGCATCATCGTTGTTCGCGAAGACATGTCCAATAAAGACAATGCAACTTTTGTGCCACTTATTAATCCTGTCGTCATCAAAACCGAAGGTAAGATTATCGAAGACTACGAAGGTTGTCTATCCGTACCAAGTATCTACGGCAAAGTTGGCCGCCCATATAAAGCTCGCATTAAAGCCGTCACCGAAAACGGCGAAGAAGTTCGCCTCAAAGCTACCGGCTTTCTTGCTCGTACTCTTCTTCACGAGATTGACCACCTTGACGGCGTTCTTTTTATCGATCATATCAAAGACCAAACCGACGCTTTCTATAAACTCAACGACAAAGGCGATCTCGAGCCACTCGATTACGACAAATATATCAAAAACAATAAAGATCTCTTCCCAGACGAAGAAGAATAGGAGCCACCATGGCAAAAATCATTTACTTTGGTAATGAGCAACTCGCTCAAGGTATCAAAGCTAAAACTCCAATTTTTGATGCCCTTCTCGACAACGATTACGAAATTGTCGCTCTCATTCTCCCGACTGCCAACACCCGCAAGCCATTCCCTATCGACCTCAAGGCTAAAGCTAATAATATCCCCGTCCACTACACTAAAGACACTTCCGAGATTCTCAACATCATTAATCAAACTCAGCCAGACATTGGCGTACTTGCTGCTTTTAGCAAATTCATTCCCACTTCTATTCTCGAAGCAATTCCAAACGGTATCATTAATATCCACCCATCGCTTTTGCCAAAATATCGCGGCACCACCCCTATCGAATCCGCCCTTCTAAATGGGGATGAGCTCGCCGGCGTATCTGTCATGCGTCTCGTTAAGGCCATGGATGCCGGTCCAACTTACGCTCAAGGCGAAGTCAAAATTACCGACCAAACCACTAAGCAGTCGCTCTATGAGCATCTCGCTAATCTCGGCGCCAAACTTTTAATTGATGTTCTACCTGGTATCCTGGCAAAAACAGCCCCTGAGAGCCTCCAAGACGACACACGAGCGACTTTTACTACTCCACTCGATAAATCACTCAGCCTACTCAAAACTGACTCCAAGAGCGCACAGGAGCTCGTCTGCGAAGTCAAAGCTTTTGCCGGTTTTCCAAAATCTAAGTTAAATTTATGCGGCAAGAACTGCACTATCACTGCCGCTCATAGCGCTAATCAGCCTAAATCTGAGCTCGACCAGCTCTGCGCCGATGGCAAATACCTCGTCATCGACCAACTTATACCCGAAAACTCCAAACCCATGACTGCCGAAGCTTTCCTTAACGGCCTTAAAAACCAATAACAAAAAATCCTCCGTCAAAGCGGAGGATTTTTAAATCGCTAGATTTTTAAGAATTTGCCAAGATTGCGTCTTTTTGCGCAAAGATTTCATCGCGTAATTCTTGGAAAGTGTCACGAATAATATCTTGATACTGTGGGCAATTCAAGTTTAGCCACTTTGCTGTTGCGAGCTCACCTAAGAACTCATCGCTGCCTTCTTCGGCTTCGCTATTGCGCAAAAGCGCCTGATAAAGCTGGTCTTCTTTATAATTGTCGCCAATCACTGCGTTGATCATATCTTTATCATTATCGATGATGCGCTCAAATTCTTCGAGCTGAGCATCGCTTAAATCGTTGCTCATTTTCTCGCCGACCCGCACCTCTAGCTGATCTTGTGCGTATGCCAAAAAGTTATTCTTCTGCTCTGCTGGCATATCACTGAGTCCAACCATGTCTAGAAAGCTATCATCTAATGTAAACATTTTGTTCTCCTATCTGCCCATTATTTTAACATAAGCATCAAGCATACACAAAATCTAAATATCAAGCAATCGTCTTCTTCTTATATTCACGCACAAAGAATTCAATGCGATCTTCGAGCTCAAGCTGAATCTTCTTCGTCGTTTTCAAAGAAATACCACCAATTTCACCCTGCGACAAAGTAGGCACTGTAATTTTGCCCTCTTGTACGCTAATTACTTCAACTTCACCCAAGAGTTCTTTCTTACGATAAACGCGACCTAGCATTCCAGGCGCAACTTTACCTTCTTTTACTTCACCACCGGCAATAATCTCGGTCTTCTCTGTACGAAAGACGCCCTTAATCGTCATCTTGCCAGTTTCTGTTTCGACTACCTCAGCATCGAGCATTTTTTCCATCTCGCGCTTTGCGTCGTCAAGCAATTCATAAATCACGCGGTACACACGTACTGGCACACCATTGCGTTCTGCCATCTTTGCAATTGCATTCGGCACTGTCACGTTAAAACCATAAATCACCGTGCGACTACCAGATGCCATATAAATATCATTCTCACTCACGGCGCCAACGCCAGTCGACACGATATTTAGCGTAATCTCGCCATTCGTATCAATCAAACGCAAAGAATCCACCACAGACGTCACCGAACCTTGTACGTCACCTTTTACAAGTACATTAAATACCTTCGTATTGTCGCTCGTCGTCATCATGCGAAGCAAATCCGAGCTTGTGACGTTCGCACTTGCGCTCTCTTCATTCTCGGCTTGCGCATTAAGGAGCGCGAGTTTGCGAGCCGTCTTTTCATCGGCAACTTCTTCAAATTTATCACCAAAGTTTGGTAATTCCTTAAATCCGGTCACAACTACTGGCGTCGATGGCATTGCTTTGCCCTTTGGCTTGCCATCCCAGCCAAGCATCGTACGGACCTTACCATAAGTACGACCAGCCACGATAAACTCGCCAACTTTCAGTTCGCCGCCAGTCACCAGCAAGTTCACTACCGAGCCTTTGCCAACTTCCATATGGCTTTCGATTACAAGACCTTCAGCCGGAATATCTGTATCCGCCTTAAGCTCATCAATATCGGCCGTCAGCAAAATCATATCAAGCAACTTGTCGAGATTCTGACCAGTCTTTGCTGAAATCGGCACCATAATCGTATCGCCACCCCATTCTTCTGGATTGAGATTAAACTCAGTCGCAAGTTGCGTCTTGGTCAGCTCAATATTCGCGCCTTCCTTATCAATCTTGTTAATCGCAACAATAATCTTCGCATTTGCCGCCTCAGCAAACTTAATTGCTTCCGCCGTCTGTGGCTTTACGCCATCATCTGCCGCAACGACAATTACGACAATGTCCGTAAGCATTGCACCGTGCTGACGAATCGCCGCAAAGGCCTCGTGGCCAGGCGTATCAAGAAAAGTAATCTTGCGCTCTTTGTATTCCATCTGGTAGGCCGAAATATGTTGCGTAATACCACCAGCCTCGCCCTCGACAGTCTTTTTCTTTAGTAAAGTATCAAGCAAGGTCGTCTTACCATGGTCAACGTGACCCATAATTGCCACTACTGGTGGACGCTCTTTGGCATTCTTCGACAGTTCACGCTTAATACCTGGCAATTTTGCAGAATTCTCTTTGCGCACAAAGCGTACATTCGAAAAACCAAGCTCCTCGGTCATAATCTGCGCCGTCTCAAAATCTAGACGCTGATTAATCGTCGCCATGATGCCATTCTTAAACAACTCGCCAATAAGATGAGTTACCGATACGCCGAGTGCGCTTGCTAGCTCATCTACGGTTATCGAGCCAGAAACTTGTATTACTTTTTCTTCCATTCTAGCTCCTTTCTTTTAAGCAATAAAAATAAACAAATAATTTAATTAATTTTATCATAAATGCTATCAAAAATCAAAAATACCCCAGTGGGTACTGGAGTATTTTTAAAAAGTCTTCGACTTATTTCTTGTCGATGAAGCTCAAAGAGATCTTACGACCATCTTTGTCGATGTCAAGCACCTTGAATTCCTTGCGCTCGTTAAGAGTGAAGATTTTCTCTGGGTCAACATCACTGCCTTCGCCTAGCTCAGAAACGTGAACCAAAGCCTCGACCGCTGGCGAAATCTGCACGAATGCACCAAATGGAGTAATACGGGTAATCGTACCTTCAACTTTGTCACCCTTCTTAAAGTTAGCAATCTCGGAAAGCCATGGGTCTTCCTGAAGTTGCTTCATCGAAAGCGATAGACGATCTTTGTCGATAGCAATAATCTTTGCCTCAACATTGTCACCAACCTTTACGTAGTCGGCTGGGCTGTTAACACGCTCCCAAGAAATCTCAGAAATGTGTACCAAACCTTCGATACCGTCGACATTAACGAAGATACCAAAGTCTACTACACCGGTTACTACGCCTTTTACGACGTCACCAACGCTAAGTTTCGCAAAGCGCTCAGCGAGACCATCTTTGATTGCTTCTTTCTCAGAAAGAATCAATTTGTTGGTCTTGCGATCTGCATCAAGGATGCGAACGCGAATGCTTTTACCTACGAGTGCATTGAGGCGCTGAAGGATTTCATCCTTATCAGAACCGCCAACGCGTGGGTAGTGCTCGGCCGAAAGTTGAGAAACTGGCAAGAAGCCACGAATACCTTCGTATTCAACCAACAAACCGCCACGGTTGGCGTCATATGGCTGAACCTCGATGATTTCGCCAGCATCGAGCTTGGTAGAGATCTCATCCCAACCCTTCTCTTTTACGGCTTTGCGAAGCGATAGCAATACCATGCCATCTTCCATTTCGGTATCGACAACACTTGCAGATACCTCGTCACCAACCTTAAGTTGACGACCAAATGCAACCTCACGGCGTGGAACCATACCAACACCACGAGCGCCAAGATCAATCAAGATCTCGTGTTTCTTGACTGACATTACGATACCATCGATAGTGTCGCCAAGAACAATAGGAGTTACTTCCTCTTGAGCAAGCAGCTCATCCATTGTAATTTTAGCTTTTTGGGCCATTCTTGTATTTTTCCTTTCGTTGGAGTTACTCATCATCTCTCAAGAAAACCAAATTCCTCAAAAAATAATGAGTAACCCCAAGCTACTCATTATTTTATGATATTTTCAAGATATAATCAAGTATCAGCAAAAACTTATGCTTTATGGCGTAGCTCGAAATTGTAAGCTACTAATGCAGCCGCCATCGCCATTAGCACAAAACTTGGCAAGATATCCTCTGCACCAGTCTTTGGCATCTCAGTATTATCGCTTACTACTGGCGCCTCAACTGGCTTATCGGCCGCTGGTTTATCAGTTGAGTTTTCAGTCTTCTCGCTGTCTTTTTCTTCAGACTCGTCTTTCTTTTCGTCTTCACCAGCAATATATTCTGGTGTCGGATCTTGTACGATTGCTTCGCCATTTGGTTTCGGATCGCGCGCCAAAGTCACCGCAATCACGAGTCCCGCAATCACAATCACTGCTGCTAGCCCCGCAACCGCAGTCCTACCCCAGCGCTTATATTTCGCATTCACATCCATTTTTATAAACTCCTCTTTGCTCCATATTATACAACCTTTTCCACCTCTATAGAAGCATATGCGGTATCAATTTCTTATACATTTTCGCGTAACTGTTATAATAGACCTATGTATCTCTGTATTGACATTGGTGGCACCAAAACTCTCATTGCACTCGTTAATTCTCAGGGCAAAATTCTCCACTCCATCAAGTTCGCCACTATTTTCAGTCAGACCGAATTCTATTCCAACCTCCTCATGCAAATCCGTGCCAATTTTACCACCAGTAACCTCAAAGCTATTTCTGTCGCCATGCCCGGCATCGTTCATCACAACAAATGCGTCTGGCTCGGCAACCTTCCTTGGCGCAATTTTGACCTCGCAAAGCTCTTAACTGACGATTTCCATCTCCCCGTCTATATCGAAAACGACGCCAATCTCGCCGGCCTCGCCGAAGCTCGCAACTGTACTGGCCGTAGTCTTTATTTCACCTTCTCCACCGGCATTGGTGGTGCCGTCATCGAGAACGGCGCACTTGTCAAAAAATATCGCGACTTCGAACCCGGCCACAATCTCTACGTCTATGAAGGCAAAGAAACTGAATGGGAAGATCTTGCCGCCGCCAGCGCTATCCGCGCCAAATACGATTGCTACGTTTCAGACATTACTGATCCTGCCACATTTCGCGAAATCGTAACTCGTATGTTGCTTGGCCTTACTCCACTCACTGCCTCCATTAAGCCCGATCGCATTTTCTTCGGCGGCCCACTCGGGCTAAATCTTAATCTTTATCGCAAAGAGCTCCGCACTCGCCTTGCCGCAGCCTTACCTTCTCACATCACTATGCCCCGTCTCATCACCGCCAAATACGACAATCTCTCTGTTATTTACGGATGCTACTATTATGCCAAAGAGCAAGAAAAACGCGCAAAATAATCTCCTCGCGCGCCTGCGCCAAGATTATCCCGATCTCACCTTCATATCCGGCGACCGCTATCTTTTTCATCCACCCACTACTATTCAATACGTCGACGCCGACGATTATCTACTGCTCCTGCATGAGCTCGGCCATTATCTTATCGGGCAAAACGACTACAATCAAGACGTCGAGCTTCTCCAGATCGAATCCGCAGCCTGGGCTAAAGCTAAAGAACTTTGCGCAAAATATCATCTAACTTTCGACGAGAGCTATGCCGAAAGTCGCCTCGATAGCTACCGCGACCTCTTGCATTACAACTCACTCTGTCCCAATTGCAGCCTCAACGGCTACGAAGACGAACATCAAACTTATCACTGCCCCCTTTGCGGCGCATCTTGGCGAGGCAAATATCAAGCCAAATAAAAAACTCCCCCGCATTCAGGGGAGTTTTTCAATAATTTTAATTTTTAGGCGTTTTTCTTAGCTTTACCGCGCTTCGAAATACGACCGCCTTTTGCACCAGCAATCTTTGCTAGCTCTGGGTTTGCCGCAAAGCCACCAGTGTGACCGTTGCGACCACCTTTACGACCGATTTCAGCGTAAAAGTCTTTGCCATATTTTGCTTTATTCGTGTTAGCAGCTTTCTGACCGCCAGCTTTTGTTCCTGCCATTTCTAGCTCCATTTCTGCCCACCATATAACCTTTATAAATTCCACCCCGTGACAACCTTAAAGTTATCACCTCCTCAGGTGCTTATGCCTATATTAGCATAATGCTTACCTTTTGTCAAGATGATTATTTTTATTTTTATTATATAATATACGAACACCCCTGTTAAATCCTAAAAATCACTCCATAAAAACATCAAAATCGACGCAAAAATCACTCACCTATGCCCAAAAATTCTAATGTCGTAAAATCCGCCAAAATGCCAACCAAAAAAATAACTCCCTACTTGGAGTTTATTGGTGGAGTGCGCTAGATCGGGACCTAGCGACACCCCATATAAAAAATGGTGGGGATATGTGGACTTGAACCACAGACCTCGTCATTATCAGTGACGCGCTCTAACCAGCTGAGCTATATCCCCTAGCTACTAGTTATTTTACTAAACTTACTCCGTATTTGCAAGCGCTTATGCCCTATTTTTTTTGTTATAATATATAACATATGTGGGAATTCAACATTGGCTGGTTTCTTGCCGGCATTGCAGCTATCGTAGCCGGCGCTCTTATTATTGTCTTTCATAAATGGATTGGCGACAACTTCGCAAGCGGCATGGTCTCTTACGGCAAAATCAAACTTTTCGGCCTCGCTGCTATCGGCATTGGCCTTCTCTTCATGACAAATCTCCACACTACTTTGCTCCGCCTCATCTTCCACATTATTATGCCAAGCAAATTCTAACTAAAAACCCGCCAGAGTGGCGGGATTTTTTATAGCTCTATCGAGAAAGCGTTCGTGTCGCGAATTTCAGCACCCTTCGACTGATAAAATTCTACTGCGCCCTGCTTCTTACCTTTTCCAGATGACGTAAATTCTAGCTTCTTGCAGCCTTTTCTGCGTCCCCAGGCCAGGATTTCCTCCCAAAGTTTGCTTCCAACGCCTTTACCTTGGCATTTCGCCGACACTACAAAATCTTCTAGATATTCGTTTCGATCAATCAAAGGCCCCATCACGACCGATACAGTTGCCATACCGACTACTTCGCCTTCATCAATCGCTAGCAACACGTCATGCCACGACGATTCAATCACGTCCTCAATCCACTCGCGCGAAATTGGCGCACCGTCATAGTTCTCACTTAGATCCATTAGCAATTCGCCCATCGTTGCCGCCACGTCCGCATCATATTCCGTCATAGTTCCAATTTCTAGCATTTTCGTCTCCTTTTATTCTATTATCATATCACAACCACATTTAGTGTTAGACTGTCCCGTTACTACACTAGAACATATTTTTTGCCCACAATTTTTAATCACAAGTAAATTTTACAACAACTTTTTTGCCATCTACCCCTGTTATTTTTGCATAACAATTTTGCTCAAAATCGCTTGACAACGCCAACCAAAAAGCTTATATTAAAAATAGCTTTTGTATCCATTCGCATTCATACAAAAGCCGCACCAATCAAAAACAAACATTTTTCAAAACACACACAAAACAAAAAACAACAAAAAATACAGAAAACTCCAGTCCAAGCGTGGCAAAAATTACTCTCATCGTCACGACTTACAATCAATAGGGACTTGGAGTTTTTTGTTACCCCACACTCGCATATAGCAAACAACGAAAAATCCTGCCACATCACGGCAGGATCCTTTTTAGCCTTTGCTAATACACTATATGTTCATAGCCTCGCTCTTCGGCATATTTACATAGCTTCGCTTCGCTCTCACTCATCACCGGCTGACAATCTATCGTTCTACCATCCAGCATCATATCAAAGTCCGAATTCATACCACCATGCAAGAAAACAGCCCTAATTAGCCCCCACAAGGCCGCCAGAACGAAGATAATCACTACAGCTATAAAGATACCTTTATTCGCCTTCACGCGCACGTCTGCGCTCTTTTTCTGCTTCTTCATACCTCTATTATACACCCGCAAAACTTAAGCCAAAATGAAACAAAAACCACTAAAAAATCGCCCGTAGGCGATTTTAGTTTTAACAACTTAATTGTGCAATTAATTCATCGACAAGTCTGTGAAAGCTTATGTTGATCTGCCAAAGGCAGCATGTAATAGATTAAGCTTAATACCTATTACTTCAACCGACCTAGCTACAAGCAATTGCTCGCTTGCGCTTCATTCCTTCTCAAGAAAGGAGGTAATCCATCCGCACCTTCCGGTACGGATGCCTTGTTACGACTTAACCCCAATCATCTCCCCCACCTTAGGCCGCCGAAACGGACTTCGGGTGTTGGTGACTCTCATGGTTTGACGGGCGGTGTGTACAAGACCCGGGAACGTATTCACCGCAACATGCTGATTTGCGATTACTAGCGATTCCGACTTCAAGGAGGCGAGTTTCAGCCTCCTATCCGAACTGGGACCAGCTTTGGTGCGATTTGCTTCATCTCGCGACTTCGCTTCGCATTGTACTGGCCATTGTAGCGCGATTCTAGCCCAAGGCGTAAGGGAAATACTGACCTGACATCATCCCCTCCTTCCTCCTCGTTACCGGGGCAGTTTCAGCAGAAAAATCCAACTGCTGACAAGGGTTGCGCTCGTTGATGGACTTAACCAAACATCTCACGACACGAGCTGACGACGGCCATGCATCACCTGTCACAGAGTTCCCGAAGGCACAGTCTCCTTTCGGAGGCCTTCTCTGGATGTCAAGCCTTGGTAAGGTTTATCGTTTAGCATCGAATTAAAGATCACGCTCCACCGCTTGTGCGGGTCCCCGTCAATTCCTTTATGTTTTAATCTTGCGATCGTACTACACAGGCGGGATGCTTAACGCGTTAGCTTCGCTACGGAAGGGGTCGATACCCCCCACAGCTAGCATCCATCGTTTACGGCGTAGACTACCGGGGTATCTAATCCCGTTTGCTCCCTACGCTTTCGTGCCTTAGTGTCAGAAACGCCCCAGTAACCTGCCTACGCTATCGGTGTTCCTTCTAATATCTACGGATTTCACTCCTACACTAGAAATTCCAGTTACCCATGACGCTCTCGAGACGTTCAGTTTAGGTAATAGTCTGAATGGTTGAGCCACCAGATTTCACTACCTACTTAAACATCCACCTACGCAACTCTTTACGCCCAGTCACTCCGGATAATGCTCGGATCCTACGTATGACCGCGGCTGCTGGCACGTAGTTAGCCGATCCTTATTCATAAGTTACCATCATATTTCTCGCTTATAAAAGCAGTTTACAACCCGAAGGCCTTCATCCTGCACGCGGCGTTGCTCCATCAGGCTTTCGCCCATTGTGAAAGATTCCCTACTGCTGCCTCCCGTAGGAGTCTGGGCCGTGTCTCAGTCCCAGTCTGGATGATCATCCTCTCAAACCATCTAACGATCGTCGACTTGGTGAGCCGTTACCTCACCAACTATCTAATCGTACGCAGGCCAGTCCCAAACCGGATAAATCCTTTAATCCGAAGATCACATGCGGTATTAGCTACTCTTTCGAATAGTTATCCCTCAGTTTGGGGTCCGTTCCCACGCGTTACTCAGCCGTCCGCCGCTCGTCATCAGAATAGCAAGCTATTCCATGTTACCGCTCGACTTGCATGTATTAGGCACGCCGCCAGCATTCATCCTGAGCCAGGATCAAACTCTCCATAAAAATATATTGAATTTGAAAACTCAATTAAAAATAAATAAACTGACGATGATAAAAGTTCATAAAAGAACTTTCTTTAATTGCACAATCAAATTGTTAAAAAGCATTAAAAGTTCTTGCTCGTTCCACTTTTTCGTGTTTCCTCGCTTGAACTGTTCCTATATTAACGAATTTCAAAAAACTTTGCAAGGGTTTTTTAGGACTTTTTTTAAAAAAAGTCGACTTTTTTGCATTTCAAGCGTTTTGGAGTCCAATTCTTCACTAAAAAGGCCCAGAAACACCCGTTCTGAGCCTTTAGAACTACATAATCATGCTCATTACAATCCCAATCAAGATTCCAATTATTCCACCCACAATCACTTGCGGAATCGTATGCCCCTCTACTACGCGCACTTTGCGATCCTTACGTTTGCTCTCCTCTGCCATTTGATTTAGTAGCTTTCCATGTACACCCACCGCATAACGCACGTTTGTCGCATCATATATTACTATAGTCGCCATACAAGCCGCCAGCACGAAGATTCCCGACATAAAGCCATAATTAATACCAAGATAGGTTGTTAGCGCCAAGAAACTCGCCGTATGTCCGCTCGGCATTCCGCCACTTCGCGTCGCTGCGTCTAGAAATTCTCCAAAAGTCAACACTCGCTTCTTCTTTATAGTATCACCTACGAGTTTTCCTAGTTGCGCTATAAACCATCCCAAGGCAAATGCGATTAGTCCCCCAATTCCTAACATATCCATATACATATTATATACCAAAAAAGATTCGGCCTCATTGGACCGAATCTTTTAGGCTAGCTATTTCTTTTTAGTGGCGCTCTTTGTTGCTTTAGCTGGCTTTTCTGCCGCCTCTTCGGTTTCTTCCTCTTCTTCTGGAATAATACCGATTGACGCTACGAAATCGCCATCATTTAGCTTCATTACGCGTACACCCTGCGTTGCACGACCCAAGGTTGGAATATCTTTTACTGCCACGCGAATTGCTTGTCCACTCGTCGACATCATGATAATTTCCTTCGCTGCTGGATCCAACGTATGTACTGCTGCGATTGGGCCAGTCTTGGCCGTCACTGCCGCCACTTTAACGCCCACGCCGCCACGTTTGTGTGGTGGGAAGTTAGTTGCAGCCGTCATCTTGCCATAACCCTTCGTCGCCATCACGATCAACTTTTGGTTATCCGGATCACTTACTACATCCATGCCCACGACTGTATCGTTTGGACGAAGTCTGACGCCACGTACGCCACGTGCCGCACGTCCCATTGGACGCACTTCTTTTTCATTAAAGCGCACTGCCTGGCCCGCCGAAGTCGAGATGATAATATCATTCTCACCTGTCGTACCACGCACCCAACGCAACTCGTCGCCGTCATCAAGCTTAATCGTAATGAGGCCATTCGTACGAATATTCTCATAATCTTTCAAAGCCGTCTTCTTGATTGTGCCCTTGGTGGTTGCCATAAACAAGAAGCCATTTTCACCCGCTTCGCTACCCTGCTTAATTACCGCCGTAATCTTTTCGTCTGGATGCATACTGAGCAAGTTCACTGCCGCCGTACCCTTCGCAATGAGTGATGATTGCGGGATTTCGTAAGCTTTAATGCGGAACACGCGACCTTGTGATGTGAAGAATAGCAAGAAATCATGCGAGTTTGCCGTAATAATCGTATCGATTACGTCCTCTTCCTTGGTAGTCATACCACGACGACCTTTGCCACCACGATTCTGCTTCTTGAAGTCACTCTGAAGCACGCGCTTAACATAACCTTGCGCCGTCAAGAGCACTACGCTCTCTTCGTCTGGAATCAAATCTTCCTCAACGAATTTACCTAGCTCGTGGTTAATAATCTTGCTGCGCCTATCATCGCCAAACTTATCGCGCGCCGCAATAAGCTCTTCTTTTACTACGCGCAAAACTTCATTCTCGTCAGCCAAAATTGCTTCAAGTTTCTTAATCAGCTCATGTAATTCTTTGAGCTCATTCTCAATTTTATCGCGTTCTAGTCCTTGCAAGCGGCGAAGCTGCATTGCGAGAATCGCTGCAGCCTGCACTTCCGAAAGCCCGAATCGCTCCATCAAGCGTTTGTCGGCATCGTCGTAACTTTCGCGAATCGTCTTAATCACCTCATCGATATGATCAAGCGCAATCTTCAAACCTTCCAAGATATGCGCACGTTCTTTTGCCTTATTGAGGTCAAACTCCGTACGACGACGAATTACTTTTTGGCGATGTTTAATAAATTCTGCAAGAATTTCTTTTAGCCCCATCACTTTTGGCTGGATTCCATCCACCAACGCCAAAACATTATAATGGAAAGTCGTCTGAAGTCCCGTCATTTTATAGAGCTGATTCAAAATCTTCTTCGGGAAAGCATCTTTCTTCAGTTCTACTACAATGCGAATCTTCCCACGCGCCGATTCATCACGCGCATCAGCAATGTGATCAAGTTTTTTCGCCAGCACTAACTCGCGCACTTTGTCAACAAAACCTTCTTTACTCATGCCATATGGCACTTCGGTAATCACAATGTTAAAGCGACCATTTTTACGCTCTTCAATATTCGCCACAGCGCGAATCGTCACCGAGCCGCGTCCAGTCTCGTATGCACGACGCATTGGCTCGCCACCATATACCTCAGCTCCAGTTGGAAAATCCGGACCTTTTACGTATTGCATCAATTCGTCCAGCGTAATATCTGGATTATCAATCTGCGCAACCGTCGCATCGACAACTTCGCGCAAGTTATGTGGCGGAATGTTCGTTGCCATACCCACCGCAATGCCCATCTGACCATTCAAAAGAATATTCGGAAGTGCTGACGGCAAAACTACTGGCTCTTTTTCGGTACCATCAAAGTTATCACGAAAATCTACTGTATTTTTATCGATATCCGACAAAAGCTCGCTACCAACTTTGTCCATACGAGCCTCGGTATAACGCGAAGCAGCTGGCTCATCGCCATCCATCGAACCAAAGTTACCCTGACCTTCCACCAAGGTATAACGCATCTTCCAAGATTGCGCCAAATTTACCATTGCATCATAAATCGACGAATCGCCGTGCGGATGATATTTACCCATCACTTCGCCAACAATACGCGCGGATTTTACAGTTGCATGTGGCGCTTTCCAACCATTTTTCTCCATTGCATAGAGAATACGGCGGTTTACTGGCTTCAAACCATCACGCACATCCGGCAAAGCGCGGTCAATCAGCACCGACATCGAATAGCGCAAGAAGGAATTCTCCATCACACCTTCAACTGTCAATTCTTCTACGCCATCTTCTGCACGTACGGCTTTTAGCCCATCCACTTCAACAATTTCTTCGTTTTCGTTAATTTCCGCTTCGCCGACTTCCGCACCATACTCGCCCAAAGTCTCGTCAATGCCCTTGTCGTCATTTTTGTCGGAAACGCCACCAACTTTGCTCTCGTCGCGGGCGTCATCTTCTGGAATCTGATCTTTTTTATTCTTATCTGCCATATTTTATCCTCCTAGAAGTCCAAATCATCCAAATCAACCGTCGAAGCACGCGACTGAATAAAGTTTTTACGAAGTTCCGCTTCGCTACCCATCAATTTCGTAAAGATCGCATCAGCTTTTTCGGCATCTTCGATATTTACGCGAATCAAAGTACGGTTTTCTGGATTCATAGTCGTTTCCCAAAGTTGAGTTGCGTCCATTTCGCCAAGACCCTTAAAGCGTTGCTGGGCCGTATATCCTGCCTGCTTAAAGCGCTCCGCCGTTTCATCAATCTTCACACCCGCTGCCTTGCGCTCTGCAATGCGCTGTGTCAAAGTCGATTCTAGCGCATCTTCATTATAAATATATTCAATCTTACGATTACTTCCCGTACCCTTAATTAAGCCAAAGAGTGGTGGTTTTGCTAGATAAACGTGTCCCGCTTTAATCACTTCTGGCATATAACGGAAGAAGAACGTCAAAAGCAAAGTCGAGATATGTGCACCATCCACATCAGCATCCGTCATGAATACAATTTTGTAATAACGCAGACCATTAATATCAAATTGATCGCCAATGCCGACACCCAGCGCCTTAATCAAAGACACTAGCTCCGCATTTGCAAACATCTTATCAAGACGCGCGCGTTCGGTGTTAAGCACTTTACCACGTAGTGGCAAAATTGCCTGGATTTTCGAATCACGCCCCTCCTTTGCCGAACCCGCCGCCGAGTTACCCTCTACAATAAAGAGCTCACATTGCGTACGATCGCGTGACGAACAGTCGGCCAACTTCGAAGGCAAATTAAGCCCCTCAAATGCGCCTTTGCGAATTACGTTATCGCGTGCTGCACGTGCCGCACGACGAGCGCGCGCCGCTAGTGTTGCTTTATTCACAATTTTCTTCGCAACTTCTGGATGTTCTTCAAGATAATATGAGAAATACTCATTCATTACCTTGTCGACATAGCCACGCACTTCCGGATTGCCTAGTTTATTCTTAGTCTGGCCTTCAAACTGCGGATCTGGCAACTTTACCAAAATTACCGCCGTGAGACCTTCCTTAATGTCATCAGCCGTAAGATTTTCTTCTTTTTCTTTCAGAAGATTATTCTTGCGCGCATAGTCATTTATTGTGCGATTTAGTGCCGTACGAAAACCAACCACATGCGTACCACCATCAGGCGTTAACACGTTGTTTGCAAATGGGCGCAAGGTTTCAGCGTAAGAATCATTATATTGTACAGCGAGCTCTACGACACTATCTTCAATTGCCTTTTCAGCATAGAAAATATCATCAGCCAGTACTTCTTTGCCATTATTGAGTGTGCGCACATAGCTTTTAATACCGCCCTCAAAGTAGAACGAGTCACTTTTACCAGTGCGCTCATCGCGTACCGTCGTCAAAATGCCCTTCGTAAGGTATGCTTGGTGGCGCAAATAATTTACCACCCAGTCATAATCAAAAGTTGTCGTTTCTTTAAAGATTTCCGGATCAGGATAGAAAGTAATACTCGTACCATGTTTTTCAGATTTGCCCGTTACCGCAAATGGCACTACCGTGCGACCTGTATTAAATTCAATGTGGTGCGTTTTGCCATCTTTGTAAACCTCAGCAATCATCTTCGTAGACAATGCGTTCACTACTGACGAACCAACACCATGCAAACCGCTGGATACTTTATATCCGCCACCACCAAATTTACCACCGGCGTGAAGCACCGTTAATACTGTTTCGAGTGCAGACATTTTTGTTTTTGGATGTAGGTCTACTGGAATACCACGACCATTATCATCAACTCTACAACCGCCATCTGCCAACAAAGTGACATCCACGCGTGTTGCATAGCCAGCAATCGCTTCATCAATCGAGTTATCAGCGATTTCCTTAATCAGGTGATGTAGGCCTGCATATCCAGTCGAGCCAATATACATACCTGGACGCTTGCGAACTGGTTCTAGTCCTTCCAGAACTTGAATTTCGGACGCATTATACTCTTCGTCAGCCCCACCGGCTTTACCTGTTGCAGCCATAGAAATACTTACCTCAACTTTGTTAATACTACATATATCTTACTACTTTGAACACATTTTTTCAAGAGTAAATGCGATTTTTGCCCCCTAGAATCGCCTCTAAGCCCTGTCTAGCCCCAAACACGGCTTCCTACCCATGCCAGCACGAAAAAGAGCGCTTTTTGCGCCCTTTCCTTATCGCCATCTTAAAACCGTGCCGTCATCTTCTTGGCGAACTTGCACTCCAGGTGTCGTTTGTGTAGATTGCGTAGGTTGCGTAGCTTGCTGATTTGCTAACACTTCCGCCCTACGCTCAGCTCGTGCCTCGCGCGCTCGCGTTCGATCCGCCGCATCATGGTGAATCGAGAACACTGTCGGATCTTTTGGCGGTTCTGGTTGCATTGACGCTGCTTTCGCTTCTTCGGCTACTTTATTTTCAGCCGCTCTTTGTGTCCAAGTCGAACCTGTATTTATCGTCTGCGTCGTTGCGCCTTTTTCACGCTGATCTTGCTCCATCGCCGCTTTCTTTTCTAGCCATGCATCCAAGAAATTCTTTTTTGGCGCCTCAGGCTTTTTCTCAGCCGGCTTCATCACTGGCTTTGCTGGTGTCGCATTAAGGCTCGCCATTGCACTTGCCGTGCTTTCTGCTTGTCTTGGCATTGCTGAAGCTGGTGCCATTACTGGAGCAGTCGCCATCACTGGTGCAGCTGGCTTTGACGACGTATCGGCAAGGCGCGCCTCAATCTCACGTTCAACATCTTCACGCGGACGCCCATATTTGCTCGACGCGTAAACCTTCATGCGCTCCATCAGCTCATTACTACTCTCGCCCATTGGCGGCAAAAGTTTCATTGTAAACGGCGAAGTTGGCATATCGAACATCATTACCGTTGCAATTGCGGAATAATTTGGCATTGCATGTAAGTCCTCTGCATTAAAGACCGGCGCAAAAGCTTTCTCCATCAATTCCGCGTCCGTCACACCCAAACGACCCGACATAATCGTACCAACGTTACCAAGAATCGCCTCACGAATCTTATCTGTCAACTGTGTCATAAACTGGTTAGCGAGCACCAAGTTCAAACGATATTTACGGGCTTCCGATAGGATAGACTCAAAGCTTTCAGTTGAGAAGTTCTGAAACTCATCCACAAACAGACAGAAATCCTGACGATCATCTTCTGCCGTATCTGCACGACTCATAGCTGCCGCCTGAAACTTCATTACGAAAATCATACCGAGCAACTTCGCATTTAGCTCACCCGTCTTACCCTTCGACAAGTTAACTAGCAAAATCTTCTTATTATCCATGATTTCGCGTATATTAAAGCCAGATTTAGTCTGACCCAAAATATTACGCATCATCTTATTGCTAAGGAACGGTCCCCATTTCGAGACAAACCAGCTCGTTACTTCACCTGCATCATTACTCTTCTGTGAAGCTGGAAATTCCTTCGTCCAATAATCGTAAACTGTTTTATCGGTCACATATTTTAGTTTCGACTTGACAAATTCTGGATCCGTAAAACAACGCGGCACATCAATAAAAGTTCCCCCATTCGGATCGCTCATCAAAAGCAACGCTGCATTGCGGAACATATGCTGCGCACGTGCGCCGAAAATACCCTGGTTTCCTGGATCGTACAAAGAAACCAACATATTAATCGCTTCCTGAACGATAAAATCCTTCTGGTCCTCAGTCTGAAACTCAAACATGTTCATACCGACCGGCTGTTCCATATTGCCCGGCTCGAAGTAGATTACATCATCCATGCGTTCTGGCGGCACTTTGCTCATCAAAAGTTCCGTCGCATCGCCATGCGGGTCAATAAACGCAAAGCCGCGCCCATCGCACATATCCTGATACGCAATATTAGTAAGCAAAATAGACTTACCCATACCAGTAGCACCAATCACATATGTGTGGCGACGACGGTCTTTTGTGCGGAGGCGGATTACTTTCTTTTCGCCGCGGAATTCATTTACGCCAAGAATCACACCCTCGTCTGCCAATTTTGCTGGACCATCCACTTGTTTGGTTGCTTGGCGTTCAACTTGTGAAGTTGGGATCGAATTCTGGCTTGGCAAATGGAAAATTGACGCCATCTCGACGCTATTCAAAATAAACTTATTCTGCTCTTGCGGAAAATTACGCAATACATAATCTTCAACCAAATCGCGGCTTCGCTTAATTTGGTTGTATTTAAAACCATTATAATTTGGTGAATCAAATTGCGAGAAAACCGACACTACGCCACCTAGCAATGCAGTCGAACGCGTCTTTGAGTCAGAACTTGCCACAAAGCGCATCAAAACTTCAAAGCCTGGATACTTTGTTTTCTCTTCAATCTTAGTAATTTCTTCCTGCTCGAGGTTTGAAAGTACTTTCTCACTATCCTTGTATGGATCATGCGCCTCCGGTGGCCTCCATAGTGCTTCAGCAAGATCACCCACTAAATTGCCAAATCCGTATACAAGCCTTCCCAAAAAATTGTTCGCTTCGCGTCGGCCTTTCTTGCCGTCACGTAAATTCTGTACTCGTTGCAACGATTTTCTTGTCCAGCCTTCATCAGTCGGACGGAACAAAATCTGAATGCCAACGCCATCGCCCTTTTTTGCAACTGACAATGCATTAATCAAACCTAGCGAAGCATCGCGCTTCGTTTCCTCATAGCTTGCAATCGGATACCAAAAATCATCTTTAAGTTCGATTTCACCCCCAACCACAGCATCCATCCCGCCAGTACTGCTAAAAAAGTTCGGATCATGTACTTCCTCGAGTCGCGCGCTCGGATATGCTGCCGTAATTGCCTGCTTCATCGTCTCCGTCAAAACCGCCGGCACAATTGCGTAATAGTTAATTAAACCATCATGTGCGACAATCTCGAAGCTAATATGTTTTTGACCATAAAGCTTGCTTTTTATGCCCTTCGTTAGCGTTGATGAGATGATGCTATACATTACTTGCGCTTGTGAAATCTCTTCATTAATCACGTCACGCTCATCACGCCCACCACCTTGAATGTCATCCGTACGTGGCGGCAAATGTATCATCATTGGTACCATTTTGAGCGATCGCTCATAGTTCTTGCGTCGACGCTGTTTGCCCGCAAAAAGCTTCCACATTACCGCAATCATCGCCACAATGACCGCTACGCCCACGATTAGCGTCATTACAACTTCCATTCCCCTAGGCCACCTTTCCGTTCAAGCCATCGCCAAGATCGCGGTTAAAAACTTTTTTCATGTAATCCCATCTAGAATTATCGCAAAAAGCCACCAATTTACTCGGGTCATTTGTCTTTAAGCAGTTATCAATACCATTCGCATAGTGATTCATGTAGGCAGTTGGAATTTTATCCGCATCACGCGCAATTTGCATACCTTCCATCGCCCCAAAATCTGGCGGCAAAGCTGCGTATTCTTCTTTACGCTTCGCTTCTTCCGCCAAGCGTTTCTTGCGCGCATCTTCTTCTGCTTCCGAACGATAACCTTTCGGTCTGCCTTCTTCGTCCAAGTTTTGTTCACCAGAATTCGCAAGTTGCTCGCCGGTATTTGCGAGCTGCTCACCCATACTAGGAAGTTGCTCCGCAGAATTCGGGAACTGCGGCATCATTTCCGGCGCTGGGCCAAGCTCAACCTTCGGCGTTTCAATATTTGGCGCAAGCACCGCTCCGCTATTCACGTAAGCATCAAAACTTCCCGCCACATCTTCTGGGCGCAACTGGTCAAATTCATTCATAGTAGGCGCTTTTGCATCCACCTGCTGTTCATTGCCGGAGCTGATAATACCCCCAGTTACACCCGAATTATCCATAAGCATTATTTTATCATACGTGAAGATGCGAGACAATAAACCATAGCAAAAATTCGGCCACCACAATCGCAATAATTTGCATTACGCCGATTGTGCCACCCGTATTCAAAATAATCAAAAGTTCCGGCGCCACTGCTAGCACCAAGCCATACTTATAGCTCTTCTTCTCTATCCCTGCGATCCCATTTTTCTTCACTTTATTCGCAAGAACCAGAAATAGCTTGCAGATATTCACTGCAAGCCCCAAAAAGAACGCGTAACATAGTACGAAGAATACAAATATACCAAGCGCCCCGACCTCAGTCGGTGAAAACATAAACATCATCACTACGATCACAAAGAAAGCAAGCACACTTATAGCGGCAAACAGTTTATTCATAAGCAAAATTATAGCATACCACTATTCAGTTTTGCTCTGCATGCATCAAAAGATCAATTTGCGCTGGTTCGCCGCAATCACTAGAATTCCGTTTGCCTCCACTATTTACTCGTGCGTATCAAAATATTCTCTAGCGTCCCATTGGTTGCGCCAAAGACTTGCCAATCAACACTACTCTGTTAGCATTTCACGCTACTAACCTAGCACTTGCCGCTCGGCAAAAAGATACCAAAAACACTTTCTTCCCCGCAAGACACTTAGCGACATCAAAACAACTGCGAAATGCTTCGATGCCTCACTCTGCCCACTCCTGTTCCACACATCAGGCAGATCCCCCACTTTCCATGTAGCCAAGAATGGAGAGGCTTACCTGGCAAAAATTACATTACTCATAGCCACAAGCTTTATGTCCATTCTCGGCGATTGACCGCCTCTCGTATAGAGAGGCATAGTCCTTGCAAATCCCTACTCAGTTCTATTACTTGGGTATCAATGTGCTAACTATAGATCGGTATTTGCGCGCTCTACGCTTATCTTTCGATAAGATTTAGCGGAGCTTAGCTTACTCCTAGGTGTAATTTATGGCTAGAAATAAGCTATTACTACGCCAAATTACACTACTCTCTAAGGTTCCAATTTTCACTCCTGTTTTTTGATTTTTGTTTTTGTTTTGTGCGTTTTTATTTTTGTTCAAGCACATCTTCACTATAGCAAAAAACCACCAAAAGTCAATAAATGTTTATTCAATGTTTTCGGGCATTTTTCACAACTTTTACTCCGTTTTTGCTTAAAATTTGTGTACTTTCACGTTGTGTTTTTTACAACATAAGCGTTATTGCCGCATCGTTCAAAACTTTTGTTTTTTATTACGATCCATAAAATCTTTCATATTCCCCACCTCTGTTATCATCTGTAAAAATGTTGTAAATAATACAACATAAAATGTATTGACACTAGCATTTTTAACGCTTATTATAGAGGTAGCTTTTGAATACAAATGTTATACAAAAGCCAAAAACAAAAATCGACTTTCCAAAATATAAACTCCACACTCCACACAAATATAAGAACCGGCTTTCCTCGCAGTTGCCGGTTCTTTTCTTTATCTATAACCCCACAGATCTATAAAAAAATACCTTAGTAAGTTACAGATCGTGTTATCTGTACTCTACTAAGGTATCTTTTATTGGTGGAGCTGCCGGATACTGCCTCCGGGTCCGAAAAATCTCCATATATGCAATCTACGAGCATAGTCTATTCTTTTATCTTGGCTATCTCGAGAAGCTGGAATAAACAAAACTCCGCCGAAGCCATGACTAAATTTTCGTGCAAATTCACGTCGCCGAATTCACCATAATGCCATGAATATGATATCACCAAGAGACTATGGCATCTCGTCAGAGGTGACAGACCTAAATATTAACTAGGCCCAAGCGTAAGCTGGCATGAAAGCCACGTGCTTACTAGCAGTTTTGTCTGCATTTATGAATAGTACTTACGGTACGAATCGACTCGCATGCATATTGTTAATAATCCGTCTAAGCTTTGTCAGCCCCAGATAAGTCAATATTATCAGACTCATGCTTTTATTTCAAGTCAGCACCCCTTATATTCCCATCATGTCAACTACTACAATCAAAAGCGCCATCCCTTATGGCTTCACTAGTCAAGAAATTACTGTCGAAGGCGACACAAATCAGGGTCTGCCCAGCTTTACTATCACTGGTCTTCCTAGTCGCACTATCGAAGAAAGTCGCGAGCGTATCCGTTCTGCCATCCGCAATTCTGGCTTCATTTTTCCTCGCCGTAAGATCATCATTAATCTTGCGCCGGCCAGTATCGCAAAGACTGGTGCATCGCTTGATTTACCTATCGCATTAAGCATTCTTACACTCTCAGAGCAGCTTCTGACTTCCGATACGACAAATCGTATGTTTGCCGGCGAACTCGCGCTAGACGGTCAAATACGCCCCGTTAGAGGCATTATAAGTATTATCGAGTGCGCCATTCGAAAGAAATATAAAGAGATAATTATTCCAGCGGAGAGCGCCACACAAGCCAGCCTAATCGCCAACAAAATCCGCATTATCCCTGTTCACAATCTCCGCGAACTCTGACTATATTTTAAGCAAAAGCAGCCTATTTTGCCTCTTAAGGCTGTTGTAAAAAATACAGAAACAGATAAGCACGAGCAATATTTACTTGATCAAATCGTCGGTCAGGCCCAAGCCAAACGCGCATTAATCATCGCTGTCGCCGGACGACATAATTTACTATTATCGGGTCCGCCCGGCACCGGCAAAACCATGCTCGCTCGCACTATACCTTCACTTTTGCCAAGCCTCAGCCCAGACGAGCAAATTTCCATCACGAAGCTTCATTCGCTCGTCGCGAATAACTGTCACATTATCACCGAACGCCCTTTTCGTACACCGCATCACAGTGCTACACGCGCCTCTATCATTGGTGGTGGCACTCAGCTATTACCAGGCGAAATATCGCTCGCTAGTGGCGGCGTTCTCTATCTAGATGAGCTGCCTGAGTTCGACCGACAAACTCTCGAGTCACTCCGTCAGCCGCTCGAAGAACATAAAATTACTCTCACTAGGCTTCGCGATAGCGTCGCCTACCCCGCTAATTTCATGCTCATCGCCACCATGAATCCTTGTCCTTGCGGCTACTTTGGCTCAGACCAAAAAACTTGTTCATGTACACCCACCCAGCTTCAAAACTACCAAAAGAAACTTTCCGGTCCGCTCTTCGACCGTATAGATATGAACGTCGAAATGAGACAACAGTCCAACTCTGTTCTATTAAAAAATACAACACTTAGCACTCACGAACATGCTAGTGCTAAACATCAGATAGAGCATGCTTTGAACACGCAATTTAAGCGCTACCATCAAAAATCCAAGTATAACGCCTATCTTACTAGCCCCGAAGTCAAGCAATACCTTAGCCTAACATCAGCCGCCGAGCAGACGCTTAATCTCGCTTCCGAACGCCTTGGCTTGTCGTCTCGTGCTTATTTTCGCATCATTAAAGTCGCTCAGACTATCGTCGATCTTGATTCCCCACTCGGTACGCCCATTGATGCCAAGCATATCGCCGAAGCATTACGTTTTCGTCAAAATCGCTAGTGTTTAGTTTTTCCACTAGCGTGTTGTAAAAAATAAGTAAACAGAGGTAAGCACAACCGTAATAGAACAAACATATTCACCCCTATTATACCCCTTGCACTTTTACCTAAAATTTGTTAAAATAGAAGTCGTAACAAGTCTAATTTTTTAAGGAGTAAAAACTATCAGTACCAACGATACCCGCACTAGAATCAACGGCGAAATCCGTTATCCTGAGGTGCGCGTGATTAGTGCTGAAGGTGCGCAGCTTGGCATCATGTCTAGCCGCGACGCTCAACTCATGGCTCGCGACGCTGGTCTCGACCTCGTTGAGATTTCACCTAACGCCAACCCACCGGTTGTCAAAATCATCGACTGGGGCAAATATCAATACCAGAAGATGAAGGAACAAAGTCGCGCTAAGAAAAAAGCTAAAAGCAGCGAACTTAAACAAATCAGACTTGGATTAAAAATTGGGGAAAATGACCTCAATATTAAGGTCCGCAAAGTTCTCGAACTACTCGAAGACGGCGATCGCGTCAAAATCATGATCGTTTTCCGTGGCCGCGAAATGGCTCACAAAGAAATCGGCACAGAGTTGATGAATCGCATCATTGAGAAGCTCGGCGACCAAGTCATCGTCGATGGTAAGTCGCAAATGAGCGGCCGCAACCTTACCTTCATGGTCCGCCACAAGTAGACCATCGGTAAAACGCCCACCGGTTCCCTACACCCCAAAGCGTTTCATATATTAACTAAAGTAGGAAAGGTAATAAAATGCCAAAACTTAAAACCCACAAGGGTACCGCCAAGCGTGTCAAGATTACCCGCACTGGTAAAATTGTCCGCGAACGCGCCTTCGGCAATCACATTCTTGCCAAAAAATCTAAAGCCCGCAAACGCAACATGAAAACTCCTGCTGTCGTAAAAGGCAAAATTGCTAAAAACATTAAAACTGCACTAGGAGCTTAAGTCATGAGAGTAAAAAGAGGAGTCGCAGCACGCGCTAAACACAAAAAGATTCTTAAAGCCGCGAAAGGTATGCAACACTACCGCACTCGCAGCTACCGCCTAGCCAAGCAAGGTGTTATTAAATCCCTCCGCTACAGCTATCGCGATCGCCGCAATCGCAAACGCGATCTTCGCAGCCTTTGGATCACTCGTATCAACAATGCTGCTCGCGAAAACGGCATCAGCTACAGCCTTCTTATCAATGGCATGAAGAAGAAAGACATCGAACTCGACCGCAAAGTTCTTGCCGAACTTGCCATCAACGATCCAAAAGCCTTCACTGCTATCTGCGAAGCTGTCAAAGCCTAACTAGCAAAAAAACAATTATTCAACAAAAAAATTCCTGGACTTATTCGAGTTCAGGAATTTTTCTGTTGAATGTAAACTCACAAAAGAGCCTGCATCATAAGCCGGGTTCTGTAATCTACGCCAAAAGCATAGATCCGTAGTCATCTATCTAGCCCTACGATTGCTCGCAGGATCCAGCGGTAAGCGACCATCCGCGGAACACGGTATCTAGGTCTCCTTGCAGCCGATAGAGTTTACCTCATGCCGATGTCACCACCGACATCTGCGGGCTCTTACCCCGCTCTTTTCACCCTTACTCTCAGCCGAAGCTAAAAGCGGTTTAGTTTCTGTGGCACTTTTCCTACGCTTACGCGCGGTTGTCGTTAACAACTATCGTATCCTGTGCTGCCCGGACTTTCCTCTCGCTATTTTTCAAGCCAGCGACTACTTTGCAAGCTCTAATCTATTTTAACACCAACTTGACAAATCCGTCAAACATTTACTAATAAGTCGCACGACGCGTTTCCATGTCAAGAATCTTATTTACCTCGGCATCTGCTTCCACATTTTGCGAACGCGGCACGTGCATAAAACTATACGAATCCAATTTCTCCAGCAATTTCAGCACATCATTATGCACCTGCATTAGATCCGCATTCTTTACCTTATAAATACCATTCATCTGATTAACTAGCATCAAACTGTCGCTACGAAAATCAACGTGTTTCAACCCCAGTTCTATCGCCTGCTCAATCCCCTCTTTGAGGCCATAATATTCCGCCAAACGACTCGACGAAAAGCCCAAGAATTCACCGCCGCGCTTAATTTCGCGTCCATTTTTATCAATAATGTAATATCCAAGGCTACTCGGACCAGGATTGCCACGGCTACCGCCATCAGTATAAATAATCGCTGAATCTTGCGCCGCCGTCTCATTCTTATCAGCCTCGCCCAGCTCACGCCCAGCCAGCGTCCCTTGCTCTAGCTTACTATTTGTAATACGAAGCACCATATTTGACGCTTCATCTAGCTCCAACTCGGCATATTTCTCGCTCGAAGCCCATAAATACGATAAATAACGTTCGCTCGTAATCTTCACATCTTCGTTTTGCAGTTGCACTTCATATACAACATATAAATTTCCCTGTCCAGACGAATTGCGCAAATCCGTAAAAGTCACCACATCTGAAAGCTTCAAGCTCGCCGCCTGCACTCCCGTATATTCATATACAATACGTGCCATTGCCTCATCTGGTTGTTCACCGAATACGATCTTTCCTGTCGGGAGTTCAAAATTCGACAAACCTTCAACTCTGCCACCTGCACGTTTCAAAAATAAGACTTCATTCCCCCTTTTACATATCGCCGTCACCCGAATACGTTGCTTCATACTATATATTATTATAGCATAAGCATTTTATCGCAGAATCTCAGCAAGCCCCCAACTATTAGACATTTTTCAGACTCGCATGCTATACTAAAAGTATCCCGATAAGGTATATTATTTTCCTGAATAATCATGTTTTAGGGATTTCGTGGCGCTGAACCCGTGGGTTTAACGCATAAGAAAGTACCCACCGTGTCTATATCACGGGAAAAACACGGCCTTATCGGGTTTTTTGTTAACTTAAACCCCAAAGATATTATAAAACAACGTTAAAATTCCGTTCTCTGCCCAGCCCATATAATTCGCGAACAACGATCCGCAAAAACAAAGCAACAAATAAATTACTATAATTCCATAGCGCTCCATCGACATCATAATATTGCGCACGAAATCTGGCGCCAGCGCATACAAAACCCTACTTCCATCCAGTGGCGGAATCGGAATTAAGTTAAATAGCATAAATCCAAGATTTACCATCACGCCAACCGCAAAGAACGTTCCCCAAAAACCGCTCTGTGCCACCAGCGCCCACAATGCGTAAAAAACAAATGCCAGCACAAAGTTCGTTAACGGTCCCGCAATCGCCACTAGCGCAAACCCCCACTCGCCCCATTTCAAATTTCGCGTATTAATCGGCACTGGCTTTGCGCCACCCAAAATCGGCATTCCGAGCGCCGCAAATATCAGCGGCATCACTACCGACATCATCGGATCAATATGTTTTAACGGATTTAGCGACAAGCGACCACTTAGTTTCGCCGTATCGTCTCCCAAAGCATAAGCCATTGCTCCATGCGCCAGCTCATGCAAGATTGTCGAGAATAATGCAATTACAAATACACAAAAAAGGTAATCGAGTTTTATCTCCATTACCTTATTGTATCAAATAATAATCGTTTTGATTATTTAATTAGGCCTTTTTTACGAAGCGTACGAAGGGCGGAAGTGGAAACGTTGAGACGAACCTTCTGACCATCGACAATAAAAGTGCGCTTCTGGACATTTGGCTTGAAAACTTTGCGAGTCTTATGCTGAGAAAAGCTCACATTGTGGCCATACATCTTGCCTTTGCCGGTAATTTCACATACTGCCATATATTTATCTCTTTATTATTTTTCTAAACTGCGTTTAATTATATATCATTTTACCCTAAAAATCAAGAGCTAATCCAATTTATAGATAGTAAGCGTCGCTGGAAGCGAATTTTCATTCTTAATTTTTAGCTTCTTCTCAACATTTACGCTCGCCTTCACCTCGGCAAAGTCCATATTCCCCATTGGGATCAAGATTTTCGGCTCGATAATTCCTACCATCTTGTGATCGGTTGCCCCAAGAATATCAATCGGACCAAGCTCATCAAGCTCCTCGGTTTGTACGCCCTCCCCTGCAAGCCCAATCTTAATACCATCAATATCAATACGATACATTACTTTATTATTTTTTAGCGCGATTGCATTAATAATAATTTCACCAATCTCAAATTCGCCCGCACCGACAAGCGGCCCAACCGCAAGTCCAGCTTCAACCGTACATTGTGCGACATTGATATTTACGACCCGATCCTTAGCTTTGATAACAATTTCGTTCGGATTTTTCAATTCAATTTCAAACATAATTCTCCTTTCCTTGCCCCACTATTACTCACAAAATTCTTTCCGGATCATATTTCTCGCTAATCTTTAAAGCCCACAAGTCCGCCAAGAACTTATCTCGCACACTCTTGCGATAAATATAATCATCACGTGACATAATCGCATAATTCAGCGGCTTACCCTGCTTCTTCTCGACAACCTCCGCCCAGCGAGTTAGCTTGCGCGTCTTATCTTCACCTACAATCAGCATATCCAACCCATCCTGACCTGGTAAACGATTCGTCACTACAAGCGCCGACAAGATATTACTTACTGGCCTAATATAGTCTTCCCATGTTGGCTTCTTTACTTCCACATCTTGCACTGAATCAATCTTTTTCGAAAAAATCTCAGTCATTGCATGCGCAAATGGATGTTTCATGTTAGCCGAGTAATAAACTTTATTCTCGTAGTTCTCTATTTTTACAAGTCCTAGAGCACTTAAATTAGTCAGCTCCCTACGCACTGAGTTTATCTGTTCCTCAATCACGCGCGTAATCTCGCGTACGTAATAAGATTTATCTGAATTTTCAAAGAATAGCGCCAACAATTTTGCACGCGTCTTCGAACCAAATAATTTTTCTAGTGGCATTGCATTTTCTTTGCTCATCTTAGTTATAGTTTAACACAAAAACGAACAAATTCTATCCACGATAATATTTTATTATCCATTCCGCTGCCTTATCGAGCGGTAGCCAGTTAATATTTTTATTACGCGAAAACCAAGTCAGTTGTCTTTTTGCAAGATGCCAGTCATCAATCGCATTTAGCCTTATCGCCTCCTCGCGACTAATATTTCCCCGCATCATCTCCCAACAAATCGGATAAATATCCGACTTCATTGCCTGACTGTCCCAGCCGTATTTCTCCACCATCGAAAGCGTCTCTGCTTCAATATTCTGTTCAAATAATTTATTCGACCTAATAAGTAGTCTTTCGCGCAATTTCTCGCGTGGCCAATCGATACCAACAATTATATAGTCCGAGCTCATCTCTTCACGGTCTGAACAAGTTTTTTTCACAACATCATCAAATTGATAATTGAACACTAAACTGTCTACATACAAGCCCGTACCGCCCGCAATAATCGGTAATTTTCCTCGCTCGCGAATCTCGGCTATCTTTTGCTTCGCATAGCGCACAAAATCTACTACCGTAAAACGTTCATCCGGTTCTACAAGATCAATTCCAAAGTGCGGTACACCATCCATTTCGGCAATAGTTGGCTTTGCTGTGCCTATATCCATTCCTTTATATATTGCTCGCGAATCTGCCGAAATTACTTCTCCGTTCAATATTTTTGCGACCTCAATCGCCAGTCCCGTTTTGCCGCTTCCAGTCGGACCAACAATAACCAGCACCGGAGGGTGCTGGTTATTGTTAATATTAGGCGTATTATTCACCTATTAAAATCCTCAAGCTCGGCAAAAATTACTTCTGGCGCTCGCGGTAAGCATAGCTTTCCGTATCGACCGAGATAACATCACCTGTCTTAATAAAGGCTGGAACTTTTACTACTACACCAGTCTCAAGCGTTGCATCTTTTGTAATTGAAGAAGACGTATCGCCCTTCACTGCAGTCTCAGTATAAGTCACTTCAAGCCAGACATTCTTCGGCAAAGCCAAGTTGATTGGCGTATTGTTGAAGAATTGAATATCTACTTCATTGCCTTCTTTGAGAAAATCTTTTGCGTCACCGACCATATCGGCCGAGAGCTCATATTGCTCAAAAGTAGTAGGATTCATAAAGTAGAACTTTTCGCCATCATTGTACAAATATTGTACCGTTTGACCACTTACGTCAGCGCTTTCAATTTTCTCCTGACCTTTAAAAGTCTTTGGCAGCAAAGCGCCCGTAATTAGGTTTTTTACTTTAACGTTTACAATACTTCCGCCACGCCCCATAACTTTTTGGGAATACTCAATAACCTTGTATGGTTGGCCATCAAGTGTGATCAAAGTATTTTTCTTTAAGTCAGTAGGACCGTACATTACCCGCCCCCAGACTAAGCGTTAGCTACAAATGGCATTAGAGCTAGGTGACGAGCACGCTTTACAGCGGTAGCCAACTGGCGTTGTTGTTTTGCAGAAAGACCAGTCTTTGCGATTGGCTCGATACGACCATAGGCGTCAACATAACGTTGTAAAGTTTTGACGTCGCGATAGTCGAAGTACATATTTGGATCGTTTTTGAATCTCTTCATCATATTCCCTTCTTATTATTAAAATGGAATTTCGCTCAAATCGATAGGATCATCACTCATGTCGTCTGCTGGTGCAGCTGCTGCTTTTGGCGCACTGTTGCCACCAGAGAAATCACCACCACCGTTACCGCCGCCAATGAAGTTAAAGTCATCGACCACGATTTCAATGCGGGAGCGTTTCTGACCCTCTTTATCTTCCCAGCTACGCTGTTCGAGACGGCCAGAAATCAAAATGCCACTACCTTTGTGAGCATATTGCGCGATGGTTTCGCCAAGCTTTCCCCAGGCTGAACAATCAAAGTAAGAAACTTGGTCTTGCTGTTCTCCCGAATTACCTTTATAAGAACGGTTAACTGCTACACTAATCGAGCAAACTTGCGTACCACTTGCGGTTGTACGTAGTTCTGGATCACGTGTTAGGTTACCTACAATAATTGCTTTGCTAAAACCCCGCGCCATAAATTATTCCTCCTCTTTTGTTTCTTCTTGAGCTTTGCGCTCTTGGCGTTTTGCCATCATTTTCTCACGACGTGGATCTTTTGCTACCAAGAGATAGCGAATGGTTTCGTCAGTGATGTTGAGTACGGACGAAATCTTTGCTGGGGCGGCAGCTGGAAGCTCCAATTCGTAGTAGTAATATACGGCAAAGTCCTGACCCTTAATCGAGTAAGCTAAACGCTTTTTACCTTCGTTCGCTTCTTTGGTGATTTTACCACCGTTAGCCTCGATCAAAGCCTTAACTTTGTCGGTTGCCGGCTCGATATTCATCTCCAAATCTGGGTGAATGAGCACGGTTAATTCGTATTCTCGCATAGAACACTCCTTTGGTTAAAGCAAGAGCACAATGTTTTTGCATTTTTCCTTAGAACCATGTTCTAATATGCATTTTCTAGCCTCTTGCTGAGCTAATATATACTCCCATTATATCATATCTCGCACTTTTTGTCGAGAGAGTAAAAACGAAAATCCCCCGTGGCTACTCGCCGCGGGGGTCCCTAGGTTAGACTTCGAACAATTCGCTAGTCGCAGTAGGCATACTTAGACTTCGTAGTCCTCGTCGTCAACTACAACTACCGGCAGGTTGGCCACTACCAGCTCCAGATCGTATCGATCACGCAAGACTACCAGCAAATCGTCAATTTCACCCTCGATCAAATCGCGTCGCTCAGCGACTACTTCCATCTCGGCAATGCTGACATCCTCACAATTCGCGATACTAAAACTTTCGATCATATGCAGGTACTCTTTCGCGACGCCAACCTCATCAAGAATCAGCTCCGCGACATCGTACATGCAAATGTCGCCATGTAAGAACTTTCCGGCATGCATCTGGATGGCGTCTGTTGCCGTCAGTAACGCCCCCATCTGAGACAAATCATGCCCTACCGGCGAGCATAGCCAGCCAGTCCGCTGGCAGCAGTCGTTTAAGTTACAGTTCTCACAAGGGTCGTTCGTGGTTCTCGTCTCGATCAGCTTCTCGGCCTCAGCGAACAGCTTATTGACTTTACGGATATTCAGCACCACCTGCTGCGACAACGTCGCATCTGGCACGCCATCAATATCAGTATCCTCATCAATCGCCAGATCGTAGGTCTTGCCCTCCCGAAAGAAGACCGTCACCGAATCGCGCAAAATCGCCAACGAGTTACTCAGCGCATTGATCATCAGCTGTCTTGCTCGGCCGTTCACGCCGCCGAGTTCCCCCAGCAGCTTCACCTGCGTCCTTACAAAATCGTAAAGATAGTTAAAATTCGTCATTCAAAGTACCTCCAAAAAGTTACTTAGAAAGATTGTTCCGAATCTCACCTCCTAAAGAACTCTCCCCCTAGCTTCCATACAATAAAACAAAATACACAAAAAGTCAACAAAAACACCCTGGGCTTTAAACCCAGGGCTTCACTTAAATCATTCTCTCCCTTCTTAAGAAGTCTTTGTAAATCGGTCATCGTTCGCATGAAGTGTCTCCCTGATCAGTTCCAGCATATCGTTCACTGCCTCAGCCAGTTCTTCGGCACGGGCGGAAACGCTCTCGATGTCACCTTCGACCAACTCACTGCGCTCGTCGGAGGCAATCTCCGTCACGGCCCCTACGAAGCCCTCTGCCATAGTAAGTTCGATGCCAATCATGGCATAAACCTCGTTCGGCAACTCTTCGATCTCTTCGTGACCATCCAGCCAGGATTCCGCATGATCTTTCAATGCCTCAGCAGCATCAAGAAGCATGGTAAAATCCTCCTCACAGGGACGAGTCATGCCACCGGTTATCCTCGACAACGCTGCGCTCAGAACATCCCCAAAGTCTCCAAAATCAGGCTCAACAGCTTTCTCTACGCGCCTGCGCAAAGCTACGATGGAACGCAGATTCATCACGAAAGCCATCGCCATCTCGGCGTCGGGCTTAAAATCCTCGTTTCCAGCCTCGCACATAATCAGGCTCGTCGGTTTACCATCGCCCAGATCAAACAAATCAGCCTCTTCATCCAAGACCTCCAGATGCTTACCCAGCACGCGGTCAGCAATCGTTCTCTTGATCGCGGCGGAGCACTTAAGCTCCTCAAGGACAGACACTTCGCTTTCGATAAACTTATAAACAACATCGTACATCATAAAAAATGTACCTCCTTTTTTTCTAAGCTAGAGAGAATATTAAAGAACACAAAAAATCCCCCTGCATCTATTATAGTATCATAGATTCACAAAAATGTCAATACCTACTCGTAGATCGGCAGATCATCATCTGGAAATACATCTATATCTTCGCAGTCCCAACCCTCAGTCGAGCCACCAGCCGCATCGTCAAAATCATTAAAACCATCACCATCCTGATCACGACTGCCGTATGGGTTATAGCCTAACTCCCCCAAAAAGCGCGACGGGAAATTATAAGCCCTACCACCAAAAGCATAGCGCGACCCCGCATAACTCAAAAACAACTCCTGCATCGCTCTTGTCATTCCCACATAAGCCAAACGTCGCTCTTCCTCAACATCATCTGCCGAATCTTCCAGTGCTCGTGTATGTGGCAGTACGCCTTCTTCCATGCCCGTCAAAAACACCACCGGAAATTCCAATCCCTTCGCTGCGTGCAGAGTCATTAGCGTCACCGCATGGTCACCCGCATTTTCGTCTGCCGACGACATCAAAGCCGCATCCGCCAAAAATTCATCCAGCGTCTCATACTTACCAGCCTCACCGATAAGCGCCGTCAAGTTCTCCTCGCGCTCGTCCGCCTTCATCGGCTCATCCGCTCGTACATAATCACGGTACGCCGTTAACTCCAATAATTTTTCAATCATCTCTGCTGGCGCTGTCGCCTCAGCCTGCATTTTGCGAAGAGTATCTAGAACATTCAAAAAGTCCATATACGCCCGCTTCGTCTTTGGCGTCAGCGTCTCTATATCTCCGGCCATAATTTTCTCTAGCGATTTCGCGCCTATTCCACGCCCCGGCACATTTACCACTCGTGTCAGCGCAATCACGTCTTGTGGATTCACAATCAAGTGTAAGTACGCCAGTACATCTTTAATCTCGCGCCTATCATAAAAGCGCACCCCACCCACCAGTTTATATGGCAAATTCAACCGCATAAATGCTTTTTCAAAAGCCTGCGATTGTGCGTTCGTGCGGTATAGCACTGCAAAATCCGACAGCGGTCGCCCACTGCGTTTAATCTGATTTCCAACCCAGTTCGCCTCCGCTTCTTCATCGCGCAAAGCTTCAATCGTAACCGGCGCGCCCTTGCCTGATTCCGTAAATAGCGCCTTATCACTGCGCTGGGTATTTTGCATAATCACTTTTTGAGCAGCATCAAGAATATTCTGCGTCGAACGATAATTTTGTTCAAGCTTAATTACTTTCGCCCCCGGAAAATCTTTTTCAAAGTTCAAAATATTCGTAAAATCCGCCCCGCGCCACGAATAAATCGACTGCCAGTCATCGCCCACACAACAAATGTTGCGTTCATCATTCACCAGCGCCTTCACAATTTTGTACTGAATATGATTCGTATCCTGATACTCATCAATCAAGATATGCTTAAACTTTGCGCGCCATTTCGCACGCAAATCTGCACGCTGTTTCAACATCTTCGCCACGTATAGTAGCAAGTCATCAAAATCCACCGCGTCGGCCTTCATGCGCATATCTTCATAGCGCTCATACACCTCGGCGATATTTCGCTGTTGCGGATAAAACGCCTCCGCCGCATACTCGCTCGGATCCTTACCCTCATTTTTCGCCTTCGAAATCGCTGATTCAGCTGCTCGCGGTTTCAAAGTTTTATCCGAGATCTTCAGCTCCTTCATCGCACGTTTGATTAGCGCCAACCTATCGTCGCTATCATAAATCGTAAAACTAGAAGATAATCCAACATTTGCCGCCTCGATGCGCAAAATCTTCACACAAATCGAGTGAAAAGTCCCCATCCACGGCATAAAACTAAAAGAATTCTCCATGCCGAGCAACCCAGCCAAGCGCTCGCGCATCTCACGCGCTGCTTTGTTCGTAAAAGTCAGTGCCAAAATTTCATACGGACTTACGCCATGTTCAATCAAATTTGCGATCCTATGCGTCAGCGTTTTGGTCTTACCTGAACCCGCGCCCGCCAAAATCAAAATCGGCCCAGTTAAAGTCTCTACCGCGTCACGCTGCGCGCCATTCAATCCTTCGCAAATTTTAGACATATCATAATTCTATCACTTGCGCGCGAGCTTCGCCCATCGAAGTTTCAATTCGTGGTATGCGTTTGACGATTTTTATCGGCTCGGACACCTTTGCCTGCGCTTCGGCTAGTTCTTCGTTGGCTGCCTCTTTCGCTTCTTCGCTATCCTGGCCAATTGGCAATTTTTCGTCCTCTACCTCTGTTGTTTCTGGGTAAATTATTTGTTCAACTTCATCATAAACCAGGCTTCGCTGCACACTACCCAGCGTTACGGTCAAAATCTGATCCTTCTTATCTTCGCTCGTAATTAGAAAGCTGCGAGATCCCACTACATTATCCATTTCAAGCTCACGCACGTAATTTATTTTCTTATCAGGCAAAATTCTATAACCATCAAAGACATAACTCGTCGTCACGGCCTTACCATCAACTACGCTAGTTGGAAAATCAAAACCATCAATGTCGCCCTTCTCGATAATAAAGCGCCCCGCCTCACCCGGTTGCGCATCTGCCGCGAACTTCACGCCGCTATTCGGCATATAGTAAAGCTCGCCATTGCTCAACAAAAACATCTTACCGTACTGCGTCTGGAGCATCGTGCCACGATTCGACACCCCTATCGTCGACATCGTCTCAACTGCCGATTCCGTACTCACGCTTACCTTTGCCGTCGAATCGGCTCGCATTTCTTGTACTTTGTCAATCACCAAAAAAGTTGCTAGACTTATCGTCAAGATTACAAAAATCCCTAGCGCCGCCACCAAACTTCTGTTCGTACGGTAGCGAATCTGATACGTCGCACTTACCTCGTGCAAGCCATAGGATTGACCATTTCCTTGGCTAAATTCGCCAATTTGAGACATTTTGACCTTTTTATTTTTTAATTATCTCTAGTGAAATTTTAGCATAAACACTAAAACTTGGCAAGCAAAATACCCCGGCTAGCGAGGTATTTGCATAAACGGCTTTTAGAGTTTTTCGCGTTCCAAAATATTCTTATAGCTACCATCACGGAAGAAAATCGTTGTCATTGCGCCATCTGCACCCTGCGATACCGCCGTATAAGCCACATTCGCATAGTCGCCAACGTTTTCTTTTAGCGTCACTTCGCCTGAAATATTAATCGATAGTACACTTAGCTCTCCATCTTCCGAGATTAGACCAAAGTCGTACGAAGTCACACTTTGTCCCCAGCCCATATCTGTCACCGACACGATCTTGCTATTAAGTTTCAGTTTATAACCATCAATTACCATGTCGTCTGTATCTATACTCCAGAAATTCGCAATCTGATCTTTCTTAATAGTAAAGATATCGCGTTCAGCCGGCATATTCTTCTCATTCAAAACAAATTGAATATTCGAATTTCCCGGAATAAAGAAATCAAAGTAGACTTCACCCGCCGAAGTTACGTAAAAATTACCAAACTCCCATTGGCGTATATAACCTTCGCGCTTGCTGGCAATATTCTCACCCTCATTCTCTGCGCCACCTTCTCCCTTATCTTTCTGAGAGCTTTGCGACGAGCCTGCAGTTTGGCGCCTCGATGGACCACTCGTCTTATCGACTACGATATAAACACCTAATACCAAAATAATCAGCGCCAGCACTACGCTCAGTAGTTTAAATGGCTTCTCGCTCAAATCTTTCATCACTACCGAAGCTGGCGTCAAATTCAACTTTTTCTCTGGCTTCTTCTCGTCTTTCTTTTCGTCTTTCTGCTCTTGTGCCTGCACCTCTGACATATTCTCAGGCCTTTCTTGCGAAGCATCCATTGGCGTTTCACCTTCATCCCGTGGCGCAAAATTATCCTCTTCCATTATTTCTCTCATGCTTAAAATCTAAGTCTATTATATCAAAATTCCAACCCCCTACAAACTATAGCAACGAAACTTCACAGCGTCACAAAAAACGCCCTTTTAATGGGCGTTTTTTGCTATTTCAGATTCTTGATGTACTCTGCAAGATCAGCCAACTTCACCGTGTCTTCAGACTCATGCAAGCGTACGCTTACCGTTTCTGCTTCGACGTCTTTTGGCCCCACAATCAAGATGCAAGGAATCTTCATCTTGGTTGCTTCGCGAATCTTCTTACCAAGACTTTCATTGCGACGATCCACACGATAGCGAATATCGTTATGGCGTAGCGGCGTCTCGAGCGTAATATCTTTCAAAATCGCCTCAATCTTCGCCACATAATCTTCGACCGCATCATTAATCGTCAAGATACGAATCTGTTCTGGCGCACACCAGAATGGGAACCAGCCCGCCGTATGTTCAATAAATACGCTCATAAAGCGCTCGATCGAACCCAGCGTTGCGTGATGGATCATTACTGGACGCTCTTTTTCGCCCTTCTCGTTTACATAGGTCAAGCCAAAGCGCTCTGGTTGTACAAAGTCGAGTTGGATCGTTGCTAGTTGATGTTCGCGTCCCATCGCATCCTCAGCCATAAAGTCAATCTTTGGACCGTAGAAAGCGGCTTCACCCTCAGCTTCGAAGTATTCGAGGTTATTATCAATCGCTGCCATCTTAATCTGCTCTTGCGCCATCTTCCAAAGCTCTTTATCGCCTAGATACTTGTCCTCATCATTGCGATAAGATAAACGCGCACGCAGCTTCGACATTCCGACTAGCGAGTAAAGCTCGCGCACGATGCCCACTAAGCGTTCAACTTCGCCCTTAATCTGTTCATTACGGCAGAACACATGACTATCATCCTGCGTCAAACAGCGCACGCGCGACAAGCCACCCAACTCACCCGTCTTTTCATCGCGATAATCCGTCGTTGCTTCCATATAGCGTACCGGCATATCGCGGTAGGTACGTGGACGCGACGCAAAAATCTGTGCGTGATGTGGGCAGTTCATTGGCTTGAGCGCAAATTGCTCGCCATTCACCTGCGAATGTACCATAAATAACTCATCGCCAAACTTTGCATAGTGACCAGATGCTTTATAAAGATCAGTTTTCGTGATATGTGGCGTCCAAACTTTTTCAAAGCCTTCACGACCACGCAAAGACAAGGAATAATCTGCGAGTTTATCGCGCAAAACCGTACCACGCGGTGAAAATAGTGGCAAACCTTGCCCCACGAGATCCGAGAAGCAGAACAAATCAAGTTCCTTACCAAGCTTACGGTGATCGCGCTTCTTTGCCTCTTCAAGACGCGCAAGGTAAGCATCAAGTTCTTCTTGCGTCTCAAACGCTGCGCCATAAATACGGCTCATCTGCTCACGTTTTTCGTCGCCCTTCCAGTACGCACCCGAAATGCGCATCAACTTAAAGGCGCCAACTTTACTCGTATCCTCAACATGTGGACCACGGCAAAGATCCTCAAAGCCGCCCATCGCATAAAAAGTAATCTTCTCGCCCTCTGGAATCTCGGCGATTAGCTCGGCCTTATAATCTTGGCCATTTGCTTTGGCCCACTCAAGCGCTTCCTCACGGCTTGCTTCGCGACAGACAAATTTCTCCGCACGATTTACAATTTTGTGCATTTCTTTTTCAATTTTTTTGAGATCATCTTCGGTTACTTTCGTTTCGCCAAAGTCAATATCATAGTAGAAGCCATTCTCAACTGCTGGGCCAACTCCAAATTTAACTGTTGTTGTGGTGCCAGAGTATAAATTCTTAACCGCCGCCGCCATAATATGGCTGAGCGAGTGGCGCATGGTTTCTAAGTTCGTATTTTCTGACATCACTGCCCTTTCGTTTAAATAATAATTCTTATATTATACCATAATTCTTGACATCGCCCAACATCTCATCCGCCCCTGTTACTATTGACTTTTTTAACAAAGTGTGCTATAATCAAAAGGTGCACTATTTCTAATTAGTGTGTGTTCTTTAAGAAAGGGAGTGGTTATATGAAGAACACCCGTGCTACCAGTTATATCGAGAAGAAAGTTGCCGACCTTACCAAACTCATTGAGTCTATTAGCCTCATCGAGCTTGTAACGCCCGACAACCTCACCGCCGAGCGCCGTGCTTGGCTCGAACGCGCCGAACACGACGTCTACACGGATCCGCTTTTCGTGTACAATGTGCCGAAGTTGGTCGCCTGCGCTCACAAGGCTAATCGCCTCAAGAATTATGGGCGCCAGGTGCTCGAAACACAGAAGCCCGAAAACGCCATCGATGAGGCTATTCTCAAGATTTTGCGCCGTCGCATCGACAGCGCGCTTTTAACCTGCGAGATTGCCGAAGCTATGCTCGCCTCCGACAACAAGCGCATTCGCGAATTGCTTGTCGAGAAGTATGGCAGACCCGATGTCGCGCAAGTTCATTGCGCCTACGCGCTTTCCGGCGAAAATCTACGCCCCGAAAGTCGCAGCGAATCCATGTTCGCCGGAGGTGAACGCAGTCGCTTAAGAAGCGTCAACGTCAGCGCCGACGAACTCAGACTCTTCTGTGACTTCGCGCTTATCTATTACGGCTTTGAAGATTGGCACTGCGAACAACGCAAAGATGCTCATCGCGTCGACGTTCGCACTCGCGCCATCAAGCCCGAGCATCGCAAACGTATCGAGCTTCCAACTCGCGGTCGTTACAACGGCCTCGAAGCACTCGAACTCGTTGCACACGAAGTGGAATATCATGTCCGCAACATTGCCAATTGCGAGCAGCTCTTCACCGAGCTCTTAGGCAAGGATTCTTTGCTTTTGCCTTTAGTTGGCACTTTGGCTAAAGCTGACGACGAGTCGCTCTACGAAGGTGTTGCCAAAAACTCCGACGTTCGTATCAGTGGCCCCGACGCAGCGCCCGATCCTTGCTATATTATTGCTATCGATTTGGCTTTGCAGGGCTTGCCTTTCTCAAACGTTGCCGCCGGCATCATCAACCTTCGCGACTACACGCGCCCCGAAGGCGTCAAAGTTAGCCGCAAAACACTCGAATACGTCTGGAACATCTGCTACCGCGTTTTCCGCGGCTATCAGTATCGTCCTAATTTCAGCAACGAGGAATGCTATGCTTTCACCAAAGACTACGCATATCTCAGTGGCTTTAACGAGACTCAACGCATGGATCCAATCTTGCGCGATTTTGCTAGCCTTCGTCGCGAAGACATCGCTGACTTGCAAAAAGCCGGCGTCATCCTCGAGCCCGCCTATCCATATAGGCGCGTCGCTCGCGAAATCTGGGATCGCCGCAATTCCACAAATTGCATCACTGGCGCATTTTGTGGTTTATAAGCATTCATAATCTCATTCGATTACGCGCTTATAGTTCCAAACCTACCCTTTGAAATACCACTCGCCTCATTTGGCGGGTGGTTTTCTTTTTTATGAATATGTGCTAAAATATGTTTATCGGGTCGCTAGCTCAGTTGGCTAGAGCGCCTCGTTTACACCGAGGAGGTCGGGGGTTCGAGCCCCTCGCGACCCACCATGACATTATTTACAGAAATCAGCCTTCGGGCTGTTTTTTGTTATTCATGTATTATAGTCGTGTTAAAATTAGCCACATTTGCGACGAGAATGACCCAACCACTAAAAATCACCCCCCAGCTCTTCGCTGGGGGTTTTATCTAGAAGCTCTCCTCGTAGTATTTCCAATTGTCGTTTTCTTCTCTTAGTGCACACAGTTGGTCGATTAGTATCGCCACTTGGTCTGCCGTCAAGAACAATGCCTTTTCAGGACAGTATAATATGTCAGCACTCTTCCGCTCGTCGTCTATTCGGAACGTTCGCTCGCGCGCTTTCGTATACGTCCGCCGATCAACTACCTTCAAAATCAAACTACGCCAACCATCACCTATCAATGGTGTCACGTATAGCTCAAAGGTGTCACTCAGCATGTATTTATCTTGCGCTTTTTTGCAACCATAATGCTCCATCATCCGATCAAGCGAAAAGAATCTCGGCATCAGTCGAAAACTTCGCCCCATCTTGCGAAATCGCCATAAATAATACCAGCGCTTCCAAAACGGCAAATAATTCATGTCATAGCAAATCCCGACGCTCGACGCAAAACTTAACACCGTATCTCTTCTAGACCTTTCAAAATGTTCAAGTCGCATTTTTGCACCCCCTTAATATTTTACGGACTTCTCTCAATCTTATCACCAAAAAATCTGCAGATGTAGACTCGATTTTTTTCACTCTTATGCTAAGTAGCGTTTCCTAGCGATTCATCAGTTCTTTAGTACGAACCTTAAAATATCCCACTCACTCTAAATCTAGATGCATTTTCTTCTCATTGTGCTACAATATCAACAGACCTTGGGGTGTTAGCTCAGTTGGTAGAGCGATTGGTTCGCAATCAATAGGTCAGGAGTTCGAATCTCCTACACTCCACCAAATCTAGCTTTAAAAACTTCCGCTTTTAGAAGCGGATGTTTTTAATTACCTAAAGTCAAGATTACTAATATTAAGTCTCCTTCAACACCAGCACATCCCGCAAACTCTTCGACTTTTTATTGCATGTCGACAACGCAAAAATCCGCCCCACTTCATTATTCTCTCGATATTGTATCGCTTCACTTTTAATGTCTTGTAGATTATCCAGCCGTAGTCTTCTGCTCTCTAATCTATATAGGCTGCTATTTACACCCACTCGCAAAAATGCAATTATTTCCGTATCAATTTCTTCGTCTGCTCGCAAAATTGTCGCTTTTTTATGCGCGTCAAAGAACTCTCCTTCCTCAAATTTCGCAATATCCGAGAACATTTGCCCTGCACTCATTCGGTGACCATATATTATATTGTAATTATCATCAAAATCTTTGCTATTTCGATAATCCAAAAATATACTCCCCGCTACCGAATATTCGTTTCGCTCGTTTCTCGCAAGATAATATTTATTATCTCTCCATTGCACAATCGGATAATGAATCGTCGTATCGTCAATCGAAATTATTGCAATTACATTCGAATTTGCCGCCCAATCAAAATCCGCACTTGCAGCTATCGTCACATATTCCCCACTTTCACTCTGTTTTATACAACACCAAAAGTCATATATTGCATAAATGCATATCAAAAAGATTGGTAGCAAAATTACATAAACTAAAGTCTTGTTCAGTCATCTAATTACGCGCATTGTTAAAAATTTCTCACTCGAATATTTAGTATTTCTTTGCCTTTTATCTGCGTTTGTAAAACCGCCCTAAACTCATCTTCTCCGCAATCAACCAAAAAACCGCCGTCTACCCTTCAATTTACAATCTCTTTCTTTGCTTGCTCATTCACTTGTCCTACTTCCTCCTGATCTACAAAGAGCTTTCCATCACGCGCCTCAACCATATCATCACTTGCTACTACTCGCGCCAAATCGCATTTTTCCAAACTCACCAAAACTACATCATTAGTCATAAAAGCACCATCATATTTTGAAACCACAACCAAATCACCGTCTTTCAAATCCGGTGACAAACCATCACCGTTCACCCTAATTAGTCCGCAAGGTACATTCAAAATTACAATCAGGCTCACTAAAATCATCAAATCCCCCAGCAGTAGGCGCCATGAATGGCGCCAAAACTGCTTTTTTCTTTTTATTTTCATTTTTACATTTTGCGACGCGAGGCAATATATGCCGCAGCACCAAACGAACCCGCCACCATAAACGGCAGTATGCCTAACATTACGCCCGTCAGCACATTCGCCTCTTTCTTATTAACATAAGCTGTTACATTGCTTAACTTATATTCTGCGACTTCTTCCTCGCTAGCATCTTCACTCAAGTCCGCTTTCACGGTTTTTACTTCAGTCGCCTTATCTTCATCTACATTGCCATCAATCAACGTCTCATAGTCTGTCGCATCTAGCTCCTCGATAGTATAAGTAAGGCCAATCGGCAATTCATTGAGACCATCTTTACTGCCAATTGTTACGTTCTGGCCATGTTTTAGATAGACATAATTATCTTGTCCAGCCACAATTTCCGGCGCAGTCACAATCGTCTCGCCGCCGTAGTTTATTTCAGCATCCTGACCAGTTACTGTAAAGACATCACCCGCCTTCGCATTAATGAGGTTTATTTTATATTTAAAGTATGCGTTGCTATCTGCCATACTTCCCTGAAGCGTATTCGAAAGCTCAATTTTGCCTCTAACTGCAACTTTTTCAAACTTCACATCATCGGTCTTATCGCCATTTGCATCCCTCAACTGCGCCAAGAACTTCGCCTCCAAACCACCAGTCGGTTTTCCATATTCATCCAAAACATTACGTACTGATGCTAGCAAAGTATACTCATTTTTACTATCTACCGGAAAATTCACCGGATCTGTCGACGATACTTCCTTTATGACAAATTCGTAATCGCCCAGTTTCGAAAATGTCACACCGCTTAAATCTATCGTCGCAACTTTTGAAATTGAGTTATTTAGTATTGCATCCGTCTCAGCAAAATCAATGCTAAAACTATCTGCAAGCCCTACAACTGGTGCTGGATTTGTTTCGCTTGCCGTAATTGTATATCCAAAGTTATTACTAAATTTATTCGTAACTCCGCTTACGGTGCGCGTAATATTTATCGAGCTCACATTATCCTCAGACCATACTTGATCCGCCGAAACCGTACCAAACATCGGCGCGCCAGCCATTACCGTCGCCATCGCTGCATATACTATTCTATTTCCCATATTTCCTCCTTATTCTTATCGTTTCTCTCGTCTAGTTGCATCAAATCTTAGACACCAAAGCAAACCTCCCATACTTATTACTTCGCCAATCAGAAAAATAGCTATAAAATAATTCCACCCCGTCGCAACCGGCTCGACAACTTCATAACTTACTGTCGGAATCAGCATTTCTTCCGCCACGTCATTAATTACATATTGTGTATTTCTACTGACTTTCAATCCCATTTGCGCCATTTTCCCATCCGCATCAAAAACACCAAATGTCCCTCCGACATTCCTTGGATTTAAAAGCCGTATCGTATATCCAAAATCTATTTCGCTATAATCCGAATCCGCAAACCGCACCTCCAAGCGACGAGCCACATCATCGTAATACGACTCGTACATCTGATCTGAAACGACGCTGCCATTCACGAAATCAAAAGTATACTCTTCGCCGTCAATATACGCACCAGCACCCAGCTCATCTATTCATTCGCCAAACTTATATTTAGCCACTAAGACATTATCCTTAATCGCATCAACAATATTATTGTCACCGAGGTCCACTGACTTACTTCGTCCACATAGTCAGTCGTCAAAATCTCCAAATAACCTCGCCATCGTCGTCGCCACCGGCACACGCTCGCGTCGCAGATAATAGACCTCGTTGTCCATAGCGGCAATCTCTTTATATGCAAAATAAACTGCTCGTTCCATATTTGTATACTTGTAGTTACCACTAGCCACATCGCTCGCACGCGCATAATTTCTTCTTAGCGCCGTAGATGCGCTCCATAAGTTTATTAGTCTCGCCGAATTTTCAGTCGACGCCTCAATCTCAATACTATAGCGTTCAAAAAAGTCGCTTAGTTCATCATCTCCAGCATAATTCTCTACAAATTCATTAAAAGCAATTACACCGCCATTATCTAAAATAAAATCCGCATCGTTATATAAGCCAGGTCTCCTTTTCGTGCCTTCCATATTGCCCCTCTGACCACTAGCCTCACCAGATTCTAGTAAAACTTCCCCCGTATACCAAGCCGTCTCTATGCTACCATAAAATACTATCGGTAAGTCCCCGGCCAACTCACGCGCCTTCATAAAACCTTCATGCAAATTTATATAATCGCTAAAATATCCCAACTCACATAATTCCCTATACTCGCTCAAACACGAACCAAAAGCATTAATACTAACCAGATCCGCCGCGCGCTCCTCAACATATTCTCTTAGCTTAACTCTCAAATTTGCTTTATTACTTTCCATCTCGTATCTTAGCGCATTTTCCAGGTGCTCCGAATTAAATTCACCCTTCTGCGCATCAAAAAGCAACGCCATCATATCTTTTATCGCTAACAAATTTGCCTCAGTCGCAGACATCGATTCACTAAAACTCTTTAGCGCATACGCCGAATTCCCCATCAGCACCACCGCAAATCTTTGCCCATGCATCTCTTTCTCCAACTCGTAAAGTTGCGAAAAGAAATCAATATCCTCAATATCACGCAAGTTTATAAGCAACACGAAATCCCGTGCCGGAATTTTCTCTCCCGTCAAAGTTATGCGTTCTCGCACCAGAAAATCATCATCAAGATTCTCAACTACCCTACTAGTCGCACTCGCTGTAATAGTAGCATTGCACACCACCAAAATCGCACATAGAAAACATAAAATCTTTCGCATATTTTACCTCACTTATCACTGCGCATCGTCTCCTGACCCACAAAACTTTGCGCAGCTGACGCTACTTTATAAAACTCTCAAAAATTCTACAAACATAAGCACAATGTTTTTCAAAATACAAAAATCCACCCCATAACGGAGCGGACTAGAAAAACCTATTTTTTCACAGCTTTTACAGTAACGTCAAATTTTTCCATATAACGTCCAGTTGCCAGCCTCCCTTGCGAATAAAAGGCGGCGCAGGACGAATAAATAATAGCAATAAACGGCGACAAAACCCATTGCAAAACCATAATTATCGTTTTCGATTTTTTATATCTTGCTGGACGCGGCGGCAACATACGCATCGATAAAATAATCGACACAAAAATCCCCAGCGCCGCAATCGTCTGAATAATACTTACCATCTGTGGCAAATAATGCGACAACAAATCGCGCGACTCAAACCTAAACAAGAGTGGCACCCAACCACCAAACGCCACAATCGGCGACACCGATGCTAAAGTCACATGCCCATCAAGCAAGCGCACAAACTTCTGGAATAAATCCCACCTTGGCACTGTACGCTTTTTTGAACACATATAATCACCCACATACGCTACGTCACTTGCGCCATAGTCCCAACGACGAAGCTGTACCCACTGTGCTTTCAAAGTTTTTACCAAAGTGTCATCAAGCACCGCATCCTGATACATTGCAGCCCGAATCGGAATCACTTCGTAATCGCCATCAAAATAGAAATAACTACGCCAATACTGATGCCCATCTTCCACAATTGTACGCACACTCCAGAAATTCATCTCCACGAGCGCATCAAGCGGCTGCGAATGTGATGCAAAATTACGCAAAGTATGTGGACGCATCGAAGAAATCACATTCCAAAAGGTATTTGTCGTTGCTACTACGCGCGTCACCGCTGGTGCATCCCAAATATTATTTGTAAACACCGACACTGGCTGATAGCTTAGGCGCTTCCTGTCTTCATGCACAATATATTCATATGCCACCTGATCAAAATAACAGCGATGTGGTCTGTTATCACTATCCAGCGTCGTCACAATTACATCGCTATATTTCAGCCCCATTTCTTTGACTTTTTGCTGCAAATTCTTACCTGCCCAGGTAATATTTCCGCCTTTTCCTATCACCTCGCCACGAATCCCGTCTGGATGTTTCGACAAAATAAAGCACTTAAACTTATCACCAAACTCTTTCTCGAGTTGGAATGCTACCTTCTCGCCGGCTTCGCCACCACGTTCTTCGTATGCGAGCACTACAATCATGTGATCTTTATCAAAAGTCGTATCAAGCACGCTCTGAAAAGTCGGGCGTAAAACATCAATCGACTCGTTATACATCGTCACAATTACCGCATGATAAATCTCGCTCGGCTTCGGGAAATATCCATCTTCGGCCGCTGCTACCATGCACAAATTCTGCAGATGCTGTTTATATTCATAGGCGTCACTGCGCGTCCCCGCCAGGCGTTCATAACTTTCTTTTGCGTTTTCTAAATCCTCTAGACGCTTTCGCCAATTTACGCGATGTCCACGCTCGAGCGTATTGTATCCCTGAACTGTGCGATACATAATTCCAATTGCCTTCACGAGACTCATAATCACAATGAAAAGCAAATAAATCGCACCAAAAACCGGCGAAACCCACGACGCTATCACAAGACCCAAAACCACGCCTATGCTCAGCGCAAATGGCAAAATCTCAAAAAAACGATAGCGCGCCGAACGCTTACCCACCGGAATTTCAACAACTTTAGACATCATCCTTCTCCAATAATATTCCTAAGGAAGCAAATCGCGACCACCAAAATCACGACGCTTATGCCAAGAAACAATCGCGAAATATCCCTTCCGCGCTTCGAATACAAACGAGCCGCAAGCAGCGTATGCCCAACGCCTATCGCTACCGCAATCACCGAGAACGATGTTAGATACCACCAGTCACTATTGCTATAGCTAGACAAGTCCGAATATCGCACAAAAACCTGCTTGCTACTCGGATTCAGATTAACTATCGGCATCAAAAACAGCCAAACGGCGAGTCCAAAATTAGCCGCCATCCAAACCAGCAGACCTTTATCTTTCTTAAAAATCGTCTTAAAATCAGCTACTAATTCTTTCATGAGCTTTTTCTTATTTTATCATAATTGCAAAACTGCCGCCACTTTACCCCTTATGATATAATACCGTAAGAAGAAAACAAGCATAAGCATGAAAATTTCCGACCTAAATCCCATTTATGATCAGCTCCAACTCAAATACGGCGCACCCGAGCTAAACTCTATCTATAACGGCGGCTGCGAGAATCATCCCGACCTTTGTTTTGTCTTCATGAATCCCACTGGCCGCAATATCGCCTCTCTTAAATCCTGGCCGGGACGCAAATCTCCATGGATTGGCACTAAAAATATCTGGTCGCTCTTCCATGACTTAAACCTTGTTGACGAAAATATTTTTCAAACCATCCGCCGCATCAAAGGCAGTGATTGGACGCCAGAATTTGCCAATAGAGTCTATGACGACGTCAAAAAACACAAATATTTCATCACAAATCTCGGCAAGTGCACGCAGCTCGATGCGCGCGAACTTCCCGACTCCGTCCTCGCCGAATACCTTCATCTTCTCGAGCAAGAAATCGACATCATCAAACCAAAAGTTACCATTCTCTTCGGCAATCAAGTCAGTTCTATCGTCCTTGGTCAAAAAATTTCTGTCTCAACCGTCCGCAAACAGCCCTTCATTAAAAACATTAATGGCACAAACTACACTTTCTACTCCGTCTACTATCCCGTTGGCAACGGCCACTTCAATATCGACAAGTCTGTCGAAGATATTAAATGGATTATAAAAGAAGAGATTAATTAATAAGAAGAAAATATTCAAGAAAGGCATTACGAACAAAAAACAGCCAAAACTGACTGCAACTTGGAACGAATACTACGACTATGACGGTCTTCTATTAGACTAAAATGGAGCCGCTGGCAGGGGTCGAACCTGTGACCTGCTCGTTACGAATGAGCTGCTCTACCAACTGAGCTACAGCGGCACCTTAACTATCATCTTACCATAAAATTCCGCATAAAACAAAAAACTGGCGCAAGTTTTGCCCCAGTTTTTCTTTTTCCATACATGCCTATTTTATCAACGTTTCACTATTTTTTACTCGGTAAATAAAAAACCAATCCTGCTCGGCGCCAATTCCATTCATCAAAACATAACATTCGCCACCAGCAAAATCCAGGCTCTCAAGTTCCAGCCTCGGCTCATCGATTAAAAACGCCTCAACTTCTCCGCCGTCGCGACGCAGTCGATAGATTACATTCTGATTATTCTTAAGTCCCATCTTGCGAATCCTTAAACTCCAATCTCGGCGCGTCCAATCTGCCAAGAAAACCGCTCCGTTTGTATATGCGATATCTTGCACTGTTAGTCCCGAACAAAAGTTCAAAGTCTCCCCCGTTGGCACAAAATCCTCATCAAGAAAGCTCATTTTTCCTGCCGAGCGAATCACATACCCACCGTCTGGCAAGCTCGCAATTCCACTGGCACCAAAATCGTCCAGCATCAATTGCGGCTCTTCGCGAAAAGTCCTAGCGTCAATTCGCGCTACCATTTTTTTGATTCCATCTTCATCGCGTATGCCTACTACAACCAAACGATTACGCTTTTTGTCGTAAGTCATGCCATTCGCATGTCCGAGCTCGTAACTTTCTTGAGTGTCATTAGTCGGCATCAGAGTCTCTCTATCAATCAAAATTAGCTGATTATTCGTCTCTCCTCCTTGCCTTGCCGTTCCACGTGGGCGCGCCGCAATTGCAAAAACATCTGGCAAAATCGCCATACTTTGCACTGAGCCAACTCCATCGGGCTTTAAACCCTGATAAATTAGCTCCAGCTCTAGCGGCGTCATGCCTTCTACTGAAATAAAATCCTTGCCAGCCATCATCTCTGCATAACCAAAATACAGCACGCCAAGCAAAAGCCCGACAAACAAAGTCATGCCAAGTAACCATTTCTTCATATTTTCACCCCCCAAAAAACACATCTCTGGAAAAATTTTAAGGTGCTATCTCTATCTTAAAAAATCCGCCTCTATCTGTCAAAAATCTCAGATATCTACTTGCATTCACGCGCAGAATCCTGTATACTACAAAGTACAAGGGCTCGTGGTATAGTGGTCTAGTACGCCTCCCTGTCACGGAGGAGATCGCCGGTTCGACTCCGGTCGGGCCCGCCAAATTTGTTAAAAACTCTCCCACTTCGGGAGTTTTTTTATGCTATCATATAACTATTGCGGGTATCGTATAACGGCTATTATGTATCCTTCCCAAGGATGAGACGAGGTTTCGACTACCTCTACCCGCACCACAAGCCTTCGGGCTTATTTTTTATACCGTTTATGCTAAAATTAGAGTATCATGGACGAGTCTCAAAACAACACAAACAATAACGATTTAAATCTAGTTCCACCAGAGGAGAATCCTCTTCAGGAAGCACCGTATGCCGACGACCAAAGTGGCGCCATCGGCGACGCTTTAAACCCAAACAATTTTAGCTCAGACAGCGATCCGCTCCTATCTGGCACTACTTCGTCAGAGCCAACCGAACCTATCGCTCCACCTATCGCCACCGAGGAAAAGCCAACCAAGACTAAAATTAAAAATAAAGGCCTTCTAATCGGCATCGGCATTACCGCGCTTAATCTCATCATCTGCGCCGTCGCCATTATTATTTGTGCAAATATCTCCAATAAACCAGCCGAGAGCACTCCAGATGCTGCCACCAAGACTGACGATTTCCCAAATTCCCTCCAATGTGAAGTTAATGACTGTCTCGCAAATATCAAACTCGACTCCACTCTTGATCAAATCACCAACTATCTCGGCATCAAACCCGAAGAAAGTAGTAGTGCCAAATACGTTCTCTCAGACAACGTCACTCTCAATGTTCGCGTCGGCTCTTACCCGGATTTCTCTCTCGATTTTAAAGACAAAACCAAGCTTAAAGATTCCAAGTTTACCAATGAACAATATCAAGAAATTCGCGCTCACGCCTACACTTATAAAGGCGATTCAAATTGGACCAGAAAAGACGTCGAAAAACTCATCGGCAAAGGCACTCTCACTGGCCGTTCTAATAGTTACACTAGCTACACTTGGTTTAATCAAAGCAATAAAACCTACTTCACTCTAAGCTTCAACGTCGATGGCGATACTTACTATTCGCCACTATCGACCCCAAATTCTTTCTAACAAAAGGACCAGATTATGCAACCAAATAATTTTAACCAAAATCAAACCCCATATCAACCAGGCACTAACGGCCTCCAGCCAAGCACCTACTATGAATATTCGCAGCCAGCTCAGCCGACACCGCCAGTTCCTGCCGCCAAGTCTAGCCCCCTCCCAACCATCCTCGCCATCGTTTTTGGCATCACGACCATTGCCCTAGGTGGTTTTATCGCCTACGATAAACTTGTCGCAAATAAATCCGAAATACCCGTTGATGATAATAGCGTCATTGCGCTAAGTACTCCGCTCTCAAAAGTTGACGCCGCAAATTACACAAAAGCGCTCACTGGTCGCGTTTTTACTGTCGACGGCAGCTTTGAGCAAACCATCAAATTCACTTCAGCCACTGAGTACGAATATAGCTACTACCAAAACCCAGCCACCGACATCGCCAACTTCGACCTCAGCCTCAAGCACGGCTCTTATACTATCAACGGCACCGAAATTAATCTCGATAGTAATGACTCTTTTATCATTACAAACGATTATCTCGTCAAAAAATCCGATAAGCTCAGCAAAAACACCGCCACTGTTTACTTCGACTCCATTCAGCTCCAAAATACTTACACTAGCATCACTAAAGCTTTCAAATCCAAGCTCTCGTCCTGGGGCGGCGACGCTAGTTACAAAGCCAGCAAAGCCTACCTCTCGCATCTTTCTTGCTCCACCAACAGTAAGCGCCTCACCAACGCCGACAACTACATCTGCAACACTGATTTCGACCTCTATTTCGACGCCAAAAGTGTTGAAAAAACTCTCGCCGAACAAAAAGTCGCCAACTGGGCAACACTCTGCCGTAATTTCGCCGGTCTTAAATTCTACAATGGCAACTGTGGCGCAAATAATTCCATCGCTATTAGCCGCAATCTCGTAGTTCGCATCTCAAACGATGACAATTACAGCATTACCGGCATCTGGACCGACGCCGAAGCCGCTACTTCCGCCAAAGACGACGATACAAGCAAAGAATCCACCAACTAACCCTCCATTTTCTTGACTTTTACGCCAAAGTGTGCTATAATAAACAGATATGAAGCTTTCTCGTTATAAGCATTCCTCTCCCGTTTCTTATGCCTTTGGCGCCACACTCTGTCTCGAGCTCTTGAAGACGCGCCCCGACACTATCAAGCGCGTCTTTTTGCGCCCCAATACTAATCATGGCCAAGATCTCAATCGCATTCTCAAAGAGCTAGCCGAGAAGCATATCGAAATTATCGAATCGCCAAAACCATTCAATATCCTTAGCGCCAAAGATAGCTGTCTTTTGATCACCGAATTTACCAAATTCACTACCACTCTTGACGCCACCAAAAATCATCTCGTACTTGCCAATCCTTCCGATGCGGGCAATCTAGGCACTATCATCCGCACCGCCGCTGCCATGAATTTCAATAATCTCGCCATCATCGAACCTGCCGTTGATCATTTCAATCCCAAAGTCGTTCGCGCCACCATGGGCGCCATCTTTCATCTTAATATCGAATACTTCCCAAATTTCGAGATCTACACTAAAAAATACCCTCGCCCGTGCTTTGCATTTATGCTTGACACCAAAAGTCAACCTGCCGAGAATTTCATAGACACAAAAGCACCCTACTCGCTCGTTTTCGGCAACGAAGCCACTGGTCTACCTGACAGCTTTGCGAACACTTGTCAGCCCGTCATTCTTCGCCAAAGCAGCCAAGTTGATAGCCTCAACCTCAGTATTGCCGCCAGTATTGCCATGTATCTCTTTAAACAATAAAAATCCCCCACCAAAGGGGGATTTTAAAATCTTAAAGCTACTGTTCTTCTACCGTTTCATCTATTACTGGCTCTTCTTCGTCGGACGCCACATCGCTATTAATTTTAATGCGCTCATGTACTTTTTCTTCCTCACGTAGTTCCTGCATCTTCTGATCAAACATCGTAAAACGAATCCAAATTGACTCATACGACACCGAATCCTCCGCTTTCGCCGTCAACTTCACGATATAATAACCATCACCATTCGCCGACACAAACGGCTCCGAAATATCACCTACTTTCTCCAGCGCAAACGCCATTTCGGCCCGCCCACTATCAAGATTATCGCGTCCGACTGCACTATTTGTCGTTTCGTATGTCACTTTATCGCTATCTGCATACTCCGCCATTGCGGCCTGCATATCTTTATTCGACACCAAGGTCTTGCTAATTTTATCCGCTAATTCACGCGCCTCTGTATCTGTTTCTACCGAGATTTTCTTCTTCGCTAACGAAAGCTCCAGCATGCGACGATATTCCGTCAAGCTTAGTCCAAAATTCTCGCGCACAATTCCCGCAAACGAAGCTTCGCTGCGCATTTCGCCCTCAATCATGCGATGCTTATTCACAACCTCATCAATCTCTTCATCTGTCACACTCTTACCCAATTCATCCAGCAGCGCCATCGCATACGCATAATCCTCCGCCGAATTCAAAGCCTGACGACGATAAAACTCCATCTGACTCTTTGAGTCTTCTGAATCATCAAATTTGCCTTGCTGACGCTCAATCGACGCAATACTACTGCGATACAACATCAAATAATCCGAAAAACGCACTTTTTTGCCATCTACATCAGCCACCGAAAGTGGAATCACGCGCGTAAAGCGATATGCCACGTCACCCGTGCTATTCATCTTATAAAGTTGGAACCATCCAACAAATGCAAATGCACCAAGCGCAATCAATCCAATCAAGATTGCGTTGATCATCAAGCGATGCTTCGCATACTGAAATGGATAACGAAACTTCTTTCCCTTCGTTAGCACTTCCTCGCGCGACTCTTCAAGATTCGCCTGCGTCACTACGCGGCTACTAATCTTTTTCTCGCCTTGTTCCTTTTTCTTCAATAATTCCTTAATCTTCATCTTCGTCCTCTTCCTTTATATCCACCACGTGCGCTGCATTTTGCAACTCTGCATGTACTTCTTCTGGATGGCTTACCCGACTCAATATCAAATCACCTGCCGCCGTCTGCACCAATATCGTTCCGTAATTAAACATATTTCCCATCAATCCCGGCACACCATAACTTACTGCCATTATTTTTGCAAGGTCAAGATCTACGACCGTACGTTTAAAAAGCCCCTTCTGCCTTACTTGTCTCAGTCTCTCATTAGTCAATAAATAATAGCTAAAATGCCACAATATATAACTATATAGCCAGCACATCGCTCCAACCAAAACTAGCGCAACCCCCACCCAAATCATTTGAGCATTATCGCGCAAAAGATAAATCAACCCCCCGCCCAGCGCCGCAAACAGCACAAAGAAGCAAAAACCTTTCACGGACGTCAAAATATGACGCCTGAACACTAAAATTACTTCCTCCCCTTTGCGTTGCCCTTCAAAATCGGCTGTCATTACTATTATTATACCATAAACAAAAATCGCGCCCATTTTCAGGAGCGAGACTTGGTAGCCCGGACGCGAGTCGAACGCATAACCTTCTCCTTAGGACGGAGCTACTCTATCCATTGAGTTACCGGGCCACTACCTACATTTTACCACAAAAAGACGCCAGCCCTTGTATGAGCTAGCGCCTAAATGCAAGATTTAACGCGTATATTTTTCTGCCAAAGTCTTATAAGTCTGAATTTCTTCCGGTTTAAACCAGTACGAAACCTCAGCTTCAGCCTCTTCTGGGTTGCCCGAAGCGTGAATCAAGTTCGGCACCGCCTCGTCGTGTGCGTCCGCATAACCAAAGCTGATGTGTGCATAATCGCCACGAATCGTACCCATATCCGCCGCCATTGGCTCAGTCGAACCAACCATCTTGCGTACGAGCGGTACCGCCTCAACGCCTTCAAGCACCATCGCAATCACTGGACCCGATGTCATGAACTTCAGAGTTACATCAAAAGCTTTTTGACCACGACGTGAAATCATCTTCGAAATGCCTTCATAGTGTGCATAGTATTGATCCTGATCAGGGTTGACCATCTTGGCGCCAACAATTTTTAGCCCCACACGCTCAAAACGGCTCAAGATTTCACCCACAATTCCGCGCTGCACTGCATCTGGTTTAAAGATAATTAAAGTACGCTGAACCATTGGGTCGTTCTTTTTATCGAGATAGATATTTGCCGCCGTTACTTCTGCCTTTTTCGCCTCAGCTTTTTGCTCAGCTTTCTTCTCTGCCATAAAATTCCTTCTCCCTGTCGGGACTCACTTTTTACGATTATAATCTAATCTGTTATAAAAAGCTAGCACCTCTAAGAAATGCTAGCCATTATTCTACTCGGAATCCAAGTATTTCCTAAAGATTTTTTCTTCAAGCTCGTTCGCAATATCGGTCAAATTATCACCTTCATTCTCGATTGCATCAGTATACTCTTCTTCTACTGCTTTACTAAATTTATCCGCAATTTCTTCGAACTCTTCCTCCTTTTCGTAGTAGGCATCACGGTATTCGGCATATTTCGAATAACTATAACTGCTATCATTCAAGGCATTCTTATACGCCTTGTATGCCTTCACGTAAGCCTTCAAGGCAGAATTCAATTTCGGGCCATATTCTTTGGCGATCTTATTCGAAGAGCTAGACATCTTTTCGGTCATTTTGTCGATTTGCGTATCAGTAATCTTTTCGACATTAGAAATATAGCGCGTATTTGCTACAAAACTATGCGAAGCCTTACTTAATTCAACATAATCTTTCATCTTTGGCGCCACAATGTCATGAGAAGCTTTCAGCTTATCGAAGAGCTCTTTATGCTCCTTATCGTTCTTTACGCCGGTCGACTTCCCAAGCTCATTTAGTGCATTGTTCATCTTTTCGAGTTCTTCAAGACACTTTGTGGCGTATTTCTCATATTCTTCATCGCTTACGTCTTTATCGCTAAATTCGTTACCTACGCTCGAACATCCATCGCCATAATTAACTTCGCTAACTGCATCATGAAATGCGCTTATTTTCTCATTTGCATCTTCATAATCAGGCGCAAACAACATTGGAATAAAGATAATGCCAAGAATAATCGCCACTACTACAACTACGCCCGCGATAATTCCAATAATCAAACCTTTGCTAGGCTTCTTAGCATTACTTTCGACTACTGGCGCACCAGCTACAGGTTGAGCACTTGCGGGTTGCGTATTTACTACGGGTTGAGCCGCCACACCTATTGCCGGCTGAGCCGTCGCATCAACCACTGGCTGCGCCACAGGCTGGTCAACTACTGGTGTCGACGCCTCTGGTGCTGGCACCGCATCAAGATTTGGCTGTGGGCCAAATGGATTTTCGTTCTCTTGCATATTTCTCCTATTTTCTTCTACCTTAATTTTACCATAAGAATTAATCGGTCTCGCTGTGGAATTTCTCATGCACATTTTTAAGTTGCATATCCGTCACATGCGTATAAATCTGCGTCGTCGAAATATCCGAATGCCCTAGCATTGCTTGCACGGAGCGTAAATCCGCCCCGTTCATCAATAAATCCGTCGCAAAAGAGTGCCTCAAAGTATGTGGCGTCACATGTTTCGTAATTCCTGCTTCTCGTACATATTTTTCAACGATACGCTCCACGCTACGTGGCGTCAGCCTACGATAATCACCCGTCGTGCCAACCGGTGGCTGATTTTTTGAGTTATTCAAAAACAGAGCTGGCAAGCTATCCTTGCGCTCTTCCAAATAATCCGCAATCGCCATCGCTGCCGAGTCCGACACGAAAACTGGTCTATCTTTTTGACCTTTTCCACGCACCACAAATTCTTTACGGTCTAAGTTTATTGAATCACGATTAAGCCGTATTAACTCTGACACACGTAGCCCCGTCGAAAAAAGCAGTTCCAATATCGCCCTATCGCGCAAACCCGTCTCTGTATCCAGGGGAACCTCAGCCAAAATTCGCTCAATCTCATCCACATGCAAAAACGTTACTTGTGCTCGATGCGTACGCGGCAACTCCACTAAGCTCGGCGGCAACGACTCTATATTTCGCTTTGCTAAATATTTCAAAAATCCACGCAGTGCAATCAAATGATAAGCCTGCGTCATTACCGACAAACCTTTTCCTTGCGACGTTTCGTAACGATTCAACCATAAACGGTATTTTCTCAGCCATTCTGGCGTAATATCTTTTGGTTTTAGCTCTTCGCCGCCAAACTCCGTTAATCGCGCTAGATATAACTCATAGTTTCGCGTCGTATTGCGACTGCGCCCACCTTCAACTTCTAGCGACTCCACGAAATCTAATGCCAAATCCGAAACGTACATTTTAAATAGCTACCAAATTAAAAACTAAATTCTGCGCCATATAAATAATCCAAAACGCCGCAATCAAAAACGGTCCAAACGGAATCTTCATATTTATATCTTTTTTACTAATTGCTCCCGGCAAAAACGCAATACATCCCAAAAAATTTGCCAAGAACATCGCAAAAATCGCCAACCAGAAATCTGAAAGCGCCAGCGCTAGCCCAATATTCAAAATCCAGTCACCACTCCCCACCCAGCGTTCACTACTAATCTTATACATCACAAAATACAACCCCGGCAAAATCATTAGCGCTCCAAAAATCGAGATCGCCATCGACCAACCAAAAATGCCAGCCACAACCGTCTCTGCCACATTTATACCCAACATCACGACACCAAGCACACCTCCCGCAATCAGCGACGCCATCGGAAGCTCACTCCATTTCAAGTCAAAGATAAACGAAATCGTGAGCGCCACCAATAACATCAAAAACGTGGCAAAGCGCGCCACTTCCCATGGATTTCCCGCCATCAGCGCATCATATCGCGGCCACAACAAAAAGCTCGCCACAAACATGATTCCCAATAGAAGCTCCGCTAAAATCTCCATGCATCCGATTGGCTTTTTGCACTTGCGACATTTACCGCTAAGCGCCAACCAACTCACTATCGGAATATTGTCATACCATCTCAACTGGTACTTACATTTCATACAATGCGAACGCTTTGATTTATCGTGCTTCTTTATACGCCAAACCTGGCAGCAAGCAAACGACCCCATCATCGCGCCAATCACAAACAACATTACCGCCACAAATATCTTCATATACTTATCTTATCACAGCTTATGCTAATTAGTTTACCACCATAAGGCCCAACAAAAAGCCCCCGGCTCCCCGGAGGCTTTTATTAACAACTAATTTTAGTGGTTGTCGTTGCAAGCAACAGCACCACCCTCTTCTACGAAGAAGATAGCAACTTGGCGCTTACCAGTACCGACGTTGTAGGTACCTTCAAGGTCACCACAACCAGCGTTAGTATATACATAGAATGTGTGATCAAAGTCTGTTAGACCAGTTGCCTTGCCTACTTCACCAGCTTGACCAGTGCCACGAACCTTAATCTGGTAACATTCACCATCTGGATCCTTAAATTGGTCACCACATACAGTAATAGGCTTTGTAGCGTCATATTGAGTTTCCTCGTCGACATAGCGCTTCAAGAAGTTAGCGTTGACAGTTTTACCATCCTCGAAAGGTGTCTTACCGGAGTTGTTGGTCTGATAGTCGTTAACAGCAGTAAGCACACGAGCCAAGTCATCCTCACGCTGAGTGTTGCGCTGAGAACGCTGCAAAGCTGGCAATGCGATGAAGACCATCAAGAAGATAAGACCACCGATGGCAAGAACCAACACGACCTCAATGATCGTAAAGCCTTTTTTATTTTGTTTTGTCATTTTATGCTCCTTTTTTATTTTTGCAATTGGCAACTCTACTTTGGATTTCCCAGAGCCCCTGGGCTGTCACCAACTGCAAAATTGCATTTACTATCAGTATAATTAATGCTTATGCTAAAATCAAGTGCATTTTTAGCCAATTTTTAGCTAATTTTTTCGACGAGTGCATAGATCGGGAATAGCACGCCAGCCACCAAAACGCCCGCAATACCACCAAGCAGAATAAGCATGATTGGCTCGATCATCTTCGAAATACCAGCCACCTTTTCGTCAAACTCATCCTCATACACTTGCGCAGCTTTGCCAAGCATTTCATCCATCTTACCAGACTGCTCACCAATCGCTGACATCTGCGGAATCAATGGCAAAATATATGGCTGATCACGAATCGCCTCAGAGAACGGCTTACCAGATTTCACCTTTTCGGCCGCCGATATAATCGATCTTTCAACCACTACATTGTTCATAGCCTCAGCTGAAATATTCAAAGTATCGAGCACCGAAACACCAGTTGATAGCAAAATCTGCGCCGTACGCGCAAAACGCGCCATATATAGCGTCCTAAATAACTGACCGAACATCGGCACATTTAGTTTAAATTTCGCCATAAACTCTATACCCATGTCCGTTCTACGGAAGCGATCAATCAAGAATACTGTCACGCCCACAATAATCAGCGCAATATACCACTGATTAATAATAAAGTTCTTAATACTAATTAAAATTTCCGTAATCTTCGGCAATTCCTCATTCACAGACACATACAACTTTTCCACCTCAGGCACGACCGACACCATCATATAAATAAAGACTACGAGAATCACTGCGAGGGCGATACATGGATAAGTCATAGCGCCAATAATCGCGCTCTTCGTCTTCGCATCCTTCTCTTCCTGCTCGGCAATACGCTTCAAGCTATAATCGAGTGTACCGGAAACCTCACCAGCGCGAATCAGCGCCAAGTAAACATTACTAAATACGTCATCGTGCTTCGAGAAAGCGTCACCAAGCGAACGACCCGCCTCGATATCCGCCAAGACTTCTTCAATCAAAGCCTTCATCGGCGCATCGTCAGTTTGCTCTGCTACTGTACGCAAAGATTGCGCCAACGGCAAACCTGCACCAATCAAAGTCGCGAACGAGCGCGTAAACGTAATGCGCGCGTTCGCTGAGACTTTTTTACTCTTCATCACGCCATCAGCTTCATCACGAATGGATTCTGGAATATATCCACGATCCATCAAAAGCTTACCGGCAGCACGTTCCGATTCTGCCTGAATAGTACCCTTAATTACTTTGGATGAGCCTTGCTCTTTTGCCTTATAGGTAAAACGCTTCATCTATAATTATCCCCTTGCTAACCTATCGAATTCCTGCAAATCAACTGCATATTCACGTGCCGTATCATAGGTCACCTGACCAGATTGCACCAATTTCACCAAAGTACGGTCCATTGTCTGCATACCCTGATCTGCGCCTGTCTGGATAATTGTATCTAGCTGGTGCGTCTTACCCTCGCGAATCACTGAGCGTACTGCTGGATTCGCAATCATTATCTCAGCCGCTACTACACGACCACCGCCGATTGCCGGTACCAAGCGTTGCGCACAAATTGCCATCAAGATGTTTGAAAGCTGCGAGCGCACCTGCGGCTGCTGATGTGGCGGGAAGACGTCAATCATACGATCAATACTCTGCGCCGCTGAGTTAGTGTGAAGTGTCGCAAATACAAGGTGTCCCGTTTCTGCAATCGTGATTGCTGCCGAAATCGTCTCGAGATCACGCATCTCACCAATCAATACTACATCTGGATCCTGACGCAAAGCGCTACGAAGTGCCGCCGAGAACGAGTAAGTATCATAATGTACCTCACGTTGCACTACTACCGAGCGATGCGACTTGTGCGTAAACTCAATCGGATCCTCAATCGTAATAATATGCGAGGCTTTCTCGCGGTTAATCTTATCGACCAAGCCAGCAAGCGTCGTCGACTTACCTGAACCTGTCGGTCCCGTCACGAGCACGAGCCCACGTGGGTACTCCGCAAACGATTCTACAATTGGCGGCATACCGAGTTCGCTAATTGACTGAATTTCATTTGGAATCAAGCGGAAAGCCGCAGCAATATTTCCCTTCTCGTGGAAGGCGTTTACACGAAAACGTCCTAGATCGCCAAACGAGAAAGAATAATCAAACTCTTTATCTTTAATCAAGATTTGCTTCTGATCATCTTCAAGCGTTGCAAAAACCAAGCGCTCTACCGTCGCTTCGTCCATCTCTTTATATCCGGCCACTGGCTGCAATGCGCCATCAATACGTAAAATTGGTGGCAGGCCAACTTGCAAGTGGAGATCAGATGCTTTTGTTTTAACGCATTCTTCAAGTAGGCTTTCAATACGCGCATCTTCGTTCATAATCGAGACATTCGTAATCGATGCGCTAAAATCCACTGCTTTTTGCTCTGGATCTTGATTTACATTTGGCGGCATCGGAGGCATGCCAGCTGGCGCTGGATTTGCTATTCCAGGATTTGTCATTGGTGCTCCGCCCTGCGGAGGCATTTGCATATTCATCTGTGGCGGCATCGCCTGACCACCAACCTGCCCACTTTGTTCCATACAATCATTATACTTGTGCTTTTTTTAAAAATCAAATCCAATATACTAAAAAACATCGCTAGGTCTCCCCTAGCGATGTCATCCATTAAAGTTATCTTCCTACTTTAGATACTCGTGCAATTTTTTGGTGTCTTTATTCTTGCGAAGCTTTGCAAGCGCCTTCGCTTCAATTTGGCGAATACGCTCACGCGTTACCGAAAACTCTGCGCCTACTTCCTCGAGCGTATGGCTCTTGCCGCCACCAATTCCGAAACGCATCTTAATAATCTTGCGTTCGCGGTCTGTCAACGTCGACAAAATTGATGCGATTTGCTCCTTTAGTAGTTGCGTTGCCGCCGAATCCTCCGGCGATACGCGATCTTCGTCTTCGACAAAATCACCTAACGAAGAGTCGTCATCATCGCCATCGCGTCCCACCGAGGCATCAAGCGATGCAATGTCTTGTTTAATCTTCATTACATATTCAATGCGATCCGGCTCCATCCCCATTGCATCGGCAATTTCCTGCACGCTTGGTTCACGATTAAGGTCTTGCGTCAAACGACGTTGCGTACGCAAAACTTTATTAATCGTTTCCACCATGTGTACTGGAATGCGAATCGTGCGTGCCTGATCTGCAATTGCACGCGTAATTGCCTGGCGAATCCACCACGTGGCATAAGTCGAAAACTTGAATCCTTTATCTGGATCAAATTTTTCAACTGCGCGCAGAAGTCCAGTATTGCCTTCCTGGATTAAATCCAAAAGATCAAGACCTCGACCGCTATAGCGTTTTGCAATGCTCACCACAAGACGCATATTACTCTCAGCCATTTTGTCGCGCGCACGCTTCTTCTCTTTTTCGTTGCCGTGAATAACTTTTTGCGCCAATTCAAACTCTTCTTCAGCCGAAAGCAAAGGAATTTTACCGATTTCGCGCAAATATAGTTTTACTGAGTCGTCCGCAATATCATCATAACTAGCGTTTAAATCTATCGTTAGATCTTCCGCTTCTTCTTCGTCCATATCATCGAGCGTCGGCTCGTCGACAAAATCATCATCTAATCTCAAGTCTTTATCGTCGTCCATTAAGTCCATCCTTAAATTTAACTCTTTTTTGTTTTTGATGTTTTTGCCTGTTTTTGCGCTATGTTTCTCTCTGGATGTCTATCAAAATATAACTGGCCATCCAGCACATTAACATGATAATAACATAAAAATCTAACTTTTGCGAATAATTTTATTCATTTCCGCCATTAACTGCAGCATTTTCTCTTCATCGCCTGCCGCTTCTGCCGCGCGAATTTGCTCACCAAGTTCATTGCGCTTTGCTTCCGCTCGCTCCTTGCGCAAAACTATTTCCAATGCTTTTGCTTCGTTTTCAAGTTCACTTTTACTTAGTCTTGCATACTTTTCTTCAAAAATTAACGCAAGTTCGTCCTTATCAAAATCAATTAGCTCAATATCATCATTCGCCACACCCCCACAAATCACTAAACTCGCAAAGCTTTTTTCCGCTTTACTAATCTCGGGTGTTGTATTTTTCACAACACCGCCCCTATCTGTTGTATTTTTTACAACAGGACGTTTCAATTTTTTCTTATTTTGAATAACTTTTTTCGCCCTAAAAGCCTCTAATGAGATTCCAAGTCTATCTGCCACAATCCGCTCATATCGTTCACGCAATGCCGTCTCATTTTCGTCAATTTCATCAATTAAACGTTTTGTCTCGTTGCAATATTCTTGAAAACCACGCTCCGTTTTAAGATCGTATTTTGACTCATACTTTTCAAACAGCCATTCCATCGCTGGCCTATACTGACGTACCGCCTTTTGCCACAATTCAGGATCTTTCTGAATCAACTCATCTGCATCCTTACAACCATGATAATCGTCCACAATCGACAAATAAATTCCAAATTTTGACGCCATCGAAATCGCTCGCTCTGCCGCTCTCACCCCTGCTTCATCGCCATCATAAGCTAGACGAATATCTTTCGTCATCCGCGCAAAACTCTTCAGATGCATTTCCGTCATCGCCGTACCTGCCGTCGCTACCGCCTGACACACGCCTGCTTGATGCGACGATATCACATCCATATTCCCCTCAACTACCACCACAAAATCTTCTCGACGAATCGCTTCTTTCGCTTGCGAAAATCCAAAAATATGTCGCCCTTTGTTGTAAAGTAAGGTCTCTGGCGTATTTAAGTATTTTGGCGATTTTTCATCTTTATCATCAATCTTGCGCCCCGTAAAACCAATCACGCGACCGCTCTCATCCATCAGCGGTACCATCATACGCGCACGAAACAAATCCGTTCCGATTCGGTTCAGAAGCCCCGCCCCTTCCATATCTTGTTTGTTATAGCCGCGCTTCGTCAAAAACTCCACGAGCGCCTTCCCCGAAGCTGGCGCATAGCCTATTCTAAACTTTTCTACTGTTGGTTTATTTAGGTTACGCTTATAAAAAACATATTGGCAAACATTCTTACTTTTCGTCAGACAAAACTGATAATACTTTGCCGAAAGCTCCAAAATATCATATAGGCGTTGTTTCTTCGCTGCATATTCACGATCTCCATCGCTATATTTCTTCAGCTCTACGCCTGCCTGTTGCGCCAATTTTTCTAGCGCCTCACGAAAAGTGCACCCCTCCATCTCCATCACGAAACTAAAGATATCGCCGCCTTTATTGCTCGAAAAATCATGCCAGATTCCTTTCTCTGGCGACACCATAAAGCTCGGCGTCCTGTCCGTCCCCCAAGGTGAATGCCCCTTAAAATTCCTTCCGGCACGCTTCAGCTCGATGTATTGCCCGATTACATCTTCAACTGCTAGCCGTGCTCGAATTTCCTCTTTCGCATCCTCCATAATATCATTATATCACCCCTATAAATATTCTCTCGATTTTAGGCTCTGTGCTTGCGCTTATTATGTTATAATTGGCGTATGGACAACAAGGCTTATCTTGATTCAATCGCAGTAAAAGGCAAGGATACCAGCAAAGCATCCATTCCTATCTTGTCGCCTATGCTTATCAAAATCATCGCTGTTGGCGTCGTTCTAGCTATCGCTATGATGTTTGTCGGCTCTCTTCTAAACTCAAAGAATAAAGAACTCAAGATTACCTACGATAAAATCTACTACACCTACAATCAGCTATCTCAGGGCTCTGGTCCGCTCTATACATACCAGCGCAAACTCAAATCTTCCACCGTTCGCGCTATCACTTCTCAGCTTCAGACTTCTATCATCAATACTAACAATCAACTCAAGAATGCCGCCGGTCAAATCAAAGTAACTGTCGGCACTTATGATCAAAAAGCTACCGAAGAAGTCACAGCGGATCTAAATTATCTCGAGAGCGAATTCGAATCCGGCTTCTATGCTGGTACGCTCGACAAAAGCTACGCCACGGCGCTCTATCTTCAGCTTTCTAAGATGATTGCTGCTCAAAGCGAAGCTCGTCAAAAAACCGACAGCCAAGCTTTCGCCAGCGTCCTCGATGCATCCCTCAAAGACCTACAAAGCATTCAAGAACAGTACAAAAACTTTATCGACTCTGTCTAGAGTCGCAAGTACTCGCAAATTTCATGAGCGCCGATTTTAGGCGCTCATTTCATAGCCGTGACGCACCAGATCAATAATCTCATCATCCGTCAGTTGGCCACTACAGATAATTTCCGTACCGTTTCGCCCCAACAAGCGCCCCTGCATCACGCTCTCATAGCGTTCTTGTAAAGTCTTGCTTAATCGTTTGTCGATTCGAAGCTCAATTCTTAGTGGTCTAGTACCCTTTTGCAATACCAAGAAGATTTTCTCACCACGATAAAATACTAGTTGCGACGCACCGTGCTCAGAGCTTGGCTCCATTTCACGCATCTCGACCCCATCGAGCGTGCTTGCATATTTTACGATAGCTTCTTCAAGTACCATTTTAGCTCCTCTATACTTCCGCGAATATCATCTAATGCTCGGTGATTTTCCGGTTTCAAAAAACGCTGATGTAAAGCCCCTTCAAAATACACTTTCCAAGCGCTCACGTCCAACATGCGATAATGCAATTTCTCGTTCAATTCTTTCCATTCACGCTCGATAAATTTTCTATCTTGATGAATTGAATTTCCCGCCAGATAAATCGGCTCATCAAAATTCTGAGCCACAAAATCGAGCAGCTCTTTCTCAATCTCGCGCGCCGACTTGCCATTAGCATTCTGCGCCATTAAAGCGTCGTATGACGCCTTATTCTTTTCCCAAAACTCCCCCACCATGCGCTCACGCATCAGCGCTTCATCGACTTTTACTACCCCTGTATAGGTGGCGATCTCGTTCAAATCCCAATCCGTCGCAATCGCCGCCACTTCCAAAATCTTGTCATGTACTGGCGACAAACCAGTCATTTCAAGGTCAATCCACAAGAGATTCGCTTTTTTTGAAGCTTTTTTCGTCATTTTTTCTTAATATCCAATTTCAAAAGCTTAATTACGAAATAAATTATAAAAGCAAGCACCAAGAAGTTAATAAAATCGTTAATAAACTGACCGTAGAAAACCGTCGCAACTTTCCCCTCTGGCGTCACGCCCATTTCCCAAACCAAGCCCTTAAGACCATCTGCAGACCCCAACAAGAAACCCAATGGAGGCATCAACACATTATTAATCAAAGAATTAACTAGTGCACTCGCCGAAGTACCAAGCACCAAACCTACAGCAAGTCCCACCACATTTTGTTCTTTAATAAACTCCATGAAGCCACTCACATTTTTCTTCACAGCCGAAGCGCCCACTGCCGCTACTTTTGTGATCTGCGTAGCATCAACTTTTGTTGCAACTTTTTTATCTTTTTTTGTCGCCATAAAAATTCCTTTACTAATATCAAAATTATAACATATATTATACCTCTTGACAAATTGCTCAAACTTCTATATAATTATTTAGATTTTTTGAAAAATCGAACATTGAAAAAGAGGATTCCCGACAACCTAAAGGAGGTGTTAATATGGGAACGATCATCCATCTTCCGAAGGCTTTGCACAGCTACGTTGAGCCATCCAAGGAGACTGTGGGCGCACTTTACTCACTCATCCGTGGCATGGGTACAGATTTGTACCTTATCAAGAGCTATGGTTTTGAGGGTGATGCTACTCTCATCTCCGAAGGTCGTGTTGCAGACAAGGCCACCGAGGACATCTCTAAAGAAGAAAACCAAGAGTGCGTCATCGCAAAGCACATTTTGCGTGGCAAGCTCGACAAAGTCGCAAAAGACACCCTTATCGCCATCGACGATAAGCAAATCAATTACTTCGCAGATTGCGAGGGCTTTACCGCTATCACCATAGCCAGCGACTTCGGTCTTCTTGCGTTCGGATGGCAAGATGGCGCCAAAGTAGCCGGCTTTAAAAGTCAGCTCATGGTTGCTCTATTGGCCTACGCATTTGGCTACATAAACAGCAACTCTCGTGACGAGACGATGGTGAAACTGCTCCATTCTTATTTACCTTTTGATGGCCACATGAGCATCTTTTCGCCCACAAGCCTCGATCTCATTATCTGCGAGTCGCTTGCTGGGGAATCCCCCCAACGGAATCCACCTACCGGTCGCCGTACCGTAATGGTGAATTAGGGGCCGTTAGCCCCAAAACCTCGACAGTAAATGTCGAGGTTTTTTATACCAAAGAATTCTACGCAAAAAACAAAAAGTAGTCCCGGTCATAAAGGCCGGGACAAAAGAAAATCATTGAATTAAAGCTACACTGCAAGGCAGTAACGGAACTTAGCAACATCGGAGTTGGTATTCCAACCACGCTTCATCATGCAGCTGACGCTAAGTTTGCGTGCTGCCGGAGAGCTACCATACTCGCGTACCAATTCCGCAAGTTCTTCGATGCTCGTTGCTGCCGCAAAGCGCTCCGTCATGCGACGGCTTTCCGCACTACTCATCGTAGGAACGAAGACTTCATTGCCAAAGTCGTAGTTCTCCGTCATGAGATCCTGCTTCAAAGCCTCACAGTCAATCTCGTAAGGAATCGCGCCAGCGCTCTTACGAGCCCTCAACTCGTACTCGCGAAGCAACTCATTTGCTCTCGCCTCAAGCACTGCCTCATTTGAACCTTCAGGATACTGACATCCGAGAATCACTGTGTCGTCCTCTTCGGACTCGATGAAACGCACTCCTCGTGCCCCCATCATGTTGCGCACGCTCATTTCGCGTGCTACGCTCTTGTTTCTGAACATATCTCCACCATTTTTGCCCTTAACCGCATTGGGCAACCCTTTCTCTAAATAGATTTTCTTAAATTCAAGCTCCCTCAACTGCGGTAGGTCGTTTGGAGCTAGATTTTTACTCCCCGCCTGCAAAGATCTAACCCCAAACTGGTGTTATTCAATGATTTTTAGTTTGCGTAGACATCAGAATCTATGTCTATACGCCCATTGTATCATACTTTTACAAAAAGTCAAGATAAAACCCCAGAAGCTGGGGCTTTTCTTACATCTTCTCCGGAATCTCTAAACCTAACAAGCCTAACGCACGACTCATCACAAGATCTGCCTTCGCGACAAGATCCAAGCGCGCCGAGCGCTCAGCCGGCTCCGCTTGCAGAATCGGCGTTTTTTCATAATAACGATTCAGTTCTTGTGCCAACTTAAAGCAATACGCCGCAATGCGATGCGCTTCGAGATTTTCACTCACCGCCTCAACTAGCGCCGGAAATTCTAGCAAAATCTGCAACACTTCCTTCTCGGCCGCCCAATCGTAATCCGCGTAGTCTGCCGTCTCGAGATTCGTCGCCTTTTCCATAATTCTACGCAACCTTACGTCCGCATACTGACAAAATGGCCCCGAAAAACCGGTCAATGCAAAGATTTTATCTGGATCATACAAAATTCCTGTCTTGCGATCCGCTACAAAATCCGAAAACTTAATCGCACCTACTGCGACTTTTTGAATATCTGCATCCGAAATTTCACTATTGCCAAAATTCTCACGCACGCGCTTTTCGGCATCGTCCAGCAACGCCTCCATCAAAACCACACCCTTGCGCGACGACATTTTTTCACGCTTCCCCTCTGGGCTCACCTGATCTATCGTACCAAACCATACATGCAAATTACGCTGTGGCATGCCAAGTTTTTTACCTAGTGCAAACAGCTGCTCAAAGTAAAACTTCTGCTCTGCGCCCACACAATATACACAAAGATCCGGCTTCCACTCCTTTGCACGATAATCCATGCACGCAAGATCCGTCGTCGCATAAAGTGCCGCCCCATTACTCTTCAAAAGCAGCATTGGCACATCAATTCCCATGTCATCTAATCGACAAATCACCGAACCATCTTCGTTGCGTTCAAAAATCCCCTCATCAAGGTATTTTTGTACCAATTCCTTACCACGTTCCACAAAGAAGCTCTCACCTAGCTCATACTGAGTCGAAATCCCCATTCTACGCATCACGGCGTGCGTATGTTCTAGTGAAATCTCTTTAAAACGCGCCGCTAGTTCTACCGCCTCAGGATCCTTCGCTTCAAAGCGCAAAAGCCAATCTTGCACTTCATCAGCCATCTCATGCTTACCAGCTGCCGCTTCTTCCTTCAAAAGGCGCTTCATCTCGATATAAATCTCGCCAAGATCATAAATCGTAATCTCGTCAACGCTCTTACCCGAACGTTTAAAGCCAATCGCCCAAATTCCAAACGGCGTACCGCTATCTCCAAGATGATTATCCGTAATCACCTTCCAGCCACTTGCTTCAAGAATCTGCTTGCAGGCCCAACCTTGCGTACCAGGGCGCAAATGCCCTACCGAGTAAGGCTTTGCCATATTAGTGCTTGGATATTCCACCACTGCAACCTTACCTTCACCGCTTTTATTGTAGCCATAATTATCCGACCAAGCTTCCGCAAGCTCCTCGTATAGACTTTTAGCCGAAATCTCAATATTAATAAAACCAGGCCCCGCAATTGTGTATTTATAGGCTGGTAGATCTTTTATCAGTTCTGCAATAATCTCACCAGCCACCTCACGCGGATTCTTTCCAGCAATTTTCGCCAGCCGCATTGCAATATTTGTCGAATAATCCCCCTCAATATTCGCTGGCACCTCAGAAAGCACGACTTCAATATCTGTCGCACCGTATAAGTTTTTGATGATTTGCTTAATTTTTTCTACCAGTTTTTCCATCTCTTATATTTTAACATTTTTTACCGTATTTTCAATTAACTCCGCTCTAGCTATTGACATTTTATGCAAAATTTGCTATAATAAAAGAATCATCCAGTTTTCTCTGGGTGGTGTGTAACTCGGCGACATCGGTCGCAGTACTTTTACAAGGAGGCAAATTTTATGAGTTATTATGCACACTTTAAGGCCTACGAGGCTACCAAAGATTCCACAAACCGCGAATCCGTCAACGCCGCGCTTCTGCAGCACGGTTTTTCCCTTGGCCGTCGCAGTATCGACACGGCCCACAAGGAGTACGCCGCTTGGCTCACCAGTCACGGTCTCGACATCACCCGCAGTGATCTCGACCAGCAGGCGCTGATCAACGACCATGCGGCCATCGTTCGCCAGATCGTGAAGCTGAGCCACACTGGCAGTAAGAATAACCTCGCCAAGGTCAACATGCTGCTCCATCAGCTTGATCTGGCCGGCATTCGCATCTTGGACGTCAGACGTCTCGAGCGCTGCCTGATGCTGACCGATCAGAAGGCCAAGGCCTACGCCAAGGCGAAGTCCGCCAAAAAGCGTAACGGTGCCAAGCACCGCGAGGCCCGCTTCGCCGAAGCCGACAAGACTATCGCGCTCCAGAACAAGTATGAGGCGCTGGTCCAGATTGTCATCCATGACACCGGCTTTGACCGCGATGAGGCCGAGGCCTACCTCGACAATCTCATCATCGACCACGGCGGCGACCCCGACAGCTACGATCTCTCCGTTTTGGAGGAAGTCGAGAACGCTATCGCCTAAATTACCTCCAATAAGAAACACACTTCTCCTCCACCAAGAAGTGTGTTCTTTCCCCACAAGGGGCGACCATTCCACCGGTCGCCCCTCTTTTTATCTAAAAATCGTTCCAAAAACTAAAGCCTACTTACAAGCTTTAACCAACCCCTCAAAGAGTGGATGCGCCCTATACGGACGGCTTCTAAACTCTGGATGTGCCTGTGTCGCTACAAAATACTTACAATCTGGCGCTTCGACAAATTCTACCAGCTTACCGTCTGGACTCGTGCCGGCTACTACGAGGCCACCCTTCTCAATTTCCTTTAAGAATTTCTGATTTACCTCATAGCGATGACGATGGCGCTCAATTACCTTAGCGGTACCATAAATATCAGCGATTTTGCTTCCAGCCACCAGCTTCGCCGGATAATCGCCCAAACGCATCGTGCCGCCCGTGCTCTCTTTGCCTTTTTGTCCTTCCATGATATAGACCACATTTTCATCTGTCTCAGCAAATTCTTCCGAGTTTGCTTTTGCGAGTCCACCACGACGCGCCGCTGCAATCACGGCTGTCTGCATGCCAAGACAAAGTCCAAGATAAGGCTTATCGTGCTCCAAACAATAAGTCGCCGCCGAAATCTTCCCCTCAACTCCACGCACGCCAAAGCCGCCCGGCACCACAATACCGTCTACTGCCTCAAAGTCCGGTTCGGTCGCTTCTTCGGCATTAATCCAAACAATCTTCAGCTTCACGCCAACCTTCCAAGCCGCCGCCTTCAGCGCCTCCGTCACCGACAAATACGTATCTGTATTGTCGATATACTTCGCCACCAGGCCAATTTTCACCTCTTTGCGCGGATTTGCTTCAATGCGCTTCACTAAGTCTTCCCAAATTGCCATATCCGGATCGCCGTGATCAATAAATCGCTCCAGCGGTGCCAATACACCGCCTTTTACAGCATTGAGCGGTACTTCGTATACACTTTTGGCGTCCGGCATCAGCACCACTGCATCTTCGTTTACGCCACAAAAAGTCGCCAACTTTCTTGCCACTTGCGGTGCGCGTGGCGTCTTATCTATATCCATGCGCGCCACCACCATATCCGGCACAATGCCAAACTCGCGCAAATCGCGCAAAGAATTCTGCGCCGGTTTCGTCTTAAACTCTTCACTTGTCGACAACCACGGCACATAGCAAACGTGTACAAACAAGCAGTTCTCGCGTCCAACTTTCGTTGGAAATTCACGTATTGCCTCAATAAAATGCGAACCCTCAAGGTCGCCTACCGTACCACCAATCTCGACAATATGCACATCTGTACCAAAATGTTTTGCATTATCAATAAAAGTCTGTTGCACCAAGCCCGTCACGTGTGGCACCAATTGCACAGTCTTACCACCAAATTTGCCAGCGCGCTCATCGTCAATCAACTTCTTATACAACTTCCCCGAAGTCCAGATTGAGTTACCACTCATTTCCTCATCCAAGAAGCGTTCATAGTGTCCCAGATCAAGATCCGTCTCAGCTCCATCATTCGTCACAAAACACTCACCATGCTCGCGCGGGTTCAGAAGTCCTGCATCTACATTAAAATAAGGGTCACATTTTTGCATCGAAACTTTGAGACCCTTTGCCTTTAAAATAGCGCCGATGCTAGCAGCCATAATGCCTTTACCGACGCCTGAGATTACTCCCCCTGTTACAAATATGTATTTTGTGTTTGTTTTCATTTTTCGGGCACCTCCTCTTTTTAGCCCACCTAAAATTAAAATACACTTTTAGGATAAGCTATTTTTGCCACCCGCGCAAGTTTTTACTTTTAAAAAGAATCGGACCCTCTTTCGAGGGTCCTTTTGAATAGAAGATGCCAGATTACGCTTTTTCGTTCTCGCTAACGCCTGCAGAAGCAGGAGCGCCCGTAGGCGTAGCAGCCTCCTTATCGGCGGAGTCATTAAGAGCACAAATACCGACCTTCTTACGGAACTCTGTGATTTCCGCGATCGCATTTTGCGCTTCTTTCATATCTTCCGCATCCAAATAGTAATAAGGATAGCCACCGATCATCAGCGCACGACGCTCGAAGTAAAAATCAACCTTCGCTTTCTTCAGAAGCTCCGACATTGTTGCGCGAGCATGTGCCCTGGCAAAAGCCAACTCTATCTCAGAGATAGCTTTTATCGTCAGGTTGCCACCCAACATCTCGGTCCTTCCATCGAAGCAAATTACCGATTCCGGAGATTTCAGCTCAATAGAGACTCCTACGTAGTCATCTGTACCACGCAAAGCCTCATTTTTGCGCATTGCAATCATCAGGTTCTTCTTAACTTCTGTCGAACTCATATTTACCTCATATTAGCAAGCCGTATTGGTTCAAAGGGGTTCCCCTACTTGCTATGCCATCTCGTAGACAGCACAGAGCCTAAAATCGCAGCCTTTCAAGCTCAACGCTGTCTGCGAGTAACCTTTGGTAAAAATATGATTACTCCAGCATCTTCTAAGGTGCGCCGCCAGTTTTAAAAACTGTTCGGTTATTATGACATCTTTTGAAGAATGTCATAATTCTATATTAGCATAAGCGTCGTATTTTGTCAAGATGCACTATAATATACCCCATGAAAGCCTTTTATTTTACTCGCTACCGCACCTATCGCAAGCGCCTCAAAAAACCGCTCAAGTTTTTCCTGATTTCCGATCTCCATTACAGTAATCTCGTCAAAAATCTCACTCTTCGCGCCCTTATCGACGCCGCCAAAAAGCGCCAACCCGACTACATTTGTATCGCCGGCGATCTCATTGACTGCCAAGAAGAGGTTCAAGTTAAAGCTCAACGCGAGCGCCTGCTCGCTTGGCTAAGCCAACTTGCCAAAATCGCGCCCGTTCTCATCGTGCCCGGCAATCACGATTTTTACCGCAAATCTCCACATTTCAAGAGCGGCCTCAGTCGCAAACATCACTGGCTCACCAGCGAACATCCAGAATTTTTCAATTATCTCCAGGATCTCAACAATGTTCACCTTCTCTTTAATGAGGCCTACGAAGACGACCAAGTTTATATTCTCGGTTTTGCGCCCACGCCCGAATATTATCAACTTGACCGTGACGACGAGCATGCCTCATCTATTTTTCATCCCGGCACCGAAGACAAATCCATCTTTTTGCGCGACCTCGAGAGACTCTCGCCCAAACTTCGCACTAATTTACCAAAACGCAAGATCAAGCTCGCCCTCATCCATTCCCCACTCTATTTACATGACCAAGAGGTCACAAATCTTCTCCAAGAATTCGATTATTTCATCTCTGGTCACATGCATAACGGCGTCGTGCCGCCCATCCTCAATGAACTTTGGAAATCCAATCGCGGCATCGTTGGCCCCGGCAAAACTATGCTACCAGATCACGTCCGCCTCCGCGTCAACAATCCAAGCGACAAAAGCATCGTTCTCGGCGCCATCACGACCATCCAAAAATGCGCCAAGCCTCTCAGTTTCCTAAACGCTGCTTTTCCAGTCAACATCGCCGAGCTTGAGCTTAGTAACAATCCCGCCCACGCCAAAGACGACCTCAGCTTTAAGTACGTGTCGTTTTAGCTAGTTGTAATGCTCATATTGCGCAGCTTCTTCGCCGAGCAAAGATAGCCCACTAAGCCCGCCAGGCACCACTTAAAATGTGCTGTTCTCTTTTTAGCTATATGCTTGTCAATACAAAAACCAGCCCCTCCCGGAGCTAGCCTTTCAAAATCATAACTGGTAGCGCCAGTAGGATTCGAACCTACGACCTTGAGCTTAGAAGTCTCCTGCTCTATCCAGCTGAGCTATGGCGCCACTTCCCTCATTTTACCACAAGGCGCTTTTATGGTAAAATAATTTAAAAATTTAAGGAGTAAATCATGAAATTATCCGAAGAGCTCCAGTGGCGTGGTTTTGTCGCGCAGCACACGCTGGATCAGATATCAGACCTAGACAAAGCTCCGCGCAATTTTTATTGGGGCACCGACCCTTCCGCTGATAGTCTTCACATCGGCCACCTCGCTGCTCTCATGATGTGCGCTTGCTTCGTACGCCATGGTTATACTCCATATTTCTTGGTTGGTGGCGCCACTGGCCAGATCGGCGATCCAAAAGACAACGCCGAACGCGAGCTCAAGCCTCTCGACGAAATCGAGTACAACAAAGCCGCTCTCGCGCGTCAAATCATTCGCGTCACCCACTCCGACGAGAATGCCGCCATCGTCGACAATCTCGACTGGTTCAAAGATGTCAAATTCTTGCCTTTCCTGCGCGAAATTGGTAAATGCTTCAGCATGACCCAGTTGCTCGACCGCCAGTTCGTCCAAAATCGCATCGGTGAAGGTGGCGCCGGCATCTCTTATGCCGAATTTAGTTACACCCTCATCCAGGGCTACGATTTCTTGCACCTCTTCCGCGAACACAACGTTACACTTCAGCTCTGCGGCGCCGACCAATTTGGCAACTGCACCTCTGGCATTCATCTCATTTCACGCCTCGAAAACGCCACTGCCGACTGCTACTCTTGCCCACTTATTATCGACAAAGTCACCGGCCGCAAATTCGGCAAGTCCGAAGGCAACGCCGTCTGGCTTGACGCCAACAAGACCTCAATTTTCGACTTCTATCAGTTCTGGCTCAACCAATCCGACGAAGCGCTCGAAGATTACTTCAAATACTTCACTTTCGTCACTCCAGAAGAACTCGACGAAATTTTGGCCCGTCATCGCGAAAATCCGGGCGCTCGCTACGGCCAAGCTCGCCTCGCCGAGCTCGTCACTGCCATCGTTCATGGCGAAGACGCTGCTATGGCCGCTAAGAAAATCACCGCTATCGTCTTCGGTGACGGCAAACTCACCGACCTTTCTACCGACGAAGTCGAACTCTTCGCTAAAAGCTTCCCGACTGCTACTTTTGGCAACCTCATCGACATTCTCGTTGCCACTGGCCTCGCATCTAGTAAAGGCGAAGCTCGCAAGCTCATCGCCGGCAACGCCATCTCTATCAATGGCCAGAAAGTCACCACCGACCAGGCCATCTCCGAGCTGTCTCTCATCAAAAAAGGCAAAAACAAGTTCGCGCTCGTTCGCTAAAATCTAGTAAAATCTCACTTCAAATGCCCATTTCGTCTACAAAGTGGGCATTTTTATGTTCTTCCTATTGACATTTTAAGACGTTTGTGCTATTATTAAAGCATGCTTAGACTAATTATATGCTAAGCACGCATTTTAACTCCTAATCACAAAGACATATTTATCGCTTTCCTTCAAGCATCAAGTGCATCTCGCGCGAGGCGCATTTCATGCTTGGAGGAAGTCGTACCCTCCGGCTTCGCATACGATGCGAAAGTTTCTTATATTAAAAGGAGGACATAATTATGTCAAAGAAAAATTACGCTACGATATTCGTGGACACAGAAGGCCACGAACTCAACACGGACAAGGGCGGCAGCGCGATCGTTGTCTGCGACCGCATGCACGGCAAGGGCAACAACTTCACGGGCATCAAGGTCTATCCGCCCCTTTCGGACACTTTCACCGAGGCGCAGGCCAAAGCGACGCTCGCGATCATTAAGCGCATCTCTGCCGCGCAGTTCTACGCGGATGAGAATCGCGGCGCATCGGCTGCCGAGGTTGTTGCTGTTCAGGAGGGACAGAAGGACGAGACCGGCAAGTACATCGCCGTCTACGTCGGTGACAACTGTAAATTGAACCGTCGTGGCGATGTCATTGACGACAAGGGCTACAAGGCCGATGTCTTCAAAAAGATCGAGACCGTTTTCGCCGACTTCGTGAAGAAGCACACCAAGAAGAGTGATTCTTCCGACTCCGGCAAAAAGCCCGAAGCTAAGCCCGAGAAGAAGCCTGAAGCTAAGCCCGAGGCCAAACCCGAAGGTAAGCCTAAGGCTAAGCCCGAGAAGAAGCCTGAAGCTAAGCCCGAGGCCAAACCCGAAGCTAAGCCCGAAGCCGAGCCCGAGAAGAAGCCCGAAGCTAAGCCTGAGGCCAAGCCCGAACCCCATAAGCGCTTCACTTCCGACGACGCAATCGCTTTGATTGACAAGATATGGGAGGAATAATCCCTATCGTGATTAGGAGAAAATTCACTACCCCCGCATTGAAAGGATGCGGGGGCTCTCCTTTTCTAAAATTCACTCGCAAAAGCCTTTGCGAGCTTTTTTGTCTCAAATCATGTAAAATAGATACATAATTTGGAGGTAATTATGAAAAAAGTACTCGCATTTGACATCGATCAGACCCTCAATATCGCCAAGACTCCCATTCCTGACGAGATTGCCGAACTCTTGACAAAATGTCTTGATCATTATGAAATCTGCCCTATTTCCGGCCAAAAATTCGACCAATTCTTAATTCAAATTGTAGATCGCCTAAAAGACGCCACCCCAGAACAGCTCAGTCATTTACATCTTTTCGTCGCTCAAGGTACACAATATTATCGCTACAATATTGAGAAAAAAGATTGGGAGCAGATTTACAATTACCCTCTCACCGACGAGCAAGTTAAAAAAATTTCCGAAGCTATCGAGACCGCAGCCAAAGAAAACGGTTTCTGGGAAATCGACAAAGTTGCCGAAGGTGACGAAATCATCGAAAACCGTCTCAGCCAAGTCACCTTCTCTGCCCTCGGCCAAAAAGCCGGCACCGAAGCCAAATACGCCTGGGATCCAGACTGCAAAAAGCGTGAAATTATCTGCAAGCGTTGCAAAGAGCTCGCACCAGAATTCGACTACGAGATTGGCGGCACTACTTCTATCAACGCCGTCACTCCTGGCATGAATAAGGAATTCGGTATGACTCACCTGCTCGATGAGCTTAAAGTTGACAAATCAGAGGTTCTCTACTTTGGCGACATGACCCAACCGGGTGGCAACGATTACCCTGTCGTTCAAATGGGTATCGACACTATTACGGTTCGCTCACACGAAGATACCGCCTACGCTCTTCGCGGCATTATTGGCGTCACCGAGTAACGACAGTCTATAGCGTCCGTTTAGCTTTAGCGTGTTAAAATATAATTATGAATTTTATTGCGCGTTTTCTTCGAGCTAGCGGACGCATTTTGTTGTCTATTGCTGCCGTTCTCGCTGTCGGTTTTACTATTCTTTTACTTCCTCTACCCGAAAACCAAACTCCTGTCACGTCCGAAGGCTGTGACCCTATTATCAAAACACCAACTACCCCTATAGCTAATGTCAACTCCGGCAACAATGTTATCTTTGGCCTTCTTGCCTTCGCTCTTTCCGCCCTCGTGATTTTTGGTCTTTATAAAAGCCTCCGCCAATACAACGGCGCCATCCGACGTGCTATTAGCAAATTCTCACACTTCATTAAATGCCCCATCTACGCCACCGAACTTATTCTCACTACTGTTTTTTGGACTATCGCCGTTGCGCTCGCCTTCTTTTTTAGTCCCTACATTGCCGCCGTCATGCTTTTTGCCATGATTGCCAATCTTCTTTGTTTTGTCTTTGCTTGGCTCTGTTATGGCCAACCAGTTTACGCACTCTAGCTTTACCGTTTTTTACTCGCTTATGGTAAAATTTAGGTATGACTAGTCCCAGAAAAAAATACATAATTGCAAACTGGAAAATGAACTTCACTCCAGGCGAGGCCAGCCTCTACCTCAGTCGCCTCAGCCGCCGCATCGACACCGGCCGCAATCTTCAGATTGTGCTCGCCCCTTCTCTTGTCGCTTTGCAAACTCTTTCTCTCCAGATCAATCGCCGTCAATTCAAACTCGCCGCACAAAACTTCTACTGGCGCGATTATGGCGCTTACACCGGCGAAGTTTCCGTCTCGCAGCTTCGTGGCTTTGTCGATTATGCTCTCGTCGGCCACTCCGAGCGTCGCTACGTCTTTAATGAGAGCGACAAAGACATCCAAGAAAAAGTTGCCGCTGCTATTCGCAACAACATTACCCCTGTCCTTTGTATTGGCGAAACCACGCTCGAGCGCAAAGACGGCGAAACCAATCGTGCCATTCATAATCAACTCATCGAAGGGCTTCATCTAGTCAGCAAAGAAGACATCGATAAAGTTATTATCGCTTACGAACCAGTCTGGGCTATCTCTAGCAATAAAAATGCCAAACCAGCTAAACCAGCCGACATCGACGCCGCCGTCAAGATTATTCGCTCCCATATCGGCAAGCTTTACGGCAAAGAAATTGGCGAAAACATCTCCGTTCTTTATGGCGGATCCGTTAATGCCGACACTGCCGGTGGCTATCTCGACATCGAAGGCATCGATGGTCTACTTGTCGGAGGTGCCAGTTTGATAGCAGATTCATTCTGTGCTATCGTAGAAACAGCAAAGGGTAAAAATAAATGAGCGACAATATCGACTACGACGAACTAGACAAAGCAGTATCTGAAGCTATCAAATCTCGCGCTACCACCACTCGTGGAGCCGCCAAACCAGCCGTCAAGGCACCAGTAAAGCCAAAAACTTCTTCTGGTCCAGTTCCAATTCCAGCCGTTCAGCCAACCGCTGCCCCAAAACCAATCGCACAACGTCCGAAATTTATGGATTTTGCCCGCCCAGCTCGTAGCGCTCACCGCACCACGAAGCCTACTTCTATCACTGTTACCTCCGCGCCAAAAGTCGCCTCTACCCGCCCCGTCGCTCAAAGACCAGCAGCTCGCCATATGGCTCAACAGTCAGTTTCTCAACGTCCTGCCACCCAGAAGCTTGTCGCTACTGCGCCAAGCTCTCATGCTGTTCAGCCAATGAAATCCGCTCCAGCTCACACCGTTTCTCCTCAGATCGCCGCCGAGCTTCGTCAGCAGCAACTCCTTGCTCGCAAGCGTCAACTAATCGAACGCAAGCGTCGCGAACTTCTCCTAAAACAACAGCAAGCCGCCCGCAAAGCCAGTCCTCAGATTGCGACCGCGCCAAAGCTTGCCCAAAATTCAGTACAAAAGCCAAACACCGTCGCCGAGGCCGCCGCTCGCGCCAAAGCTACGATTGAAGCCCAAAACAAGGCTGAAGCCGAAGCACCAAACGCTAACAATTACTCCGTTGGCGTACGCTCCCCATTCCTTACCGACGCCAAGATCGAAAAACGTCCTCTCGGCACCAACATCCCAGAGACTTCCGTCAATAGCCTCACCAGCACCAAGAACGTTTACAGCCAAAAATCACCGATCAAAAAGAAAACTACCAAAAAGCATACTGTCGTTCAAGCTGAGCACAAAACTTCTGGTTGGGTTTGGACTCTCATCGTTCTCTTTGTGATTGCCGCTGGTGGCGCACTCGGTTATCTTGCCTATCTCTTAGTCTTTACGAATCAGTTCTAAATCTGTTATAATGTACTTACGCGGCGGGCATAGCTCAGTTGGTTAGAGCGTCTGATTGTGGTCCAGAAGGTCGGAGGTTCGACTCCTCTTGCCCGCCCCATAGCACATCTATGGGGCTTCCGCTAGGCAAAATTGACCGCCTCAAAGTATATCTGCGGGTTTCATATAACGGTTATTATGTGAGTTTTCCAAACTCAACATGAGAGTTCGACTCTCTCAACCCGCACCACAAAAAAACACCCCTTTCGGGGCATTTTTTATTGCTCTGCATTTCTACGCCAAGTCCGACGCCACGCGGTTTACTTCATCCAGCGTCGTAATACCCGCCAAAGCTTTCAAAGCTCCATCTTGACGCATCGTCACCGTGCCCTTCATTTTCGCCACGCGCATAATATCACCAGACGTCGCATGTGCCACAATCAGCTTCTGGATATCATCGTCCACCGCGATCGTCTCATAAAGACCGGCACGCCCTTTATAGCCATTCGGTGTCTCTTCCGAATCTATACCTTTTACAAGCGTAAACGACGAAGAATTCGCCACCGGCATATTCGGATAGCCAAGTTTTTCACTCACCGCCGCTACATCCCCAGAACTCTGAGGCAAAATATCACCTACAATCTGACGAATCTGTGCTGTCTCCAGTTCGCTACTCTGATAACTTTCACGACGTTCCGCCACGCGACGCACAAGACGCTGACCAATAACCGTATTTAGCGTCGAAGCAATCAAAAATGGCTCGATGCCCATATCGATTAAACGAGGCAAAATACCAGCTGCCGAGTTGGTGTGCAATGTTGAGAACACCAAGTGACCCGTAAGCGCCGCCTGCACCGCCAAGTTCGCCGTTTCTGCATCACGAATCTCACCTACCATCACTACATCAGGGTCCTGACGCAAAATAGAACGAAGTCCCGCCGAGAAAGTCAAACCCGCGTCCACGTTCACCTGTGTCTGGTTCACGCCATCCATCTTATACTCAACCGGATCTTCAAGCGTCACGATATTAATCGCATCACTCTTAATACGCTTAATCAAGGCATACAAAGTCGTAGACTTACCAGAACCCGTCGGACCAGAAGTCAAAATCATACCATTTGGACGCGAAATACCTTCCACAACATCCTTCAATGCGCGGCCCGTCATACCCATCTTCTCGACATCCATCGAAGTACCAGTCTTATCCAAAAGACGAATAACTACCTGCTCGCCCCAGACCACAGGCGCAATCGCGATACGAAGATCAATAATGTTTCCATTCACATTTACCGCAAACTGACCATCCTGCGGTACGCGGTGCTCATCAATTTTGAGTTTCGCCATAATCTTAATACGCGATATTAGTGCCGCCTCAACCGACTTCGGGAGCTCCATCGTCTTACGCAAAACACCATCAATACGGCAACGAATCACTAACGATTTTTCGAGTGGCTCAATGTGAATATCCGACGCTTTCGACTTCGCGGCATAATCCAAGATTGCTGTCAAAGCCTTCGAAATCGGCGAGTCCTGCGTAATCGTCTGTGCATTCGCCTTCTCGGCCGCCGACGCTTCTTCTTGCGCTGCCACTTTATCCATGTCGCGCATATCGGCAACATACTGCATCAAAGCATTTTCGATGCCAGCATCTGACGTCATCACCGAACGAATCGGCTTACCTGTCAAGGTCGACAAATAGTCCGTACGCTGGATATTTGTAACGTCAAGTACTGCCACAATCAAAACGCCATCGCGTTCTTCAAGCGGAATCGCACGCTGACGCTGCGCTACTTCTTGTGGAATTACTGCCAATTTTTCACGATCAAAACGAATATTACGCAAGTCAACATAAGGCGTCTTCGTTACAATCGCCGTTGCATGTTGCACGCAATCATCCGTCGCAATCTTTTTCGATTTTAAGACTGCCAAGATCGGCTGCCCAGATTTCTGAACTTCAAGATATGCCCTTCTCACCAAATTTGCATCAACAAGACCGTCCTCCACAAGGAGGTCTACGACCTTATCTTGCAACTCTTTTGATAAAAGCATATTTTCTTTCTATTTATATTAGTTTTCTGGAGTTTCGTCATCTCCGTTCGGCTCATCATCCGTATCGTCGCCAGTATTATCGCTAGGCTGACTATTATCACCGTCTTGCTTCACACACTTGAGGCTATTCGTATCCCAAACTTCATCAACGCCACAACTACCGACGTAAATTTCTACCGTTGGGTTATGCGCATAAGCATTAAAGAAATCCTCACTCGGCGCCACAACTTTTGAATCAATCGGCACCAAGTATTTGATCGAAGTTACTTCCTCACTTAAATCGCCGAAGAACAAGCCACCAAGAATGTATGTAGTTACAATAACAATGATGGACACTAATGTAATTAAAGCAATCTCAGATCTCTTCATTATTCATCCTCCTCCGGATCCTTATTAGTGCCGTTCTTCGCTGCTTTCTTTTCGGCCTCTGCCGTATCACCACCCATTGTCTTACATTTTTCGCTCTCAACATCAGCGCATACAATACGCGTCTGGTCAGATAGCGTAGCCGGATCAGAGTAATATGCACCAAAAGTACTCGAAAGCTCTAGATCTTCACCGTTAAAGCTAAGTTGTGCTTGCACGATATCGAAGTTACGAATTGAGCTCTCAATCATTGCAAGCGCAGATTTTACTCTCGTAGCCTTATCGACAATCTTTAGTGAAGTATTCATCACATGTATCGTCGCATTTTCTGCATTGCCCTTCTTCTTTATCACTTCCTGAAAGCCCAAGCTCGACATCACCGTACCCTGCATCGTAGAGAGACCTTCAAAAGACACACCGGAACCTTCATTTGACCAGTTTAATAGCTGGTTTAGGCTCGAAAGTGTTGCTTCCATATTCTGCGTCGAAGGCATTGCATCCGAAATCACGCGCAAAGCACTACAAGTCTTCACAAGCTCGAGTTCATCTTCCTTAATGTTATGAATATCACTCCTAGAAGTAAAGCCATTACATTTTTCTGAATCGCGCAAGCGTCCAACCGATTCAAGATTTTCATTGTTAGAAAGGCTACTAATTTGCGACTCGATTTCATCCAAGCTTTTTTGCATGTCTTTATAGGTATCAATCACAATATCATTCGCGCCAATCAACTTCGCATTGTAAGAAATCTTACGGATCAAGAAGATCGAACCGACTAATGTAAATCCAATGATAGCCGACGCTATGCAGCAGATTAATAGAATCTCCTGCTGCGCCTTATCCATCTTGGCGCGCTTTTCAAAAGCGACGCCTTTTTCATTTTTGTTGTTTTTTGATTGTGCCATTAGTTTGCCTCCTTAATAGAGTCGCCTGCTACAAACATATCGCGAACCTGAACATAGCTATCGGTTACGTTCTGACGAGTTGGACTTAGAATCTGCATATTATGATTTCCAGATAGGAAGATCTCTGTCGAAATCGGCACCGACGATTGGAAAGTTAAGACCAACTGTTCATTCGTATCGAGACCATAAGATGAGTTCGTTACAGCAATCTCATCGCTCAAGAACGGACAAGTTTCAAGCGTAGCCGCCTCATCCATCTTGCCATCTTCGCTCCAACTTATACAGCTACTTTCAAAGTAATAGCCTTTATAGTTGTTCTTACCCATCACGCTTTCGTCCCAGTATTTATCCTTACCTTCGCGAACGGATTCGTAATCATCTCGGTCTTTATAAGTACGGCGGATATAGATTTTTTCTATTTCATTTTCTACAGGTTCAGCGGAAGTTTCTTCATCGGATTTTTCGTCAGACTCTTCGTCGTCGCCAGCATCCTTATCTTCTTCCGTAGGCTCGACCATTGGTGCTTCACATCCTGGTGCACCCTTACTATATACGCCATACACTAAACCATTTATCGTTTCTTCAGAAATACAGAAGTATGGAATCACCTCATCATTTTCATCATCGCCACGGCGCATATACTCACCGTAGTCATAACGCATCCTTTCGGCATTCTTTTTGAAAGCCTCGAGCGGCTTATAACCAATATTTGCCGAAGACTTATCGTAGCCGACTGCATCAAATGACAAAGTCATCGAAGAGAAATCTACTGCAAGCTCCGATACTTCAATCTTTGAACCTTTTTCTTCATCAAGCAATAAGACATCGAGTAGACCAAAGATACGAGAGAACTTAATCATCGAATTATTCAACGTATCAAGGCTCTTTAGCTGATCCTGAATTGTAAGCAAAGTCTGCCTATTATTAAAGTACATCACCGGCGTACCCATGTTCGACTTACAATCAGAAGATTTCAGGGTCTTGCCATTCATTTTCATATCGTAGCGACAGCCAATTTCTTTTTTCTGATTATTCATGCTCACGGTCTGACCACCCATAACCGAAAGCAAAATCATCACGACAGCACCACAAGCAATCGCAACGCCAACACAAATCAAAACGAACAAGTTACGCAAACGTTGTTTACGCAAAAGTTCGGCCTTGACATCTGGTACTAAGCTAATCTCATACATTATCGAGTATTCGCCCTTTCCGCTAAGCCGATCACTACCGCAAATTCAGCCGCAACCTGAGCCAAAGCCTGTTGCTGTTGCTGGGTAACCTGGACCATCTGCCATGGGTTACCCTGTACGGTCTTGATACCAGTTTTTGCTTCAATATATTCTGCCATAAACGGAATCACGCCCGCATAACCAGATAGCGCAATTTCGCTTATTTTCACATTCGGATATTTCGTTTCAAAGAAACGTACAGATTTCGAGAGCTCACCCGCAAAAGTATCGAGTGTAAGATCAAGCGCTTTAAAGACCTGACCATCAAGCTTATCCTGCGCCAAGCCGAACTTAAGAATAAATTGTCGAGCTTGACTTTCCTTCACATTAAGAGAGTTTGCAACCGTGCGAACCAAAACTGAAAGTCCGCCAGGGAGCATACGTACTAGGCGTGGTGCACCAAAAACTGCCGAAAGATCAGTCGAATCTTCGCCATAATCGATAATCAAACGGGCGGTTTGTGTTCCTGGTGGCGTCAATGCGCGCGACATTGCAATCGAATCTGGTTCCAGCGCAACCAAGTTAAAACCAAATGCTTCTACGCTCTCCATGCGCTCCTCAGCATAAGTAATCGCCGTTGAAGACAAAAGCACCTCGGTCACTTGTGGATTATTTGGGCTTGGCCCCAAAATCACATGGTCGACTTTTGCGTCGTCAATCGGCATCGGAATGTATTGATCCTCATGGTAGCGAATCACTTTTTCCATCGATTTCTGATCTTGCGTTGGTACCTCAACAATCGCAGTAAAACATTTGTTTGAGGGAATACCAAGTGCAATATTTTTGGTTTTGATACCAGCCTGCTCCGCTGCGCTGACAATTGTTTCCCCCAAGCGACGCCTACCGGCATCACTACTATCTTGCAATATCGAGCGACTGACCGGCACATATGCGAATTTCTGCAAAACCCAGCCGCGCTGAGCGTTGCCAGATAATTGCACCATTCTTAGTGCGTCCGTACCGATGTCTAATGCGAAGAAGTCGCCCACACCATAACCTAGACTCATATAAACATTTTACCATAAGCTCTTAACGTTTCGCAAATATTTAAGCCACAAAAAACGCCCTTTCGGGCGCTTTTTCTAGACGTTAAATTTAAATTCCACTACATCTCCATCTTGCATGATGTAGTCTTTACCCTCCGTGCGCATTAGTCCCGCTTCGCGTACTGCTTTTTCACTACCGAGCCGCACAAGATCGTCATATTTACAAATCGTCGCCGCGATAAATCCACGCTGAAAATCTGTATGAATTACGCCCGCTGCTTCTGGCGCTGTCGCACCTTTCTTGATCGTCCAGGCGCGCGTTTCTTTTTTACCTGCCGTCAAATAGCTCTGTAAGCCCAAAGTGTCATACGCTACGCGCACGAACTGGCTTAATCCATCTTCCTTAATGCCATAGCTCTCCAGAAAAACTTGCTTATCCTCACTTGACATATCGGCCATTTCCGATTCTAGCTTCGCATTGACAAACACGCATTTTTGTGGCGCAACCATAGCAGATAGCTCAGCTAATTTCGCCTCATCCGTTAGTTCATCTTCATCAAGATTAAACATATAAAACACCGGTTTTGCCGACAATAACTCAAGTCCTTCGATCGGCTCAACATGCGTCTTGCCACTTTTAAGCTCATCAAGTACTTTCTCCGCCATCGCAACTTTTGCAATCGCTTCTTTGTTGCCGCTTTTTGTATCTTTACGCATTTTGACTAATGCACGCTCGAGCGAATCAATATCTGCCAGCGCTAGCTCTGTTTCTACTGTTTCAATGTCGCGCTTCGGATCAACCGAATTCGCCACATGTGTTACATTTCCATCTTTAAATGCACGCACTACGTGGCAGATTACCTTACACTCACGAATATTTGCCAAGAATTTGTTGCCCAATCCCTCACCTTTAGATGCGCCGGCTATTAGTCCCGCGATATCTACAAACTCCACCGTCGCTGGCACAATTTTATCCGATTCGTACATTTTTCCAAGCACCGCCAAACGTTCATCTGGGACGCCTACAATGCCAGTATTCGGCTCTATCGTTGCAAAAGGATAATTTGCCGCTAGCGCACCGGCATTTGTTAAAGCGTTAAATAGCGTGCTTTTACCCACATTAGCAAGCCCTACAATTCCAATTTGTAAACTCATAATTATCTAGTATTATACCAGATAGGCTCATCTATCGCCACCAGCGGCTTAGCGCTTAAAATAAAGCGTAAAGCTCGTCGATTTCTTATTTGAATCTGCAATAATTTCCCAATCATTATGATCAGCTGCCGATTTCGCGATCGAAAGTCCTAGCCCCACACCCGTCGCCGTCTTATCCACTTGATAAAAACGCTCAAAAATATGCTCCATTTTTGCGGCTGGGATTTCTTTTCCGTCATTCTCAACTTTAACGTAATTGTTTTTTAGCTCTACCGACACCCAGCTCTTTGCATATTTCGCAGCGTTATCAAGCAAAATACTCAGAATCTGCACAAAATCATCTTGCACTAGCGTTGCCACCACATCTTCCGCAATATCGGTTTTTAGTTTCTTGCCATCCAGTCGCACTTCTATCGCTTTTACATGCTTCTTAACAATCTCAGACAAATCACAACGTTTCTTCGGTGCTTTTTCAACTCGTCCATCCATTCGCGCCAACAACAATAAATCACGCACCAAGTTTTGTGCCTTGTCAAGTTCAAGGTCTATATTATCAGTCCATGGTTCTTCTTCCACATCTAGTGCCTCAAAATTCGCCCGTATCGCCGCAATCGGCGTTTTTAGCTCATGCGACGCATTTGCAATAAACTCTCGTTGTTGCTCATATGCTTCTTGCACCGGCTTAACTAACTGTTCTGCGATTATTGAAGAAACCGCAAAAATCAAGAGCTCTAAAATCACGCCCACACTCAGCAATGTTACACCCAATCTCGTCACATGTGAATTTCGTTCCTGAATAATTTCCTCAATACACGTATCTCGTGACCGCAAAGCAATATCTTCGCGCGCCCGAATCGTCATCGACATAATCATAAATATCGATGTAAACGATATCAAAATAATCACCGACGAAATTGCTACAATTGACAATACGATCTGGTTTCTAAGATTCTTAAACATCAATCTCAAGCCTTCACAATCTTATAGCCCAAACCTCGCACGGTCAAAATCTTTGTCTTGCTCTTTAGATTTTTCAACACTTTACGCAGACGCGACATATATACTTCAATATAATTATCTTCGCCATACGCATCCGCGCCCCAAACTTTATTCAGAAGATATTCTTTCTTTACAATCTTCTCTGGCGTTTTCATTAATTCGTTAATAATTCCCGCCTCTTTCGTCGTCAAGCTTACGCCATTAAGTTCTTTCTCGGTTATGTTATATTTTAAATCCAAAAATTCTAGCACTTGATCTTGCACCTCAGCCGGCCTTCGCATCAAAGCCATAATACGCGCCGCCAATTCTGCCGTCTTAAACGGTTTCGCAAGATAATCATCCGCACCAAGATTTAGTCCGCGCACTTTATCGTCTACATCTGCTAGTGCCGACAGCATTATAATCGGCGTTGAAATCTTTTTCTCGCGTAGTCTTTGCAGGATATCCGTTCCAGACAGCCTCGGCAGCATAATATCCAAAATTATGCAATCATATATGCCATTCAGCGCCATATTAAGCCCCTCTTCGCCGTCTGTTGCGAGATCTACATCCATATCATGCTTTTCGAGATTGTGCTTCACGGCCTCGGCTAGAAATTTCTCATCTTCAACATATAATACACGCATAATTTCTCCTTATCTCTATAATACCTAATTTATCCTTTTTCTCTAAAGTCAAACTTAAAAAATTCCGTCAATTTATTGTTTTTATGTTAAAGTCATTGACTTCTTCGCGCAAATATGCTACAATATATAAATTAGCCTCTTTTCTTGAGCTAATAGTACTTTTTCACTGTGCACCCAAAAGGAGGGGAATTGTATGCACTATGTACAAATCACTAAGAATCAGACCGCAAAGCTCTCGAGTCTCATTCAGGAGGCAGCGAAGTATGCTAGCGAAATTGCCGAACTCGCGCGAGATTGCGCAGAAGACGGCGTTCAGTACGCCGAGATTGTCACCATGAAGAGACAGATCTCCGTATATGAACGCTATCGAACCAACGTTCAGCACGAAATCGACCTCATCTTGGATTCTCTTCGCGAGAATATCCGCTTCGCCAAGAACGACATTGCTGCTCTGCCCGACGACGATGACCTCCTCTTCGCCACTATCAGTGACGAAGATTACGACTACCTCAGCAGTCACATTTTCAGATCTGCCCAGGAAGCCGACAAAGTCGCCGCCCTCGAACGCAAGCTTCGATCCAGCTGTAGTCACACTATTCGTATGACGACACAAGAAAGGCTTGACCTTCACTGCGACGAGCAGTGTGAATGTGAATACGCCATCCATATGAAGCTGAGCGAGCTTCAGGGCGCATTCCAGGCTGCGAAATCTAAGAGTGATTTATAATTTTAGCCCCGGCCGAAAGGTCGGGGTTTTTCTTTTTCGAATCTGCCGTTTACATTGTCAAAACCATCAAAAAATTATATAATATCAGAATGTTATTATCTGATTATACTTATAATCTTCCCGAAGAAAATATCGCCAAATTTCCACCAAAAATCCGCGGCGCTTCTCGTCTTATTGTACTTGATCGCAAAACTGGCAAATATACTGATTCTTATTATCGCAATCTCGACGAATTTCTCGAGCCTGGCGACCTTCTCATCCTAAACGACACGCGCGTCATGCGCTCGCGTCTCTTTACTCAACTTCCTGACGGCCGCCCGCGCGAACTCGTTGTTCTCGAAAAGCATGACGATGTCGATAATCACGTTATGTATCGCGGCAAGCTTCACGTCGGCGACGTTCTTACCGTCAAACACGCTGGTACCGACGAGCTAACCAACGACACTGTTGTCGTTCGCGAAATTCTCGACGGTGGTATTGCTATCATCGACTCTAGCCGCCCACTCCAAGATATCGTTTTAGATCATGGTAACGTTCCACTTCCGCCCTATCTTCATCGTGACGCAACTGCCAATGATATAAAACGCTATCAAACCGTTTGGGGTAACAAACTTGGCAGCGCTGCCGCTCCTACTGCTAGTCTCAATATGACCGAAGATCTCCTTTCCCGCCTCCAACAAAAAGGCATCCAAATTAAGTATCTCACCCTCCATGTTGGTCTCGGCACCTTTTTACCTATCCGTACCGACAACATCGAAGAGCACCACATGCACTCTGAATGGTTTAATATTCCAGCCGATACTATCGAAGCCATCAAAAACACCAAAGCTGCTCATAAACGCGTCATTGCACTTGGCACTACTGTCACTCGTACTCTCGAATATTGGGGCAAAACTGGCAAAACTTCCGGCGAAGACGACATTTTTATCTATCCGGGCTTCGATTTTAAAGTCATCGATGCGCTTCTTACTAATTTTCATGCTCCAAAATCTACCGTCCTCATGCTTGCCTCTGCCTTTGCCGGTTGGGATCACCTCAAAGCTGCCTATGAACACGCTATCGCTGAAGACTATAAACTTCTAAGCTACGGAGATTCAATGCTCATATGTTAAAATTTGACATCGAAAAACAAACCGGCCTCATGCGCGCCGGCGTCATCCATACTCCGCACGGCGACATCAAAACACCAGCCTTCGTTGGCGCCGCCACCCGCGCCACCGTCAAAGCCCTTACTTTTGATCAAATGCGCAAACTCGGCTCGCAAGCCATTCTTGCCAATACTTATCATTTATTACTCGCTCCGGGCCCAGATCTTATCGAGCAAGGCGGCGGTTTCGCTACTTTTACCAACTGGAATGCACCTTCTTTCACTGACTCTGGTGGTTTTCAAATGCTTTCTCTTCCTGACGTCAAAGTTGACCACGACGGCGTCACATTCAAGTCCCATATCAATGGCGACAAAATCCGCATGACGCCAGAGATTTCCATGCAAGCACAATGGAAAATCGGCGCCGACATCCACATGGCTTTCGATCAGGCTGCCGACTCTCGCGATCACGACGTTATGGAACGCGCCATGCGCCATACTCACGATTGGCTTCCGCGCAATATCGCCGAGCATCAAAAACTCGCCACTGCCGCCAAACAAGCCGGCAAGCCCGAACAATATCTTTACGCCGTCGTTCAAGGTGGTCTTTTTGAGGACCTTCGCACTGAATCTGCCAACTTCATGAAAAATCAACCCGTTGACGGCTTTGGTATTGGTAGCCTCTATACCACCGAAGGCAACACCGGCGAGATCATCAAGCTCACTAATAGCATTCTACCACAAGATAAGCCGCGCCACCTCCTCGGTATGGGGAGTGAGCCACGCGACTTATTTATTGGCGCCAAATACGGCTGCGATACTTTTGACTGCGTTGGACCAACTCGCATGGCTCGCAACGGTGCGCTCTATACGCCAAACGGGCGCATCAACATCAAGAACGCAAAATACAAGACAGACTTTACACCTATCTGTTCCGACTGCGATTGCGAACTCTGCCAAAACTACACCGCCGCTTACCTTCACCACCTTTTCAAGGTCGATGAAATCACCGCCAAAGTTCTTGCTAGCATTCACAACGAGCACTTTGTCGTAAATTTGGTCAACAAAATCCGTGCCAGCATCTTAGACGACACTTTCGACGCATACATGACCGAATTTCTCCAAAAGTACTACAAATAGCATCAATCCCATAGCTCAAAGTAATACATTTTTACCTCCACATTAATTATTTGCCCCTAATATATCTCATCTCAAAATAAATAAAAGCATCAGCATTTTATATTCCTAATAGCTATACTTATACCTTAAAAATGTTATTATAAAAGCATGACGAAGCCACTAAATATTGAAATTGGTTATAAAACTTTTATCCGCTTCTGTCTTGTTGTAGTCGGGTTCGGACTTGTAGGTATGCTACTTTTTAAAGCCGCTACCGCCCTACTCATCATTGGCGCCGCCCTATTTCTCGCCGTCGCCATCTCTCCACTCGTTAATAAAATTAGCAACCTTATTCCTAGTAAAGGCCGCACGCTATCTATTACCTTGGCTTACGTTCTCGTTGTTGGTTTTCTTGCCGGTGTTGTCGCAATTGTTGGTCCTACCATCATCAACGAATCAGTCAAATTTGCCAGTAATCTTCCGCAACTTATCAGCGACAACATTGGCGAAGGCACACCTATTGACAATTTCGCAAAAAGTGTTGGAATAGAAGACACTCAAGCTCAAATTGTCTCGACTCTCAGCGCCTTCACTGGCGGCATCGTCGACAATCTCAGCAACTTCCTTGCCGCTTCTATCGGCACCATCGCCAATCTCGTCACCGCTGTTATTCTTATTCTCGTACTTTCACTCTTCATGCTCACCGAAGGTCCTGGCATTCTTAACCGTTTCTGGCGCCACTTCCGCACCAGTCCCGAAGCCAAGCGCGCCTCCAAGGTCGCCGAGCGCATGGCTGACGTCGTCGCCAAATATGTCACTAACGCCATTTCCGTCTCGCTTATCAATGCCTGTTGCACTGCCATTGCCGTTTTCCTACTCTCTGTCGTTTTCGGCCTTGCGCCTGGCCTCGCCTTGCCTTTTGGCCTCGTTACTGGCATTTTTAGCCTCATTCCAATGTTTGGATCACTCATCGGTGGTTGTCTTGTTGCGCTCCTTCTCGCTTTTAACAGCGTCCCTGCTGGCATTAGCTTCCTTATCTATACCATCATTTATCTTCAGGTCGAATCCAACTTTATTTCGCCAAAAATTCAAAGCAAAGGTCTCAAGCTCCCAGCTCTCGTTGTCCTTAGCGCCGTCACAATCGGCGTCTACATGTTTGGTCTTGTCGGTGCCATCGTCGCCATACCTATCGCTGGTTGTATCAAAGTTTTGTTCGAAGAATACGGCGATAATCTTCCTTTCAATGACGACCCCAAAACCTCGCCAAAACCAGAACCAAAAGTCCAAAAAATTATCGCCGAAAAATAAAAAATATCCCCTGATTATCGGGGGATATTTTTATTCGTACTGCCAAAGCATTTCGTTTGCGCCATCAAGTAATTTAATACCAGCCTTCGCAATCTCGTCACGCAATGCATCCGATTTCGCAAAGTCACGCTCCGTTTTTGCCTGCTTGCGTTCCGCAATCTTCGCCTTAAGCTCATCCGAAATATCTGGCGTCGACTCGGCTAACTTCAAGCCAAAAGCCTCATCCAAAAATTCAACAAATTCATTTGACGGTACATTATTTTTAATCGCTTTATCCAGCTCCGCCAAAGCACCTGCCGAATTCAGATTATTATTTAGCTGTTCCAAAATTTCAGCACGCACCTCAGACATATCTGTCGCTGGTTTTTGCCAGCGCAACGCCGCAAAATTACGATAATTCGTCAATCTCTGACGTGCCGCCGCGAGATCTGAGAACGAGAAGTTACGTTCCGATTGAAAATGTCCTTGCAGTACCCACATCTTATAATCCAGATGTGAAAATCCTTTTGCGATAAGATCCGAGAACATATATACGTTACCTAGCGATTTTGAAATTTTTTCGCCATCGATTGTAATAAAATTATTGTGTACCCAAAAACGCGACATCTGCTTGTCATATGCGCCTTCAAGTTCCGCAATCTCATTCGTATGATGCACTGGAATATGGTCAATCCCACCCGTATGAATATCTATCGTTTCACCTAGCTTTTCGTGAATAATCGCCGCACACTCAATGTGCCAACCAGGATAACCGGCCCTGCCACGGTATTCCCACTGCATCGCGTGATCTTCGCCTTCACGCACCCATTTCCATAGCGCAAAATCTGACGCATTGTGTTTCTCATTATTGAACTCTACGCGTGCACCAGCCTTCAAATTCTCAAGATCAAGATGCGCAAAATCTGCATAGCTCGCAAACTTCGACGTGTCATAATAAAGCCCGTCACTCGTCTCATACACGAAGCCTTTTTTATCCAGTGCGTCAACTAGCGCAATATCTTCTTCAATAAAATCCGTCGCACGACAAATCTGCGTCGGCTCAATCAAATTTAGCGCTCGAAAATTCGCGAGATAATCATTCATATACATTTCGGCAATTTGCCAAACTGTCTTCCCCTCACGGCGCGCACCTTTTTCCATCTTATCTTCGCCGTCATCCGCATCCGAAGCTAAATGCCCTACATCCGTAATGTTTAGAACGCGATCTTCTTTCCAACCGTTCAAGCGTATCGTGCGTACCAAAAGATCCCAATATATATACGCCGTAAAATTCCCGATATGCGCAAAACTATACACTGTCGGTCCACAAGTATACATTTTCACCCGTTCAGTATTCTGGGGCGTAAACTCTTCGACCTTGCGAGTCAGCGTATTATATAGTTTCATTCTCTCATTATAACAGATAGAGACTACTTTTTATTCTTCTCTGCCGTCTCGACGCCGTTTTGCGCCTGCGAGCCAAACATTCTGTCAATTCCCAGCATATCCGACAATTCTTTGCCTAGCATCTTGTCGGCACCTTTCGAAAGACTACCTTTAATCGCGTTGCCATTTTCTCCACGAATGCGCGAATTTGACAAACGCTTACGCTCCTCACGGTAAATATCCGCTTTCTTAAGATCATCAATTTCCGAGCGCGTATCCTTCTCGTGCGTATGGCGCGCGCTTAAACTTCGATAGCGATTCATCTGCAACCAGTAGAAAATAAAGCCCGGCGTTAATCCTAATGCTCCCCAAAGCGCCGGATTATCGTCATCCAAATCTTGCACAATCCAGAATCTAAACCACGACCACCCCAAAATAATACCCAAAATTTCTACCAGCACCGAGAAGGCCATCAACTTTGGCTTGTGTACCGGCACGCTACCCGAAGTCTCGCCCGTACGCGCATTTACCGCCACATAGTGTAATAATTTCTTCTTACCATCATCTTCCAGATAGCTATACAGCCAAATCGGCAGATATGCTGCCTTCCATCTCGAGCCACGCATCTGAATTTGCTCTGATGTCCAAACTGTTCCACGGTCATAATATTGCATCGTCAAGCGCGCCTGATATCTCGCAATATCCATCACTTGCGTCTGCACAATCGGCGCTAGCGCCTTCACATTCGTATCGCGCTTCTCACTCGCAAACCCACGCAGATATCGCGCATCCCATGCCACAGCATTCTCCGTGTCAAACGGCATCACTGCATTAATTACGTTATTCGAGTTTACTAGCACATTTTGATTCATCTTCTCAGTGTTCGACTCTATCGTTAGATCATCGACATACAATGAAAAATCGCGCGTCACGTCATACACTGCTGCATCATAATAAGTTCGTTCCGAATCGCCATCACTCACCGTATACTTACGCGTTTGATGCTCCGCCTCACCTTTCAGCCGTGCATGTGCATTCACATCCACTACCATATATGGCAAATATACACCCATCGTGTTCTCGGTCGAAAATTCCTGCTTAAACTTCGGATGCGCAAAAAACTTACGCTTATCTACAAACTCACGAATCGACTTCTCGGCCACCGATTTTTCTAACTTAAACGGCAATACCAAATCCGGCACCGCGCCATTTGGCTGCTTGTCATTAATCGACAACACGTGACGACACCAATGACAACGCGCGCTCGTCGCTTCGTCGGTATTTACTACAATTTCCGCACCACAGGCTTTGCATTTGATCGTTAAAATCGTCTTTTCGTCTGGGATTATATCTTCTGCACCACCGCCAATCTCGTGCGTCGTCAATCCTTTGACACCACCGGCCGCATTTGTCGCCTCACCGTCAAACAATCCCCTACAAAAATTGCACTTCAACTTTCCACTTTTAGTATCCAGCGAAATGTCCGTCGCACCACAGTGCGGACACCTCACTTGATCATTTTTGCTAGCCTTCGCCATCGCCCTTCCTTTTTGTATGTTTTATGGAATATACCGCTCCCCCAAGCGGTACATTTTAATCTTAAGCCTGTGCTGACGTTTCGCCCTCAGCTGGTGTGGCTGGAGCTTCAGGCGCAGCCGGAGCTTCAGGCGCAGCTGGAGCTGGCGCTGCTGGTGCTTGTGGCGCAGCTTGTTGCATTTGCTGAGCTTGTTGCATTTGCTGAGCAGCAATTGGATTCTGCATTGCACCCATGTTATTCATATTTGGCATCATATTACCCATCATGCCAAAGCCAATGCCCATGCCCGCCATATTGGCAGCGCCACCATTTTGGCCAGCCGCCTTCAAACCATCAGCAGCCTGTGCGGCCATATAACCCGCACCCACGCCACCTTGCATGAGGTTGCCGAGGTTGAACTTATTAATCATCTCAGCCGAGTTATCATCCCAGTCGAGACCCATTGGCTGCACATTAACGATCTCGAGACCATATTTAGTACCCCATTGGTAGTTCTCTTCCACGGCTTTGTTAACTTCTTTTGCAAACTCAACCGTACCGCCCTGGATATCATCAATCGACTTACCGCCTTTCGTAAAAGCCGAAAGCGCGGCGCCTAGCGATCCTACAAAGCCGGCAAATAGCGAATCTTCCACGCCACCATCGTTGCCGTCACCGAGTTCAAAAATACCACGACCTTGGCCAGAAGCAATATCAACCGGAATCAAGTTCTTGAACATCAATACAGGATCCACGACCTTAATCGTATATGTACCATTGCTCGTCACGGCTAACATCATGTTGCCATAGAATGCATCTTTGTAACGAATTGGGTTTTGCGTACCATAGCGCAGACCCGCAATATCCTTCAGGTTAACATAGAAGGCCACTTGCTGATTGCCAGGTTGGCCACCATACTTAAACTGTTCAAAGCTCTGGCCAAAAGTCGAAGCAAAGAAGCCATCACCCGCAAACATACTACGAGCTTCTGGCACATCATCTGTCGTGTAAGTATAGCCACCCGGCTCTGCAATCACGCCCTCAATACCGCCATTCTTAACCAAAATCAAACACGTATTTTCTGGTACCAAGAACTTGCTACCATTGCTAATGACCATGCCATTTTCTTCACCGTCATTATTTTCACTACCATTTACTTTGACTGCACGTGCGCGCGCAAGCAAAACATGGTCGGTCATATTGGCAGGTGGTGCCATATATTCAAGCCACTGATTGGCAAAACTGCCGCCAAGTGCTCCACCAAAAGCTTTTAGAAAGCCCATAGAATTACCTCCTTTAGTTTTCTTTTAGTATATCAGTAAAATCCCCTAAAACGCTAAAACTTGCAAAAGATCGCAAAGTGTGCTATAATAAAAGAATATTGTCACAAAAATCCCCTTATCTTAACAGATAGGGGACTTTTTCTTAAACTTTAGCCTTCGTAACGCAAAGTTGCAGCTTCGATCACCTTAATCGCCTCATCACGACCAAAGAAACCTTCAACCTTAGTCGTACCAGGTTTCTTCAGATCCTTGTAATGGTTGAAGTGGAACTCAATCTGCTCAATCGTACGCTTTGGCAAATCTTCCAAAGTCTGAATCTTGTCGCCATTATTGCGATCGTCATCGACTACAGCGATAATCTTATCGTCGACTTCGCCGCCATCAACAAACTTCATCACGCCAAGAATGCGTGCCTTGACATAAATGCCAGTTGTAAGTGGTTGCTCGGTAATTACCAAAACATCCAATTCATCACCATCCTCATCTAGAGTCTGCGGAATAAAACCATAGTTGCAAGGTTTCGCAAATGCCATTGGCTCGATGCGATCAAGCATAAAGCAAGCGCGCTTGCGATCCCATTCAATCTTGTGGTTGCTGCCAGTTGGGATCTCAATTACAACATTGAGTTCGCCATTCTTGTAATCACCTGGCTCGAGGACTTGGTTAAAATCAGCCATCATATCTCCTTACTTTTTCTTTCATTATATCACCCTATTCCCTTTTCCGTAAAAACCGAACATTGTGTTCGGTTTTAAGTTTTTGTTCGGTTTTGCCATTTTACACCTGTTAAAAACTCAAGCTTTTTCCACATTTATCCACTTTGACAATAGTCAAGAATATTTTACAACCTTCAAAATTCAGCCCTAAAACATTACCGTTTTTGTGCTATAATTAACCATAAGTAATTATCAAAAACATTAGGAGAAAACATGGTAAAACTCGCTATCAATGGTTTTGGACGCATTGGTCGCAATGCCTTCAAAATTGCTTTCGATCGCAACGATGTCGAAATCGTCGCCATCAACGACCTCACAGACGCAAAAACACTTGCGCATCTTTTGAAATATGATTCCAACTACGGCATCTACAATCGCGACGTCACTTCCGACGACCAAAATATCTACGTCGACGGCAAAGCTATCCGCGTTCTCGCCGAAAAAGACCCAGCCAACCTTCCTTGGGGCGAAATGGGCGTCGATGTCGTTATCGAATCTACTGGCTTCTTTACCAATCCAGAAGCTGCCCGCGCTCACATTAATGCCGGCGCTCGCAAAGTTGTCATTTCCGCCCCAGCCAAAGGCGAAGGTGCTAAAACCATCGTCCTCGGCGTTAACGAAGACACTTTAAACGCCGACGATCAGATTATCTCCAACGCTTCTTGCACTACCAACTGTATCGCTCCAGTCATGAAAGTCCTCGAAGACAATCTCGGCATCGAAAAAGCTATGATGACTACCGTTCACAGCTACACGGCTAGCCAAAAACTTCAAGATGCTCCTGCCAAAGATATCCGCGAAGCCCGCTCTGCCGCCGAAAACATCGTGCCAACCACGACCGGCGCCAGCAAAGCCGCCGCTCTCACCATTCCTAGCCTCCAAGGCAAATTCAATGGTCTTTCGGTTCGCGTTCCAACCCCAGTAGTTTCCCTTTCCGACATTACTGCGGTCACCAAGCGTCCAACCAGCAAAGAAGAAATCAACGACATCTTCAAGCGCGCTGCCGCCGATCCTTATTACCAAGGCATCCTCGCCGCCACCGAAGATGAGCTCGTTTCTATCGATTATCGCGGCAATTCCAACTCCTGCATTGTCGATCTTAAACTCACCGACGTCGTCGACGGCAATCTCATCAAGGTTGTTGCCTGGTACGACAACGAATGGGGTTATTCCAACCGCCTCGTCGAGCTCACTGTTGACGCAGCCAAAATGGGACAAAACTAACATGCATATCTACCTCGGCGCCGATCATCGCGGCATTGAACTCAAAAAACTAGTCATCAACTGGCTCTCTAGCCATATGTATACTTTTACCGACTTCGGCCCTAGTGTTTTTGACGCCGAGGATGATTACAATGATTATGCCAAAAAAGTCGCACACGCCATCCAAGACCAACCGGATGGCGAGGCTTTTGGCATTCTCATTTGCGGCTCTGCCCAAGGCATGGCTATGCAAGCCAATCGTTTTAAGGGCATTCGCGCTGCTATTTGTCACAACACCCAAGAAGCCATCGAAACCCGTGGCCACAACGACGCTAACATTCTTTGTCTTAGCGCCGACGCCACAGACGACCGCTACAACGAAATCATCGATGCCTTCTTAGATTCTGCGGCTCTTCCAGACGAAAAGTATAAACGACGCACGCAAAAACTAGACGAGAATTAAATAAGACATGCCAATTACCGTTATTGCTCCTACTATTCTTAGTAAGGATCCAACCGAGTACAAAGCTATCGTAAAAAAGTATTATGGTTTCGCTAAGCGCGTCCATATTGATGTTTCTGACGGCTCGCTTACTAGTAATACTACCGTTCCAACCGGCGCCGTTTGGTGGCCAAAAGGCTGGACTACCGACATTCATATGATAACCGCCACGCCGTCTAAGCACGTCGACACTCTTATTAAGCTTCATCCGAACCTTGTCATTTTCCATGCCGAGGCCAAAGAAGATCTTTTGCCTATTTTCAAACAACTCAAAGATAACGGCATCAAAGTCGGCGTCGCTATCGTTAAAGGTATCTATCCAGGTAGCATTCGCGCCATCCTTGAAGCCTCCGACCATGCACTTATTTTCTCTGGCACACTCGGCCAATACGGTGGCGAAGCCGACATGCTCCTACTCGAGAAAGTTGCTATCATTCAAGATATCAAACGAACAATCGAAATTGGTTGGGATGGTGGAGCCAATATGAAAAACATCCACTTACTTACCCACGGTGGCGTCAATGTAATTAACTGCGGTAGCGCCATCAACAAAGCCGACGACCCCGCTAAAGCATACAATGAGCTCGAAGCTCGTACCGAAAGTGAGGATATTTTCTAATGGCACGAATTGTAAGTGTAGGCGCCGCCCTTCAAGACGTTTATCTTATCGACCACGACGATTTTGGCATCAACAAGCGCGGTTACTTCAATCAAATCGAGCTTGGCTCCAAAATCGACATCGACAAAATTTATTTCAGCACCGGCGGTGGCGCCACTAATGCTGCCACAACCTTTGCTCGTAATAATCATGAATCCATCTTTATGGGCTGCATTGCCAATGATACTGCCGGTCACGCCATTATTGAGGCCCTCGATCAAGAAGGCATCGATAATAGCTACATCACATATACAGATAAAGTCAATACTGGCTATTCCGTTATTCTCTTAACCCCAAGCGGCGAGCGCACCATTCTTACTTGTCGCGGCGCTTCTGCTAAGTTCGATCTCCTCAATCCTAACGACCTCGATACAATCTACCCAGATTGGCTTTACGTCACAACCATGCGCGGCAACATGGACATGCTCGATCAATTCTTTACCAAAGCCAAAGAACTCGATACTAAGATCATGTTCAATCCCGGCAATCTCGAACTTCAACATCCGCGCAAAATGATTGGCCTACTCTCAGACGTCGACGTCTTGCTCGTCAATAAAGACGAAGCCAAAAAACTCGTCCCCGGCACCACTCTCAAAGAACTCGTCAATCGCCTCAAAAATTACGTGCCAAATGTCATCATTACCGACGGCAACCAAGGCGCTATCGCTACCGACGGCAACGAAGTTTATCGTATCGGACTTTACGAAGATGTTCCGGTCAAAGACGCCACTGGCGCTGGCGACTCTTTCGGCTCCGGCTTTCTCGCCGCTTTCGCGAATGGTCGCAGTTTTACCGATTCCCTCATCTTCGCCTCCGCCAATTCCACTAGCGTTGTTCAATATGTTGGTAGTAAAAAAGGCATTATCTCAAGCAATACTCGCCTGCATGAAATGCCAATCGCAAAAATTCGTTAATAAAAACAGGAGAAAAATATGGACGCAGCAATCGCAAACTGGCTTGATGCTATTGCCCAAGAAAAACTAGATAAAGAAGATGTCGAGCGCTCTTTGCGCTACGCCAAAGACCTCGAACAAGGTCTCGCCAAAATCCGCACCTTTGCTCAAGGTGTTTCAATTTTTGGCTCCGCCCGCCTTTCCGAAAAAGGCAAATGGTGCAAAAAAGCCGAAGAACTCGGCTATAAACTCGCCCAAAACGGCCATGCTGTAGTTACCGGTGGTGGCCCAAGCATCATGCAAGCTGCCAACAAAGGCGCCTACGAAGCCGGCGGCCGTTCTATTGGCCTCAACATCGAGCTTGCTCACGAGCAGCACATCAACCCTTACGTTACCGACTCTGTCGAGTTCCACTACTTCTTCGCGCGCAAAGTCATGCTTACCATGGCATCCAAAGTTTATGTCTTCTTCCCTGGCGGTTTTGGCACTATGGACGAATTCTCCGAAATTCTCATCCTCATGCAAGAAGGCAAAATGCCAAAAATGCCAATGTTCCTCTTCGGCAAATCTTTCTGGAAGCCACTCGATCGCTTCTTTGCCGACAAAATGCAACGTGGCCTCAAAACCATCAATCCAGACGATCGCAAAATTTACAAAATCACTGACGACGTCGATGAAATCGTTGCTGCTGCCAACAAAATCGGCCACCCAAGCATTCACAATAATCTCTACAACGACAAAATCCGTGGCATCTAAAATACTACAAAAAATATCCAGCCAAACCGGCTGGATATTTTTTCACTTTACGACTACGCCTTCTGGTCCAAAATAGTTCCTTAATTCTTCTACTAGCTTCTGCTCTGGGTCGCATTTAAACGGCATTCGCATCGCCTTCTTCTCTTCCCCAATCACCAGAATAATCTCCGATAATCCCGGAAAATTCGCACATGCCTTTTTTAAGCTAATTAGTGCCGAAGTGTTCGACGGATCCATTACGCGTACAAATACCTTCTTTGGCTTAATCGGTTGCGCGTCGCCACTCGCTGTCGTACTAAAATGCGTCGCCGGCGCACTACTCTTACCACTTCCGCTAGGTTTACTGCCACTTACATTCGAAGCCGACACGCGATTACGTGGCTTTTGCGATACTCCCTTAGTCGGTACCTTTAGCTGTACGCCAGTAGACTCATAAGATTGCAGTTCTTCGTCAGTGATTACATCGATTTGTTCCGCATTAATCTTCGCTTCATCGATTTTATTACCGTCTCGATCTGTCGCATTCACACGACCCGTCACTTTCACGACCGCATCTTGCACCAGTTTCGCGCCTACTTGCTCAAAAGTTTTCGGGAAGACAATTACTTCTATTTCCGAAATTTTATCTTCAATCTTTACGAAGGCCATCTTCGAACCAGATTTTGTTACAAGAGAGCGCACATTTGTAATAATGCCACCCACAATCACCGTTGCGCCATCAATATTCGGCTTAATCTCCGAAATTGGCATCGTCTGTTCCTGGAAATAAGCCTCGTATTTATCAAGTGGATGCGCTGAGATGTAAAGTCCCATCAAATCGCGTTCCCACATCAGCTGTTCTTTATCCGAGTATTTCGTCGGCGCTGGCGTAATTTCAACTTCCGGAATTTCTACTGCCGCACCCATCGCACCAAACAAGTCCGTCTGACCATTTGAGGCATCTTTTTGCATCTTATTCCCATAAGCCTGTATCTTTTCAAGGTTATACAACAAATCACTACGATCACCAAACGAGTCAAAGCAACCCGTCTTGATCGCTGACTCCCAGCTCTTCTTATTAAACTTAGAGCCACTTACGCGTTTTGCAAAATCGCAAACCGATTTAAACTTTCCATTAGCATCACGTTCCGCGATTACTTCCTCGGCCAAAGCCTTTCCCATCCCCTTAATCGCTGCAATACCAAAGCGCACTGTGCCAGTTGTTCCTACCGTAGCAAAATCCGAGTACGACTCATTAATATCTGGACCAAGCACTCGGAGTCCCATACGTTTACATTCTGTCATCTCAATCGCAAGACGATCCGTCCAGCGCATATCCGCCGTCATCAATGCCGCCATAAATGCATCAGGATAATAAGTCTTTAGATACGCCGTCCAATATGCCACCAAAGCATAACAAGCTGCGTGACTCTTGTTGAAACAGTAGTTTGCAAAGTCGAGCAATTGATCCCAAAACTTATTTGCAATTTCTTCCGTCGCACCACCAATCTTCACCGCCCCCTCAATAAACTGCGGCTTCACTTGTTCCATGAGCTTCACTTTTTTCTTACCCACAGCCTTGCGCAAAGTATCTGCCTGGCCACCAGTAAATCCACACCATTCCTTCGAGGCCTGCATGAACTGCTCCTGGTAAATCAAAATACCATAAGTACTCTTCAAAGAGTTCTCAAGTCCAGGATGAAGATAAGTAATCTCTTCCTCTCCGTGACGACGCTTAATAAAGCTCTCAATAAACTGCATTGGTCCTGGGCGATACAAAGCGTTCATAGCGATCAAATCATCAAATTTCGTTGGTTTGAGATCCCTCAAATAACGCTTCATGCCCGCAGATTCAAACTGGAATACGCCCGTCGTATCACCACGCTGAAATAGCTCATACACCTTCGGATCGTCCAAAGGTAACTTATTCATATTGATTTCGCGCTTATAAACCTTCTTAATAATGCGCAATGCTTGCTGAATCACCGACAAGTTAGACAAGCCCAAAAAGTCCATCTTAAGTAGACCCAATTCTTCAACCTGCGTTGATGGGAATTGCGTCGCAAGCGGCCCTTTCGCCGAAACCTCCATCGGCAAGAATTTCACAAGATCATCTGGTGCAATCACCACGCCACAAGCATGCACGCCATGGCTGCGAATCGTCCCTTCAAGGCGCATCGCAAAATCAATCACTTCCTTCGCAGTCGGATTTGTCTCGTATTCTTTCTTCAAATCCGGCTCAGTCTTAATTGCGTCTTTCAGTTTTACATGATGTCCCATCACTGGATCTGGCACCAATTTCGCAATGCGATCTGCCTCAGCATATGGCACTTCAAGTACGCGCGCCACGTCACGCACGGCGTTCTTCGCCATCATCTTGCCAAAAGTACAAATGTTTCCCACGCGCGCCTTACCATATTTTTGCGTACAATATTCAATCACCTCATCACGACGGTTATCCTGAATATCGGTATCAATATCCGGCATACTAATACGATCTGGATTCAAAAAGCGCTCAAAGAGCAAATCATATTCCAGCGGATTTACTTCCGTAATTTTAATCGCGTACGCCAAAAGCGACCCAGCCGCCGAACCACGCCCAGGTCCATAAATAATCCCTTGATCCTTACCCCAGTTAATAAAGTCCTGCACAATCAAGAAGTAGCCGTTATAGCCCATCTTATCAACAACGCTCAGCTCGTACTCAATACGTTCATTCACTTCATCCGACAGTAACGGTTTAATTTCTTCTACAGTTTTCGTCGCTGCTTCATCGCGCGTATAAATTCCATAGCGCTCCGCCAATCCACGATAAACCATATTATCTAGGTATTGCTTTTCCGTCTCGCCAGTTTCAATTGGAAATTTCGGAATCAAAATCCTACCCAAATCCAAAGTTACATTACATCTATCCGCAATTCGCTTTGTGTTTCGAATCGCCTCTGGGCAAGTATCCTTCCAGCGTTCAATAATCTCATCTGGCGGAATCACATGTAGCTGAAAATCCTTCAAGCTCATACGATTCGTATCAGAAATTTTACTTCCCGTACCTACGCACAACAAAACCTCATGCGCATCTTGATCAGAATGGTGAATATAATGCGCATCGCAAGTTACCACTAGCGGCAGTCCCGTTTCGTCATGCAGCTTCATCAAACGATTATTAATCTTTGTCTGCTCTGACCAATGTGTTGGCGAATCCGGATGTCCATGATCTTGCATCTCGAGATAAAAACGTCCATCATAAACTTTCGAGTACCAATCAACCAGAGTTTTCAAACGCTCTTCGTCGTCATTGCGAATTGCCATCGAAATTTCACTACCGGCACAGCCCGACAAACAAATAATCCCCTCATTGTATTTCTCCATTACGCGGTGATCGATACGCGGTTTATAATACTTACCGTTCATTTCCGCTTCTGTAATCAAGCGGCAGAGATTCTCAAAGCCAATATTATTCATCGCGAGCAACGTGATATGAAAGCGCTCCTTATCGTAAGCAGGATCACGATCTTCCATATTGCGCGCCGCCACATAGGCCTCTAGTCCCATAATCGCCTTGATGCCCGCTGCATCGCAAGTCTTATAGAGTTCCACTAACCCCGACATCGTGCCGTGATCCGTCACGGCCACCGCTTCCATTCCAGATTCTTTCACAAAATCGATCAACTCGTCGATTTTTGTTAGTCCATCCAACAAAGAATAATGCGTGTGATTATGCAAATGCACAAAATCACTCGGTTTCAGTGCTTCCTCCGTAGTCATATCTCTATTTTAGCACGCTCCCCATATTCAAAAGTGATATAATTCACCCTAAGCCCTATTTCTTAAGGGGTGTACCTTTATAGCTAATTGTTCTGCACGAAAATTTGAAAGGGGGACTCTATCATGAGTAAAGCAGACAAGATTTTCGTTAACATGTGCCAAGATATTTTGCAAAACGGCACCGACACTCAGGGCGAAAAAGTTCGCCCACACTGGGAAGACGGCACGCCCGCTTATACTATCAAAAAGTTCGGCGTCGTCAACCGCTACAACCTCGCCGAGGAATTTCCGGCTCTCACCCTGCGACGCACCGCCATCAAGTCCGCCATGGACGAGATTCTCTGGATCTGGCAAAAGAAGTCCAATAACATCCACGACCTGAAAAGCCATATCTGGGACGAATGGGCCGACGAAACTGGCTCCATTGGTAAGGCCTATGGCTACCAAATGAGCGTCAAGCATCAGTACCGCGAAGGCATGATGGATCAAATCGATCGTGTCCTTTTCGACCTGAAGAACAACCCCTTCAGTCGTCGCATCTTGACTAATCTCTACGTCCACGCCGACCTGCACGAGATGAACCTTTATCCTTGCGCTTATAGCATGACTTTTAATGTCACCGAGGATAAGACCAAGGATAAGCTGATTTTGAACGCCGTTCTCAATCAGCGCTCTCAGGACGTGCTAGCCGCCAATAACTGGAACGTCGTACAGTATTCGCTACTTCTAATGATGATTGCGCAGTCCGTCGATATGATTCCCGGCGAGCTCTTGCACGTCATTGCCGACGCCCACATTTACGATCGTCACGTTCCGTTGGTCGAAGAGCTCATCTCTCGGCCTCAGCATCCGGCGCCCACTGTTAAGCTCAATCCCGACATCAAGGATTTCTATCAGTTCACCACCGATGACATTACGATTGAGAATTACCAGACCGGCGAGCAGATCAAAAACATCCCTATCGCAGTTTAAGGAGGTGATTTTATGCAAGCCATCGTCGCAGTCGACAGCAACTGGTCCATCGGTTTTTGCGATCAGTTACTCTTCGATCTTCCAAAAGACCGTGCGCAGTTCAAGCGTCTTACCACTCCCGGCACCCTGATTTACGGCTCTAAAACTCTAAAATCTTTCCCCGGTAGCAAACCGCTTCCGGGCCGCAAAAACATCATCCTGAGCCACAACCAGGACCTTGTTGTGCCGGGCGCTACCATCGTTCATAGCATCGACGAGCTCAAAAAGACCGTCGACCTTTCCGCCGACGACGTATTTCTCATTGGCGGCGAGAGTGTCTACAGGCAACTCCTACCTCTCTGTAGTCATGTCATCGTCACCAAAGTCTTCGCCTGTGCCGACGCCGCTACCGCGACTTTCCCCAATCTCGACTTTCATCCCGATTGGTTCTCGCACGACGACAACCTTAACTACGAAGACAACGGCTACACTTGTCGCACCATCTACTATCAGCACATCTAGCAATTAGCTAATAACCCCGGTTTTAAAGCCGGGGTTATTTTATGCGTTTTAGATAATAAAATCTCTCCACGTTTCCAAACCGGCCCGCAATTTCATTGTCTCTTTTTCCGACAATCAAAAAGCCAGCCTTCTTCGCCCAAGCCTCAAAATTTACAATAATTTCTCTGCGAATCTTGTTATTTTTAATAATGCCATTTCGAAGTTGCCACGGTTTTGCCTCAAACTGCGGTTTCAACATCACCAAAAACTCAGTGTCAGCTCGCGATAAATTCTTTTTCGCATGCCACAACACTTTCTCAAGACTCACGAAGCTCACATCCGCTACAATCACATCCGGCTTCTCCGTATCATCCAAAGCGACATCAAAAATATCAGTTTTCTCACGTAAGTCAATTCGCGGATCAAAACACAGTGGCGCCTTCATTTGCTTGGTGCCTTTTTCAATCGCAATCACGCGACGTGCGCCCGCTCTAAGTACCGCCTCCGTAAATCCGCCTGTGCTCGAACCAATATCCAGTACAGTCTTCTCGCGCAGATTAATCTTAAACGCCTTCAAAGCTCCCGCCAACTTATACTCGGCACGTCCAACCACATTCGTCGTCATTTCATCACCACCATCATCGGCGTCACAGTCTTTTCGATCTCTATTGTCTTCACGTCATCTATCATTTTATACTCACCTTCAGCTTGTAACATGATTTTAGACGCCTTTTCGAGAATTAAGCAATCATAATCACTTTCAATTCCCGGCACCTTTTTAAACATACTTCGCATCATCATCGAAATTAACTTAAAAAACTTCGTCATGCAGCCAATATTGCTCAAAAAGTAGTTCTCGCCCCTATAATAATCGCCACCCTTCATAATTCGCGCCACACTCGGGCTATTAATTGCCATATAGTCCGAGCAATTATCGCAATGAATCATTTCATCTGACGAATTCTTCACTGAGAAATCCGGTAAAAACTCACGTTTGTGCTCGCGAAACCACCACATAGAGAGCGACCAGATACTGCCAATCAAACTCTTGCGTCGATGTTTTTTCTGCAACTTCTTGCGCACTTCCGGCTTATCAAAAACCGCACAAGCCTCAGCAAACATCCCTACCGTAAAATAACACATCGCATAGCGCCAATGTTTACCATTTATCCTACATTCAAGTGGCCAAACTTCTTTACCACTCTTCTCTAGAATTTCTTCCAGCGAAAAATCGCCGAACATTCGCGCCATATCGTTGAAATTTCCGTAGCCCATCACGCCAAATTTCACCCCCGTCGCACCGGATAACAAAATCCCATTCACGGCGATATTTGCCGTACCGTCGCCGCCAGCTGCCACGACTACATCGCCATCCATCACAATTTTCGAGAGTTTACGCGCGTTATCATCTACATCCGTATCAGAAATCTCATACTTCCCCACCATCCAGCCACGCAGTTCTCGAACTTTCGTCAAAATATCACGCTCAACTTGCCAAAAATGCGAACTTCGCGGGTTAAAAACCAACAACAATCTCTTCATGCTTCAAAATTTAGATATTAATTTAGGGCCATATTCGGCCCCAAATCATTTTACTATTCAGATTGCTCTTCGACAAGCTCACACAAGCCTATCGTATGAAGCGCCGCTTTGTCTTCATCAGTCGCATCTTTACATGGATCGTCAGCTGTTTTATCAAAACTTGCCATCTTCCATTCACCATCGGCAACTTTCGAGTACATCAATGCTCGCGCCGTACCACCTTCTTGCGCCACCCCAAGGCTCACGATTTTGTAATATGCTCCCTGATAGACATTATTAATTGTTGCATCTGCAAAATCGATAATATACCCCGCGCCATATTTATTCTTCAAAAGCTCATCGATTTTCGCCATATCAGCACCAGACACAATATCTTGACTTGTAATCTGATTAATTGCTGAACCATTATCGTTCACGCCTAGCGTACTATAAATCAAACTCAACGCATTATCGCTCGAACTCTTCTCAATTTTTAGATTCGCAATCTCTTTATTCAAAGAATTCGCAATAATCACCGAGACGATTACGCCAATCAAACAGCCAGCCGCAATCACAATGGCGCAAATTGCCATTTTTTGCCAACTTTCGTCAACTACTTTACGGCCACTCACAATGCCATTTGCATTCACGGCGTTAATTACATTAATCGGCACTGCCGAAGCATCTTGCGGCTCATTCGCCTTCTTCATCGCTTCGTCGTCGTAATTTTCATAAGCAATGCCTGTTGAACCATATCCCATCTGGTTCATTGGGCTATTTGGATCAAAGTCTTTGTTTGAATTGTCTTGCGGATTCATTTTTCTTCCTCACCCCAAAATACTAGTTATGCTTTTATTTTAACATAGTTCGTCGCAAAATAAAAAATCCCCCTGTGGGGAAATTCTGGCGGAGAGATGGGGATTCGAACCCCAGATACGGTTGCCCGCATACACGCTTTCCAAGCGTGCTCCTTCAACCACTCGGACACCTCTCCAGTTGTGCCTATTTTAGCACATTTTTTGCCCTCTGCCCAGCCCCAAAGCCCTACTCTATTGACTTTTTAACGCACTTATGCTATAATAGAAAAGATATTCCAAAATTACTCGGAATACGCACATTTAAAGCATTGGTTACGAACCAAATCGACTTTTTTTGTCGCCGTATTCCGCCACACATAGAGGAGGGAAAACTATGTATAGCAATTTATTTCAGATGCAGACCGGCATCGAGTTCGAAGACGAGCTCACTCAGGTTTGCATCTCTCATTTCCAGACAAAATCCCGCAAGGTCAACGAGAGTGAATTCAAAAACCTCTCAGGCACCGACAGGGATAAATTTGAAGGCACCGACGTCGAAATCTACAAAGTCGGCGTTGACTTCACATTTAATTTCGGCGGTAAGGACCATATGGAAGTTCTACCTGGTGAGGTTTCCGGACGCTTCGTCGATTTCAAATTCGGCGTTCGCACTGGCAATTCCCATAAGGGATACACCAAGTTCGCACACCCCGTTTTGGTAATCGGCTTCAGCGCTGACCCTTACTACGTGAAGAACTACATGGCCAACATCGTTGACGATTTCAGACATCATATCGAAGAAATCATCGACGTAGGCCAAGGTGCTTATTGGGACTGGATGGATCTCCATCCAGAATACAACTAACCCGCACGACAATAGAAAGGATGTGGTACAATGACGACACGTAAAATCTTCTTGCTGGAAAAATCCGGCAGAACACCCACCGAATCGTCTATGATAGAGATGATTCGACCAATCTGCGAAAAGGATAATGAGCTTAGTAGCTTCAAGACGTATAGCGGGATCATGTTTAACGACCCCGCCTACTTACGTAAGAAGCTTAAACTCTCTTCCATTGTCGTTCTGATTAACGCGGATGATATCCACTACAACGTAATTCAGGGCGAACAGAATATTGCAGAACTACAGCAGGCGCTCGCAAGCGCCGACAAACTGTCATCATGGCAAATCGTAAACTCGGCCCTCGGGCCGGACCAATGCACAAAATAGCCCCCGCTAGTCGGGGGCTTTTCCCTGCCCAAAAAATCCTACTCAAAATCCGACACAAGTCACACCAAAATTCCCCATTTTTCCTAAGCTTTATCATTTTCCAAAGCTCACCAAAACCAGTATAATCTAATCTAGAAAATCAACTAATATTTAGCTCAAAATGGCGACCAAAACCAACGAAACTATTATCGAATTAAAATCCATCACTAAGCGCTACGGCCTCGGCGACACCGAGTCCTTTGCTTTGCACAATTTCGACCTCACCGTCAAGCGCGGCGAGTTCATCATGATCATGGGCCCGTCCGGCTGTGGCAAAACCACTTTGCTCAACATTATCGGCCTCCTCGACAAAGCCACCATTGGCGAATACAAACTCGTCGGTAAGTCCGTCGATCGCATTTCTGCCCGCAAAAAAGCCCAATTTCGCGCCAATGAAATCGGTTTCATTTTCCAGAGCTTCAATCTCATCCCAAATCTCACTGTTATCGACAATGTTACCATGCCTCTTGTCTATAGTGGCGTTCACAAAACTCGTCGCCTCAAAATGGCCGACAAAATCCTCGAACGCTTCCAGCTCCGCGAGCGCGAGTATTACTTCCCTTCCCAACTTTCCGGTGGCCAGCAACAGCGTGTCGCTATCGCTCGCAGCCTCATCAGCAATCCTTCCATCATTCTCGCCGACGAGCCAACCGGCAACCTCGACAGTCGCTCATCGCACATCATCATGGAAGAGCTCAAAGACATTCACTCCCTCGGCAATACCATCATCATGGTCACCCACAACCCCTCCCTCACCACTTATGCCACTCGCGTTATCAACATGCTAGATGGCGAAATCGATACTGACATCAAAACCGTCGCCGACCGCGACTTACCAAAACCAGACGACGCCGAGAAAGTCGCCGTCCGTATTCTCAAGAAAAAGAGCGAAACCAAAGTTGAAGAAGCTAAAGACACGCCAAAAATCGCCAGTAAAAAGCGCTCCGCCAAGGTCAACAAAGTTGTCAAAAAATCCGCTCAAAAATCCACCAAGACCAAAGTCAAAACTAAGGATAACAAGAAAACTACCATCAATATCAAGGAACAAAAATAATGGGACTTCTACTTAGAACACATCTTAGCATCGCGCTCGATAGCCTTCACCGCAATCGCGTCCGCACTTTCCTCTCTGCACTCGGCATCGCCATCGGCGTCGCTTCTATCGTGCTGATTATGTCTCTCACTGGTGGCATCGGCAGCCTCATTAGCGCTAGCTCCGACAAGAACAATGCTAACCTCATCCTCGTCCGTCCAAGCACCGGCAAAGAGCTCGCCGAAAATCTCATCGACGAGCTTACCGCCAACAACCAATATGCCAAGTCCAGCCTCACACTCGACGACACGACCTCTATCGCCAAGCTTGGAAATATCGAAGCCGTCGCCCCTATCGCCTCCAACATCTCCGCAGTTACTATTGGTGACAAATCCTATCAATCCATCAATGTCGTCGCTACCAATGCCGATCTCGTCAAAACCGCTAAACTCGCTCTCAAAAACGGCCAATTCTTCGAAGAATCCGGCACCCACAACAATGCCGCCGTCATCGGTCACGATCTCGCCACCAAGCTCTTCGGCACTACCGACATTCTCGCTCGCACTTTCCAGTACGGCGACCAAAAATTCATCATCATCGGCGTTCTCGAAAAAACCGATTCTCCTATCAACTACAATGGCGTCGACTTTGACAACTCTATTCTCATCGATATTAATTTTGCCAACTCATTTGAATCGTCCATTCAAATCCAGCAAATCAACGTTCGCACCACTACCACTGATTCCACCGAAAGTGTCGCCGAAGAAATCAAAACCAAACTCACAAATTCCAAGAAAGGTGATACTACCTTCCAAGTCCTTACCGGTAGCAGCAATTTCCAGCCAGCCGGCTCACTTCTTTCCATCATCTCAAGCATGCTTACCCTAGTTGCCTCCATTTCTCTCATCGTTGGTGGCGTCGGCATCATGAATATCATGCTTGTCTCCGTCTCTGAGCGCACCCGCGAAATCGGCATCCGTAAAGCCGTCGGCGCCTCATCTGGCAATATTCTCCTCCAGTTCCTCTTCGAGTCCATCATCCTCAGCTTCATTGGTGGCATCATGGGCATCGCACTTGGTTACGCTACTGCCTTTGCTATTTCCCTCATCACGCCTTTTGCGCCACACATCTCATGGTCTATTCTAGGCATTACCTGTCTCACTTCACTTATTGTCGGCGTTATCTTCGGCGTCTACCCAGCCGCCAAAGCTGCCACCAAAGACCCTATCACTTCCCTCAAAGTTTACCGCTAAATTTCACCAACAAAAATATCTCCCCCAAAGGGAGATATTTTTTAAGGCTTTAACCTATTTGGATGAGACCAATCTTTTCCATGAATTGAATGTCTTCAGAAGCCGCTACTTTGCCACTCAGCACATCTCTTCGCTGCTCATCGGTCATTCCACTCCATTCCCTAATACCGCGACGGAGCTGTACTCCATATTGAATGCGTGCATCCTTATCTTTTTCGCCATTATCATAAGCATATTGATGAATAGCTTTATCAAGTCCCCCGTTAGACCAGTTGCCTGTCGTTCCTTGCCTATATTGCAAATTCAAATCCGCTTCATCCTTTGTAATTGGACCACTCAAGCCCATATACTCATAGAAGTTGCCCTTCGCAGTGATGGTTTCACTCTGTGTAGATCCACTTTCTGCACTTCCGGACTCACTAGTCGAAGACGATGCCGCAGACGCTCCTTCGGCACCACTTGATGCACTATTGTTAGTAGCATCTTCGTCATCAATCTCCATCAAGCCCATAAATTCAAATTGGTTCGTCCAATAGCCCCAACCTTTACCTAGAATCGTATCAGCATCACCGCCTTTAAGTACGGCCTGGCGTTTCTCGGCCGGGAAATTATCCCACGCAGATACCGCCATCATAAACTCATCAGCAAGCATATTCGCATGTTCATGAGTTAATATACCATTACTAAAGTACTCAAAGACATATCTATCCAAGTCTTCTCTACTAACATTACTAACAATCTCACTAAGGCTTCTTTCTCCATTAGCCGAAGTTAGCATGTTACTCTTCTCAAAGACGGTATAATCTGGCCTATACATCACGAGCTCAGGAGGCGTCTCGCTTGAGGCTGCAAGTGTATCAGCATCTACGGATATCTCGGCCACCGACGAATCAGCTCGTATCCCAGCCACTCTCTCAACTTTCGCCTTCGCATTCAGAATACTATTCCTCTTCGCTACCAATGCATCAGCGTCAGCCCTTTGCGTCTGCTCTGCGTCAGCTGGCGCAAATACTAGTGGATAGTGCTCACGCGTACCTACATCAACACCAGCTGGTCTTGTTTCTGTACGGAAGAATGGCTTCCTATCTTCAGTAGTCCCTTCTCCATTGTCGGAAGGAGTCGAACCTTCAGTAGTCTTTTCCCCATTGTCGGAAGGAGCCGGACCTTCATGCGAACTAGAACCATCGCCATCGCCATCACCATCGCTATCACCAGTTGGAGTTGGACGCTCCGGAGAGCCAGATCCGTCGCCATCGCTAGGCGGATTTTCATTACCGCCACCTCCAAATCTTGGCTCGGTCGGCTCAAATTTTCCACCACGTCCACCAAAAGTAATGCCGCGGCGCGAGAACGGAATCGTCACAAAGCCAGGATTTTGTACGCCAGAAGTGCCCGCATGTGTCACGGTTTGAATCACGTCAAATATTGGCACCTCTCTAGAGATCGTCGAGCCAATCATGCCGTCACCAAAGCCATTTCCAACCGAAGTTGCAAGCACATTAATATCAAGCGATCCATCAGCATTCTCGCCAGCAACCTTGGCTACCTCAAAGAACTTATAGGCTCCGGTCCTGCCAATATCACCAAGACCCAACGCATTAAGACCTTCACTAAAGTCAACCTGACCGTTAACAACTTTACCAGCAACCTCGATCGGCGCCTGCCCGCTATTAAGCGTCAAGTAGCCCTTTATACCTTCGCCACCACCGAAGCTTAGCGATTCACCACCGCGTGTTGAAGCGCCAGACATACTTGTGATAAATCCACCACTTTCGGAAGTATGAATACCTAACTCATTGCCGTCATATGCTTCAGTATTGTTATTAAACCAGTTACGGTGCAAACTCTCACCATGTTGTTCCAAGTACTCGGATTGCGAAATCTGGCCATTCTCGGTAACTGTTCTCGTACCAGCTTCCTTAACCGTAAATCCTTCCTGATTCCTATACTGAGCAGCCGTCGCTTCATCAACGCCCTGACTAATTGCCGTTTCGACCGTCGTTGCACTTTGCTCCATACCAAAGGCGTGCGCCAACAAAGTCTGCGTAGCGCCATCGTTATCTTGATGGTGAGTCAAGTGATCCCAAATACCATGAACGTCATCGTTAAATGCAGCACTCAACTCTTGCGTTCCTAATGTAGTAGCTACGCCAATTGCCGCTGTTGCCACTGCACGTTTTAGAGCACGCTTACGACGCAAGCTCCTAAAGGCAGCTTCTTTAGCATTAAGACCATCTTCCTCGCTCTCGTAGGTGTCTCGTTCAAGGTATTCACGAGTTCGAGCAAGTTCTTCTTGTGTAACGCCATTCTTGAGCAATAAGCTACGCGCCTCTGCACGCGCAATATCCATTCGCAAGCGCTGATTTTCAATAGTTTCGTTATCGCCGTTAGTATAACGAATCATATCAATGCCATCACGATCAGAAATCGTAACTAGCGCCTCTACACGTCCAAGTTGCGCCCTAAGCAAATTAAGCGCCCGATTTCGCTCTTCTTCGGAAGCATTCTCATTATTGAGTGCTTCCATTGCTGAGTTCAAATTAGCCGTCAATTCTTCAGCCGAAGCCATTTCTTGGATAGTTTCACCCAATTGTTTGTCAAACTTCGTATCGCCCAGTTTGCCGCCTTGAGCTAATCTGCGCTGCACCACCGAGCGCTCACGCGTCACACGTGCACGCTCTTTCATACCAGCCATCGCGCCACTACTTACCGCTACACCGCCAAGCGCAAATCCTGCGCGTGCGGCCGCCGAAGCGCCAAACTTACCAATATTCGCCACAGCGCCAACTCCCACTGCAATAACTTCAGGTGGAACAAAGCGCGTTACTCTGTTGCTAAGCAAAGCGTGCGTAATTCTGTCGAGATTATCACGATGTTCTTGCGTACGCACATTGCGGCGTGCTTCACCGTTAATATACGCAAAGCCTTCCATGACATTTTCCATTGCATAGCCATGCTCGATATTCTCGCGCGCCGCAATTGCCGCCTCAACGTAATTATCAATCGAGTAGGCACGGTTAATCTCGCCGTTCTCGTCGCGACGAATATCGTCAATTCTCGCTCTCAAAGTTTTCTCGTCTATCGAACCAGCCGCAAAGTCACGAATTGCATCTCTAAGATCAATCGTATTTTGCGCCACTTTGCTATCAGCATCTACACGCTCAGTTTCTATCTGACCGTTTTCACCCAAGAAGCGACGCTCGACATATTCATTACCATCTTCATCAACTTTTACACTGTAGGCGTTATAGTCTTCACCAGCATGCTCATGAATGAGAACATCTTCCGCCTCGTGCGCATATGCCATCGTAAATCGCTCAATACCAGATTGGTCAAGTTTACGCGTACCATTTTCAAACTCTTCACGAACTTGTTTTTCATAATGAACAATATTCGCCTCTTTAAACATCGAACCAAAAATCATACGGCGCACAAAGCGTCTTGCTTTACCAACACGAATAATCGGTCTACCGTTTTCGTCATAGCCTTCAATACCCTGCAGATATTCAGTATGCATCCTATCTGCTTCTGCGCGGATTGCGTCACGCACATCTTTTTCGACATCAAGCTCAGCAACAGCAATATTTTTCATCTCTGGGCGACTCGGTTTTTCACCCTGTCGCTTCGCGTATTCATCTAGCAACCCTTGAAGTTCATCGGCGCCAAGTTTCGTATAATCATACGAATCAATGCCTTTTTCTTTCAAGAACTCTTCAAAATCTGGATCGTCTGCCGCTAATTTAGTTATTCTATCTCGTAATTCTTTTAGCTTCTCGGCATCCGACTCTTTATCCTCATTAGATTCAGAACGATTTTCGCTATTATATCTATTCAAAATGTCGCGAATTTCTTTCGGATCTTTATCACGCAGCTCATCCGCATTAATTCCTTGCGCCTCAAGCCACTTCTTAAATTCTTCATCTTTAAGTAGATTATCAAGATCCGCTAAGACGATTTCCTTGGTTCTCTTTTGTCCTTCTTCGCTATCTCGATTTTCAAAACCTTCAAAAAGATCATTGACGTCACTAATCGACATGCCATCAATTACTTCATCAGTAATTCCGAGCAGCCCCAAATAATCTCCAAAATCCTTGTCGGTTTTAGCACGTTCTTTAACAGCGTCATGTGCCTGCTTTAGTTTTTCTGAATCATCCGATTCGCCCTCAGCACCATCCGGATTATTCTCAGCACCATCATCTACTTCCGTACCATTACTTGGATCGACATCCGCTTGAGTAGTAGATTCCGCCTCGTCAATCGCAGCTAAATCCACTCCGCCTTCTATCGCAAGATACAATAAACGATCACGATATTGCTGCAAAGACTCACCTTCAAGCTGTGGATTTGCCTCAGTTATTTTGCGCATCGCATTATACTTTCGATGTTTTGCCCCCTCAGAATTGCGAATATCATCAGCTGCAAAAGTCAACTCCGAAGCACTACGCACTTGCGCCAATGCATTTGCCAAACGCTGTTCATAAGAATCTGCCGTCTCCCCCATCATCTTCGGCATCATTTCATGAAGCATATCGTGTAATTTCTTTTCACGAATTGCAGTAGTATCGGCTCCTTCTTCTAAGACCTCGTCGCCATAAACTTTTGCCATTGCCTCACGCGTAGCATCATCGAGCTTTTCACGCTCAGAAGAAGCTCCTGCGCGTGCATCTTCAATAAACTTCTTCGTATTGGCGCGCACTTCTTGCTCTTTGAGCCAATTTGGCATATCCGAAAGTCCAATCCTTGCCCGCCAAGCCGAATCGTCTTCACCGCGCTCATTTGGGTTCTCCGCCCGACGTCGCGCCATCTCAGCTAAATAGCTGATTCGCGCCGCAAAATCCTCATTAGTCTCGCCTTCTCGCCTTGCATTAGCGCTGTTATTAACAAGTCTTGCATAAAGTCCATCTTCTGACTTATCTTGTACGCGCTTCGTCAGCTCAGCAAAAGAGATCACGCTCGAGCCCTTCTCGGCCTCAGCCAGCAACCTGTCCCTATATTCAGACTGGCTCTCGCCTTGATTTCGCTTCACGAATTTACGCATTTCTCCTAACGCTTCGCTTCGCGCGGCTCTATCGTAGTCATCGGCTTTCTGCCTATGTTCACCATTTCTTACATCGTCAATTCCGGCAATTCTCTCATCAAAGTCCTGCTCAAATTGCAAATAGCCACGCAGTGTAGAAAGATGTTCGCGCCACTGTTCTAGGCCAGAAATTTGAGCGGCCTTCTCCCAGTCCTTTCCAGGCATATCGGTAGTTTCTTGCGCAACATAAAGCTCGTGCTTTAATCTCTGAAAATCTTTCTCATCTTCAGACATATCATCGGTAATTTCTTCGTATTGTCCGTCGAATTCTTGCCTTGTACGCTCGTCAATCGCTTGTTTCGCCATCTCGGCCCAATCTTGGCCGTTCTCCGGATTATTTCCAGAATTGCCTTGTTCAACTTTTTCCGCCATTCTAGGCCTCCGTTACTTCCTGATTTTCTGCCATATCCTCTGCAGCCTCATCCTCAGAAGCAGTATTTCCTGCGGTTGCGTTTTCTGGCGCGCTATCAGCAAGGTAAAATGCTCTAAACTGAATCAGAGTCGACGCCACAATCGCAGCCGTATCAACGCCGCTTCCTGCAATAAAGTCCATCATCTCTTTTTCGCCAAAATTCTCATCATCGATTTTCTCGGCAAGCTCAGCTGCCTTTTCTTCCGACAATGCATTAATACAAGCCTGGTCAATCTGATCAAGAATGCGCTCTGCCATATTGGCCTTCACCTCGGCACGCACATCATCGTCAAGGTCAGTAATCCCCTTTTCGATTAGCAGTTGCTCCAAAAACTGGTCAAGATTCGCGTCCATTTTTACCTCTCTTATATTTATCCTTACCATAATAATAACATAAACATAAGTCTAATAGACCGATTCGTACTCAAAAACGCTCATGCTCTGGACTTTTTACACATTTTGTGCTATAATAGAAAAATATGCGCATTCTTGGAATTGAGAGTTCTTGTGACGAAACCGCAGCGGCCATCATCGAAAATGGCAACCGCATTCTTTCCAACGTCGTCGTTTCTCAAATCGATATTCATTCCGCCTACGGTGGCGTTATTCCCGAGGTCGCCGCTCGCTCTCATATCGAAGCCATCAACCCCGTCCTTCACCAGGCCTTCACTGACGCTAAGCTCGATTGGGCCGACATTGACGCCATTGCCGTCACTCATACTCCAGGCCTCATCGGCTCCCTTCTTATCGGCACCCTTGCTGCCCGCACTTCCGCCATTCTTCACAACATTCCTTTTTACCCGACCCATCATCTCAAATCTCACATCTACGCCAACTGGCTGAGTGGCTATGAACCGGAATTTCCTCTCCTCGCCCTCGTCGTTTCCGGCGGCCATACACAGATTATATATATGGAGCGCCACGACGACTTTCATATCATCGGCAGCACTCGCGACGATGCCATCGGCGAAGTTTTTGATAAAGTCGCCAAAATTCTCGGTCTCCCCTACCCAGGTGGTCCTGCTATTGCCAAAGTTGCGCTCAAAGGCAACGAAAAAGCCTATCAACTTCCTATGCCAAAAGTCGACGGTCTCGACTTCTCTTTCAGTGGTCTCAAAACTGCCGTCCTTCGCGCCATCCAAAAAGACTGTAATCTTCCTATCACTACGCCATCTCATGAACTCAAAAATCACCTAAGCGCACAACAGATCAACGATTTTGCCGCCAGCTTCCAGGCCACCGCCGTCAAAATCCTCATCACTAAGCTCAAAAAAGCCGTCAAAAATTACCCCGAGGCCAAATCCATCTTGCTCGCCGGTGGCGTCTCCGCCAATCTCGCCCTTCGTGACGCCCTCACTAGTGCTTTCAGCAAATCTCACCGGGTCTACTTTCCTGACCTTAAGTTCAGTACCGACAACGGCGCCATGGTCGCTTCCGCCGCCTACTACTCCATTCAGGCCGGCGAACAACCTTCCGACCCCTACGACCTCGACATTCTTCCCCGCTCTATTATCCACTAAAATACCCCACGAAGGGGGGTATTTTTTATTTCTTCTCTACAGACTCTTCTTTTGCTACTACTTTGCGCACGACTTTTGTTTGACGTTTACGCAATTTATCCGCCAATTTCACGCCTTCGCGTTTCACTTTTCGCGCCAGATTCTTCACATTTTCACGCATTTCACGCGCGCGATATCGCTTCGGATCCAAAATCAAGTTAAACCCACCCACATATTCTTCTATCACTACTCCAAATCCGCTCTTAAATTCCAGCAGATGATTCTCTTTCGAAAAATCCCCACGTAGGCCATAAAAGTTAATTCGCTTATATCCACGCTCTACTGTATTATTCAACGTCCAATCCTGCAAGAAAGTCATGCCATTCAACCGCTTGAATCTTTGTATCGTCCCCGATACAAAGGTCACTACTTCATTCGGATGATCAAAATGCACTCTCGCGCACACCGGCTCACCGGTTTCTTTTTTGCGCACCACTACAAAATGTGCTTTGTCACCAAAAGTGTCCCAAACATCTTCCCAATAATCAATCTTACGGCTCACAACACCATTTTTCTTGTCGCTATCCGTAATTGCCACATAAAAATCGCCAAGCTGAGACTTATCCGTCAGCTCATCAATCTCGAGTAGCGGACTTACTTTACGTAATTTATTACGCACATTTTTCTTATAAGTCGCCCTCAGCTCATCTTGGTTGTGGATTTCCGACAAATCTTTTACACACATCCAGCGATTTGCCACATTTTCAATTTCCACCGTCTCGCCCTTATATGAAAAACCCAGATCGGAAAATACTTGTTTTATCTTACTGCAATCATTCTCTGAAATTTTCTCACCGTGTACGTCACGCACGCTCATTAAGACTGGCGGAAAAACCTCAATCTCAATTAAATTCTCTTTTTTGCAGAACTCTACCAAATACTCCATAAAATCCCGCAATAAATTCGGCTTTTTGTAATCCAAAATCGGTCCCAGCGCCAAACGTGCCGTCCCATCTTTTATCATTACCAACCCCGCCGCCTTCACGTCGTCTCCGGCTTTTAGCCCAAACAAGTGCACATCCCAACCCATCAGTTTGCGCAACTTTTTTCTTTCTATGCTCTGAAAAAAATTCCCACATGCCTGTGCTTGTTCAAAATCTTTAAATTCAGCCTCGGAGAGTTCAACAAATTTCATATTTATATTCTATCACAGTAAAAAAATTGCTCATGCTTTGGCAACTTCGGGCTCGCGAAGTATAATAATTATATGAATTATATAGAAAGTAGTCGCAAAATTCGCCAGACTCTCGCCAAAGCCTCCAGCACCGATCCCGAAGATTGGTTCCTCTGCCTCAAGGCTCGCTTCGGCATGCAAGTCGTCTTTTCTGCTATTCGCGACACTCTCGGTGCCGGCGAAGTTATTACTTCCCCATATACTTGTATCACCGCCATAAATCCGATTCTCTCCGGCGGCCTCACTCCCGTTTATTCTGATATCGACCCTTCCCTTCTTTGGTTTAAAAATCCTAAAGCCAAGCTTTGTTCCGGCAAAACCCGCGCCATCATGATGCAACACACTCTCGGCATTATCGGCGACAAATCTGAAATCGCCACTTTTGCCGCCAAACATCGCCTACTTCTCATCGAAGATTCTGCCCACTGCCTCACTCGCATGGCTCGTGATAGCAAAAATCAGCCCCTTGCCGACATTTCCGTTCATTCTTTTGGCGTCGAAAAAATTCTCACCCGCACCAAATTCGGTGGCGCCATCTACATCAATCCTCGCCTCAAGGCTAGCAACCCCAAATTCTATAGTCTAGTTACCGCAAATCTCCTTGCGCTTCCCCACCCTACCCCTATGGCCGAAGTTCGCGTTCGCAGTTATCGCCTCAATAACGCTATATTGCAGCGCATGCCAGCCAGCCTTAAACCTGCCGTTAGAAGTACCGCCATCAAGGCCAAGATTTTAGAACCGCCAATTTCTTATATCGAACAAGAAGGTAAGCAAGGCCGCGCCTACGCCCCGACTCTCTGGGTTAACGAAAAAATTCTCGAGCAATTCCCCACTCTACCTGTCAATTACGATCGCCGTTTAAGAAATGTCGCGCACTATCAAAAACATCTCAAATCCGACAAATTCGAAGCGCTCACCTCTGTCGACGAGCCACTACTTGCCTACCCTATTCTCTTCAAAGACCAAAATCAAGCCAATCTCGCCTACGATCTTCTCATGAGTTCAAAGTTTTTCATTCGCCGATGGTATTCCCCACTACTATTCCCCGGTCCAGCTAGCAACCGCACCTATCATTACAGCCCCAAAATGGCGCCAATCGCCGAAGATATCGCCCCACGTGTCTTATGTTTACCTACCGACATTAAAGACACCGAATGTCGTCGCCTTATCAAATTAATGGCCGACCCAAAAGATATATCACCAGAAGCATAATATATCATCTCGCGCATATTATATCACCACACGCATATTACTAGTTATGCTACACTATTTTTATGACAAAACACATATTACAAAGCCAAGCTTGGAACGATTTTCAACGTAATATCGGCCGCAAAACTTTTTACAAAGAGGCCAAAGACTACTCCTACCTCGCAATTCTTGAGCAAACCAAGCTCGGAAATTATCTTTTTGTACCCTATGGACCGGCCGCCGACACCAAAAAAGGTCAAAAAGCTGGCATCCTCGCCCTAAAAGAGCTAGCAACCCGCGAAAAAGCCATTTTTGTTCGCATTGAACCCCTACTCCCAGTCTCTGAAACCGATCAAAAAGACTTAAATTTACAAAAAACCAAAGATATCGAGCCAAAATACACTCGAATCATCGATTTAACGCGCCCAGAGGAAGAAATTCTCGCCGATATCGAAAAACGCAAGGTTCGCTACTGGCGCAACTATGCCAAAAAAGGCATTTCGATCGAAATTTCCAAAAATCCCGCTGATTTCGACGCGCTTTACGATTTTTACACCGCAATTTCCAAAACCAACAATTTCGCCACTCACGACAAAAAATATCTCAAAGCCCAATTTGAGCAAAATTTCACGAAATTATATGTCGCACGCTACGAAAATCAGCCTATCGCCGCCTATTTAATTTATGACGACGAAAATACCCGATATTTCACTCACGGTGGAGCCGACTACGAACATCGCAATCTCGCCGCCGGCACCATTCTAGTCATTCAAATGATACTTGACGCCAAAAAATCTGGTCAAAAATCATTCGATATGTGGGGTGTTTGCGGCACTGACGACAAAAATGACCCCTGGTACGGTTTCACTTCCTTCAAAAATGCCTTCGGCGGCCAACAAGTCGAATTCGCTGGCACTTACGATCTTCCAATCGATACCAAGAAATACCGCATCTACAAAAACCTCCGCAAAATCAACCGCATCAAACGCAAAATTCTCAAAAAATAGCCGAAAAACCCAAAAATCTCCCGCAAAGGGAGATTTTTTGTTCAATCATCATATTTTTTTAGGTCAAATAACGGATTTTTGTCTTTGTCTATTATAGCCTGAGCTTTTTTCAGCAATTTCGTTAGTCCAACCTCGGAATTTGCTGACCCCACATGCACCGTTCTCACTACTTCCCTACCCTTTTTATAGCAAACTTGCACGCCCGTTGCCCCACTCGTCGTCTTGAACCTTCTTATATACGCCATTCTATCTACATTTTAACACTTGACAGCATTTTACACATATTGACAGCCAAAATTCTCGCCCTAGTCCACCAAAATGCCCCATAATTCCACAATCCCCCTTGCCCTAGCAACCCCGCTTATGCTATACTAAACATAACAAACATTCAGGTCATGTTTGGAACAATATAGCAGGTGTACAAAATTGCATTAGTGAGGGCGAGTGTCACCCCGCAACTAGTACGGAATATTATAACCATTTTGTCAAGTTTCGTGTGAAATAATTTCGGGCAAAAATGGTCGGATTTTAATACATTTTTATGTGAAAGAAGCTTCACATGTTTTTTTATTCCCAAAATCCACCCCTGTTAACATAAGCAAAATCGAGCAGGGAAGAGCAGATCGGCAGTCCGTCCACCAACATCTCAAACACCTTATTTTTATGGTATAATATATCCTATGAAGTTCAGTAAAGCATACGAGCCAAATCAATACGAGCCAGATGTCTACGCTATGTGGGAAAAATCTGGCGCATTCAAACCTAGCAACAAAGCAAACGCTAATCCATACTCGATCGTAATGCCGCCACCAAACGCCAACGGCAATCTTCACATTGGCCACGGCCTCACGATCGCCCTTGAAGACATCTTAACCCGCTACCACCGCCTCATCGGCGACAACACCTGGTATATCCCAGGCGCCGACCACGCCGGCTTCGAAACCTGGGTCGTCTACGAGCGCTACCTCGAGAGTCAGGGCAAAACTCGCTTCGACTATACACGCGACGAGCTCTACGACCAGGTCTGGAACTTCGTCCATGAACAGCGGGGCAACATGGAACTTCAAATTCGCGCCCTTGGCGCATCCTGTGACTGGGATAGCCTCACCTTTACGCTAGATCAAAAGGTCATCGACACCGTTTATAAAACTTTCGAACGCCTCTGGCATGATGGTCTTATTTATCGCGGCGAAAAGCTCGTAAACTACTGCACAAAACACCAAACTGCTTTTGCCGACATCGAAGTCACCCACAAAGACGAGAAGGGCAAACTTTGGCGCATCTCTTATCCACTTGTCAATCCTAAAGACGGCATCACCGACATCGTTGTCTCTACCACCCGTCCAGAAACCATGCTCGGCGACACCGCCATCGCTGTTAATCCAAAAGATGAACGCTACCAAAACATAATTGGCGAAAAAGTCAAGCTACCTCTTACCGACCGTGAAATTCCTATTATTGCCGACGAGCATGCCGATATGAGTTACGGCACCGGCGCCGTCAAAATTACTCCAGCGCACGATCCAAACGATTACGAGGTTGCTCAGCGCCACAATCTCGAAATGATTACCGTTATCGGTTTTGATGGCCGCATGAACGACAAAGCAGGCGCCAACTACGAAGGCCTTACCACCGAAGAATGTCGCAAGAAAATCCTCAACAATCTCGACAACAACGGCTATCTCCGTGGAGAAGAGAATATCACTCACTCCGTTGGTCACTGTTACAAATGCGACACCGTTATCGAACCACTACTCAAAGAGCAATGGTTCATCAATGTTAAGCCACTCGCCGAGCGTGCCATCAAGGTTCTCAATGAGAATAAAATCAAATTCCATCCAGCCAGCAAGAAAAAAGCTCTTATCAACTATCTCAAAAACATCCGCGACTGGAATATCTCTCGACAAATTCCGTGGGGCATCCCAATCCCAGCCTTCAAAAACGCCGAAGATCCAACCGACTGGATTTTCGACACTCGTGTCAACGAAGAAGAAATCGAAATAGGCGGTAAAAAATATCTCCGAGACAACGACACCTTCGACACCTGGTTTAGCTCCGGTCAATGGCCATATATCACCACAAGCAGTAGTGAAGTCCACTATCCTACCTCTGTTATGGAGACTGGTGCCGACCTTCTATTCCAATGGGTTGGTCGCATGATTATGCTCGGCCTCTATGTCACTGATGATATCCCATTCAAGGATGTCTATATGCATGGCATGGTATTAGACGAAAAAGGCCAAAAGATGTCCAAATCCAAGGGCAATGTCATTAATCCGATGACTGTCGTTTCCGAATATGGCTCCGATGCGCTCCGCCTTGGTCTCATCGCATCCCGTAGCGCTGGCGTCAACCAAGCCTTTAGTGTCGGCAAAGTCATCGCCTCGCGCAACCTCTGCAACAAACTCTGGAACATCTCCCGCCTCATTCAACAAATGGTCGACGATAACACCAAAGATACTGCCGAAAAGCAGGCCTTCGAGCTTAAGAACTACGGCGAAAACTGGATTTGCGACCAAATCAATCAAGCCAACGAAGAAGTCAAGAAGCTTATCGAAAATTACCGCTTCGCCGAAGCTGGTGACCTTCTTTACGACCTCATCTGGAACAAATACGCCGACTGGTTCCTCGAATGTCAAAAACTCTGGAAGAACATTGGCCTACTTCAAGACAGCCTCGAACAAATCTTGAAAATGCTTCACCCATTTGCGCCTTTCGTCACTGAGACCATCTGGCAAAACCTCTCTTGGACTCGCGGTATGCTAATTACTTCCACTTGGCCAGAACTCTACACTGTCGACGAAGAACGCGTTAACAACTTCAAACAACTCATCGACATTGTTACTTGCGTTCGCAGCCACTATCAAGCCATTCCAGGTGCCGAGACTTTCCCAATCGCCTTCTTTGACGACGATGTTATGTACGCCAACCAGCTTCTCATTCAGCATCTCACCAAGGCTCCAGCTGTTCCACTTATCAAGCCAGAGCAGGCCAGTGGCCTTCATCTCGCCATCTCCGGCCACAACAATATCTATCTCCAACTCCCAGACGATATTAAAGCTCAGTACGTTGATAGTCTCAAAGATCGCATCATTAAATGCGAAAAAGAGTACGACACGCTCGCCAAACGCCTCCAAAACGACAATTATGTCAAGAAAGCTCCAGCCGAGCTCGTTGCCGAAACTCGCGCCCAGCTCGCCGACAAAGAAAAACTCCTCGTCGACATGCGCGCCGAGCTTAAAGCTCTCTAGCAGAGTAGAGAAGAGCAGTCTATTACAGGGCTGCTTTTTCTTGCGCCATTTTATGTTACAATAAAACCGTGCCATAAGAGGAGGGGATAAAATGGCAAGCTGTTTATTACCAAGAAGCGCAAAAACCGCAGTCATCACTTTTAATACCAAAGGAGTGAGCGTTGACGAAAAGATCAAAAAACTCACCGAAATACTAGAAAAGTATACTAAAGAGGGCGTAATTATCGAGTATGATATCACGCATATTTACGAAGGAATAATCCGTATCGTATTCGCCAACCTCAACGATAGGTCACGGGCTAACGCCTGGAAAATCGCTGCCGAAATTTTCGATGCGCTTGACAGCAGAGGGTAAAAGCCCTCTTTTTTACTACCTTGACAAAACATAAGAACTATGCTAATATAGCCATAAGGGTATCATTATCAAACATAAAAAACTAAAAACATGCACGAAAAATTATCTTCTAAGTCCGCAGCCACTTCAAGCTGGGATTCACTCAAAGAGCCACAAACTACCGAGGATCTAGAGCGCACAGAACCACGTTTTCCAGAGGATCCTCGTCAGTATAGCGAGGCTGAGCTCATGGAGGACCCCGCCAAGCGCTACCATGTCAATCCAGACGATTTTCCAATCTTCCGCACGCAAGGCGAGAAAAAAGTATATGGTGGCCCATCACTAGAACAAAACCTTGATGCTACCATGAGCCGATATGTCACTAATACAGCAGACACTATCGCTACCATTGCTGGCGAATCACGAGAAGGCGAGCCAAAATACGACCATATCATCTATTTGGATAAATCCGCTCGTCCTGTTTCGTGGCTAGTTAATACTTTCTGGGGAGACTTTACAGAAAAGGAGCGTCCTCCACACTCATACCTCTCAATCGATCGCGCTGACTGGTTCAAAAAAGTCGGTATCGATACCGATAACGACGGACGCATGATTGGCGGGGACCGTAGTAAAATTACTTTTGAAAACTTCCGTGACAAAGCCAACGCTCTTCCGCCAGAAATATTCGCCCAGCTCCGCGCCCTTTATATCGAAGGCGGGATCGATACAGAGGATCCAAGCGAAACCATGAAGCTACCCGCCACTTTAGACGGCAAACGCATCCTTATCGTCGACGAGGTTTCTCGTACTGGCTCTACTCGAGAAATCGCAAAATATCTAGTTTCTCACGCTTTCAAAGACGCCTATGTTCAAACTACGACTTTCTGGGATCCAGGTGTAGTCATCGGAAAGGACGAAAGTGATATTGCATCTTCGCCAGTCTGGTACAAGCCAAAATCTGAGTTTGGTCGCGGCATCGGCCCAAAAAATCCAGAGCACTATAAGCGCAAATACGAAGCATATCCAAATCCCAAAAACCGCGCCCAAAGGTTTGGCGCTAGTCTACTTGCCACACCGTTAAATCTCGCCGAAGAGCCAGGTCAACCTAGCCGTAAACTTATGCGAGAAATTAAAACTATGCATCAAGAATATCAAGAAGGCCATATTCTTATGACGCACCCAAAAGCTTATTCAGAGAGCAAGTGGATAGACAAACTTGAAAGTCAAGGCATTCAATTCGTACCTCCAGACAGAAATGGTCGCACTCCAAAGAACGCTTATGCCTCTGTGTGTAGCAGACAAAAATAATACTCTTTAGACAAATGAAAAGGCCGCCCGTTTCCGGGCGGCTAATCAGTTGGAATAGGCATAAGATTCAGGTCTTTAGCAGACCAAAGATCTTTCGAATCGTCGTCATAATAATGTTTTAAAGTGAAATACTGACGGATCGAGCCCACAATAGGCCTGGTAGCGACAATCGTCCTTTCGCGCAAAAGCTCGTGTTCTTCAACAATATCTACGCGCAAATCAACGACAGCCACTTCGCCATTGGCGGTTCTTATGTGGATATAAATATCATCCCCAACAACCACCTTTCCAAGATCTAAATCACATGCCTCTATGGGGTACATTGCCATTCATATCACCCCCTTATCAGAGTTTCTGGCAACATACCTAATTATAGCACACTTTGTTCAAAAAGTCAAGCTTAGCCACATTGGCTACATCGCGAGCTTCTCTTGAATCTCCTTAAATTCTGCTTCCGAGAGCTCCAAAGTCTTACCATACTCCCAATTCTCATCCAATGGCGTCAAATGCACGTGTGCGTGCGGCACATCTGTGCCCACAACTTTCATTATCACACGCGCGCCCAGCACCTCTTCCATGTGCTTAGCAATCTTCTTTACACTTTGCCACAAAGCCACGTAGTCTTCATCTGGTAGCTCATAAATTTTGTCCACTTCAATCTTCGGAATTACTAGCACATGTCCACGTACTTCAGGATGTATATCAAGAAACGCATAAGTCTTCTCATCCTCATAAATCTTATAGCTCGGTATATCACCAGCTACAATCTTTGCAAAAATACTCGCCATCTTTCCTCCTTTTTATCCATTATATACCAATAAAAAATTGCCCGCTGGGACAATCTCTAAAAAATGGCGGAAGCGAGAGGATTCGAACCTCCGAGACATTGCTGCCCACACGATTTCGAGTCGTGCGCCTTCAACCACTCGGCCACGCTTCCATCTCTAATACTATCATACTTTCGCCCCCAAATAAACCGCAAGAGAGGAGCAGGGCAACAAAAAACATCCCGAAGGATGCTTTTTGCAACATAATAATCTTTGTAACTATAAAATATGGTACACCCGATACGATTCGAACGTACGACCTTTGGCTCCGCAAGCCAACGCTCTATCCAACTGAGCTACGGGTGCAAATGTGGAGAAATAAAACGCCAAAAAAGGCATTTTACTTGTCCACCGTTCAAAGATTAAACGTTCATCATATCCCAAAAGGATATAACAAATACTATTATAGCACATTATCTCTAAAAATGGTATACTAAAATTATATGGAGGAGCAGAAAAAGAAATCCGGCCTTAAGCCAAAATTGCAACGAGCCAAAGCTAAATTTTTAGCTTCCTACTATAGCAATCCGGCCAAGGACCTCAGAATCATTGCTATTACGGGCAATAGTGGGCGGGACGTAACTGCACATTTCTTAAAAGAAATCATCAAATTCCAAGACGATAAAGTCGACGTCATCATTGATCCAGCTACCACTTCAGACCTCTACAAGCAGCTCTCTCGTATCTGGAAAACCGGCGCCAACAACGTTGTTATCTCTATCACTAGCCAAGGTCTCGCCAATCATCTTTTTTATCAGCTACCAATTTACGAAACTATCAATACCGATGTTGAGCCTCTTCCGCCAGTAGCTTCTATCATGACTCCAACCACCGTCGAGTCCGATGCGCGCGATATTTTGTTCAACACTCAGCCAAACTTCAACATTATCAGCCGTGATCATCCAGAATTCGACACTCTAAGCAACTATCCAGTCAAGACCGCCACATTTAGCTACGGTCACGACCGCAGTGCCGACCTTAGCATCAATCGTTTCAAGCTCTACAAAAAGGGCACCGAAGCCAACCTTCGCTACGGCAACGAAAACTTCGATGTCGCCACCTACGAAACTGGCGAAGAATCCGTCAATTACATGGCCGCCGCCGCTCTTGGCGCACTTGCGCTTGGCGCAAATTTTGACGAAATCACTGACGGCATTGCCAACTTTGAACGCAAAAATTAATCAAGAAGAGTAACACAAATGATCAACCAAAAACTCCTCGTTTCCGGGGCAGACTATTTTACCGATGATTATAAAATCAACCCCTACTACACCGAAACCAAAATCAATCGCGAGAAAGCCATAGCCGAGCACGCTCGTATCGTCGAGTGTTTCCGCGAAGCTGGCATCGAAATCATCAAAGTAGATCCACCAAAAGACTGCCAAGATGGCGTTTATACTGCCAACTGGGCCATCGTCAAAGACGGTATCGCCGTCATGGCGCGCCTACCTGAGGCTCGCAAAGGCGAAGAAGCCTACGCTCGCAAAAAGCTCGAAGAGCAGGGCATCAAAACCTACCTCGTCCCCGAGAACTACCTCTATTCCGGCCAAGGCGATAGTCTCCGTTGTGGAAAATACTTGTTCGCTGGTCGCGGCTACCGTTCCGACCCCGAAGCACAAACTTTTGTTGCCGACAAGCTCGGCCTCGAGCTCATCCAAGTTCACGCCAATCCTCAGCTCAATGCTGATGGTAGCATCCACATCAATCCCGCTACCAACCATGCCGACAGCTTCTGGTACGATCTCGACCTCGCCATCTCCATCATTGACGAACATACTATTGCTTACTGTCCAGGCGCTCTCGATGAAGAGAGCAACAAAAAGCTCGAAGCTATCCAGGACCTCGACAAAATCATCGTCGACTACGACGAATGCACCAAAGGTTTTGCCTGCAACCTCGTCAGTACCGGCAAGCATGTCATCATGTCTGCCAACGCTCCAAAACTTAAGAGCGCTCTCGAAGCTCGCGGCCTCATCTGCATCACCCCGGAAATCACTGAACTTCTCAAAGGCGGCGGTTATATCCGCTGCATCAGCCTCTGGCTCAGCTAAACCACAAAAAAGAGTAACAAAAAATATCCCCTCTTTCGAGGGGATTTTTGTCAGCTAGTACCAATGCGAAGTTGCAATTATTTAGCAGTCTTTTTAACCTTCTTTATCGCCTTCTTAATCTCATCTAGCTCATAATAAGCGTCTGCACCATGTGCGCGCTCTATTGTTTTTTCGTTGCCTTTACCAAGGAAGAGTACTGTATCGCCCGCGCCAGCCAATTGACAGGCTTTTAAAATTGCACTCGGACGATCCAAGATTAAGAACAAATCTTTATCATCTTTCTTACCATATTCGCGTGCCCCTTTTGCGATTTGTTCGAGAATCTCCATCCCAGGCGTGTCGCGGTCGTCCTCCTCGGTTAAAATCACAATATCTGCATTTTTACCCGCAATTTCGCCCATTGGCTCACGCTTGCTTGGATCACGCCTACCACCCGCACTACCAAACATTACAATTAGCTTTCCGCGGGTCGCCTTTTTCATATCTGGCAACAACTTCTCAAATGCATCTGGCGTATGCGCATAATCCATAATCGCCGTAAATTCCTGCCCCTCATTTACTGTCACCATACGGCCTTCCACCTCAGTCAGCGCGTAGATACCTTTTTCAATCTCTTCATTTGAAAGCCCCAAACGCTTACCTACTGCCGCAGCCGCTAGGGAATTAGACACATTAAATTTGCCCGCTACTTGCGTACGAATATGTAAATCACCCGCCTTGTAGTCCACGCCATCTGGCAACAACTTAATTTTCTCAGCCTTCAAATCGCCATAATCTATGCCATAAGTAACATATTCATCGACATCTTCTTCAAAATAGCCCGCTGACGGATCATCTGCGTTAATTACGCCATACTTCGCTTGCTTAAACAGTTTACGCTTTGCATCACGATAATTTTCAAAGGTTTTATGATAATCCAAATGCTCATGCGTCACATTCGTCATCACTGCTATCTCAATCGGCACACCTAGCGCCCTATATTGCGCCAACGCATGACTTGTAAGTTCCAAAACCAAATATTCTGCACCTGCCTCAACAATCTTACGAATACGCCTATTCAGCACACCGCAATCCACTGTAGTCATATGTTCCATCTGTTCATGAATCTCATCCACACCCCAGCCCACGGTCGTCATTACGCCCGTGCGACGCCCAGATTCATTCAGCATCTTCCAGATCATAAAAGATGTCGTCGTCTTACCATTAGTTCCAGTTACGCCTATTACTTTTAATTTACGTCCCGGAAAACCATAAATCGTCCCATAAATCGCCGCCTTGCCAGCGTGATAGGGAAGCACAAGTTTGTCATAAAATGGAATTTTTTCTTTAATGCTCATACCTTTATCATATCAAATCTTAAGCCATCCTGAACAAAACTAATTTTTAGCACTCGACGCTTGACAGTGCTAATTCTACTGTCTATACTAAAAATATAACTTTTATAGGAGGAAACATGTCTATTAAACCTCTAGCCGACCGAGTTGTCGCCGTCAAAGAAGCCCCTCAGGAAAAGACCGCTTCTGGCATCCTTCTCGGCGAAGCCAAAGAGACCCCTAACACCGCAACTGTTAGTGCCATCGGCCCAGACGTCAAGAACGTCAAAGTCGGGGATCGCATTATTTACAAAGAATATTCTACTACCAACATTAAAATCGACGGAGTAGAGCATCTCATTATCAAAGAAGAAGATGTTCTTGCTACCCTCTAAGGAGAATTATGAGTAAAAAAGTATTTTATGATGCCGAAGCCCGCGAGAAAGTTCTTGGCGGTGCCAAAGCTCTCTATGATGCAGTCAAAGTTACTTTCGGTCCAAAAGGTCGTAACGTTGTCATTGAAAAAAGTTACGGTGCTCCAACCATCACCCATGATGGCGTTACTGTTGCCGAAGCCGTCGATCTCGGCAACTCCGACGAAGCTACTCTCGGTTACCAAGTTGGCGCTCGCCTCATCAAAACCGCCGCTCAAAAACTCAATAAAGTTGCCGGCGACGGTACTACTACCGTAACTGTTCTCACCTACAATATTATCGCCGAGGCCAACAAGCTTATTGCTGCCGGTTACAATCCAATGGAGCTTCGTAAGGGCATCGAAGCCGCTGGCGCCGAAATCATCAAAGGTATCAATAAAACTGCCGAGCAAATCGCTGGCGATAATCAAAAAGTCTCCGAAGTCGCTACTATTAGCGCTGGCGACCCAGAAATCGGCAAACTTATCGCCGACATTATCACCAAAATCGGCAAAGAAGGTGTCGTTACCGTTGAACCAGGCCAAGGCCTTGATATGCAAGCTGAGATCACCGAAGGCTTCACTTACGACAAAGGTTTTGCTTCCGCATTCTTCGTCACCGATAGCCAACGCCAAGAAGCTACCTTCGACAAGCCAGAGATTCTTATCACCGACAAGAAGATTTCTTCCGCCAATGACATTGTGCCTTTCCTTGAGAAAATGGCTCAAACTGGCCACAAAGATCTCGTCATTATTGCTGAAGAAGTTGAAGGCGAAGCTCTCTCTGTCCTCGTACTCAACAAACTTAAGGGAGTTTTCAACTCTCTAGTTCTAAAAGCCCCAGCTTTCGGTGATCGTCGCAAAGAAATCATGCAGGATATCGCTATCCTCACCGGTGCTACCGTCGTCTCTAGCGAAAAGGGCATGAGCCTCGAAGACGCTGGTCTCGAAGTACTCGGTAACGCTCGCAAGATTATCGCCACCAAAGACAATACTACTATTATCAAAGGTGCCGGCGATCCAGCCGAAATTAAAGCTCGCATTGCCGAAATCAAGGCTCAAGCCGAAGCTTCTACTTCCGATTACGAAACTGGTGAGCTCAACAAACGCGCCGCTGCTCTCGAAGGCCGTGTTGCTGTTATCAAGGTCGGTGGTGCTACCGAGACCGAAATCGATGAAAAGAAATATCGCGTCGATGATGCCGTTGCAGCCACCAAAGCCGCTCTCGATGAAGGTATCGTTCCAGGTGGCGGTGTCACACTTGTCAACCTCAGCAAAACTCTCAAAGAGACTGACCCAGGCGTATCTATCGTTAAGAAAGCTCTCAAAGCTCCATTCACCCAAATCATGGAAAATGCTGGACTCAATAGCCAAGCCCTCCTTGACCAAGTCGAGAAAGCCAAAGATGGCCAAGGTATTAACGTCATGACCCCAGAGAAGGGCATTATCGACATGAAGAAAGCTGGCGTCGTTGATCCAGCTCGCGTCACTCGCGAAGCTGTCCAAAATTCCATCAGCATCGCCGCTACTGCCATTACTATGGGTGCTCTTATCGTCGATGTTCCAGAAAAGGATAATACTCCTGCCGCTGGCATGGATGGCGGAATGTATTAAACCATTCGTTCAGAGACAAACAAAAAAATAATCCCCAAAACGGGGATTATTTTTTAAAGCGATATTTTATTTCTTATCTTCAGCTGGCATCTTAACGCCCAGATCATCGATAATTTCGATAATATAAAGCAATGCCTCAGCGCGCTCTTTTTCATCGGCAATTTGACGTGCTGCATTGTAAGCTGGCTCAATACAAGCCTTATCGTCGGTAAGCTCAATAATATCTTTATAAATTGTGAATTTCTTCTCTGGTAGGATATCAACTGTTTCAAGAATCGGGCGAATCTCATTTAATGCATTGATTTTCACACGGTCAAGATCCGGATCACCATACATTGCCTTCTGTGGCGTCATTTCAATCTTTGAAGCCTCCGCCTCTTTGATCGCCTTATCTCCTGCAGGCTCAGCACTTTGTGCTGACACAATCTCTGGCTCCGCATCTGCTACTTTGTTTTCAATCTGAGAAACAACATCGTTGCTCGTGCTATCCGCAACAGCTGCGCTAGCATTGGTGATGTTGTCAATTGCTGCCTGCAATTCGTCCTGTTTTTGGTCCATTTTTGCCCACCTTACTTTTCTATATTAAAACTTATTTATAATCTAACACGTTTATGTTAAATACGCAACAAGCGCACTAACTTATCAAGTACATCTAGTTTCACTGGCTCCATCGGTAGATGTGCACCGAAAATATCTACAATCTCCTCACCGGAGGTTTCAGGGAAGTAAACTACCACACTTGTCGCAAAACGTTTCTTCGGAATCAAAACAATCGAATAATGATTATCTTCATTTAATACGCCAAAGGACTTAAAATCTCCAAAAGTATATAGATTATTGCCTTCCGAGAGTCCCTTGCTACTAAGAGAGTAGTGTAATACTCGCGGTGGACGCACCGAGTAGACAACTAATGCCACTGCCGCCACAATAATTAATAACAAAAATGTAAACTGTTGCATAAAAATTGCGAGAGCTGCAAGCCCAACTACCACAATTCCAAAACAAACATACCAAGCCGCATTTTTCTCGCGAGCGATATATTCGCGTGCTTCCCAGTTAACCATATTCTTTTTAGCCATACTTAAATTATATACTAAAACCATCAAAAAATGCCCAGTTTCCTGCGCATCTTTTGGCGGAGGGTGAGAGATTCGAACTCTCGCACCAGCTTTCGCCAGTCTAACGATTTAGCAAACCGTCCCCTTCAGCCACTTGGGTAACCCTCCAATACTCTTATTTTAGCACAAAATCCGCCCACTGACTAGCATTCAGTAATTTGTCAATTATTTTATAATAATGTATAATTATTTTAATTAAAGGATAAGATTAATCAAATATGAAGAAACTTATTGTCAAAACCAGCCAAATCCTCACCGGCGCCAGCACCGCCGTCGTACTATTTGCTGGACGTGTAATGGCTAGCGGTATGGCCGATCTCAAAAATCCAGCCCAGGCCGGAGCAGAGATGGCTCGTGGCAACGGTATGCCAGCCGAACTTATCGGCGTCAACGGCGTCTTTACTCAGATTGTAAACACTATTCTTTACGCTGTTGGTATCATTTCTGTTATCATGCTTATCTATGGCGGCTTCCGTTACGTTATTTCCGGCGGCAACAGCTCCAAAGTTACCGACGCCAAAAACACCATCATGTACGCGATTATCGGCCTCATCATCGCCTTGCTAGCTTACGCCATCGTAAACTTTGTCATCAATGCTGTTGGTGGAACTACCGCTTAATCTTATCCACTCTTAGCAATTACTGCGATCACAATCTTCCGGGCCCCCGCCTGGAAGATTTTTTCATATGCCGCCATCATACTACTGCCCGTCGTCCAAACGTCATCAAGTAGTATATATGTTTTAAGCGGATCGAGTTTTTGTCTCACAATATACGCTTCCTTCGCCTGTACTTTGCGCTTTTCGTTCGATGCACCCACCTGCACTGTATTATTTGCGCGCTCTATCACGCATTCATATTTTCATTCTTTTAGTCTTACTAATTTCCGTGCCAACAACTTTGTATGGTCAAAGCCACGCTCCCGCACATGCTTTCCTATCGTTGGCAGGGGAACGACAACCGCTGACTCGATATTAATACATTCCGCCAACAGCTCTGCTAGTACATCTCCGCACGCTCGCACCGAATTATATTTATAATTATTAATTAAACTCTTAAGTGCACCCTTACGCTTTCCTACATAAAATTGCAAACAGGGCAATGCGTCGCATCTTACGCATTTTTCATGTATTAATTCCGCACCACATTTTAGACAATTCAGCTTTCGTTCATCTAAAATGTATTTTTTACAACACTCACACAAAATTCCGCCAATTTTACCGCAAGAAATACAGTGGTGAGGACAAAACAACTCCGCCAGACTAATATTCATTGTATTTTTTACAACACCTCCTCTTTTTTCTTGATTTTATTAGAAACGCTCTCTATAATAAAGCTTAAGAGTGTAAATAGTGGAGGAAAATATTTATTATGGCTCGAAAACAAGACGAGATGAGCTTAGATGACGAGCTCGCCGCTGCCTTCATGGATGACAATAGTGGCGACATGTTAGTCGAAGAGGAACCGGTGGATACTCCTGTCGACACTCAAAACGCAGTCACAGAGCAAATCTACGAAGAAGAAGTCGCTGACGACGATTGGGATGAAGACGAGGATATCCCAGGTCAGCTCGCTGTTGACGTCTATGAAACTGCAGACAAACTTATCATCAAAGCCCGCACCGCAGGTATTGAACGCAAAGATCTCGATGTTTCTATCTCAGACAATATCTTAACCATCTCTGGCGTTCTTAGCGGCAGCGAAGACGATAAAGTCGTTCAATGGCACATTCAAGAATGCTACTGGGGCGAATTTAGCCGCACTATCGCTTTACCAGTTCAGGTCAAAGAAGATGGCGTCGAAGCAGTCCTTAAGGATGGCGTCCTTACCGTCTCCTTCGAAAAAGAGAAGACCGAAGCAAAAAAACGCATTCTCGTCAACTAATCCAATATCTCCGCATATCCTGCGGAGATATTTTAGTTCACAGTTCAAAGATTCTAAATACAAAGCCCTAAAGCACTCACCTAAAAAATATCTCACCAAGTTGGTGAGATATTTTTAAAATCATTTTCCCCTAGGCAAGTGCGCTTAATACAAAGTTTACAACCGCAAAGGCAAGTAGAGTAACGACTAGACCAATAATCGCATACATAATCGTATTCTTAGCCTTTGAGGCCTTTCCAGGATCACCCTGAGAAGTTGCATAATTAATACCACCAAGGATAATCATAACAACCGCTACAATACCTACAACTACAAAGACGGTATTGAGGATAGTCTTAATAATATCCATCAAGTCTGTATTTGTGCCAGCTGGCGTAATATCAGATACGCCACCTTGAGCCTCAGTAACTGGGCTTGCATATACACTCGGCGCAATTGCAGTCATACCGCAAGCAACCATCGCTACGCTCGCGATTCCAAGACCAATCTTTTTAATTACTTCTTTCATTTTTTCTCCTTTGTCTAAAGATATTTTAACATAATATTAAGCATATAAAAATACCCCGCAATAGAGCAGGGTATTTATTAATCGCTTATCTTTAAGCCAAAGCTTGAAGGACGAAGTTCACAATTGCAAACGCCAAGAGACAAATCACAAGACCGATAATACCATACATAATAGTACTCTTAGCTTTATTAACCTTGTTTGGATCACCCTGAGAAGTTGCATAGTTAACACCACCAAGAATAATCATAATTACGGCGAGCATACCGACTACAAAGATTACGGTATTAATAATTGTATGAATAATCTCATTCAAATCTTGGCTATTACAAGCATCTGGATCACTAGTAAGAGAACCGGCCTGTGCACATGCGCCCGCGTCTTTACCATAGATAGTAATATAATTACCACCGTCATTAATCGTGACACATTTGTTTGGATATTCCGTACCGGCGCCACCGCTAGTAGAAAGGTTTGGATACTTACCAGTACCACCAGTAATACAAGAGTAATCTGCTGCCATTACTGGACCAGCAATCACAGCCGCCAAGAAAGCCGCAAAGACACCAGCTTTCAAGATTTTATTTAGTTTGTTCATTTTTTCTCCTTTTTTAATTCCAAAGAACTTTAGTTTAATTTTACCATAACTTCAGCTTTTGTCGATAGATTATATATTTCCTGCAAAGGCATTCATCGCAAAAGTTACAATCGCAAAAGCTAACAAACAAATCACGAGCCCAATCACGCCACCGAAGATACAGTTCTTGGCCTTTGTAATTTTTCCCGGATCACCTTGCGCCGTCATATAAAAGACACCACCAATGATAATTACTACTACTGCAATTACGCCAGCAATGCCAAGAACCGCCTTCACTACATTGCCAACAATAGATTGAGCCGTAGTGCCATTCGCCGCACCAGTAACCTGGTCTTTAATGCCTAAACCTATTATCTTATATAAATTCATTTATTTATAATGCTCCCAAAATAAAGTTTGTTATAGCATACGCCGACAAAGATACGATAAGTCCGATAATCGCATAGAGAATTGCCTTTTTTGCAGTTGCAACTTTTCCCGGATCGCCCGCCGAAATCATATACTGAACGCCCGCAATAATAATTACTACTGCCGCGATAATACCAAGAATCCCAAAAATAGCACTCAGGGCTTTTTGAACGGAATTCTTAAGTGACCCTTCTCCATCACCAGGAACCGTAAACTCACCAGGGCAATTAGCCTTGTCTGCAACTTGGACACCCCCACAGTCTTTTGCATAAATTTTCACTGGCATATTAATTACCATAAAACCAGACAATAATATCGCAATTACTAAAAATACCTTCTTCATCTAAACAGCTCCTACTACAAAGTTAACAATCGCAGCTGCAGCAATAATAATTACAAGTCCAATCGCAGCATACATAATCGTGTTCTTAGCTTTCGAAACTTTGCCTGGATTGCCAATACTAATCGCATACTCTATGCCAGCAATCACAATCATTATAACGCACAAAATTCCCGCCCAAACAAACACAGTATTTAACAGATTAGCAAAGAATTGCCCAGCGGTGCCCGTACCATTCGTAGCGCCCCTTATAATACCAGAAATTGCACTCGAAACCGCTGAAGCTAACAAACAAATCACTGTACCAATAAGCGCATTTGTAATCGTTTTCTTACCTTTGGCGGCTCTTCCAGGATCACCAGAAGACGTCAAATACTGAAAACCACCAAATATCACAAATGCGATTGCTAGATATCCAACCACACCCATCACGAGCGCCATAATATTCGCAACCACCGTCCAGATAAACTGCCTAAGCTTAGCTTCATCTTTTGCCGGGCTTTCTATCTCGCAGGTACTCGTATTAACCAATCCATCATACCAGGCCGGTAAACCCAAGAACCTCGTAGTACAATTCGTATTAAAAGCCGCCGCTTGGTTCGTAGGCATAACCAAGCCAAGCATCACGGAGCAAAGCATTACAAAAGCGATTAAAACTTTTTTCATCACGCAATTTCCTTATCTATTATCTGAGTTTGCATTTCAGTAATTTCAACTCCTTCCGCCTTTGGCACCAAAAGCGTCAAAATACCATTCGCTCCAAACGCAAATAATACCCAAATCACCACACCAATAATTACATCTATCAAACGCTTCTTCGCCTTTGCAACCTGTGCCTCATTGTCGCGCGCCGTAAGATACATTACGCCACATATAACGATACCAACAATGCCAATAAAAGTGACACCACCAGCTAGCATGCCGACCACAAATTTTACGACATCCATAATATCATTGTTGCCATCGCACCATTCATCGGGCAAAACCGCCGTCTCACATTCCGCCATCGCCGGACTCGTCGCTACGGTCGTCACAAAACCAGCCGCCAACACCACAAAAACAGCAATCGCAGCGATTTTTAAGTATTTGTTCATTTTGTTGCGCATTTTTTCCTCTGTTATTTCAGTTGCTTATATTATATAACAGAAACCCTCTCACTCAAAATCCTAAAATTATATATAATATTAAGCATTCTATCCTTGACCCCTTAAATATTATTGACAAAAAAGCTTATGTGTGATATAATTAGAAATGCTATGGGTAAGTATCTAAAACGCTTAGGTATAATACTGCTCGCGGCCGCATTCAGCCTCTTCCTAATCAGCGGTCCAGTTTTTGCCGTCCCATCAGATAACGATACTAATCCCACTCCTGATACTTCCGAAGAAGAACAAACCGAAGAAGAGAATCAAGAACAAACTACCTGTTATGACGAAGTTGGTGGTATTGGCTGGCTTGTCTGCCCAGGAACTTCTTTCCTTGCCAATATCATCGATGGCGCTTATGGTATTCTAAACGAGCTTATTAATGTCGAACCAGTTTCGATGGAGCAGGACGCCCCAATTCATGTTGTCTGGGAATATCTCCGTAATCTCGCCAACATTGCTTTCATTATCGTCTTTATTATCATTATCTACTCCCAGATGACTGGGGTGGGGATTAGTAATTACGGTATCAAGCGCATGCTCCCGCGACTTATTATTGCCGCTATCCTTCTCAATCTAAGCTATATTATTTGTGCTATTGCCGTCGATCTCAGTAACATCGTGGGTGGCGGTTTTAGATCTATCTTTGATGCTATCGGCGAAAATGCACTTGCTAACGGCTCCGTCAGTGATGCCGCTGCTAGCACATCCGTCGCTGGAATCGTCGCTACGATTCTCGGTATCGGCACAGCTGGCACTATTGGTGCACTCGCTATCACCGGTGGCTTCACCGGTCTTATTTGGCTACTTATTCCTATTATTCTATCTGGCGCACTCGCCATTATTTCTGCACTCATCACTATGGCTGCTCGTCAAGCCCTCATTCTTTTACTCGTCATGATCTCGCCACTCGCATTCGTCGCCTATCTCTTGCCAAACACCGAGAAATGGTTCAAAAAATGGACTAGCCTTTTTATTAGCATGTTAGTCTTTTATCCAATGTTTAGCATCCTTTACGGCGCTTCTAATCTCGCCGGCCTTGTTATGATTACTTCTGCCACCAACTGGCTTGGCGTCGTTCTTGGCGTTGCCGTTATGGTCCTACCTCTATTTATGTCTATTCCGCTACTACGTATGAGCGGTACCGTCCTTGGCCGCATTGACGGCATGGTCCACCGTGCCGCCAGACCAGCCGATACTCGCCTTCGTGGTATTTCCGCTGAAAATCGTCGTCTTGCCAAGGCTCGCCAGCTTAGTAGCACTAGCTACCGCCCAAGCACCCGCCTCGCTCAATATCTCAATCAGCGCAATGTTAACCGCGCCAATGATCTTGCTGATGCGCAGAAAACCGCCGACGATAGAGCAAATGCCAAACATCGTCAAAGCCACTACAATTCCAAAGGTCAGCTCAATAATCGTGGTTTGCGCTACTACAACAACGCTCAACTTCGCATGAACGCTGGAGAGATAATTACTAAATTCAATACCGACATGGATGAAGGTTACGACAAAAATGATACTGCGCACATCCGCTCTCGCGATGCAGCTCGCGTAGATGCCATAAATGCTGGTTATAGTAAAGCTATCGCTCAAAGCGCCATCAACGCCAGTCGCCAGCGTGTCGTTAATATGGAAAACCTCAAACGTCGCGCCGATACCATTCAAACCGGTCTCCAAGATGCCGACTCTGAACTTAGTCGCCAAGTCGCAAAGAGCTTCAACTATCAACATCAAGATGCTGCGGCCGTCGCTAATATGACCGACGCTCAGCGTGAGGCCTATCAAAACACTACTAGCCGCGCCATGAACGCTGTACTTTCTGATGCCATTGCCGCCAAACGCAAAGCCGACGCTGAGAGTAAGAGTATGTACTCCGAGCTTTACAACGATATGCTTGCTGGTCCAGAAATTAGCAAAAACCTCGAAAAATCCTTCCAGACTAAAGATTACAACTCTATGACCGCCGCCGTCGAAGTTATGGCAAAACGCGGCGACTACGATGCTATTACAAATGTCCTCGTCAAACACTCTGGCGATATTTCCAACGATATTCGCGTCCAAAAGCAACTCGCCGATACTCTTATTACTATGAAGAAAGACGACGCCTTGCTATGGTCATGGAGTAAAGCCTTAATGATGCGCCGTGGTATGAACGGAGCAGGGAAAAGTATCGAAGCCTACGTCAATCTTTCCGACTATATTAAAGGCACCCCACTCGCTGGCGATATTGACGCTAACGCCGCTGCGAAAGTAAGAATCGATACGCTTATTCCAAACATCGGTGATCCAGGCATTGGTAAAACCCAAGACCGCACCTTCTGGAAATCTATCCAAGATCTTCGCGTCCAGGGTCTTATTAGCGATCCACACAACCTTGGTCTATCCATGAAACAGATCCGCTCAACTGCCGCTTCCGGTACCGTCGATGGTGAAACACTTGCTACTATCAACTCCTTACTCACTGGTGGTTTAGATAAAATCCAAGCTGGCACCGCTAATGCTCAAGAGATTGCATTCTTTAATAACAACCGTGACGCTATTAAAGACAACGTTATTAGCTATCTCAAAGATATGTCAGCTGGTCAGCTCGTTACCTCAAAGAGTGGCACTATGAAAGCTCTTGATGGATTCTTGCAGTATGTTAATCCTGGCGATACCGTTACGACCGCCGAAGGTTCTGTCGTCAGTCGCGAATTCTATGAGATCTTCGAACACCAGCGCACCGCCCTCAACAAGCAATCTGCAACCTCGCAGCGTGCTACTATGAACCCAGAAGTCCGCAAGATGCTCGGCATCGACCTCGACTAATTATTATCCAACTACAGCCTTATACTGAGTTAAAAATAAATGGCGATTATGCTATTATAAATAATATATGGCTCAGTATAAGGTACCTCAGGACGTCGAGGCAGAAGATAAACTCCTCGGACCGTTCACTTTTCGTCAGTTCATATACCTTTTGATAGCCTTCGCACTCGCGGGTGTAGCTTTTTTGCTTTTCAAAATCTTTCCAGTTCTAGTTATTATTCCAGTACCTTTTATTATCTTTTTGATGATACTCGCCTTACCGCTCAAAAAAGACCAGCCTATGGAAACTTATCTCGCCGCTGTTATCTCCTACTACACTAAGCCTCACAAGCGCCTCTGGGAACCAGGCGAGCCCGAATCCACTATCGTCATTACCGCTCCTAAAAAAGTTGAAGAAAACCGTACTAAGAACCTTAACGAAGAAGAAGCCTCCCGTCGCCTCTCTTTCCTTGCCGACATTGTTGATACCGAAGGTTATGCCATTAAGGGCAACGTAACCAACCAACTCAGCGACGAAATCAACGCCGAAGCTAGCACTGTTCAAGATATTTTTGAGACTCCACAAAGCTACAATATCTCCCAAACTCTTCAAAACAACACCGATAGTCGCCATGACGAACTCGTCGCTCAGATGCGCCAAGCTATCGATAATTCTCGTTCACTCAGCACCGCTGGTGCTACTATTAATAAATTCAATGAGCCGGAGTCCGCTCGGCCAAATATCACTTCCGCAAGCCAAGTCACTGTCGCGCCTGGCCAATTTTCCGCTACACCAGTTGCGCCATTTTCGCCAAACCTTACGCCAACTGCAAATCTACCAACTCCAGGCAGCGTTCCAACTTCTGCTCCAATTAATCCTGCGCCAATCCAGCCAGTTGCACCACCACTACCAACTCCAGTTACTGAGCCACAAGAGCCAGAAACATCTCAGATCAATTCTGTAGTTGTTCAGCCTATCGCCGAAGAAATACCCCAAAAACCAGCTCCAGAACCTACGCCAGAGCCAAAATCTGAACCAAGCCAGGACATTATCGATCTCGCCAACAATTCAGATTTCTCAATTGAAACTATCGCTCAACAAGCTAAACGTATCAACAAAAAGAACGACGGGGAAGTATACATTTCATTACATTAAGGAACAAATATGCAGCCAAACCAAGCCTATCCAAATCAATATCCACAAACCGGCATGCCTATGAATGGCGCCACGCCAACACCTGGCGCAGCGCCAATACCAGGGCAAACTATTTCATCGCAAGCCCCAGCCGCACCAGCGCCAGTTCCACAAAACCCAAATTCTACTCAGGGCACGCTTTTAATCTCAGAGCTTCGCGATTCTATGGTTATTATGAAAGATGGTTCTTTCCGCGCCGTAGTTGCCTGTAAATCCATCAACTTCGATCTTATGTCTGAAGCCGAACGCGAAGGCGTCGAGTATTCTTACCAAAACTTCCTCAACTCCCTCACTTTTGCCACTCAGATTCTTATCCGCTCTCAGCGCGTTGATATTGGCCCATACATCGATCGCCTTTCCGAGCTTCGCCGCAATAACGACAATATGCTTCTTGGTGTTCTCATGGATGATTACATCAACTTCATCGACATTCTCTCTCAAGAAGCCAACATTATGGATAAATCTTTCTTTATCATAATTCCGTATTACACCTCAAAGGAAGCCGAACAAGCCGTCGAGCAGAATAAGAATTTCTTTGCCGCTGTCGGTAAGAACAAAGGTCCAGGCATCACCCGCATCGACCGCGCTACTTACGATAAGGCCGTCACCGAAGTCAATAACCGCGTCGAAACCGTCGTCTCTGGTCTCTTCCAGATGGGCATCCATGCTGTTCGTCTCAATACTCGCGAACTTAGCACTCTCTACTACAACTTTAATAACCCAGACACTGCCGTCCGTGAACCACTCGGCGACTTCAATAAACTCGCCCACCTCTACGTTAAAAAAGGCGAGAAAGGAATGGAGGAGTAATTTATGGCCAAGAAAAATCAACAACTCAGCGCCGCCGACATCGCCGCGCAATCCCAGCTTCAAGAAGAAGTCGAAATTCAAAAAGCATTTGAAACCGGTATTACTACACTTCGCGACCTTATTTCGCCTTCATCTATCGAAATTAATTCCGACTATTTCCGCCTTGGCACCAAATACGGCCGTACGATTTATGTCTACGGCTATCCTCGTATGCTTTATACTGGCTGGCTAAGCTCCATCATTAATATCGATGAAGTTCTCGATATTTCCATGTACATCTATCCAGTTGATACTGGTATCATCATGAAAAACCTCACCAAGAAGGTGACTCAGCTCGAAGCTAGCATGTCCGTCAACTCCGAAAAGGGAAAAGTTCGTGATCCAGAGCTCGAAGCTGCTATTTCCGATGCTGAAGACCTTCGCGATCAACTCCAAGTCGGTGCCGAAAAATTCTTCCGTTATGGCCTCTACGTTACAATCTACGCCGATTCGCTCGATGAACTTCAGTTTGTTCAGCACAAAATCGAAAATATCTTCGGTCAGCAAATGGTCTTCTCAAAAGTCGCTACTTCGCAGCAAGAGCAGGGCATGAATTCTACTATGCCTCAGTGTACCGACCAACTCCAAATCCGCCGCAATATGAATACTGGCGCTATTTCTACCAGTTTTCCATTCACCTCCGCCGACCTCACGCAGGAAAAAGGTATTCTCTACGGCATTAATATGCACAATAATGGCCTCGTTATTTTTGATCGTTTCTCGCTCGAAAACGCCAACATGGTTGTCTTCGCGAAATCTGGTTCTGGTAAATCTTTCACCGTCAAGCTCGAAGCCTTGCGTTCTATGATGCTCGGCACCGAAATTCTTATTATCGACCCAGAAAATGAGTATCAAAAACTTGCCGACGCCGTTGGTGGCGCTTATGTTCGTCTCAGTCTTAGCTCCGACGTCCGTATTAATCCTTTCGACCTGCCAAAAGTCGTTGATCCAGAAGAAGCTAATGACGCCTTGCGTGCCAATCTCGCCACTCTTCACGGTCTTTTCCGTCTCATGCTCGGCGGCGCCGCTGCAGCTTTAAGTCCAAACGAAGAAGCGGATCTTGATCAGGCCCTCATCGACACTTACGCTCGTGCCGGTATTACTAACGATCCACTTACTCACAACGCCACTCCACCAACCATCATGAATCTTTTCGATACTTTGCTTCATATGGGTGGCACCGGTCCATCTCTTGCACAGCGTTTACGTAAATATACTACTGGTACTTTTGCTGGTATCTTTTCCCAGCAGAGCAATATAGATATCAACAACCAAATGGTCGTCTTTAATATTCGCGACCTCGAAGATGAACTTCGTCCAGTGGCTATGTATATCGTCCTGAACCATATTTGGAACATTACTCGTGCTCAAAAGAAACCTCGCCTCCTCATTGTTGATGAGGCCTGGCAGCTCATGCAATACGAAGATTCCGCCAAGTTCCTCTTCAGCCTCGCCAAGCGCGCTCGTAAATACTACCTCGGTCTTACTACCATTACGCAGGATGTTGAGGACTTTATGAGTAGCAAAATGGGACGCGCTATCGTTGCAAACTCTTCCATGCAATTACTCCTTAAACAATCTGCTTCCGCCGTTGATGTTCTATCTGATGTCTTCAAGCTCACTGACGAGGAGCGCAAACGTCTTTCTAACTTCCCAGTTGGACAAGGCCTCTTCTTTGCTGGTCAAAACCATGTCCACATTCAAATCGTGGCTTCCGACACCGAAGAAAGTCTCATCACAACCAATCCAGTCTCAAATAAAAGATAGCTTAAAGTACCGGCTAAAAACACCTAGCCGGTATTTTTACGCATTCGACTTTTAAGCTAAAATATGGTAAAATAAAGACATCTATGGACTCAAAACACCGCTATCGCAGCAGTCACGATCCATATAATCAAATGGAAGGTGCCGAAATTCGCCCGAAGAATATCGCTAGGCAAAATCTTTCTGATGCCGAAAAAATCGCCACCTCCAAAGACTCTCTTTCTTCTCGCATCAAAACCGCTCGCGAAATTAGCGCCACCTCCAAGCTTAAAAAATCTGAAGAAAACACAACCTCAAGAAACACTTTTAGAAATTCCGTTAAAGGCGTTCGCAAAGCAGGGCAAAACGGCAAGAAATCCAATAAATTCAAAAAAGCCGCTCCGCTCACACTTATTACTGGCTTAATCTTTGGCGGCGGGTTCTTCTTTTATGCCGCCCAAAGCATGCTTGGACCGCATCTTTCTGCGCTTATTACCAAGAACACCGATCTTCAATTTACTAGCTATTCCATGCGTAACCCTCGCCTTTTTAAATATCTCATGGATGGCGACGGACAAGTCAAAATCAGTAATTTTACCAAAAAATACCGCACTTTTTCACCTTATCTTAAAAAGCGTCTTAGTAGTAAAGGTATCGATGTCGGCTATATCGATTCCGACGGCGTTTTCAAAACCGACCAAACTCTCTCTACTAGTAAAACTGTTCTAAAATATAATGACGAAATTATCGACGCCAATTCCTTCTCCGATAAATTTGCCTCTGATGCTAATTTTCGCGACGCCTACTATAGCGCCAAACGCGGGCGTATCGCTGGCTTCTTTGATAAATCCGCTTCCAAATATTACGAAAGTCACGGCCATACTCGCGATATTTTTGACGATTTCAAATCCACCGGCGACACCGACACAGACACCGAGAATTTTGAAAAAACTGTTTCCGATCGCGTTACTGGCGCCGACACTAAGGTAAACACCGCCCGCCATGAGCAAGATGAAGAAACCGGCGAAGAAAAAACCACCAAAAACGGCGACGACCTCGACAATAAAAACGTTTCCGGCGACACACCCGAAGCTAAAGCTCGCTCTTTCGTAAACGGTATCGCCAGCAAAGTTTCTTCTGTTGGCGTTCCAGTCTGTTCCGCACTTCGTGTCGCTAATATCGCCGCAGTCACCGTCTCTGCCGTTCAAATCGTCAAAGCTGGCGCCTACTTCTTAAGTCTCATGGAGCCAGTCAGTAAAGCTATGAGTGGAGAAGGTGACGCCGCTGCCATCAACGAGACTCTAAATTTCCTTACCGGCCAAACCACCACTAAAGTCGATTATATCGATAATGACGGCAATGCAATTTCAGAAGACGTTACTGGCTCCGCACTCGAATCTGCCAACGCCAAGCTTGTACTTGGCCAAACTCGCTCCACCGACAAAGAAATTGCACCATACTCCATCAATAACATTACTCGCGCCGCTACAACTATCGCTGTAAGCACTGGCGTCACTACTTCCGTTTGTTCTGGCGTCATGGCCTCTAGTGCTATCGTTTCGCTTGCAGCCAATGCCGTTCCTGGTGGCAGTCTCGCTACTATCGCCGTCGGCGCTCTTATGCAGACTGTTGGTGGCATCGTTATGTCAGTAGCCGTCGGTGCTATCGTTAATGCTATCATTCCTTATGTTGCCAAAATTTTCGCTTCCAACATCTTCGAATCCTACACAGGCGTCCCAGCTGGCAATCTCTTTTTCCAAGGCGCCGCAATTAGTAACGGGGAAATTGCTCAAAACGGTAGTGCTTATATGCCAGCTTCCGAAGAGCGCGTCAAAGAGCAAAACCGCAACATTGTCATCGCAAACACTAATGAAGCTGAGCTCGATCGCCTAAATCGTAGTCCATTCGATATTACTAGCACTAATACCTTTATGGGGTCTCTCCTCTCAAAGTTTGCCATTATGGCTCATGCTAACAACATCGCCCTCAGTCTCACTAGTATGAGTAATATTATTAGAAGTTCTCTCGCCAGTCTATCTCCTGCCGCCAGCGCTGCCGATCAAGAACTCATGTATTCTAGCGTCTACAAAGATTGCGACAACTTAGAAGGTGCCGTTTGCGATATGAATGGCTTAGCTATTGGCGCTTCAGATTATTCCACTAATGACCTCGCGCCAGATGACTCAACTTACGAACGCATCATTACTGCTAATCTCGAAGACGACGGCGAAACCGTTCGCGACAATTCCGAACTTGCTAAATTTATTAACTTCTGCAAGAATCGTCAATCGCCTTGGGGTGTTCAAGATGCCAACATTCTCAATGTGCTTCAAACTGACGCCGGCGTTGTTGTAAACAGTATGCCAGTCATTGGCGATGTTATAGATGTTATTAATGCCGCCGAGGACGAAGCTAATAAAGCCTGGGCAACCGGCGAAATTTGTCTGAATTCCGCCGACAATCCACGTTGGGAAAACGAATTTAAATACTATCAACGCTATATTCAAGATATGCGTTATCTATCTACCATGGATGATAAAGCCAATAGCGAAGCAGCTACGACGGCCGACACCGAAGAGACATTCTCAAACCCAATTCTTGCATATGAAGCAAAATACGAACAAGAACATCCTACCGACTATAGCCTCGAAGGAACGCTTGCTCGCATCAGCGGCCAAACCAAAGAAGATATCGCGTTCTTGCTCGAAGTTACCAAATACGCCAACTATCTCGCCAATTATTCCACCGAAGGTCTTTTTGCCTTCCATAATGAAAACTTCTCTCCAAAGAATTTCCATCTTAACACCAAAAATATATCACCAGATGCATATATTCTCGCTAATATACCTAACTTTTTCACCGATAAAAGGAACTATATCCTATGAAAAAGCTAGCTCGTATTTTTGCCATCCTGATGGCTCTAATTATTACCTCTCCGGCCAACGCTCTCGTTCCATCTGATGAAATTCTCGACATGTACAATAAAAACGGGATTTACTACTATAATCCCGTTGGAAATGCCGATAATTGTAACAATAGCTCTACCACCTTATCAGGCAGTGATACTGCTGAAAAAATCTGGAATTTCTTTATCCAGCAGGGCTTTAACGACGCTCAAACCGCTGGTCTCCTCGGCAACGGCATGGCCGAGAGTGGCCTTGGCCCAACTAGAGCCAGCAACTCTAGCTTCTGGGGCCTCTTCCAGTGGGGCGGTGGACGCCGTGTCGCACTTCAAAACAAAATTAAAGACGCCGGCCTCGAACAATATCTCTCTAGCGAATATTGGGCTTCCGGCGCCGACAAAAACATCCCTGAGGCAGATTTTGACAAAATTCTCCAAATCGAGCTCGAGCACACTATGTCCGAGAAAGACCTCAACTGGCAAGACGAAATCAAAAAAACCAACAATCCTCAAGAAGCTGCCGAAATCTTTTTGACACTCTTTGAGCGCGCCGTTGGCGGAAACTCCGCTATTCAATATTATTCGCCTTACGCCGGTCAACTCTACCAAGGTACCGAAGCTCGTCGCAATTTTGCACAAGAATTTTTCGATAAATACGCCGGTAAAGGCACCTCTGTCGCTAATGGTTCCGCCGCCGAAGAAACCGGCAAGAATATTACCATTATCGGCGATTCTATTACCGTTGGCGCTCAGGACGCACTCCTCAAAAAATTCCCAGACCTCACCGCTAGCAACATTAATGCTCGCGTCAGTCGCCCCTGGAGCGAAGGTGTCCAAATCGTCCAAAACGGCAAAAGTACTTTCAAAAAGACCGTCGTCTTTGCACTTGGCACCAATTCGCCAAATCTTTCCGCTGCTGCTATCGACGAAGTAGTCAATCTCCTTGGGGCAGAACATAATATTGTTTTTGTCACCAATTATTCCGGCAAAAACACCACTTACGATACTAATAATACTCATTTTAAAGAACTCGCAAAAAATAATTCCAACATCATCATCGCCGACTGGGCCGAGACCGTAAATCAAGACCCAGGTCTTTATCTTGCTAGCGATAATATTCACCCAAACCAAGCCGGCGCTGAACTTTTTGCTGAGACTATCTTTAAGGCTATTAATAGCAACACTAACGCTAACGGGTGTAGCGTCAACGGCGAATTTCAGGCTCTCGTCAAAGGCTATGCTTGGCCAACCTACCACAGCGCCCCATGGCATGATCGCATGCCAGACTACGCCAAAGCTGTCACTCAATCCATCAGCGAAGGTCGCTATGTCGGCGGCTCCGTCGCTGGCGTGCCGGGTATCGACTGCGGCGGCTTCGTTACTATTCTTGTACAAAACTCTGGCCTTGAACCAAATTACAACGACGGCAAAGGTGGCACTGATACTCAAGAAGCTTGGGTAAAATCGCATAACTGGGAACTTCTCAATAGTTCCGCCGGCACCCGCGTCGATACTAGTATCCTTCAGCCAGGCGACGTCGCTTTTTCAAGCGGCCACACCTTCATTTATGTCGGCGAAATTGGCGGCTTCGACAGTAATATTGCTAGCGCCTCCTATTCAACCAGCGGCTCCGGTCGCGCCCCTATGGCCGGCAAAGAGGATCTTCTCTTTGGTAATGGCGCCATTGTCCGTTGGTATCGTAATCCAAATTTTAATCCATACGAAACTACCTCTAGTGATACCAACTCCGTTTCTGGCACCGTCTCAAACACCGTTCCAACTGGCGCAACAAAACTTAAAGATCATCACGTCACTTTCTATAGCGCCGCCGCCTCCGAAAATGGCGGATACGCCGGCAAGAATGCCAGCGGTTATAACGATGGCAAACTCGCTCCAGGCCAAGCCGCTAGTAGCCATCTAGATTTTGGCACCGTCGTCTATGTCCAAACTCAAGCTACCGGCGAAGCCTCCTACGCCAACGGTAAATATTTCCTCATTACCGACACTGGAGCAGGGAAGATCGATGGCGATTATGACTTAGACATCTTCCACGACGTTCCAAATCCTTCCGATAACAATAAAGCCCCATACGGTTCCAGTAGCACCGCCAGGATTTACATCGTCGAAAAAGGCGTCTCTTGGTCAACTTTTAAAGCAAAATACGGATGGTAAATATGAAAAAGCAAAACACAATTAAAAACAATCTTACAAAAGGCCAAAAACTCACTTTTCTTTTACTTGGGCTTTTTGTAATCATCGCAATTTTTTATTCCGTCGTCACCCTCATTAGTCGCGCCGGAAAAATCCGTACCGATATTTATTTTGCACCTTATAGCGCCGAAGTCACCCTTAACGGCACAAAAATCAAAAATAAATCCACCTCCTACATCACACCAGGCAATTATGAACTTGAAGTAAAATTTGATCATTTTGAATCTATTAAAAAACAGGTTACTATCGATAATGACCACAATAAGCTTCTTGGTACCCTTAGTGCCTCCGACGACGAAGGAAAAACTTATCTCGAAAAGCATAAAATGGAATTTACTGAGGTTGAAGGTCGCGTCGGCGTCTATCTTAATGAAGAAGGCCTCCGCACCAAAGAAAAATACCCTATTTTAAACCATCTCCCATTCAATAGTTCGCTTTATTCCATCAGTTACGACTATGAGGAAGAAGGCTCACGCCCAGTTATTAATATCAAGTCCAAAGATATTTATCTTGATGCCGCTATAAATAAACTTAAAACCTATGGCAAAGACGACGACCTTACCGCCTATAAAATCTTCTTCTCGGGCAATAATAACCCATACCTAGCCCCAGTCGCTAGCACCGCTTCCAATCCCCAAGTTTTCATTAATGAAAGTTACCCATCAGGCGAAAACAGCAAACTCGTCAGTGAAGGTCAGGAAATCGGCGAATATTACGTTACCACTATCCAAGAATACAATTTCGATCAAGATTTACTTCTTGCTCATTACCGTATCGTTCTAAAAAAGCAGGGTAATACTTGGCAAATCGTCGAATATCCACAACCATATCTAACTACTCACAATATGCCAGGCGTACCAAAAGAAGTTATTATAGCCGGCAATCAGCTATAAAATTGCGTCCTGGGGTGTCTAAAATCGCCCAGGACGCATTTTTATATATTTTCCACATATCTATATAGTTTTGCACAAAACTTTTCCACAAAAATAATTTTACTTATTTTTTACAACACTTAAAACCAAAATATTTACAAATTCACGTCTATATTCATATCTATTGGCGCTGACGTACTTGTAATTATCATCTGATAATCCTTAAAGTTGCTAATTAAATGCTTTTGTCTAGCATCATCTAGCTCTGAAAAAATATCATCTAGCAGCACTACAGGAGAGAAACCCGTCTCTTGCTCCAAAATCTTCGCCTCTATAAATTTTAAGGCCAAAATCATGCTCCTAATCTCACCTCTTGAAGCCGATCCATCCGCGCGTTTACCATTAAACACGAACTCATAATCATCCCTATGCGCCCCAAAACTCGTATAACCAAGATATCTATCTTTCTCAAAATTAGACTCCAAAATACTCAGATATTTATTCTCGTCTACCTCAGTTCCAACATAAGAAATTGCACACTCGTCCTCATTTTTCGCAATCTCTCGATAAATCTCCGTCATTCGCGCATTTATTTCATCAAGAAACTTCTTGCGAAACAAAATTAATTCCGTCCCATAATTCGCACACATTACATTCCACGAAAAAAGATCATTTTCGTCCACAAATTCATTTTTCAACAGATCATTTCGCTGTTTTAGTGCCTTATTATATTTGCCTAGCGTCACTCCATATTTATCATCTATTTGACGAAACAATTCATCAAAATAATCACGCCTCCTCGACGGGGAAGAGCCAACTAGATAAAGATCATCCGGCTCAAATAACACCACCGGGTAACGGCTCTTCTTTGGCAATCTCAGATTTTTCTTGCCATCTATTTCGAAGCTCTTTTTTGCGCCATCGTATCTAATAATCACCGTCTTAAAATCATGTAATCGAATTTCCGCGCGATAAAAATCCGCTTCACGTCTCAAAATCTCTCTATCCACCCCCTTAAAAGACTTTCCGCGCAAAGCCAAATAAATTGCTTCGAGCACCGAAGTTTTTCCACTTCCATTTGATCCAATTATTAGCGTCGTATCTTCATTACAACTCAGCTCAAAATCTTCATGACAGCGGAAATTCTTCAATTTTACATTTTCAACTATGCGCACAAGACTCCTAGCTCTTTAGCGGCATCACGATATGTGTATATTCAGTATTTTTTGCGTTTTTAATTACTACTGGCGACAGTTTTCCGGAAAAACCAAAGCTAATCTTATCTTCTATTGTCGCATTTAATGCATCAATCAAGTAGCGTGAGTTCAAAACCACTTTTCCGTCTGCTTTCGCGCCCGCCTCCATCGAAGCCGTATTTTCGCCGAGCTCACTCGCTACTGCATAAACCAAGAAATTACCAGTTTCCGCCTGTGTTTCGCACACCACCGAACCACCCGATTCGCGCGCAAACAGCGCCGCCACGCGCGTCATCCTAATTAGTTCTGCCTTATCTAGCTCAAGCGTAATCTCGGAGGTCTTCGGAATTAATTGCCTATACGGTGGAAAACTCGCATCAATTAGTTTTGACGTAATCTCAATCTCACCTAGCCTAAACACAATTTGTGACTCTGAAATTAAGATTTCTACTTCTTTAACGCTATCCGAAATCGAACGCAAAACTTCTTGCACGGCAGTAGATGGCACAATTGCTTTAATCTCGCTACTCACGCCATTAACAAACTTACGATCCGCTAAGCGATAGCCATCCGTTGCTGCAATATAAAGATCACCTTCAAATGTATTAAAGAATACACCAGTTAGAGCAGGGCGCGTCGTATCACTACTACTTGCCGGAATTACCTCTGAGAGTGCCTCTTTAAAGATATCTACATCTATCTTAAAAATCGCTGCTTCTTTTTCATCTATTTTTGGCAACTCTGGAAAATCATCCGCCAAAATACCATTAATTGTAGATTTATACTTACCGGCCGAGATCATTAGTTTATCGTCTTTACTCTTTAGCAAAACTTTTTCGCCTCTCGGTAAATTAGATACAAACTCTGCAATTAACTTTGCTGGCACCGTAATCGTACCACTATTCTTTACTTCTGCATTTACAAAATCAACTGTTGCAAGTTCCAAGTTGGTTGCCGTTAAAACTAATTCTTTACCGTCCGCTCTAAGTAGAATATTACTTAGAATTGGCAACCCAGCTTTTGTACTTGCTGCTACTCGACTTACAATATTCAATGCTTTTGATAGTCGTTCCTGTAAAACTTCAACTTCCATTTTTATAAGCTCCTTTATTTATATATTTAGTAGTAGTATTAGTAGACTCTGTGGAAAATGTGCAAAACCTCCTTTTTTCTCGGGAAGAGCCACCGTTTCCATTTGTGCAAATAATTGTTCAATTTATTAGGTAAAACTCGTGTAAAACTTTGCTTTTTAACATTCGCTATAGGTTTTAATTGTGATTTTTTCCACCAATTCATTTTTTGCACATTTTGTTTCCACGTATTTTGCACGCACTTTTCTACGGCTTTTTGCTCAAGTTTTCCACCAAAATTAGGCCAAAAAACGTAGTTTTCAACAAGTTTTCCACATAGAAGGGCTTCAATTTGCATAAATTTTATCCCTCAGCTCTGAAATTTGCTCACGTAAGTTAAAATCAAGCTTCAAATTTTGTTTTACCATCTTAATACCGTGCATAACAGTGGTGTGGTCTTTTTTAAATTCGGCTCCAATTTTAACCGTGCTCATTCCAAGCTCATCATTCATCAAGAACATTGCAACCTGTCTAGCGTTCTTAATATCTTTCGTGCGACTTTTACCCAAAAGATCTGTCGGGAGCAGGGAATAATACTTTGCTACCTTTTCGACCACGCTACGTGCTGAAACCGAACGACGTTGTGGCGAAAAACTACTCTCGTCCATACTACCGATTACTTCCGAAGTGGAAATATTGCGCATTTCAGCTAGCGCTGCCACTTGGTTTAATTTTCCCTCAAGCTCGCGCACATTAGAGCGAATATTCTCTGCAAGATATTCGATCGTTTTATTATCCACATTATATCCACTCAATTCCGCCTTCATGTGCAAAATTGCACACCTTGTCTCAAAGTCTGGCATCTGGATATCAATTGGCATCCCCTGCATCAATCGAGAGCTTAAACGCGTATCAACGCTTGCTAATTCACTTGGCAAACGATCGCAAGTCACAATTACTTGCTTATTATTATTGTGCAGCTCATTAAAAGTATGGAAAAATTCTTCCTGACTTTTTTCTTTACCGACGATATATTGAAAATCATCAATAATTAACACATCTACTGATTTGCGATATTTATTCTCGAACCCATCGATTTTTTTACGTACCGACTCGACGTAATCATGATAAAATTCCTCGATTGTCGTGTAGCGTACGCGCAGTTCCGGATGTTGCTCGCGAATTTCATTGCCTATCGCTTGTACGAGATGAGTTTTACCGCAACCTGGTCCACCATAAAGAAAATACGGATTATAACGCGTACCCGGATGCTCAATAATCGCTTTTGCGGCACTTACTGCCAAGTCGTTATTGCTGCCGACTACATAATTATCGAGCCTAAACTGTGGATTAAGCCCGCTCCCGCTCGTCGAGAAAGATTTTTGCCCAGAATCCTTCGTGACAACTTTATTTGCTGTCATAATATTTGGTTTTACTGCAGCGCGTGCTGAATTTAACATTTCTGGCGTCACTTCGCGCGCCTTCTGTACTAAAGTCTTATTCTCGGCTTTAGTGATCTTGATTTCTATATCGGCATAACCAAAATCTACTGCTTCAAGCGCATCACGCACTGCATCTATATATTTAGATTCAATCTGTTTTTTAATAAAGATAGAAGGGACGGTAATTGTAAGTAGGCCATTCTCGTCAACAGACTCAAAATTGAACTTACCCGCAAAATAAGTATTATATGCCATATCGGACACGGAGTTCTTTATTTCGTCCAGCACACTCTGCCACTCGTTTGGCATCTCCCTTATACCTCCTTTTCTTACCCTTATTATACAAAGTTTTCCACAGTTAAAACAGATAAAAATAATATTTTATACTATGTTTTTAAAATAACAGATAAGAGTTTTCCACATAATGCTATTTAATAGGGGTTTAGTACTGTGGAAAAAAGCTTGAGAAAAGTGGAAAAACTTGGTATAATAAACACAATTCAAATAATAAAACAATAATTATAAAGTCAGGATTAAACTTATGCCAAAACGTACTTATCAGCCACACAAGCGCCAACGCAAAGTAGAGCATGGCTTCCGCAAACGTAATAATAGCGTCAATGGTCGCAAAGTTCTTGCTCGTCGTCGCATTAAAGGTCGCGCTCGTCTAACCGCCTAATGCTATCACGCAAATTCCGTTTTCATTCGCGCGGTGGGGTACGCAGTACCTATCAAAATGGTAAAACAATCAGGGATCCAAAAATATCCCTGGTTTTTGCTGTTAATACACGCAAAAAACAACGTTTCGCTGTCGTCGTCAGTAAAAAAGTTCTTAAATCCGCCGTCGGCCGCAATCGCATCCGTCGTCGCGTCTATGAGGCTATCCGCCTCGAGCATCCACACATTGAGCAGCCTTATGACTGTATCTTTGTTGTTTATAATAAAGAAATTCTTAAAATGCCATTTAAAGAGCTGCGTTCCCTTATAAGCAGTTTACTCAAAGAGGCAAATATAATATAATCAAACTATTATGTTTGGAATTCTAGATGCATTAATCGTCCGCCCGCTTGTAAATATCATGTTCTTGATTTACAACTTGGTGGGCGATTTTGGTCTAGCTATTATTATCTTTACTATTCTCGTCAAATTTGCCGTCTGGCCACTTATGAAGCGCCAACTTCACCAGACTCGCGTCATGCGCGAAATTCAGCCAGAACTCGTCGAGATTAAGAAAAACTGTAACGGCAACAAGCAACTCGAGTCGCTACAGATGATGGATCTCTATAAGCGCAAAAACATTAAGCCTATGCGCTCGATGTTGATGCTCTTTATTCAGCTACCAATTTTTATTGCTTTATTTACTGCCATTAACGTTACAGTTCGCCCAATTATCAATGAAGAGAATCGCAGCAAAGATTACACCGTCGAACATTCCGCTTATAAGATTACCGAAGATCTCCCTCGTATTAAAGAACTTATCGAACATCAAAATCAATATCTTGAAGCCCGCAAAACTGACGAAAACGCCGTCTATAATTTCCAGCCCAAACTTTTTGGCGTAGTCGACCTTTCCGCCAAAGCCGGCTTTAATTCTATCGATTCTATTATTATCTTAGTCTTTGCGCTTACTAGCGCCTTTACGCAGTTTATTATGTCACGTCAGCAGGACCCGACTCGTCAAAACGGTAAAAAGCGCAAAACTATGCGCCAGCTCATGAAAGAAGCTGCCGATGGTAAAGAGCCTTCTCAAGAAGAAATCAACGCTGTTTCGCAGAGCACGATGTCTTTCACAATGCCTCTCATGATGCTATTTATTATGATTGGGCTTCCAGGCGCCGTCGTTTTCTACTATTTACTCAGTAACGCTATTACTATCATCCAGCAAAAAGTAATTCTCAGTCGCAACTATGAAGAGATGGAGCTCAAAGCTGAGAAAAAGGTCCTCAAAGAGCTTCGTGATGCCAAAGAGGCCATCGTCGTCAAAGATGAAACTATTGCTAAAGATGAAGCTAAAATTGCCCGTTTGAAGGCAAAAGAGCGCAAATCTCATTACGCTTCTAGCAATAAAAATAAAAAATCAAAAGAACATATTACTCGCATCTCCGTGGATTCTAATAAAAAGAAAAGGAGATAATCAATGAATACAGATGAATCTATTCGTTTTGCGACGAAATATGTAGAAGATTTGCTTTCATTTTTCGGTATCAACGTAGCAGTCTATTCGACTATCGAAGACGATGTAATTCAGCTCTCTGTTCCAAGCACCAGTATGAATTCGCTACTTATCGGTAAAAACGCCAACAACCTGCGCGCTCTTCAACATATCGTTTCAATGACGCTAGTCGCTCGCAATGCTGAAGTTACGCGCGTAAATATCGACGTCGCCGACTACAAACGCCAGCGCGCCGATAAAATCGAGCATCAAGCCGAGCAATGGATTCGCCAAGTTCGCGCTACTGGCAAAGAGCGCATTCTTGACCTCAACGCCGCCGATCGTCGCGTCGTTCATCGCTTTGCTAGCGATTACAGTGACATCGAAACCTTTAGTACTGGTGAAGGCCGTGAGCGTCGACTTCATATTGTTAAAAAAGCCGAATAATCACAAATACGCCTCGAGCTCGGGGCGTATTTTTTATACCCCAAAAAAACAGAGGTAGGGAAGCAAAAACCGAACAAAGAAATCCACATTAGAAAAAGACTGTGGAAAACTATCAAACAATAAAAACATAAAACTACAAAAAATCAATATAACTAGAATAATAAACTAAAACATAATTCAAAAAATAAACAATAGCATAATAATTCCACACTGTGGAAAACTCGCATACAGATACACTATATCTAGTGTATCTACGCTACATCTAGCGTATATGAAGGCGTCAAAAAAGCACCTCATTACGAGGTGCTTTTAGTCTTATTTATCGGATTTACTACTGCCGTTACCAATAATTATAATAAAGTCGCCCTTAAAGCTCTTCAGTGCTTCTGGAACTTTGTCTTTAATAGATACGCCATATTTCTCAGCCAACTTAGCTGCTGTCTTCGAGAAACCGCTATTGCGCTGATAAATTCTCGCACCATCAAAGTCGCGTTCACTTTCAGGCGCATTTGCTGTCTCAAGTACCGTAAAACCCTCATCCTCAAGCTCCGCCTTTGCTGAAGAAGCGATACCGTTTGCGGATGTACCGTTAAGTATACTCAACTGTGCACCCTCGCTCTTAAAGTCATTACTGAGCTTCTTTGCGATATATTCATGAATTTTACTATAATTACCCACGCCCGCCGTTGGATAAACATAAGAAATATGATTTATCATACCAGTCGTCATAAGTGGCCTCGTGCCATCCGAAGGCGAAACTAGCGAGATAGATTCTAGCGATCCAATATCCATGCTATTGCCGAGTTTAATCAAAGTTTTAATCTCAGTATCTTTAAAATTAGTGCGTAGGTTATCGCCGATTGCACTCTTGATTTTCAAAACCGTATCTAGCGTAATATTAGAAGATTTCGCCTTTTTGACGGTCGCCTCAATAATTTTCTGTTGGAAAATCTCACGACTAAAGTTACCAGCTGACGCACCATATCCACCATATGCGTTGCGTGTACGAGCTACCGCAAGCGCATTAGCGCCATCCAAATGGACAACTTCGCCATTTGGGAATTGAATTGGATATTTGCCGTTTTTGCGTACGCCGTCTGCAAGACCGCGCTTATCTGTAGTAGGGATTGTTGTCTCTGGTCCATCCCAAGTTTGATCGCCATAAGTAAATACCACATCGATACCGCCGATTGCATCGATCGCCTGAATTAAAGCCGCCCAGTTTACATGTACGCGATATTGAATATCAATACCAAGCACTTCTTCAAACGCATTCGCGAGGTCCTCGCCACCTTCGTTTTCGTACTTCTTTTTACTTTCTTCTGTACCGTCGTTCTTTATATATTTACAGTAAAACAGCTCATTAATCTTACTTGTTGCCGTGCAAGTATGAGATTTTAAGTCACGCGGCAAACTTACGGCCTTTGCATCGCCAGTATCTTGATCAAAGCTAACAACTAACATTGAGTCAGTTAAAAGCCCGCCATCATAGTCTGGATCGTCCATGTTATAACCTTCAGTACCAAAGATTAAAACATTCGTCCTTCCGTTTTCATCCTTTAAAAGTGGCGTGTCTGGATCAGAAAAAACTAGTCCAACTAAGCTTCCGTCATTAGTAATATTTTTAATAAAGTCATTTGCAATAAAATAGACGACTGCAAGTCCGGCAATAATCAAAAGTACTAAAACCAAAATAATGCGACGAATAATTTTTCCGACCGACTTTTTCTTTTTTGGATTTTTTGCCTTCTTTTCTTTTTTAGCTGGCAAATCTTCACTAGTTGACAGTAAATTTGTTGGATCAGAATCTTTTACTTCGTCGAAAAACTCGCGTACGGCTTTATCTTCGGCTCTTTCTCGGGCCTTTGCTTCTTTACGCACTACAGTTTCCTTGACTGGTGCAGTTTCAGCTTTACGAACTGTTGTATTCTTTACAACACGTCGTACGGTTTTTGGTTTAGATTTTTGATCCCTTCTTTGAAGGCCGTCTATTGACTTGCTCATTCTCATATTTTACCATAAAATACTTATCTTTGCTTTTGCCAAGCATAGGCATTAATAGATATATATGGAGTACATTCGGCAGTCCAGAAAAGAAGCAAAGGCTAATCAAATAAGCTGTTATTGCGGCGAGATTTATCATATTCTGCTGTTTAAATTCAAAATAAACTAACCAAATAATCCCAGCCACCACTAACGCTAGCCCCACAACCCCGAGTTCTAGTAAAATGCTTATATATTCGTTTTGTACGATTTCTTTAGCGGAATAATTATTGTCTATATTATGAATCGCAACGCCAGCTCCACCAATTCCTACTCCAAAAACTGGCGACTTTTGCCAAGCCTTAAAAGCAACTTCATTTAAAGATAGCCTAATTTCTGTCGATTCTTCCACGTAGCCGTCAAAAGTTGAATTATTATCTGACTCTATTGTTTCTTCTGCGACTGGTTTTCTCAAATCAATAATTCCGAGACTCATCTGGTTAATTGATCTTGCGACCCCATCCGAAAAACCTTCCGTAGTTGGCGAAATCGCAGCCAGCGTACCTTGAAAAACTAGCGCTAGCCCGAATGCGACTAGTATAGCGCCCGGAATTACCAAAGTTTTTATGCTTTTCTTTTGCGTTAAGAAGTAGATAAACATCCCCACTGCCGCAATAACGAAAGAGTAAATTGCACCCCGCGAAAAGACTACATATAGCACCATAACTAGAAAAATAGTCAAGCCAAAAGACTTCCAGATTTCACGCTTGCATTTATGACTTTTAATGTTATAAAAGAAAATAAAAATCGAAATAATGCAAGGAACTAAGAGAAGATTTCCTATAAATTGCGGTTCGATTGCGAGTCCGTTTGGATGCGGAAAACCAAAAGTCTGATACGTACATCCTTGACAAAGTAGCGTATAATCACGCGCCACGCCAAACACATCTAATAGGCATTGTATAAGACAGAGCAAAGCAAAAACCGCTGCTGTACGTAAATATATTTTTACTAATTTTCGTATCTCGCTAGATTTTAACTTCCGGCCAAACAAGACATTCGCAGCTACTAGCCAAATCAACCACACGATCCCCGCCACTAAAATTCCGCGCAGTTTATTTGGCGACCATAAAATCGAAAGCGAAATATAAATCGGAATTATCGCACTCGTTAAAAACTTTCTTGCTCCAATTCTTCGCCAGACTATGCCAAGTCTTCTAATTGATAAAAGACCCAACAAGAACAATAAAATTAGCGGCAAAGACAGCTCTAAATTCATGCTTTCCGTCGCACCCAGCCGAATTACTGGATAATAAGAGAAAAATACCGCTACCGGCGTTGCAAAAATCAGCCAACTCTCCAATGAATCCAAGAATTTACTTAGTTTTTTCATTTACAAACTCAGCAATCTCTCTCTTAAAACGCGCCACGTCAAAATATTTCGCACTTTTTACTACATCTTTATATTTAAATTTACATTTTTTAAACTTTTCAATTGCTCGTACTATCGACGCCGTATTTTGTTTTTCAAAGAAAACGCCATTTTTACCATCAATCACATAGTCTGCTGCGCCACCTTTTTTGTAAGCAATCACTGGGCATCCTGATGATAGCGCTTCTACCGGCGCAATTCCAAACGGCTCAAGGCTCGGAAAGATAAAACCTTCTGCCGAGTTTAATGCTTTCAAAAGTTCATCAGATTTCTGTGCTGGCAAAAACTTCACAAGTTTTGATTCGTGCGCTACTTCGACGAGTTGTTCATGTTCTGGCCCGTCGCCAATAATCGTCAACTTCTCGCCCGCTTCGATACAAGCTTTTATAATCAAATCCTGTCGCTTCCATGAAACTTGGCGCGAATAATGCACGAATCCACTGCGTTTTTTCGGCTCAGTTTTATTACTAAACTTCTCAATCTCTACTCCCGGTGCAATAACTTTTGCCTCGCGTCCGTAGTATTTTTTAATCATTTCCGCCGCGTAGTTTGAAATTGTAATAAAATAATCCGGTTTTTGCGCCGCTTTATAATCCGCCTTTCGTAGCGGTTTTACAAGCAGCTTAAAGAAAAATCTTACAATTGGATTTAAAAGTTTTCCAAAGCCAGGATTTTTTACATATTCATCGTAAAAGCCCCAATAATACTGTGTCGGCACGTGGCAATAACAAAAATGCACAGCGTCGCCTTTTTTGACGCTTTTTGCTTCCGCTCCAGTCACCGAAAAAATCACATCATAATCAGATAAATCTAGGTGATTAAAATAAATCTGGCGAAGAGGTGCCAAAAAACGTCGCAAACCAGATGGAAAAATCTGCATCCAGCCCGTTCGTACATCGGCATCTTTAAACCAATCTATGCCTTTTGGATTATATTGTGAAGTATAAATTGGCGCCTCTGGATACATCTGGTGAATTGCCAGCAAAACCTTTTCCGCTCCACCCACATTCGTGAGCCAGTCACACACTATCGCCACTTTCATACTTTTTATTATACCTTATCTAATCTTAAGCACGAGTTCGCCCAGCAGCAACTCAAACTTATTAACATATTTCAGCTTTTCTTCACGGCTCTTTTTTGAACGCGCCACTGCCAAAAGATGCGAAATCTTAAAACGCGTACGCAGTTTCTTGGCGAGCCTTAATTCCCGGCGCGAAATAACGCGACTTCCTCCATCACTCTCGCGTCCTAACCAAGCAATAATATCGTCATAACTTTTTTGCCAGTTCTCCCAGCGCAGGGAAGAGTCCGCCACGACGCTCGTATTCGTGCCGTAATTATAAAAATATAGCGGCTCACATACGAAATTAATCTTTGCGTCATCATCAAAACAAGCCAAATAATCCAACACAAACTTCGTGTCTTCGGCGAAATTCAACTTTTCATCAAACCTCAAATTATTTTCGCGAATTACATCGCCGAGATAAATCTTATTTACCGACGAATATAATTCTGCGCCATTAAACATCGATTTTAGAATGTATTCACGCCAATTATCTTTTGGATTTCGCGCTTTCGGCTCTTTTGTAAATTTATCTACAAACTTATTGTCTTTCAAAAAAATCTGACGAATTCCGCACACGCCAAGCGCTGCTTCGTTTATGCAAGAAAGCATTTTTTCAAAGAAATCGTCACGAATAAAGTCGTCTGAATCTAAGAATACGATATATTTACCTTTTGCTTCCGTGATTCCACGATTTCGCGCTGCTGCTGATCCTTGATTTTTCTTTTGTGCAATCACATGCACTTTGTCATTTGCCAGTTTTTTAATCCGCGCCAAACTTCCATCTGTCGATTTATCGTCTACGCAGATAATTTCCGCATCCGGACAAATCTTCGAAATTTGTTTTATGAGCCCCTCAAGCGACAATCCTGTATTAAAAAATGGAATAATTACCGAAATTAGAGGTGTTTTTGAAGTCTTCTTCATGGCTCTATTATAAACGCTCGCCCCTTTTATGGTAAAATAGAAGAAATGAAAATCCCTAAAATCTGGAACAAGCGAAATCGCGTGCTCCTCAAAGAATTAATTAAAACCGATTTTAAACTTCGTTACCAAGGTTCCATGCTTGGCTACCTTTGGGCAGTTTTGCGTCCGCTCCTAATGTTCGCAATTTTATATGTCGTTTTTGCAAAAATTTTGCGCTTCGGTGGCGACATTCCGCACTACCCAGTTTACCTTCTTACCGGTACCGTACTTTGGAACTTCTTTACTGAGTGTTGCGGACAAGGTATTCAGTCTATTGTTATGCGTGGCGATCTCATCCGTAAAATCAGTTTTCCAAAGTGGATTATTGTTGTTTCTGCTACTTCTACTGCACTTATTAATCTCACTATTAACCTTTGTGTAATCATCATCTTTGCGCTACTAAACGGCGTTGTGCCTAGCTTCTCTTGGCTCCTAGTTCCATTCTCGGTGATCGAGCTTTATGCGCTTTGTCTTGGTATTTCTTTCTTGCTCGGCGCTTTTAATGTTAAATTCCGTGATATTAGCTCAATTTGGGACGTTCTTACTCAGGCACTCTTTTACGCCGTGCCGATTATTTATCCGCTCAGTATGGTTTCGGCCACTAGTGAAACTTTCGCCAAGCTTCTACTTTTAAATCCGATTGCGCAAGTCATCCAAGATGTGCGCCATAATCTCATCACAACAGAGGCGCAAACTATCTGGAATTACATCAATAACCCTCTAATGCAAATCATTCCTATTATCTTAGTAGTAATAATTCTCATTATCGCTGCACTTTATTTCCGTAAACGTTCCAAATATTTCGCGGAGGAAGTCTAAATGTCTAAGAATAAAAAACCAGTTAGCTCAGAAATCGCGATTAGTGTCCAAGACGTCCACAAGAGTTTTAAACTTCCAACCGAACGTGCTTGGGGCCTCAAGCAAGCCATTTTCAATCGTCTCAAGGGTGTCAAAGGCTTCAAAGAGCAAAAAGTTCTTCGCGGCATTTCTTTTGATGTTCACCAAGGCGAGTTTCTTGGTATTGTCGGTCGCAACGGCTCCGGCAAATCCACGCTTCTAAAAGTTCTTTCTGGTATTTATGTCCCAGAGAAGGGTAAAGTCGAAATTAATGGCAATCTTGTGCCTTTCATCGAACTTGGCGTTGGTTTTAACCCAGAACTCACTGGCCGTGAAAACATTTATCTCAATGGCGCACTACTTGGCTTTTCAAACGAGAAAATGGACGAAATGTATGACGAAATTGTCAAATTTGCCGAACTTGAGCAGTTTATGGACCAAAAGCTTAAAAACTATTCCTCCGGCATGCAAGTTCGCCTTGCTTTTTCAATTGCGATTCGCGCTCGTGGTGACATTCTTATTCTCGATGAGGTCCTCGCTGTCGGTGATGCTGCTTTCCAAGAGAAGTGTAACGACTACTTCCGTTCTCTTAAAGGTAACCAAACTGTCGTACTTGTCACCCACTCCATGGAAAACGTTCGCAAGTTCTGTGATCGTGCCATTATGATCGAAAACGGCAAAATCGCCGCTGAAGGTGACCCAGAAGAAGTCTCCAAAGCCTATCTTGCTCTCTGGAAATAGCACTAGCAAAATCTCCAAAAATGTGCTATAATATATAGATATGAGTTTTTGGGACCAATTCCAACCAGGATTTACTATTTTAGCCCCAATGGAGGGCGTCACTGACATCGCTTTTCGACAAGTTGTAGCGCGCGCGGCTCGCCCAGATATTTTTTATACCGAATTTACAAATGTAAATAGCTATACTAGTGAAAAAGGTCGTCATAACGCCCTAGAGCGTCTCCGCTACGAATCAATAGAGAAACCTATCGTGGCTCAAATCTGGGGTAAAACTCCCGAATTCTTTGCTGATACTGCAGCTGCACTAAAAGACCTCGGTTATCAGGCTGTTGATATTAATATGGGCTGTCCAGATCGTCATGTTGTCGCCACTGGCGGTGGCTCGGGCCTCATTCGCACGCCGGAGCTCGCTAAAGAAATCATCCGTGCTACTCAATCTGCTGGTTTTTCTACTTCTGTTAAAACTCGTCTCGGCTATACTAGCGTCGATGAATGGCATAGTTGGCTAACCAATATTCTCGAAGAAAAACCAGAAGCACTCACTGTGCATCTTCGCACTAAAAAAGAAATGTCAAAAGTTAAAGCTCACTACGAACTTATTCCAGAGATTGCCGAGCTTCGCAACGAAATTTCGCCAAGCACTAAGCTCATTATTAATGGCGACATCAAATCTGCTGCTGAGGCACCAAAATACGTTGCGCTCGGTGCAGACGGCATTATGATTGGTCGTGGCGTTTTTGCAAATCCTTTTTGCTTTGAAAGAGAGCCGTGCGAACATACGCGCCAAGAGCTTCTCGAACTTATGCAATACCATCTTGACCTCTACGAGAAGTACGAGCTCGCGCCATATGATCCGCTCAAGCGTTTCTTTAAGATCTACATTAATAATTTTCCGGGCGCATCTGATATTCGCGAGCAACTTATGCATACCAAAACTATTGCCGAAGCTCGTGCTATAATTGAACCACTGATTAAGGAGTAAAAATGAGTAAAGCTATTATTTATACTACCCCAACTTGTATCTTCTGCCACGCTCTTATGGAATGGCTAGATGGCGAAGGCTTTGAATACGAGCAAATCGATGTTTCTGATCCAGTAAACCACGCCAAGGCCGAAGAAGCGCTCGGTCATCCAATCGAAGGCGTGCCAGTTTCTATCGTTGATGGCCAAGAAATTCTCGGTTTTGATCGTCCAGCCTTCAAAAAAATCATGAAAGCGCAAAAATAATGCCTAAAACTTCCGCTCAGCCTGCCATTATTCTTATTCACGGCCTGCGCGGGAACCATTTTGGTGTCCAAGATATCGCCAAAACTTTGACCAAAAAGTACGGCTATCAAGTTTTTGCGCCAGATTTACCAGGCTCTGGTACTCGTCCCGAGCTTAAAGATAAAACTCTTGACGGGTATGCAAAATGGTTTTGTAATTATATTAAGAAATTAAAACTTGATCAGCCGCCAATCATAATTGGTCACTCGATGGGTTCTATTGTTACTTCGTATTTTATCGATAAATATCCTGAGCTCGTCGACCGCCGTGTTGTTCTACTGTCGCCAATCTTTCGTAGTCCATTTAGCAGAGTAATCAGCAACATCGAATATGCTCTTATGTTTGGTGCGCTTCATCTACTTCCCAAAAAGCCGCGCTATAATCTTATGCGCAGCAAGCCGGTCTCTTTCCTGATTTCGCATTTTCTAACCGTCGATAAATCAAAGCAAAAAGAAATCGACTTCTTGCATTATCGGTACTGCCTCTTTGCTTCCGCTGATTCTTTACTAGCTGACTGCAAGATTTCCATGCAAAAAGAAACTATTATCCCAGAGAATAAAGAAATCCTCTTTTGTTTTGGCGATTGCGATAAACTAGGTTCCGTAAAGCGCTCGACTTCTCGTATTAAAGAAGCAAAGCAAACTTACAAGATCATCAAAAACAAAGGTCATCTTATCAATTATGAATGTCCAAAAACTGTCGCGCGTCTTATTGCTGAGTTTATTGGTGAAAATTAGTCTTCGTCCATAGACTCATCATAATCATCAAGATGAGTCTTTTTCTCGTCCAAAACACGATGATAGATTTCTTCAATACGTGTCAAAGTATAGGAAATGTCATGCTTCTTAATTAATTCCAGCGATTTTTCCGACATTGTCTCGCGTAGGTTTTTATCTTGTAAAATACAAATCAAGCTCTTTGCTACTGCATCAACATCGTCCGCCTCGCAAAGATAGCCGTTTTCGCCGTTATGTACGAGTTCTGGAATTGCACCCGCCTTTACAGCTACTGCTGGTAACCCTGTTGCCATCGCTTCAAGGAGTACAATACTTTGTGTTTCAGTTTTTGATGTAATTGCAAATACATCTCCAGTCCTATAAAGTTGCGGTAAATCTTTGCCAATCACGCGCCCTGTAAACACGACTTTATCTGAAATCCCAGCCTTTTCCGCCATTTTTTCAAGCTTCGGACGCATCGTGCCGTCGCCCACCACCACTAACTGTGCGTTCTCGACTTTTTCCTGTACTTTAATAAAAGCATTCATTAACACATCGAGGCTTTTTTCTGGATCAACTCGTCCGATGTATAAAATTGTCGGTTTTTGGGGATTTATATCATAGCGCTCATAAATCTCGTGGTTTACTCGACCTTTCGCAAAACGCGACAAATCAATACCGTTACTTAGCGCCTCAATTGGCACGCGGAAGAATAACTTACTTTTTGGAATACAATCCGTTAGCACCTGCTCAGTCGGCACCGTCGCATAATCGCTGCGCTTCAAAAAACTCACAAAATACGCATTCATTACGGCATTAATTGGCTTTTTTGCTAGTTCCGGCAACTTCACTTGTTGCGTCAAATTATCCGGATATGCGTGATCTGTCGAAACCAGCGCCACTTTATGGCGACGTGCATAACGCAAAATCGCGAGCGCCACTGGCCCAGGTGTCTGATTATGGATAATGTCTGGCTGAAACTCCGACAATACGCGCTTTATCTCAAGATCCGGCATATAGCTCACGTGCAAGCCATTCTTATAAAGCAACTGTGGCATCTTCATGCCTAAGAAATCTTTCTTTTCTGGCACCTTGTTAATCTGATCAGGGTAGAGCATCATCTTTTTTGAGCTTAGTCGCACTACCTTAAAGCCATATTCTTCGTCGTATTCACTTTCAAAATCGCCAGAAATACTCGGCGCAAGTACCAGCACATCGTGGCCACGTTTCGTCAGGCCCGCTGCTAAATTTCGAGAAAATACCGCTACGCCATTAATCATTGGATAGTAGATATCGGTAGAGATAACAATTTTCATGCTACAATAATTTTAGCATATGGCAATACCAAAAAAGATACATTATGTCTGGTTGGGAGACTCGCCATTACCCGCAGAAGATCAAACATACATTGAGGGCTGGCAACGACTAAACCCTGACTATGAAATTCGACACTGGACCGAGAAAGATATTGATCTTGAGCGTTTTCCTTTAGTGGCCAAAGCTATCGAGAAAAAACGTTGGGCGCTCGCCTCTGATATTATTCGCATGTACGCCATCTATACTGAAGGTGGTATTTATATGGATACTGATGTCGAACTCCTAAAACCTCTCGACGAACTCCTTAAGTATGACGGCTTTGCTGGTTGGGAAACTCAATATTGGTTCACGACTGCTATGTTTGGCGCCAAAAAATATTCACCATGGATTGCCAAAATCCTCAAACGCTACGAACTCGTTAATCCTAAAAAGCCAATCACTACTGACACTTTTCTCAAGACCGTCCACAGCCCATCTGTTTATGCTAAAGACATCTATAATATCGAGCTCGACGGTGAAACTCGTGTTTATGGCGACAATCTTTTTGCTACTTTCGCGCCTGAATACTTTTCACCAAAACACTATCTGACCGGAGAAGAGCACATTACTGAAAATACTATCGCCTTTCATCACTATGCTTCCACCTGGCATAAACGTAGCGAAAAGGCCAAGAATGATCTCGCTCTCGCTGGTTTCAAAACACTTGGTCCGCGTAAATACTCCAAACTCGAAAAAGGTTACAATAAAAGTCTCGAGCGCAAAATTCGTAAAGAACTTCCGTAATAATATTGCTTAAAATATAGTAAAATAAACATAAGAACTAATAAGGGAGGTTTTATGCCTGCTTGGGCTATTATCTTAATCGCGGTCGTCGCAATTCTTATCATTTTAATTATTGCCGGGATTGGTTATAAAAATTCTTTTGTCGTCCTTTCTAACCAAGTCGAAGAAGCTTTCTCGACTATGGACGTCTATCTTAAAAAACGTTGGGATCTCATTCCGAATCTTGTCGAGACTGTCAAAGGTTACGCAAAGCACGAAAAAGAAACCTTTAAAGACGTCGTCGAGCTTCGCAACTCTTCCTACTCCAAGATGAATAGCGACGAAAAAATTGCCGCCAACCAGCAACTTCAGCAGGGTATCGCTCGCATTATGGCGCTCGCCGAAAGCTACCCAGAGCTTAAGGCTAGTGAAAACTTTAAGGATCTCAATCTTCAACTAACCGAGGTTGAAAAAGATATCAGTAACGCCCGCAAATTCTACAACGGCGCCGTCAAAAACTACAACAATAAAGTTCAGATGATCCCAGGTTGTCTCTTCGCGATGATTTTTGGCTATCACAAGAAAGAAATGTTTACTATCGACGCCACTGAGCGCGAAAATGTCAAAGTAAAATTTTAGTTATGAGCATTATAAAGCCTGAATGTTGTAAATTACACAACACTTGCAAAAAAATATCTGCCTTTTTCCTCGCTTTAACATTTGCATTTTATCCCTTAGCCAATGTCTCGGCGCAAAAATTTAGCACAAGTTCAACTTCCGAAACATATTATCAGATCACTACCAATCGCGACGGCGAAAAAGTAGAGTATATTTGCGAAGGTGACGACATAATTAGGGATGGGCTCAAGATTACAAATATCAAATTCCATAACCATTCCGTGCTAAACGACACTACTGGCGCCATTGGTATCACTGGCACGGTCGAAAACACTACCGACGAAGATATTTACTTCAAACTTCAAAACGAATATTTCTCGGCCAACAACAAGCACATCATCACTACCGGCAACATTCACCTCGCACCAGCCAACAAGACCGTGCAATTTGTTGATATGGAAGATGAATCTAGCTTCCGTTCCTACGACATCGCTACACATACTACCAACGCAGCAGTTCCAACTAGCTTTGCAACTAGCGTATATCTAGTCGCAAACGAAATGTTTGCAAACCAAGGCATACTTGCATCTGATACTTATATGGGTTCCGATTATGTTTACGATAGTTACGACATCAATGTTCAAGTTGGTGAAGATGAGAGCATTAAAGTTGTCGAGAGTTTTGACGCCTATTTTGCCACGCCAAAACACGGCATTATCCGTAAGCTTCCAACTCGTTGGCGAACCGACACCATTAATACTCCTCGCCGTACTAGCATCGAGAATATTAGTGTCGACTCAAAATTTGTTACCGAAAAGGATTTAGGCAACCAAGAGCTCGACATTCGTATTGGCGATAGTGAAAAAACAGTTAGCGGTCTCCAGCATTACGAAATCGGCTACACTTACCGAATCGATAAAGAAAACGAAAGCAGCTTTGACGAATTCTATTACAATCTCATCGAAGAGCAACGCGATGTTAGTAATATTACTTTTACTATCAGATTACCAAAAGAATTTGATATCAGTCGCATTGGTTTTAGCTCCGGCATAGCTGGCTCTACCAACAACAATGTCATCTATTACGTCGACGGCAATACTATTCATGGTTTTTATGACGGTATCCTCAGCTACGGTTCTATCACGGCTCGTGTTGCACTTGATGATGGTTACTACAATAATCCAGGAGTCTCAGCTCCAGCGCCAGGCAAAGCTATCAAAATTGTCATTCCGGCTATCGTAATTTTTCTTGCTGTTGTTTTTATCTTGTGGTATCTCTATGGTCGCGATGAGAAAAAAGTCTCGGCAGTCGAATTCTATCCACCAGATGGCATGAATAGTCTCGATATGCAGTTCTATTACAAGGGCGAAGTCGATTCTGATGGCGTTGTTTCGCTATTAACATACTTAGCCTCAAAGGGCTACCTCACAATCGAGCAGAACGGTCGCAAATATATTATTCACAAAGTTAAAGATTACGACGGAAATGACGAAGATGAGCGGTATTTTATGACGCACCTCTTTAGCACGAGTGATGATGTTACTTCTAGCATGTTGCGTAATAAGTTCTATCGCACCGTTGATCATATTGTCGACAACAACAATAGCAAGTCTAACAAAAAGCATATCTTTGAAGAGCTTCCAAAGACCGTTATTGTATCCTGCGTTCTCTGCGTTATCGCGACTGTCGCAGCGCCAATGATTGCCTGCGCAGTCGACTTTGGTAATATTGAGATTATCGGGGGGCTTATAATATTTTGCGTAATCGCGCTCTTCTACGCACCTTTCTTTATTATTGGCTTTAAAGCAGAACCGTTCTTTGCAAAATTAATAATTCTTGGCTTTATTAGCATTCATGCCTTCCTTATGCTAGGCGGTATAATTACGAGCATCGGTATTATTGGGATCCTAAATGATGTTAATCCTATCTATCTCTTAGCGATTCCAGAGACGCTAATTGCGGTTATTGTCGAAATCGTGCTTATTATGCACTTACCAAAGCGCAATCAGCGCGGCGCTGAGATGCTTGCTCGCATCGAGGGATTCCGTAACTTCCTTATGACTGCCGAGCGCTCCCGTCTCGAGATGCTCGTCGCTGAGGACCCGAGCTATTTCTATAACATCATTCCGTATGCCTATGTACTCGGCGTTTCTAAAAAATGGATGCGTCAATTTGAAGATATTGCCATTACTGAGCCGGATTGGTATATGTCGGATGAGCCATTCTCTTACAGACACTTCCGTAGTTTCATGGATAACACCGTCTCTAATGTCAGCCGCACTATGACTAGCTCGCCATCCAGCTCTAGCGGTGGCGGTAGAAGCTCCGGCGGTAGCTCCGGTGGTTCATCTGGTGGCTCTAGCGGCGGTGGCTCCTCTGGTGGCGGCGGAGGCGGCGGCGGTTCTTCCTCTTGGTAAAACCTCTGTTAATCTGTATAATATAAATATGAAAAAAGTCAAAAAACCAGCTCCTGTCCTCAATCGTCGCGCACATTACGACTATAATCTCTCCGACAAAGTTGAGGTGGGAATGGTTTTGACTGGCCCGCAGGTTCGCCTCATTCGTGACCGCCACGCCCAGCTCAAGGGTACTTATGCTACGATTCGTAATCACGAACTCTGGCTTCTTGGCCTAACGTTAGGCTCCGACACTTCCGAAAATATTAAACTTCTCGCGACCAAGTCCCAAATCGCCGCCTTTGAGCGTGCTAAAGTCGAAGGCTCAACTATTGTTCCAGTCGAACTCAAGCCGACCAAGCGCTATATCAAGCTCATTATCGCCGTCGGTAAAGGTAAAAAGGCCTACGATAAGCGCCAGACCATCAAAAATCGCGACCTCGACCGCGAATCACGCCGTCTAAGGTATTAACAGATAGGCAAAAAACTTAAAAAATGGTATAATAATAAAATTATGAGAACACTAGCACACGATCTAACTGAAAAATCCGGTAAAGTCCAAGTTTCTGGTTGGGTAAATTCTCGCCGCGATCACGGTGGCCTTATCTTTATTGACTTGCGCGATCATACTGGCATCATCCAGCTTGTCATTGACCCAAAGAGCAAAGAAGCCTTTGAGCTCGCCGAAAATCTCCGCGATGAGTATGTTATTTCCGCCACTGGCACTATTCGTAAGCGTGGCGCTGGTCTAGAAAACCCAAACATTCCAACCGGTAAAATTGAGCTAGTCGTCGAAGAGCTTCGTCTTCTCAACCGTTCCGAACCACTCCCAGTTCCAACTCATGATGAGGGAGCTAATGTTGGCGAAGAACTTCGTCTCAAATATCGCTATCTTGACCTTCGCCGTCCTTCTATGCAAAAACGCCTCGCTCGCCGCGCTAAATATTACAAGTTTATGCGCGATTATATGGAAGAGCATGAGTTTATTGAAGTTACCACTCCTATCCTTGCTAACTCTTCTCCAGAAGGTGCTCGTGATTTTCTCGTTCCATCTCGTCTTCATCCGGGTCAATTTTATGCCTTACCGCAAGCCCCACAGCAGTTTAAACAACTTTTGATGGTTGGTGGTATTCCGCGTTACTATCAGATTGCTACTTGTTTCCGCGATGAGGATCCGCGCGCTGATCGTCTTTATGGTGATTTTTATCAGCTCGATCTCGAGATGTCTTTTGTTGAAGATGGTGAAACTGTTCGTCAGACTATGGAACCATTGATTGTCAAGCTCGCAACTGAGTTTGGCGGCAAAAAACTACTCACCGATCCAAACAATATCCCGCGCATTCCATACCAAGAATCTATGGAGCGTTTTGGTGTTGATAAGCCAGACCTTCGCTACGGTATGGAACTCATCGACCTTACCGAAGAACTCAAAAACACCGAATTCTCAGTTTTTGCCAAAGCCGAATGCGTCAAAGCTATCTGTGTTAAAGGCGCAGCTAGCCTCTCTCGTTCTCAAATCGACGATTTTACTGCTCAGGCCCGCAAACTCGGTGCTGGCGGTCTTGCTTATCTCACTTATACCGAGGATGGCATTAAGTCTCCAATCGCCAAATTTATGAGTAAAGAAGAACTCGAAGCTATCACTAAGAAGACCGGAGCTGAAGCTGGCGATGCTGTCTTCTTTGGTGCTGACACTCGCGCTAAGGTTAACAAAGTCTTAGGTCAGCTTCGTATTGCGTTTGCCGATCACTTTGGCCTCAAGAATCCAGACGAAGTTGCGCTTTGCTGGATTGTCGATTTTCCATTTTATGAATGGGATGATGGCGCAAATAAGCTCGATTTCGGCCACAATCCGTTCTCGATGCCAAAAGGTGGTCTCGAAGCTCTTGAAAGCGCAAAAACTGACGAAGAGAAGCTCGCTATTATTGCCGACCAGTATGATATGGTCATGAATGGTTACGAAATCTGCTCTGGTGCCGTTCGCAATCACAATCCAGAAATCATGTACAAGGTCTTCGGTATTCTTGGCTATGATGAAAAATATGTCGAAGCTCGCTTTGGTGGCATGCTGTCAGCCTTCAAATTTGGCGCCCCGCCACACGCTGGTTGCGCATTTGGCATCGATCGTATCTTCATGATTCTCGAGAACACTGAGAATATTCGCGACATTGTTGCCTTCCCGAAGAACGGTTCTGGCGTCGACCTTATGATGAACTCTCCATCTAACGTGGACGAGTATCAAATCAAAGATCTTCATCTTCAAATTGTCGAAGAAGACGAAGAATAATTAAAAGCCACCTCTAAGGTGGCTTTTTGTCATCTAAACGCTAGCTCTAAAGCATGTTAAAATAAATACATGACCAAAAAGCGCAATATTTTCCGTATTTTTGCAGGATTTCTCGCATTTTTTGTCGCAGCTTTTCAGTTAAATCTGACTTTTGCAAAAACAGAGCAGGCTAAGCTTGACAAAATACAACAAAACTGTTCTAGTATAAAAATCCAACTTTCGCAAATTCAAAAAAATGACACCAAAAATCGTGTTCAATTAGGTAGTTATTTTGAATCTATTAATACCGATTTAATGCTTAACCTTAATCTTCGTCTTGTTAAAAATAACATCACAAATCCCGAGCTTACTTCTTTACAGAGTGACTTTGCTAGTGAACGCGAGCGCTTCAAAAACGACTATATTGGCTACTCTCAAGAACTTGAGTCGCTGCTAAAAATTGACTGCAAAGCTGATCCGACCAACTTCGCTAAACACCTTAATAAGACTCGCACCAAGCGTGACGCGGTTTATGAAAGCATCGAACGTCTTAATGAATTGCTAGATAAACACGCGGCGACCGTAAAAGACCTTAAGGAGACGCTATGACTTTCTTTAAGAACCATAAAAAACAGTCACCTGACGAGCAGGGTGAGGCTCCGCAAAATGGTGGCCGCAATCTCTGTATTTTGGGAATCGGCGCTCTGATTGTCGCTATTATTACGACCTCCATAAGCCTAAAAATTTATCATGATACTGGCGACGTTTATCTTGATCGCTCGCGACCAGGCTTTATTTCTGATGAGGAAAAACACCAAACAGAAGAGAATATTAAAGAAACTTTCTCCGAAGACGGCGAAATTGACGCTAAAGTTTTAGATGAATATCTTCAAAAGCTTGAGCAAATGCGCAAAAAGTCCGACGACTACATAAAAGATTTTACCACCAACCCACTCTCAGATGATCAACTAGGCATCGAAGCAACAGACGAGTCTGAAGACTCGTCTGAGGTCGAAGATCAGGTTTAATAACTTAATCGCCAAAATTCTTACGCAACCAACCGTCGGCCGGTCCAGCCGTCAATAATAGTATTAACCAGCCTTGTTTTTTAAGCTGTAAGATTTTTGATGCCAAGTCGTCATTTAGCTCTGCTGGCTCTGCAATTTCTGGATTTCTCAAATTAGAAATCAAATTTTCTGGCGTTAATATCTCAAGATTTGGATCTTCGCGCGTTAAATAAGTTGGTAGCCAAAACACCTTGTCGGCGCCATTAAAAGCGTCCAAATACCCATCGCGAACCTTGTGCTGGCGCGTATTTTGATGCGGCTGATAAATTACGGCAAGTCCAGTATAGTTATCGCGATCGCGTAGCTCTTTTGCCATCTCTACTGTTGCCTTAATCTCGTTTGGGTGATGTCCGTAATCCGAATAAACGCCCTCTGCAATGCGTTCAAAACGACGTCCAGCGCCAGGAAAATCATTCAAAACCGCTATAATTTCTTCATCGGAGCAGTTTATTTCGTCATCAACAGATCTTAGATACTGTAAAACTTCCAGTGCGATGCTCGCATCGCGACGACGTAATTCGCCAACTAGCGTAAGCTTTTCATTAATTGTTGTATTTTTTACAACATATTGACTTTGGGACTCAAATTGCGCGAATGCTCCTTGATAATCTCCTAGTGTCGGATAAATATCGGGGTGATCATAGTCTACGCAAGTAATTGCGGCCACAAATGGGTGATACGCTAAGAAATTTCTATCATACTCATCTGCTTCATAGATAAAATATTTCGCATCAGTAGAGTAATTACCGCCACGTCCCCATCCTAAAGTCGTCCCAATCAGATAACTGACCGGAATCCCCAGTCTAGTAAACGCATAAATGAGCAACGCCGTTGTTGTGGTTTTTCCGTGTGTCCCAGCTACAGCTAGCATCTTAAGTTTCTTATCTTCAATAAACTTCGCAATGAATTCATCGCGTTTGCTCGTATGAATTCCAAGCTCCTGAGCCGCCAAGAGCTCTGCATGGTCGGCTGGCAGAGCAGAGGTATAAACGAACCAATCAATTACGCCCTCCGCTTGCTTTTGGCGCAAGAATTCGCCAGTTTGCTCGCCGTAATGCACTGAAATATTTCGCTCATCTATTTCTGGCGCAATTGCGCCGCGCATTAAATCTGATCCGCAAACTTCATAGCCAGCATCGTAGGCCAATTCTGCCAAAGGTCCAATTCCAGTTCCAGAGATTCCAGAGAAGTATACTTTCATAGTTCTAGTTTATAACGCATTTTGATAAAAATTCCACATTTTACTATAATATGAGATATATATGGGTGGTTTTCGGGCTAAAGGGAAGAAAAAGCAGAAAGCTAACCTTTTTGTGCGTATTTTTCGTATTCGCGCCTGGAAACTTATTTTAATTGCGATTATCCTTGCCTTTGTTTCAGCTACGCTCTTGCGCTTTGATCATATCAAGATGACGGAGCTTCGCGATGCTGTGCTCGCCTCGGATAAAGCCGCCGATGACGAACAGCTCGTCGAAGATATGCAAAATCTTCGCGAATTTGTTGCTACGCATATTGTTTTTAACGTGCTCGACAAAAACGGCGCCCAAGAAATCGTTTTTGGTACCGGACCATTTTATCTTGAGGAAAGCTACACTAGAAAAGCTGAAGCTGAGATTAAGAAAGCCCAGGAAGCCGCCGATAAACAAGGCGCCGCAACTAATCCAAACGGAAACATTTATTCCAAAGTCTCAGACATTTGTGACGCCCTAGGTCGCCGTTATGGCTGGCGCTACCCAGATCAGCGCTATATTGACTGCTGGACTTCAGAGCTCGCCAAGTTCCCAAGTTCTGGCAGTATAGATATTTTTGAGACGGCCGAAATCCCGAGTACCGACCTCTATCGTTACGATTATTCTTCGCCTATCTGGTATCCTTGCGCCTCTGGCTTCGTCATTCTCGCTTGTGTCATTCTCCTAGTTTGGGCTCTCATTCGCATCGTTATCTGGTTTATTGCTAAAATTGCACTCTTTGTAATCAGCAAAATCGACCACTAGTCACCTCTATAAAAATTAGCATAAACACCTTGACGGAAAAGCAAAATAAACATATTCTGTATTTAAACCCCTTGACACCTATAAAACAGGGGTTATAAGATAAAAGTATCAAAATAACGGAGGAAAGCTAAAAATGGCTTACAAACACACTAACTCAAAAGGCGTAACTTACTACCTTCACAAGTCTGAAGTTACTCTCCGCGGCGGCAAACCACAGACCATTTATTTCTTCACCAAGACCGAGAAAAACGAGAAGGGTACCCCATGTGATCTTCCAGAAGATCGCGAGGTCAACGAAAACCCACGCAACGGCTTCTTGACTGTATCCCGCAAAAAATAATCACTAAGATGTTTTTCGCTCCACCTTTCCAAGAGGTGGAGCTTTTTTGTTAAAATATACTTATGAAAGCCAAGACTCCGACCAAAAAACAAGCCGCAATTCTTAAATTTATTGAAGAATACACCGAAGAACACGACATGTCACCTAGCTATCGTGAAATTATGGCTGCGCTTCGTTTGCGCTCAGTCTCGGCTGTAGCAGAGCATATCAACAACTGCGTTGCGGCCGGTTTTCTTGAAAAACTCCCAAATCAAGCCCGCACTTTGCGCATCATTCCAGTTGAAACTCATGAAGAAACTGTTAAATTTTTCAATCAGCGCCTTGCCGAATTAGACCAAGAATTGGCTCAAATCGAAGACAGAATTGCTGCAAGCTCAAATTTTCAGCTATCACTCGGAGATGGAAATGCTCCAGAAGCTTCTAAAAACACCCTAGCAGCCTCTGATGCTCAAAAAACCATATCAGCTCTTATGCGCGAAAGTGAAGCCCTAGAAGAGCAAATTAGCATTCTAAGGCGCGCCGCCGACATTCTAGAAATCGACCTCTAGACGTGCTATCATAAGATTAATGAAAAAAGAGCCGGGTCTGCTTTACCGTGTGGTGTTAATCTTTGGCGATGTCGTCGCAATTATCTTATCTTTTTCTTTCGCTTATTATTATCGCGTTCATATCGATCCGCGTCCATATTTCTTTGATTCGTCGCTTCTAGAGTTTGCACTCTCAGCTCTTACGCTTGTGCCGATTTGGATTCTAATCCTTGCGAGTCTAGGTCTTTATTCGCGCCGCGTGCTCGGTCGCCGCATTCTGACTGGTTGGCGTCTGCTGATTGGCTCAATTATTGCTATGATGGCAATAATCAGCTACGATTTTTTCTTCAGTGCCTTTCCGGGGCATAATTCGCTCTTTCCAGTCAAGATAATTGCAGTCTACGCCGCGATTTTTTGCTATCTCGCGTTAATTATTGAACGTTTTATTATTGGCCTCGGGCGTATTTTCTTCTTGCGTCACAACATGGGTGCACTTCGTACAGTTGTGGTCGGAAATAGTGATAATACTCGTCAACTTCTTGCTGGCGTCACTCCAGATACTGGCTTTAAACTTGTTGGTGTTGTAACTAAAGAAAAGTATATCCCAGAGGGCAATAAAACTCGTGTCTATGAAAATATTGAGCTTGCTATCAAGCGTCTCAAGCCCGATGCAATTATATATACCGGCGCCACCGATATCGAGCGCATGAATAAGCTTGCTATTGATAGCCACGCTCTCTTTTACTATTCACCACGCGAAGATTCTATCATTACACTCAGCCGCGACGTTGATTTTTTGGCGGCTACGCCTATTATCCGGATTAAAACCACACCACTTAGCGGCGGCGCAATTGTTTATAAACGCTTCGTAGATATTGTCTTGAGCTTAATAGGAACAATTATCGCTTTGCCGATAATGATTATTATTTTCATTATTCAAAAGATTATTGATCCTCGCGCTCCTGCAATCTATAAAGATACGCGTCTCACGAAGTTTAATTGCGAATTTCAACTCTTTAAGTTTCGTAGCATTAAGCCAGAATATAGCGGCCTAACGCCAGAAGAGGCTTTTGAAAAAATGGGTAGACCTGAGCTATCTGAGAAATATCGCAAGCAAGGCGACTATCTCAAAAACGACCCTCGCTATACGAAGTTCGGCCGTTTTTTGCGTCGCAGCTCGCTCGATGAGCTTCCGCAACTATTTAATGTTTTAAAAGGCGATATTTCGCTAGTCGGCCCGCGCGCTCTGCAGCCTGCCGAGCTTAAAAACTACGGTGATCGCGGTATTATTCTTTCTGTCAAATCTGGCGTAACCGGCCTCGCGCAGGTCTCTGGTCGTCGCAATATCTCTTTTAATGAACGTCGCGCCTTTGACGTATACTATGTACAAAACTGGACTCCAGCGATGGACATTCAAATTATCTTCCGCACTATCGCATCCGTTCTCGGCCACGAAGGCGCAAAATAATCTTTTAATACAAGCAAATATATGGGGTAATGCTTGTATTTTTGTGCAAAACATTCAAAAGGTATTGACAAAAAGTAATGCTTGTGCTAATATAGAGACATAATCGATTATAAATAAAAACGCAAAACAAAATTCAATAAGATAAAAATAGAAAGGCAAACAATAAAAATGGATTTTTACAATTATAAAGTTAAAGATATTAGAAAAGAAATAGCGGATTTTAACAAGGGCGCATATGGCAAAACGGTATTTATTATTGCATACGCAATTCCATTGATACTTGCTATTGCAACGGTCTTGATCGAACTTTTCGGCACACCAAACAATATTATTTGCTGTTACGCTGATTATTTATCCTTCTGGATCCTTTCAATTCTCATTAGCTTTATTATCGGTAGCGCATATTATTACATTGAGCTTCGCAAATATATGGAGCATAAAGCAAAACATACCGATCATAAGATTGTTAAAAAATCTAAGAAAAACCAATAATAAATAAAGGAAAATAAAAATATGAAAAAAGGAACAAAAGTAGGCTTAACGCTCATCGGTCTTGCTGGTCTCGCAGCCGCAGCCGCTGTAGCAGTTAAGAAATATCAAGAAAAATATTATGATGAGGACCTCATCGACGATGATGAGTTTATGGAAGAATATGACGAGCTTGAAGACGATTTTGCCGATGATGGCAAAGACGAATATGTAGTAGAAGAGCAAGAAAAAATAGTCAAACCAGCCGTAAAAATCCCGGCAAAAGAGCAAAGTGCTAAAAAGAAAGCCGTCAAAAAGACAACCTCGACCACCAAGCCGAAAACAGTCAAAGCTAAGACTGTCAAAAAATCTAGCTAATTAAACTAAAACTAGATAGAAGAGAAAAGTAGCCCCACTCCTGCGGGTTACTTTTTTAGCTTACGTAAGTATTTTTTAAAATCAACTGAAAAGATTACCTTATATCCAAAATAATTCGAGATCATTCCACAAGCTGATCCGCAAAGTTTCGCAATCGCCGAGATGAGCGCACTATCGCCCCAAATCCCAATTACGGCGTTAATTGCGATTGACTGTACAATCCAAGCCGAAAATAGCGAAACCACCAAAAAGCCCGGCGCCGTTTCGCTGACGCTCTTTTTTGTCTTCCAGACATACTTTGAATTCAAATAGAAGCTAATTACAATACAAATCGACGTCGAAACAATATTCGAAATTGTAGCGTCCGCGCCCAAGACACTCTTAAGGACGTTAAAAATCACAAAATCAAAAACTGTATTAAGTCCGCCAGTTAAAACGAACTTAATCTCTTTTTCGAATTTCTTGTATAGCTTCACAAAGATATTGTTAGGTTTTGAAATCTCTTCAGTATCTTCAGAAATCTTCAAAGAATCATTTTTTGCCATCTTTAAGATTCCTCGAGTTCTTACGATCGATGATATAAAGTGGTCTATTTTGCGCCTCGGCATGGATTGACGACACGTACATCGCTGTTACGGATTGCGATACCATCACCAGTCCAATCAAGAAGGTGATAAAAATACATACGCAAGTCGTACCAGTCCACTTGAGTCCAATTGGATCGCCCATCATAAACTCTTCAATCAGTACGAAAATTCCCAATACGAGTGCTGCAAAAGTGATCAATCCGCCCATCCACGCAAAAATCATCAACGGAGTAGTACTAAGTGAAATAAAACTATCAATTGCAAGCTGAAACAGTTTCTTAAAATTATAGCTCGGCTTGCCAGCCAGACGATTACCGTAAACGTAATCAATATATTCCTTACGAAAACCCATCCAATCCATAAGTCCACGCGTAATGCGACCATGCTCGGTCAATTTATTATACTCATCAGCTACGCAGCGGTCGATCAAGCGAAAATCTGTGCTTCCGGGCACCATATCTTTAACGCCCATCCAGCCCATAATGCGATAAAACCACTTTGAGCCCAATTTTGCGATAAAACCGTGTTTCTCATATTTTCCACGCACGCCTATCACGAGCTCGGCGCCATTTTCCCATTTCTTAATAAACTCTGGAATTAACTTTGGCGGCTGTTGGCCGTCAGCATCCATTGTGAAGACCGCCGCGCCTTCTGCTTCGCGAATTCCAGCTGTCAGCGCTACCTCTTTACCAAAGTTGCGCGAAAAGCTCAGCACTTTAATATGCTTATCTTCTTCAGCTAATTCTTGAATGATTTGTAGGCTCTTATCTTTACTACCGTCATTCACCAAAATCAGCTCATAACCGTATTTGAGCTTTTTTAGCTCCGGCAATAACATCTCCGTATAAAATTTTTTAAACCCCTTTTCCTCGTTATAAACGGGAATCACAAACGAAATCATACTCATATTATATAATAATAACAGGGAATTGAAAAACCTACTTGCAACATATTAAAAATATTGTAAAATAAAATAATCATGAACAAAATGTCCTCCGAGACGCGTAACAAAAAAATCATCAAAACAAGCATCATTGGCATTATCGCCAATTTTATTTTGGCTATCTTTAAAGTAGTCGTTGGCTTTCTTTCGGGCTCAATTGCAATCATTCTCGATGCTGTCAACAACCTCAGCGACACACTCTCATCTATCGTTACGATTGTTGGAGTTAAGTTTGCTAATCGCGCTCCAGACAAAAATCATCCGCTTGGACACGGTCGTTTTGAATATCTCGGTGCTGCTATAATTGCTACTGTTATTTCTTATATCGGCTTCACGGCTATCTTTGAATCTATCGGAAAAATCATCAATCCAAATGAAGTAAACTATACTTTTATTACTTTTTTGGTCGTATCTGTATCTGTTATTATTAAAATCCTCCTTGGCTGTTATTATAAAAAAATTGCAAAACAGGTAGACTCGGATTCGCTTAAAAATTCCGGTTTCGACGCTATGATGGATGCACTTATTTCAGCAGCGACGATTGTCGCTGGTCTCATCTATGTGATTTGGGGAATTAGCATCGAAGCTTATCTTGCAACACTTATCTCGGTCTTTATTATCTACTCGGGCTTCAGAATGTTGCGCGAATCTTTCAGCGTCATTTTGGGCGAGCGTGTTGATTCGGATCTGTCTCGTCGCATCAAGCAGGCGATTTGCGAAATTGATGGCGTCTATGGCGCATATGATCTACTAATTCATGATTATGGCACTGGCCGCAGCTATGCATCAGTAAATATTGATGTGCTCGACACGCTAAGCGTAGTCGAAGTTGACGACATCTCGCGTGAAGTACGTCGCTTAGTTGGCCAACGTTTTCGTATTTACGTTTCGTCTGTCGGTATCTTCCCAATTAACACTAAAGATAAGCATACCGTCGAGGTTCGTAATAACATCAAGGCTATGATGCTAATGAACGATCATATCCGTCAAATTCACGGCTTTCGCATCGATGAGAAAGCTAAAGAAATCACCTTCGATGTTGTGATTGATTTTAGCGTCAAAGACCAAAACGCTCTCCGTCGTCGCATAATTAAAGAACTCAAGCGCGTTTATCCATATTATCATTTTGTTATATCTATTGATCTTGATTTTAGCGACTAGCTTTTTGCGTTAAATCCCCGCTTCGCGTTATAATTTAAGCATAAATGCAATACAGTGACCGTATTAATCTAGCAATCCGACGTGTTGCTACGGCGCATGATGGGCAATATCGTCGTAATTCTGCTACGCCATACGTAGCACACCCTTTTGCTGTTGCTTTAATCTCTCAGCGCTACATTAGCGACGAGGACGTTTTTATTGCCTGCCTCTTGCATGATGTTTTAGAAGATGTTCCAGAACGCGTTTATTCTGCCGACGATATCTATCACGACTTCGGTGACGAAGTTTTAAAAATTATCAAAGATGTTACTGAGCCGGATATTAAAGCTGAAGCTTGGCGTGCTTGGCAGGTGCGTAAAGATTCCTATATTGCACATCTCGAGACCGTAAACGATGTCAGACCTCTAATTGTTTCGGCTTCCGATAAAATACATAATATGTCCGAGATGTTGCGCGATTATGGCACCAATGGCCCACGTATTTGGAATGCTTTTTATGCTGACAAAGAACGTGAGGTTTGGTTTTTTGGTGCGGTTTTAGAAGTGCTCAAAAAGAAACCAATTCCAGAGCAAGCTATCAAAGATTACGAAGAAAAATATAACGATTTAAAGATAATTGTTAAAAATTAATAAAGCTTCTTATTTTCGTGTCTATTATTAATTTTTGTGCTTGTGGCGCATCGATGCCACGTGCGGCAAGTAGTAACAGTTCCTGTTTAGAGATTTTATTACAAGAGTAACTATGATTAGCTGTGGAGTCTTTTTCGTTTGAGAATACTGCAACCGTTGCATTGTTTTTTGAATTGCTCGTCAGAAGATATGCTTCTTCCTTTTCGGACGCAGTGCAAGATATTGAACCTTTTGGAATAATAATACTAATCTCGGACTTGCGAGAAGTATTATTAATAAGCGCAAGTGATTGTAGGGAATAATTAATGTTATTGCCGAGCATTCTTGCTTCGCAAAAAAGTTCAGAGTCGCTATCGCAAAAAGATAAGATTTTTATACGAACAGTTATATTATCATAAACATTAAAACTAACTTCGGTCTTAGTATTTTTCTTTATCACAAGCAGAAGGTCGGTATCTTCTTTTATCTCAAAATCTTTTTGATAATGATTATCATTAATCTCTATGCGTAGCTTTTTCATTTTCTTACCTTCTGTCGGATCAGTTTATTCATTTCCTGTGCATATTCAAAAGGTAGCTCGCTCGACACGCTGTCAATAAAGCCGCATACAACTAATTTTTCTGCCATCTCTTCTGAGATTCCACGTGTTGCCAGGTAATTGATTTTTTGGGCACTAACCCTACCAACTTTTGCCTCATGTGAAACTTCTATACCGTCGTATACTTCATAGTTTGGAATTGCGTCCGAACTAGATTCTGAGTCTAATAGTAATGATTCGCAATTAGTGTAACTTGCACAATTTAATAAATCTTTTGAACTTTTTATGAAACTTCTAAAAACGTTCTTGCCACCATTTTGTGAAATGGATTTCGAATTAATGTGCGCCGTGCAATTATCTGCTAAAAATTCGACTCGTACGCCAGAGTTTTGATCTTGGCTAAAATCCGCCATCGTAACGCCGTTATAATTCAAGCTAGCATTTTTGCCACCAAGAATTATCTTAGGGCAGAGCACAGAAGTTTTGCATCCAAAAACGCCGGAGATCCACTCAACCTTTGCGCCCTCTTCGGCTAACAAACATTTTGTCGTCAAATTATACATATTTTTTGACCAGTTTACTACCGAGCCATATTTTAAATGTGCATTCTTTTTAACGAAGAACTCTACGCAGCCAATGTGTAGATTTGCTACATTGTACTTTGGCGCCGAGCACCCTTCGATAAACTCCAAGCTCGCACCCTCATCGACGATAATAATGCTATGCTCAAACTGTCCAGCTCCAGGCGCATTAAAACGATAATAGGCCTGAATTGGTAGAGAAACGGAAACTCCTTTTGGAATATAAACGAAAACTCCGCCTGACCACACTGCGCCGTGCAGTGCGGCATATTTATAATTCTCGGGTTTCACGAGTTTCATAAAATATTCACGCACTATATCGGCGTACTCTTCGTTTCGTAGAGCTTCGTTTAGGCTCATAAAAACGATTCCTAAGTTCTTGAAAATCATTCCTAGATTTTCATAAACCAATTCAGAATCATATTGCAGCCCGACGCCAGACAACCACGCTTGCTCGTCAATCGGAATATCTAATGCCTCAAAATCTTCTCTAATTTCTTTCGGAATTTCATTCCAATTTTTAGTAACTTTTTTCTCTGAATCTAAATACAAATCAATATCATTAAGATTTAGCCCACTAAGATCTACGCCAATTTCCGGTTCGGGCGTCTCGTCAAAAATTTTTAAGCACTTTAGTCTATGCTGGAGCATCCATTCTGGCTCATTTTTCGAATCCGAGATTCTACTAACTAACTCTTCTGTTAAATTATTGGGCATTACAAAGCAACCAGTGTTTTATTTTTTAATTGATAAGACTTATTAATAACGAAATTCTCTAGGATCTTTTTGTTATGCGTAATTACAATAAAGCTCGCATGATTCTTAATTTGGTAATCTCTAAGTATCTTAGAAATTAAACTAGCTGACTTAGTATCCAGCCCAGAATCAATCTCATCTAAAAATATAAGTTTTGGTTTAAGCATCAGAATTTGCAAAACTTCCATTTTTTTCTTCTCTCCGCCGCTCAAGTCTGATCCTACATGTTTTTGCGCCATAAAAGGATTGAGTTTCAGTAGTTCTAAATTCTGTGCCAGCGCTAATTGAAAATCCCTAACATTAGTTTTGCCTTTTGTATCAAGCGCAGCTTTTAGCATTTCTGCGTAGCTTAGCCCTGCGATTTCAATTGGTTCTTGTAGGCTTAAGAAGATTCCAAGTTTTGCGCGCTCTTCCGTATTGAGTTTAAGAATGTTTCTACCGTTCAAAATTAAGCTTCCATTACACTCATAATCACCAAAAGCACAGATTGCCTTTGCGAGCGTAGATTTTCCGCTCCCATTTGTGCCATTAATAACTACTGTCTCGTTGGAATTAATGCTAAAACAAATATCATGTAAAAATTCTTTGCCACCAAGCCTTACCGAAAAATCTTTCACCTCTAACTGCATATATCTAGTGTATCGCAGTAAAAATAGATTAAAAAGCACTAATGCGCTAGAATATTAGATAGTGATAGAATCTGACTACATAACGTGGGATGAACTCACGGAGGTAAAAATTACGGACGATATTCGTTGGCCAGATTTTTCTTGCGATCTCGATCCAGACTGTCATTGTCCTGAAAGCGAGGACTATTATCAAGATCAAGGCAAATTCTTACTTCCGAAAATTTGGCAACCACCTAAAAAATCTAATCATATAAAGCCACACATGTCGCCAGTTATCGAATCAGTGCTTAAAAAATTGTTGCAAAACGACAAAATAATATTTCTTATCAAGAAGGAAGAACTTAGCGATTCGGATGATTTTCGCCAGGATTTCTTATCAATAAACGATATCGATAAGCTAAATGATGCAGTTATCTACGCCTTTCCGCGCAAATATATTTTGCCGGTTCGAGCAGGGAAATATTCACGTCAGGCCGTAATTGTCTTTTATGACCCATATAAAAAACTATACCTTGATCAATATATCTTTGCCGAGAAACACAATAAAACGCTAAATAAGAATAATTCTTATTTAGCAAATACTGCAGAACAAGATTACGCAAAAGCCAGAGATAGCTATGCAGAATACCTCAGTGAAATGGCTCATTCTGAGACTTCGACAAATTGTCGTATTTTTGGCGTTGACGCCAAATCGGCTTTTATAAAATCCGCTAAGCAAAACTACGAAAAATATTGATGTGCCTTAATAGTAACAATTATTATTAAGGAGAAACAACTTTATGCGTAATTCAAGACAAAGACAAATTATAGAGACGGTTATTAGGCAACGCATGGACCACCCAACTGCGGCAGAGGTTTGTGCCGATGCTCATCAATTTGATGAAACTATAAGTCTCGCCACAGTTTACCGCAATTTAAATCTAATGGTCGAGCAGGGTAAGCTTAATAAATTGCACATGCTAGATGGCGTTGATCATTTCGACCCCATACCTGATAACCATTCTCATTTTTATTGCAAAAAATGCAAAAAGATATCAAATATCAAACTTCGCAAATCAAAACTAAATCGTTTGCGCCTAGAGGCATCAAATAACATCAAAATCGATAATATTCAAACCGTAGTAACTGGGACTTGTCAAAATTGTAGCAAAGAATAGCTGCACATACTCAGCTCTACGTGTTATAATTAGTACATAATAAAAAGGGAGTATATCATATGAGGAAAGGTGTCCTTGTATTTGGTATCGCTGCTTTGGCAAGCGTTCTTGCTAATGCCGCAATACTCGCACCAGTTAATGCTATGGATATTACATCAGCAGACGGTGCAACTAAAACTTTAAGTGGTACTATCGAGGGTGGTATCTACGTCAAGTCTGACGCCAATATTACTATTACTCTTGATAACGCTACTATCAACGCTGAGGCTGGCAAAGATACTATCTATGTCGAGAAAGGCGCAAAACTAACACTAACCGGTAAGGGCACAATCAACAACGTTGCCGGTTATGCAGGTGTCTTCAACAATGGTGAGACCACCATTGATGGTGACATTACTATCAATCACACTGGTAGCTACTATGCTGTTCTTAATCACGGCGAAATGATTATCAATAAGGCTACCATTAAAGCTGACGAAAACACTAATAGCGTTGTCGTTAACGGTTATTACGACTATGGCAAAACAAGCAACCACCGCGTAGGTTACGTCAAGGATGTCGCTTATGCAAATCCAAAAATGACATTAGGTAGTGATGTAGTCGTAGATGCTCCAGATGCAAAAAATGTCACTATCAAGAACGACGATGGCGGTATTATGACTATCAATGGCGGCACCTATATAGCTAGCGCCGCTGGTGCTTTCCAGAACGCTCATAAAGCTACCGTCAATGGTGGTACATTTACGCAAACCAATGTTAAAAAACCACTACTTTATAACGTCTACTACGCAGGTGGCAACGACGAAGGTATCCTAGAAATTAACGATGGCCTTTTCAACTATGCTGAAGATACCTTTGTTGAGGCTATGGATGGTGGCAAAATTACCATCAAAGGCGGCGCCTTTAGTTTCGCCCCAGAAGAAGAATATATCGCCGATGGTGTCGAATTTGAAAAGAATGACAATAACCTTTGGGCTGTAAAAACCCCAATCGAACTCCCAGCAGACAGCGAAGAGGAGGAAGAGAAGGAAGAGAAAAACCCAGCTACTGCTGATAATCTCTTTACATTCGTCGCAATCTTTGCTGGTGCTCTAGTTACTCTAGGTGCAACTCTCGTTGCTTCCAAAAGAGCCTAATAAGATAAGATAAAACCTAAAAAGATGCCTCCAAAAGAGGCGTCTTTTTGTTTATGTTAAAAAACTTAAATTTGCATTATAATAAAGCTAAATGGGTAGGAATAAAATTGCGAAACAACGCATGCGTAGGAGGGCGTGGGGAATTATTTCCACTATTCTTGTTGCTGTGATTTTATTCTTCGCAATTTTGCTCGTGACGCTTAAGGTTGCCGGCTTCAATCTCCTGACCGTATTATCTGGATCCATGGAGCCAGCTTATCATGTTGGCTCTCTGATTTTTGTTAAGAATGTCGATGTTAATACGCTCAAAGAAAACGATGTTATTACTTTTATGGCCGACGAAGACACTATTGTAACTCACCGCATTTATGGCGTACTTAATGAAGTAGGTGATGATGGTTCGACTACGCTTAAGTTTCGTACCAAAGGTGACGCTAATACTGCCACAGACGCATCATTGGTGGATTACCGCAATGTTATCGGCACTCCTGTCTTATCTATTCCGTATCTTGGCTATCTCGCAAACTTCATTCAGCGACCGCCAGGGATTTATATTGCGTTAGTATTCGCTACTGTATTGGTTGTATTCGCCTTCGCGCCAAAAAATAGGAAGGAGCGATCGTCAGAAAAACCATAAACATGATAAGATAAATTTAGTTGATAATAGGGGGAAAGGAGGGAGATGAAAAACAAAATATTCGCATTGTCGCTAGTTTGTGTGCTGGCAATCGTATCTTGTTCTAGCATTACGCTTTCTTACTTTACTGATACCCAATCCGCAAGAAATACTTTTGCAGTCGGCAGCGTTAAAGTATGGCTTCTCGAGGCGTCGGTTGATCGCAAGAATAGTGAAACTGGCGAAATGCTAAGCGATAGTGACATTATTAATAGTGCCATAAATTATCGTAATTATCTCGGTAGTGGCATATTACTGGCCAACCAAGAATATAACAAAATGCCATATCTCAAGAATACGGGCAATGTTCCTGCCTATGTGCGTATCCGTGTGCTTATTCCAGCGGGTCTACGTGCTGATACTGAACATTTCTTTTACAGGCACAATGAGTCGTCGAGCGCCAATGGTGCTGGCGTTGAGTGGACGAAGCAAGTAAATGTCAGCAAACCGGTAACGGTCGGCGGTAAACAGTATGTCGAGTTTAACTACACGCGTAACGAGCCATTAGCTCCAGGCGAGATGACTGAGCGCCCGCCATTTAATAGCATCGGCCTAAGACCGAATACTGACGAAGCTTGGCGCACGGCGGCAATCGAAAATGGCTGGTTGGACGCAAGCGGCAAATTCGATATTCTCGTCTACGGCGATTCAATCCAGCAGGCTGGTTTTACGAATGCTTTGTCTGCATTCACAAAATTTAATAACGTTTATTAATTAAATAAAGGAGAAAAAATGAAAAAGAAAGTAATTGCAACTTCGGCAGTACTAGGTCTTGCGGTGCTAGTCCTCGGTGGTGGCACTTTGGCCTACTTCACCGACAGCAAAGAAATCACCAACAACTTTACAGTTGGCAATGTCGAGATTGAACTCATTGAGTCTCAACTTCACCGTGTTAATGCTGGCGTTGCTAACGACAGTACTAGCGACAGTCTTCTGTGGACCCCAGGCATCGACATGACCGGTACCCCAGAAGACACTAGCGGAGTAAAGAATGACCATGTTGCTTGGAATGGCGCCTACTTCTCTGACCAACAAATTCTTGACGACGCCGCAAATTACAAACACGACAATGATAGCTACTTCACTATCAATGCTAAGGACATGGTTCCAGGCGAAAGCGTTCGTAAAGCTCCATACGTCATTAACAAAGGTACCGTTGATGCTTATGTCCGCACTGAAGTTTTGATTCCAAAGACTCTCTTTAATATTATCGACAATGGCCCAAGTATGTGGACTACTACTGCCATGAATGAAGGTGCCGTTGTTTCTAGTCATGTAGATTATTATCTTACGCACGGTTACACTCCTGATGAGAGTAAGGTTGAGAAGACTATTGACGGTACTGAATATTACGTCTTTGACTTTACTTACACTTATGCGCTCAGGCCAGGCGAGATGACTTTCTGGAACCCATGGGGCAACATTGCAATCTCTAAAGACGCAACCGAAGAAAACTTTGCGAATGTTGATAGCTTTGACGTCATTGTTCGCGCAAAAGCCGTCCAAGCATCTGGCTTTAAAACTGCCCAAGCTGCTTTCGCTGCCACTTTTGACAAATAATAAGGCATAAAAACAGATGAATAAGCGAAAGATCACACTAATAAGCATTGCGGCAGCGCTAGCCGCCCTGCTTGTTGGTGGGTCTTTCGCTTTCTATGTAACCTCCGAGCGTACTCATAACGTTATTACGTCCGGTGGTGTCGAGATTCAACTTTTTGAAGATACGGATCAAGTCGGCAACGATGGTCGTCCGCTGCCATTTCAAGATATTGCAAATGCCATGCCGGGGCAGAGTTATAGTAAAATTCCGCGCGTCCAAAATGTCGACGATGGTGCGGCTTGGGTTCGCATTAGACCAACTAGCGAAGCGAAACTAATAGATAACTCAATTATCGCAGTCGAAAATATCTTTACTATGAATATTAACTCGCGCTATTGGCTGGACGGTGGTGATGGTTATTATTACTACTATCGCGCTCTGCAGAAATCTGAGACAACTGAGCCGTTTTTTACAACCGTTTCATTAAAAGATAATCTCGAAAATATCTATAAAGGCGCGACTTTTGGTCTTAAATTAAAGGCGCAGGCGGTACAACAAAAAAATAACGGAGCAGACGTTTATTCTGCGCAAGGTTGGCCTGAGGAGTAAAAATGTCTAAGAAAATCACAGCAGTCATTATTTTACTCTTGAGTTCAGTTTTTGTGTTATCGAACTCTGTTTCTGTATCGGCGCTTAATTCCGCCGTTTACTTCGAGGGCGGTGCTGACAATTTTGTCATCTACCCCAACCACGATCTCTTTGATAACTTTAAAAACGTCTATCCGGGCGACAAATTAACCGAAGAAATTAAAGTTAGAAACACTGCGCCCGAGTATGATTATGTCAAAATCTATCTCCGCGCCGAAACGCATGACGATATTGCGAATCCGCCTATTAGCACTGATGACAACACGGCTACTATGCATGACTTTTTGCACCAGCTCAGCCTCAAAGTCTATAACGGCGGCAATCTTATCTACTCTGCTACTCCCGACCAACTCGATGGCCTGAGTCAAAACCAGCTTCTTGGTGAATTCGTAAATGGCGCCAGTACGAAGCTTACGGTTCAGCTCGACGTCCCAGTGACGCTCGGTAATAAATATATGCATCGCGTCGGTGAAGTCGACTGGATTTTTACCGCTGAAGGCTACATCGACGATAAACCGGTCTGTCCAGACTGTCCTTGCTGTCCAAATTGTCCATCTTGCCCAGATCACGGCAGTAATGATAAACCCCAAGAGCTTCCGAACGGCCCAAAAACCGGCGATAACCTAATTCTAAATCTCTATGTCTTATTCGCAAGTATACTCGGTCTAGCAACCTCGATGACAATAATCAAAAAGCAAGCATAAAAAATTTCCCCGAAAGGGGGAATTTTTAAAATCAAATTTGGCTCCCCCGGTCAGACTCGAACTGACAACCTCGAAGTTAACAGCTTCTTGCTCCACCATTGAGCTACAGGGGATTGTATTCTTAGTTTACAAAGTTCTCTCAAATCTGTCAAGCATATTTCACCCTAAAACACCACCATGCGTCTCATCTGTCACCCCCCCAAGATTCGCTTATGGTATAATAGATTTTATAACAAAAGGAGGTATTATGTGTGGGATTGTCGGATATATTGGAACACGCAAGGCTCAAGATGTCTTAGTAAATAGCCTTAAACGTCTAGAATATCGCGGATACGACTCCGCTGGAATCGCAACTTTGGACGACGAGAATAATCCTCATCTCGCACGCTCCGTTGGAAAAATTGTCGAACTCGAGCACGTTCTCGAGCCAAAGCCACATACCGGCCATCTCGGTATCGGCCATACTCGCTGGGCTACGCACGGTGGCGTTACGGTAAATAACGCTCACCCGCACAACGCCGGCAACGTTTTCTTGGTTCATAACGGTATCATCGAGAATTACAAAGAACTCAAAGCAGAGCTCAAAGCTTACGACTTTAAGTCTGATACGGATACTGAAGTGTTGGCTGCTCTGATCGATAGTTTTTATAAAGATGGCACACCGCTCAAAGATGCTGTCGCAAGCGCCCTTAAGAAGGTTCGTGGCACTTACGGTATTGCGGTATTTTCGCCTCTTGAGCCTGGTCAAATTATTGTTGCTCGCCTTGGCAGTCCACTCATTATCGGTCTTGGCGACGGCGAAGTAATTATTGCTTCCGATGCTTCGGCTCTCCTGGGCTACACTCGCGAAGCTATCTATCTAAACGATGGTGAACTTGCCGTTTGTACGAATAAGGGCGCTGAAGTCTTTAATCTCAATCTCAAACATATCAACCATACTGCCGAAACTATCGAAGGTGACGTCGATCAAATTCAAAAAGGCGGCTATGATCATTTTCTGCTCAAGGAAATCATGGAACAAGCCACCACGCTCCACAATACTTTATCTGGTCGCATCGATCCCAAAAATGGCACCATGCATCTCGGTGGCCCAAATCTTACCGCCAAAGAAATCGCCGATATTCGCCATGTTGTGATTGTTGGCTGTGGTACTGCCTATTACGCCGGCCTACTTGCTAGCTATTATATGGAGCAACTCGTGCCAGATCTCACCACTGAGGTCGTGATTGCTTCCGAGTATCGCTATCGTTCCTTCCATTTGCCAAAGAACTCTGTCGCTCTCATTGTCTCTCAATCTGGCGAAACCGCTGACACTTTGGCCTGTCTGCGCGAAATCAAAAAACGTGGCGTCAAGACCCTTGGTATCGTAAACGTAGTCGGTTCAACTATCGCTCGCGAAGTTGATGGTGGTACTTATGTTCACGCCGGCCCAGAGATTTCCGTCGCTTCCACTAAAGCCTTTACGGCTCAGGTTGTTACGATGTTGATGTTTGCTGGCATGCTTGCCGAATCTCACGGGGGTAATCCACAGCTTATTCACGAGTTTACTAACGAACTAGCTATTCTCCCAGAAGAAATCGAAAAGACTCTCAAAACTCACCAAGAAACTATGCACGAGCTCGCCAAGAAATATGCCGGCTTCAATGACGCGCTTTATCTTGGTCGCGACACTGCTTATCCAATTGCGCTCGAGGGCGCACTTAAGCTCAAGGAAGTTTCTTATGTTCACGCCGAAGGTTATGCATCTGGCGAGCTAAAACATGGCCCGATTGCGCTCGTCGATGAGACTTTCTTTGAAGTCTTTAACATTCTCGATAACTGGCTCTTTGACAAATCTATTGGTGGTCTCCACGAAGTCCGCGCTCGTGGCGGTAAAGCTATCGTCTTGACTGATTCTCAGAGAGAGATCGACGCCGATGACGTTATTCGCATTAATAGTCCAATCAAGCATCTCGCGCCTATTCTTCTCAATACTTTACAACAACTCTTCGCCTATTATGTTGCCGTTGAAAAGGGCAATGATGTCGATCAGCCTCGCAATCTCGCTAAATCTGTAACTGTAGAATAGGATGAAACGCACTAAGAAGCATCAAAAAACCAATGCTAGAGCCAAAAAAACAGCCCAAGCCGCCGAAAGTGCGGCTGGGGCCCAAAAGCTCGAGTTCTATTACGAAAAGCTCCCGCGCTTCAAAAAGATAATTGCCAAGTTTTTTGATGCTCCTTTTCGCAAGCGCACCGAAAAACATCCCGATGAGCCACATTTCTCACTGGTTTCGGCCTTTTACGTTTGGGAAATCTACCGTAAAGCCACTGGCCCGCGTCGTTATTTTTCTATCGCTTACAACGTTTATAACTCTGTTATTTATTCGATTACTGCGCTAATTTTTGGTGCCGCCGTTAACCAAATCCCAATCATCATCGAGACGCATAACTTTACGACTTTTATTGTACTTCTTATTATTTTACTTCTCATAGAATGTCTCGGCGATTTGCTTAGGCAAATGTATAACATTGTTTCAATGCGAAATAGCAATGATACTTTTTGTTACGTTACGCAAAAAGTTGCCGAAAAATACATCAATACACCGCTTAATGTCCGTGAAGATAGTGAATTTGCTGACAAGTTTAGTCGTGTACGCGAGTTTGCTGGCACTATTAACTACATCTCGACCAATCTTATTGCTATCGTCACTTCAATCATCGGCCTATTTGCAGCTATCGCATCTACTCTTGTGATTTCGCCCTTTGTCACGCTTATTATTCTTGTTGCTGCAATCCCAAGTAGTATCGTTTCGCTCAAGATTGCTGGAAAACACCGCATCAACTATCGACGTTTTAGTAAAGATCGTCGCATCGCATGGGAGATTGAGCGCAAAGTTATTAACAGCAATTCTGCTCTCGAAATCGAGCTTAATGGTCTTAGTGAAAATCTTGTTCAGCGCATGGTCAAAGCTCGCCGTCGTAGTAACGAGCAAGATATCTCCGACCAGAGTGAGTTCTTCTGGCCAAGCGCCGCTTCCGGTATGATTGAAAATGTTGCTCAGTATGGTGCACTTGCTCTCATCGCTATTCAAAATATCTTTGGCGCTTTGCGCTTTGGTGATCTTTTTTCGGCGCGCACCTTATTGCTAAACGTTCGCAATAACACGATGAAGTTTTTCGACTCGATTTCTTCCGCTGCTGAAGGTCTTGTCAATGCTACCGACTACATGGAATTTATCGAAACACCAGAACGCCCAAATGGCGATGTTGTCGTTGATGGAATTCCAACTATCGAGTTTCGTGATGTTTGTTTTACTTATCCAAAAGCTAATTGCGAAGCATTATCACATATCAATCTCACGCTAAAACCAGGTGATAGCCTTGCTATTGTTGGCGCAAACGGCGCAGGCAAAACTACGCTCATCAAACTTCTAATTGGAGCCTATCAGCCAACCTCTGGAGTAATTATGGTAAACGGTCTTCCGCTCGAACGCATTGAGCGCAAGAGTTATCTCTCTCAAATTGGCGCACTCTTCCAAGATTACTCGCGCTATGAATTTGCTACGCTCGGTGAAAACGTTTGGTTTGGCGATATCGACCGCCCATACAGCAAAGCCGAAATCATGAAAGCACTTAAACTAGCTGGCCTCGAAGATCTGCCAAGTAAATTTGAAAACGGCCTCGATCAGATTCTCGCCAAAGATTTTGATCCGCTCAAGCCTACCGATCTTTCTGGTGGCCAATGGCAGCGCCTCTGCATTGCGCGCGCCTTCTTCCGTGCGCCAAATGTCCTTATTCTCGACGAACCTACTTCTGCTGTCGATGTTCAATCTGAGGCAATCATTTTCAAGAACATCATTAGCAACCAAAAGGGCAAGACCACGCTTATTATTTCGCACCGTTTTTCGACTGTTCGCAAAGCCAAAAACATCATTGTACTTGACAAAGGTAAAGTTATCGAAAGCGGCACTCATGAAGAATTAATCGCGAACAATGGTATGTATAAAGAAATGTTTGAAGTCCAAGCAGAAGGGTATAATTAGATAAATGAAAAAGTTTCGCAAATATATTATCGTAATGATAACGATTCTCGCTAGCCTTGTTTTAATTGGCGCACTCTTTTTATTATTGGCGCCAGGCCCAGGAACCGAAAAAGCTTTTAATATTATTGCGATGATCGTATCTACTGTTTCGGTTTCACTCGCAATTCATTCGCAAATTCACGCTGAGCGTAGTCGTCGTGTTGATGAGCGCGTTATTCGCGATTTGCGCGAAATCACTCAGACTGTCGAAAATGATTCTGCCGTCGATCGTAGTATTCGCTACAAGCTTGATAAGATTACGGCTCAAAACGAAATGATTTACGAAAAGCTCGGCGGTAATCTCGACGAGCTCTCTGAAAAATCCTCTCGCATCGCTCATGATAAGCAGCAAGAGCGTCACCGCAATGAAGCCAAAGAGGTAAAAGATACTAAAGACTCCGCCAAAAAGCCACAATCTGCTAAGTCTTGACAAAATAACCCGCTTGTGCTATAATGGTAATTGTAGCTACTTCCGACAATAAGTAGCGTACATTTTGGTAAAAGGAGGTGGTTTGCATGAGTAAAATCGTGCCTACCGTCAGTTATTGTCCGTTTTCTTTTGCTTTTGAGTTCGACTCAAGGCTGCGCGACGACAAGGTTCTTGGCAGGATCTATAGCCGCTATGAACACATGCGTAAACGCTATTTAGACGCATTAACTGCTTATCAGGAAGATGACGACGACGCCACCGACTGGCTGGAATCTAATACTGCAAGGTATAACTCCGAAATGGCCGACTTGTGCGACCAATTCTCAGCCAGACTGTGTGAGCTCGGCCTCAGTTTTCTCTGTTAACCACGATCCACCCACTCCCATGTGCCGCCCTTCGGGGCGGCCTTTCCTTGCTATTCACTATAAAAATAAGAAAATCTAGAAAATCAGATCGAGCCACTGTGCAAAATTACTGCGTTCTTGCTTTTGAGAATCATTATCATTAAGATATTTTTCGCTCGCAGCCTTCGAATTAGGTTCTAGAATCACCATTGTTTCGCCCGCCGCCATCTTGCCAAGCTTCTTGCGCGCCATCAGTTCTTGATATTCATCTGTTTGGTAATATTGCTGTTCGAGTTTCAATTTCTCGACCTCAATTTTCGTCAAATCTTCCTGTGCTAGCAGGGCATTTAACTTCGTTTGTAGACTCCAAGTTTTTGAAGTTGCGTTAATTGCGCCCGCCAGAAAATAGAAAGCGAGTAGTATCGCGACTGCGAGCACAATATTTTGCGCTGTCAAAAAATCGCGCTTAAAGAAGTAAATCATTCGTCGAAGCTGAGTCTTCAACCTTTGCATAAGTATATTATAGCACTACTAAAAAGCGGCCCCAGTGAGGGCCGCTTAATATTAATGTTTAGCCTCTATCATCATAACGAACTTCGTTTCGCCCGTCGTGCCAGCTGCTATTCCTGCATAATTATTGTAGTTATCTGCAAGCTCGCCCAAACGGTTAATTTTATCGGCTACGCCACGCAGGTCGCCATTCACGAGTCTATAGAGCGGCTGAATTCCTTCATTATCAAATTGTGCTACGCCTCGGCTAAGCTCACTTGAGCCGCCTACAAGCTGACTAATTCCGTCATTTAAGCTACTAAGTGATTTTTTAATCATCGGCATCACGGTATTTTTAACTTGCTCGGCAGTCTGCGTGGCTACCGTTGCTGCTACCTGTTCGGCAGTTTGGCCAGCGGTCTGTTTCATCGTCTCAACATAACTTGTCGCTACGCCATTTACTAGTTGATTATAAATTTGGCTAACAATTGTTTCATTGCAATTCTCGCCGTACTGTACCTGACAAGCTTGCGTTGCCTGCAAATTTAAGGCACTACGTAGTACTGCAAAATCCTCACTGCTTTTTATTTGCTGTATCATTCCGGCTGTCAGCGTCGCGCGTTGCGCCTCGATATTTTGCTCGGCTTGCGCCTTTGCTGCGGCTTTTATCTGCGCCATCTTTGTCTCGTCAATCAAATTCTCGGGCAAAACTAACTTATTATTGATTCCATTTACGCCTTGTTGTAACTTCAAAAGTCCTTCTGTCAAAGTTTTTGAGCCAGCCACTAGTTTCTGGCTGCTAGAAGACAACTTATCCATCTTTGCATAGACATCACTAAGATCCGTATACTTCTTCAAATCTGCGCTATCGATTACCTTTGGTGTTGCAATCGAATAAATATCGCCGAGCTCAAACTTAGAAGTCTCAAAACTAATTGTCACTGTGTCGGACCCTTTTAATTCATCAATGCCAAGGCTTTCGTAAAGACCAGGCGTTGCTACTGCTGAAACTGCTATTTTGCGACCAGTACTAACAACTTTACCATTTGTCACGTTTACATTCGAAACATTTTTCTCATCTAGTGTCGTTGCGACTGCTACTACAAATGGCGTATAAAGATCGCCTTGTTTTGACAAATTCTCATAATGCAAATGAATCTCAATTTTGCCAGCCTTGCCAATTATCTCATCGACAGGTTTTTCAACTCCATCCAAAAAGTACTTTACACTAAGCTTCAGTGGTAATTCCTTATCTGTTGTGCCACGATAATAAATATCATTACCATTTGCCTTCCAGATGTTCTTGCCATTTATAGTCGTGAAGCTTTCTAACCCGTTCAAATTCTCTATATTCTGCAGTATCGAAGCACTTTCGAGTTCTTGAGAATGATTATCATTAAGCAAGTGTTCCGTAACAGCGATATTTTTCACCTCGCCACTCGCCTGTAATTTAACATAAACCGTTTCATCCTGACTCGTTGCGAAGACTGAGCCACACGGCGCAAGTGCAATCACGCCTGCCGTCGCTATGCTCATCAAACTTTTATAAAATTTTTTCATATTACTCCTTATTAAATCCCAAAGTTGTCTTACGAATTAGCCCATCAAATGTCACGAGCAGTGCCGGCACTACTGTCAAAACAATTAGCATACTAATCAGCGCACCGCGCGAAATCAAAGTACAAAGCGAGCCTATCATGTCAATTTGCGAGATCACGCCCACGCCAAAAGTCGCACCAAAGAAGCACATTGCGCTTACAATTATCGACTGAATCGAGCCACTCAGTGCTTTGCGAATTGCAGTGACTTTTTCGACACCACGTTTGCGCTCTGCTAAATATTTCGTCGTCAGCAAAATCGCATAATCAATCGTTGCGCCAAGTTGTATTGTTCCAATTACAATCGAAGCAATAAACGGAATTTCTACTCCCGTCACATATGACGCGCCGAGATTTAAGAAAATCGCAAACTCAATCGCCGCCATCAGAAGTACTGGCAGGGAAATCGACTTCAAAACTATCGCCATAATTACGAAAATCACCGCAATCGAAACCGTGTTTACGCTATTAAAATCGCGATCCGAAATTTCCACCAAATCTTTCATCAGTGGTCCTTCGCCAGCCACAATTGCGCCATCATCGTACTTATCGACAATCTCGTTCACTTTTGCGATCTGATTATTCAATTCATCCGACGCAATACTATAGCTCGATAGCACTAGTACTAGCGAGTAATCATCTGTTTTCGCGACCGACATTACTTTGTCACTCAGAATATCTTCCGAAAGTCCATAATCTGCTAGCATACTTGTGCCAAGCGCCGCATCAACACCGTCGAGCTCGTTAATTTCGGCTATCATCTGATTCACCTTGGCAGTACTAGTCGAATTTCGTACCAGTACCATCATTTGTGATTCCATGCCATAATCTTCACGTAATGCCTTCATCGCCTTCGTGTAGCCATAACTGTCTGGAATTGATGAATCGAGCTTATAATACACATCCGTCTTGGTCTGCAAAATATATGTCGGCACAAGCGCCACTGCAAAAATTACTAAAATCGGAATTCGATATTTAACAATAAACTCACTCACGTGTTTAAATTTTGGTAGCAATTCACGGTGTTTAGTCTTCTCGACCCATTTGTCACACACAAGAAGTAGTGCAGGGAAGGTTGTTAGTGCGCAAATCACGCCCAGCACCACGCCTTTTGCCATCACGAGACCAATATCTGTACCAAGCGTTAAACTCATCGTGCAAAGCGCCAAGAATCCTGCAAAGGTCGTCAATGCGCTGCCAAATACCGATACGGCCGTCTCGCGAATCGCGCCCGACATTGCCTTTAGGCGGTCCGACTCTTTCTTCTTCGCCGCTTCATAGCGGTGATACAGAAAAATCGAAAAATCCATCGTCACGCCCAGTTGCAATACGGCACTGATCGCCTGCGTAATATATGAAATTTCACCAAATAGCACATTTGTGCCCATATTAAAAATTAACGCTACACCGATACTACCTAGCATTAAAAACGGCACCACTGCCGAGTCTAGTGCCAAGAGTAACACTATCAGCGACAAAACCACTGCAATCGATACATAAAGCAAAGTTTCGCTCTTAAACAACATCTTCGTATCGAGCACCATCGCGCTCATGCCGCCAACTAAGCAACTCTCGCCCGCAATGCCACGAATTTTCTCAACAGCATCGAGCGTTTTCTCGTCACTCGTACCCTCACTAAAAGTAATTAGCATTAGCTGCGAATCGTCTCGTATCGCTTTCTCGCGCACTTCGCTTGGCAGAAAATCCAGCGGAATTGCCGTACCGGTGACATCTGTGATGCTAATTACTTGATTTACGCTTTCAACCTCGCGAATTTTATCCTCGAGGTTAAGTAAATCTTTCTGTGGCATATTTTTTACTACCGCCACCGAAAAAGCCCCCGTGCCAAAGTCTTCTGTCAAAATCTCCTGGCCTTTGAGCGTCTCGATATCAGACGGCAAGTAAACTAATAGGTCATAGTTTACGCGTGTCGCTGCGTAGCCAAAAATTGCTGGAATAATCAGCAACCCCGACAGCACCACAATTAGCCAGCGATGTTTACAGATGAACTCGCTAAACTTCTTCATATTAACTCCTCTATTAATAAAAATGACCTTTGGTCAATTTTTCTAAAAATATCTTATATCTATAAAGTAAGCTTGTCAAGCATTTTCTGACCGTCGGTCATTTTATACTTGATATTTTTTATGCTTTGTGGTATAATAGAAACATGAGTCTTTTAAAGCCCGCTAGTCATCTTCGTGAGAGCAACAAAATGGATAAGCATGACCGTATTCTTGAAGCGGCCTATCAGCTTTTCTTGGAGCGCGGCTTTGACAAAGTTTCCATTCAAGAGATCGCCACGCGTGCTGGCGTCGCCAAGGGTACTTTCTACCTTTATTTCCGCGACAAAGAAGCGCTCAAAAAGCGTCTCGTCGCTCAAAAATCTAACGAATTCTTTCAGCAAGCTCTTCGTGCTCTCTATCAGACCGATATTACTGGCTTCGAAGATAAGATTATCTTCATCATCGACTATGTAATTGATATTTTGGCTCAAAATAAAGATATTTTACGCCTAATCACTAAGGACCTTTCGACTGGTGTTTTTGATCCAAAAATGACCGACCTTTTTTCTGAAGAATATGCCGACGTTTTGCAAATTCTCATCGCTGCCGCCGAAGAAAGCAATGTTAAGCTCAAAAACCCACACATCTTGCTTTACATGATCGTTGAGCTCGCTAGCTCTACTTGTATGACTTGCATTTTATATAATGAGCCACTCGAGCTTGCCGTTTTTAAGCCTCATCTCTTCAAAGCTATACGTCAGCTTATCGAAGCCGAAAAAGAATGATATAATACTATCAGTATCGCGGTGCGGGGGCATAGCTCAGTGGTTAGAGCAGTCGGCTCATAACCGATTGGTCGCTGGTTCAAGCCCAGCTGCCCCCACCAGATACTTTTTTGTTATCTAAGATTATCCGAGCAGCAACGCTACCATAATTGGCATCGTTGCAATCGAAAGCAGAGTCGAAACTGCAACTAACTCTGACGATTCTATTTCGTTTCCACCATACTTTGCCGCAAAAAGTCCCAAACTCGTCGCCGTTGGCAGTGCCTGAATCAAAGTGCAAACCGTTATCACTTCGACCGGGAAGCGCAAAAAAGTCAAAAGTCCCCACGTTGCCAAAGGTCCAACGACTAGTTGAATTAGCGCTGTCGCCATAATGCGCCACTTCTTCAGAATCGCCTTAAAATCTGCACGCGACAGCATGTAGCCGATACAAATCACTGACAATCCCGTCGTCGCATTGCCGACGTAGCCTACCGCATCGTTTACGAAAGTTGGTAATTTTATTCCCGCCATAAACACAATTACGCCTAGCACTACCGCAATAATGTTTGGATTTTTAACAATTCCCGTAAATAATTCCTTATCGACTTTGCGCTTAAAGAGATATACGCCATAAGAAAACAGAGCAATATTAAATGCAATAATAAAACCGCAATACGGGATTATTCCTTGTTCTTTAAATGTACTCGCAATAATCGGATAGCCAAGAAAAGTTGCGTTATTAAAAATTAGTGCAAATTGCGACTCGAAACGAAACTCTCCCTTATAAAAAAGCTTACTGAAAATGATTCTCGATAAGAAAATCAACGCAAGCATCACGACGAAACCCGCCGCTAATCCCGAGAAGAACATCTGCGATTTTGTCTCGTCATATTCAGTTGGGAAAGCTAAGAATAGCGACGCCGGCATCAATACCGAAAGCAACAAATTTACTAGCCCATTATTAATCTCATGATTAATGATCTTCTTCTTGCCTAGATAAAAACCTAGCACTAAAATCAATGCAATCGTACCTAGACGAGAATAGAAATTCGTGAGCTCAAGTTCCATAAGCACATTATATCATGGCGTGACTTATCCCATTTATGCTTGCACTAAGATATAAATATTCAATAAAATTGTTGACTTTTATCCAAAAAACAGCTAAAATACTATTTATATCGCGGGGTAGAGCAGCCTGGTAGCTCGTCTGGCCCATAACCAGAAGGTCGTTGGTTCAAATCCAACCCCCGCCACCAAGTTTTATTAGTGCCATTTGGCATTATTTTTTTGCCACAAAAATACCCGCTAGAGGCGGGCATTTTTTAAACTAATTGTGCGCAAGCTTGTCTGACTAGTTCACTCCAATCATTTGTCAGATGCGGCGTTTCAGCTACATCTGCCAAAGTCATATCGTGGCGCATTGCGAAAGCAAGCTCTTGCATCAAGATTCCGGCGTTTGGCGCCATAATGGTTGCGCCAATGATCTTACCTTTTTTGTCGGCCAAGACTTTAATAAATCCATCCGAAAAATCTGCAATATTTGATTTTGCGACTTCGCCTAGTGGCAAAACAGCTTTCTTAAAGCGGCGGTCCTGGCGGATGCAGTCATCTTCCGTTAGACCTATTTCAGCGATTTCAGGGTAAATCTTCGTAATGCGAATCATTCCTACTTCGTTATTTTGAACTTTGCCCTTATTGATAATCATTCTCGCTGCGATTTTTGCTTGCAATGAGCTACGTTCGAGGCTACTTTCGCCGCCACATATATCACCACATGCATAAATGTGCTTTACTGAGCTACGCATTTCGTTGTCAACTATTACGCCATGCGCATTATATTCTACGCCGGCATTTTCGAGCCCAATGTCGGTATTTGGTGCGCTACCAGTGCAGAGAATTACTTCGTCAACGCGCACGGATTTTTCGAGTCCACCACGTAAGAAAATTACTTTACGCATGCCGTTATCATTTACGATGCTTGTCACGCGTGACTGTGTTAAAACTTTAATGCCGCTCTCGGCAAATAAATCATCGAGTACTTGCCCAACTTCTTCGTCTTTACGTGGCAAAAGTCGTGCCGCATAATCCGCTAGCACTACTTCGCTACCCAAAGTTCGCAGATATTGCGCGAGTTCGCAACCTGTTGCGCCGGCGCCTACAATAAACACTGTTTTTGGCGGTCGCATCAAATCTGGCACGTCGCTTGGTAGCAGATACTTTACGCCCTCAGGAATATTAATTCCGGTATCAAGCATCCCAGCGCCAGTCGCCAGCAAAATTTTCTTTGTGCGGTAAATATTTTCGCCGTCACTCACTTCGTGCGCCGAGATTAAGTGTCCGCGTCCCTCGATACAAACAATTCCTGCTTCTTCTAGCTTCGTTTTGTCGTCAGCACCTGCGCGCTCCATTGCTAGATTTTTCCAGCTACGAAGAGTCGGGAAATTATAGCGCAAACTTGAGCTCGAAAGTCCAAAACGTGAACCGTCTACTGCTATCTTCAAAAGCTGCGTCGCTTCAAAGAGTGCTCCCAGTGGGATATTTGAATAGTTTAGATTTGATCCACCCCATTTGTTTGCTTCGATAATAGCGACTTTTAGCTTGTGTTCGGCCGCAATTAAAGCTGCCTCGCATCCTGCGTTCCCGCCACCAATTACAATTAAATCGAAATCAAATTTTTTCTTCATCTTTATATAATTTTATCATTATTTCGATAAGCATAAGCAATATCTGGGCTTAGTTTGTCAAGTTGTTTGCAAACGATGCGTTGTAAATCCGCCTCTGTCACCATCTCTTTATCACATATCCAGGCATCAGTCGCACGCGCAACTTGCTCGGCAATCTGCTTCGCCCAACCTTCAGGTACTTTTAGCCCCAGCGCTTGCGTTAGTACACTCTGATAAACTCCCTCGTGACTATACTCGTAGCTCTTGTGTTTCATTACTTTACTACCCAAAACGCAATTATAAATAACGCCAAAGTCAAAAAGCTACTGCTTGCAATATTCTTCAAGAATTTCTTGTTTTTCTGGCGCCATTTTTGAATTTCTAGCGCATTGTGACCAGTCTTGATTGTTATTTTTAAATAAATTAGTGGCGCTATGCTAAGCGCCGCAAATAGCAAAGCTGCTAGCACCTGCCACTGGCTACTCATCGTAATCATCGCATTTGCTGCCACGAGACTCAGCACGATGCTCAGCGGCATCTCGAGAAAATTACTCAACATTCCAAGTGAAAATGCCTCAAGATTGTCGTTAGTATTTCTTGCGCGACGACTCACATAACGTGATAAATTACGCGGAATCCAAAGTTCCGTCCCCGTGCCGCGAAAATATAGTCCCCACATCACAAAAGCGATAGCGCATAGTGTTCCTACCAAAATCAAAAGCCCAAGAATTGACAGCGCGCCACCCATAATTGTATCTATTAAGAACGCAAGACAACAGATCATCAAGAAGCTCACTGTTCCTACGCCCCAGATATAACTTTTCGCCAAAAAGCGTGTGCGTTTTCGTCTATGTCGACCCATACTAGCGTGGTACAACAAAATTAAAGCTCCAAAACTAAGCTGGAGTGAAGCCTGCGTTAACCCCGCCAAGGCGATTGTGGCCAAACATAGCAAATCGCTCATGACTAAATTTTATCATATTTGCGTTTTTATTACACTTACGCTTGTCTTAAAAAATTTGCCTTGCTAAAATCCCGGCATGATAGCTAAAATTTTCAAGTTTTCACTCATTTCCGCATTATTTCTCTCTGTAAATTGAACCTTTGCGGATTCTCCTGCGCTGCAAATTTCCGCCATCAATGCCGGCTTCAAAAACGATTCTTCGTCGCAAAATTATGATTTTATCGAGCTTTCCAAGAACACGACGGACAATCTTCCGCTCGCGGGCTATAAACTTTTCTATTACAACTCCACTGGAAATCTCGCCGGCGAACTAGATTTTAGCGACTATATTTTGGTCGAGCCTCGACTTGTCCTCTATTTTTCGAGCAGTCCCGAAGCCGCCGATCTTGCCGATGAATATCTCTATGGTTTTAGCAGTTCTGGTCTTGCTTCAACTGCTGGCAGGATTCAGCTCGCAAAAGATGAGGATATTATTAGCGAAATTTGTTGGGGCAAAAATACTTGCGAGAACTTTCATTCCAAGTTTAAAACCAATGCCGATAATACTTCTGTGCATCTCGTTGATGGTATATATAGTCAAGAAAAATACTATCCCGTATCCACGCCGTCGGCTCTTCAAAAAGCTATTCCGGACCCTATCTATCCGCCTTGCGAGAATATTATCATTACTGAGTATCAATCTTATACCGATTTGCCTTTTGTTGAAATTTACAATAACTCCGCAATTACTCGCGATATTTCTGGCTGCCAAATTCGTTATAAGAATACCGTTTGGCGCCTCTCTGGCCTTATATCACCAGGTGCATATTATGCGTCCTATGATATAAAACTTAGTAAGAATCCTAGTACTATGCCAGCTATTCAGATTATCGACGAGCAAGGTAATGTTATTGATGAGGTCACCCAAGCTGACAAACAGCGTAAAGATACTAGTATGATCCTAGTTGCCGATGGCGGTAAGATGGTTTGGAAACGCAGCTACGTACCTACGCCGTCTGCCGAGAATATCTTTCAAGAGTTCCAAACTTGCCCCGAGGGCAAAGTTATAAACCCACTCACTGGCAACTGCATTAAAGAAACCGCTACGACAAACCTCATTTGTCCAGAAGGAAAATATCTAAACATTCTAACCGGTCGCTGCAAAACTATTGAAACTAAAAAAACCACCACCTGCAAGGATGGCTATTACTTAAACCCGCTCACTGGTCGTTGCAAAAAGAAGACCAGCGCCAAAACGTTAACCGAGTGCAAAGAAGGTTACGAGCGCAATCCCGAGACCAATCGCTGTCGCAAAATCGCCAAGAATTCCGGCGACGAGTATAAAATCAAGCCTATCAAAGAAACCAAATATGATAATCCGCAGATTTTTGTTGCCACTGGCGCAATTATTGGACTTGTGATCCTCGCCGTTGTCTGTGTTTGTTTTCAGTTTCGTAAAGAGATTAAAAAACGTATAATGAGGTTATGTCATCGAAGAAAATCTTAGGCATCGACCCTGGCACTGGCATCTGTGGCTTTGGTGTTGTAAATTTCACAACACATAAACAGCCGCGCATGATTACTGCTGGCGTTATTGCGACACCGGCCCACACACCGCTTGCCGATCGTTTGCTCGATATTTTCGATTCGCTCAATCAAATCATTGACGAGACTCACCCAGATGAGGTTTCAATCGAAAAACTTTTCTTCAACCAAAACATTACTACCGGCATCTCTGTAGCCGAGGCGCGCGGCGTTGTTATTCTTGTTGCTCGCCAGCACAATCTCCCCATCTACGAGTACACGCCACTCCAGATAAAGCAGACTCTTACTGGCTATGGCAAAGCCGATAAAAAGCAAATGCAAGAATCCGTCCGTCAATATCTTAATATGCGCGACATCGTAAAGCCAGATGATGCTGCTGATGCTCTTGCCGCTGCCATCACGCACGCACTTATGACCCGCGCTCAGTATGATCTAAAATAAGCTATAATTATCTTATGATTGCCCATATTCAAGGAAAAATTGTCGAAAAATTCGCAAATTCTGTCATTATCGACGTACACGGAGTCGGTTACGAAGTCGCGCTTAGCTCTATCAACTACGATAATCTTCTCCTAAACGACGAAGTTAAAGTCTACACTTATCATCTCGTACGTGAGCAATCCGAGGATCTCTTTGGCTTCACCTCGCTAGCCGAGAAGAAACTTTTTGAACTTCTTATCTCCGTCCAAGGTGTTGGCCCCAAAAACGCCATGGCTATCCTCTCTTTAGCTCCAGCCGAAGAGGTTCGTAACGCCATTGCGAATGCTGATGCTGCCTTCATTGCTAAAGCCTCTGGTATCGGTAAGCGCTCGTCTGAACGTGTCATTGTCGACCTCAAAGAAAAAGTCGGTCTCCCAACCCACTACGGTCGTACCGTTGAGCCACAAACTCAGGTCACTTTACCAAACGACGAGGCGCTCGAAGCTCTTATGGCGCTTGGCTTTCAGCTCGCCGACGCTACGCGCGCGCTTGATGGTGTCGATCCAAATCTTCCAGTCGAAGAGCGTATTCGTCTTGCTCTAAAAAGCCGCCAGTAAAAAACTCCGCCCCTGTTAACTAAAGCGTAAGCAAGAAAATACTTGCAAAATATAAAAAAGTTTGCTAAAATAATTATCACTGTCTCAGCCGTATATCGGTTTTTGGGGAAAAGGTCGTTTTTCGAGACAGCATATTAATAAGCAGGAGAAACCCATGAAAAAGCGTAACCGCAAGGATACGCTGCGCGTGGATACACTTCGTTGGAACGAATTCATCGAAATGTAGAAAAATAATCCCCCACTTTTGGGGGATATTTTTTAGCTCAAAACTCTGCCTAAAATTATTCGCCGACTTTCTTTAGTTCTTCGTCTAGCTTCTTTGTGATCATCGCCTTCAAATCATCTTGTGTGTTGGCGCTCGAGACGTCAATTGCTTTGCCGTTAATTACAAACGCTGGCGTTGCGCTGATTTTATCCTGATCTTTACCGAGCGAATGATCGTAGTCAATCTTTTTCTCGATATTCTTATCGCTGAGCGCATTCTTAAACGCTGTCACGTCACCATCTGGCGCGACTTGCTTGAAAATGTTCACGAATTCCTCAGTGCGTTTGCTACCACTTGCGTCTATCCAAGTTGCACGTGCGGTATACATAGCACTCAACATTTCCCAGAAGTAACCTTGCATGCCAGCACTTTCACAAGCCGCCGATGCGGCGCGCGCATTTTGGTGATATTGCAACGGAAAACTGCGGAAAGTAAAGGCTACGCGGTCTTTGTATTCCTCATAAATCTCATTTACGGTTTTCATTGCGGCTGCACAACCAGGGCATTGCAAATCCGCATACTCCACTAAAAGTACCTTCGAATCAGTCTTGCCGCGTACGTGGTCGGCAATATTTCCATTTGCGTCAGTAGCTTCTTGCAAGACGCTGGTCGTCGTTCCATCGGTATTTACTGTAGCTTTTTCATTTTGCATCGACATTACGATTACGAGTCCGCCAAAACCGGCCAAGATTGCAATCACGATCCCAATAGTAACCTTATTCATGCTAAAATTATACCATGAGCAAGCTATTTTCTACACTGATGACCCGCTTGACTAATTTTCTTGATCCCAGACTCGAAAAATATCGTCCACCCAAAAAACATGCCCCTTATAAGCCTGCCACCAAGGAAGAATTAATCAAACTTCTAAAACGCTGTAACAAAAGCGTCCTTAGCGATGCCGAGCGCGACATTATTGCCGGTGCCATGTCTTTTCCTGTCATGCCAGTTAGTTCTATTATGCACTCCGAAAAAGACATTACTTATCTGCGCGAAATCGATCCACTCGATCCGCTAACTCTCGATCGTCTCTATAAAACCGGTCAAAATTGTTTTCCAGTTAAAGACTCTGGCGACCAGATTTCGGGACTTTTGAGACTTGACGGCCTAGACACCCTCAAAGCTACCGAAGATTTTGTTTCTGACCATATCAGTCATGACTTCTGCTACGCTCGCCAAGATTATTCGCTCGAGATGCTGCTTGCGACCTTTATTCGCGCCAATAATAATTTTGCCTTCGTTATAAATCGCAAGGGCAAAATCGTCGGCTATGTTACGCTCGCCAATCTTATGGAGCAGCTTTTTGGCGCCGATAACGAGACTTTTGCTGACGATACCAATCTTGAAGCCGTCGCGGGGCGCACGCGCAAATAACTTAAAATCCCACAAAAGCTTATGTTAAAATAAAGGCATGAGTGGGTATTTGTGGCTACTTTTGCCTATTTTTTCATCGATTTTCTATAGCCTAAGTTCCGTCTTGCAGAACTTTGTAATTGATACCGCCATGCCGAAGAAGCGTGCCGGTTCATTTTTGGCGACACATATCATTACCTTTAGCCTTGGCATGTTGCTGGTCTTAGCAATTTTTGGTCGCTCTGTCTTTATGATACCGTTAGATAATGCTGTCGGTCTAATGTTCGCTGGCGTTATCAATACTATCGGCTCGGCCTTTTACTATAAGTCGCTCCAATCTGGCGATACTATCGACGTTTCTATCTATAGCCAGGTAGGCCCACTGCTCAGTCTTGCGCTTGGCGTTACTATTTTGGGTCAAGAAATCACCACCAGCCAAGCTCTCGCTTTTATCTTTATTATGGTCGCGGCGGTCATTATTGTTTTTAGTGGCAATGACGGCAAAAAGGGCAAAGCACCTGATCTTGTCACGGCTGGCCTTACGCTCGTTTCAGTTACTTTTTCAATTACCTCCGACATTGTTTTTGTCTATTTTCTTGATGGCGTCAAAGATTTTACGCTCTTCTCGCAGTCCTTCTTCTATTTTGAGCTCGGCTCTTGTGTCGCCACGATTATTGCGCTAATTCTGTTCGAAAATTGGCGCACAGCCCTAAAACGCACTTTTAAGACACATAAAAAACGCCACGCCAACAATCTTGCTATGTGGGCAGACAATATCGTTACCACCTTTGCCGAGATTCTTCAAAAACTTGGCCTTATCATGGCGCCAGTGGTCGCGCTCTTTACGGTTGTTAGCCGTGTCGCAAGTCTTGTGGCGGGTTTTGTGCTGGCGATTCTGCTCGGTCGCGCCTTTCCGAAGTTTATTCACGCCAAGAAAATGACCAAAAAAGTTATCTATAGCTACATGGTAGCCGGCTTTCTGATTTTCGTCGGCATTCTCATGATAAATAGCTAGCACTCTTGCCCCCTAGACTGCTAAATGCTATACTAGACACATGAGTAAAAGAGACTATTATGAAGTTCTCGGCATTCAAAAGGGTGCATCTGATGATGAAATCAAAAAAGCTTTTCGTAAGCTTGCTGTCAAATATCATCCAGACAAAAATCCGGGCGACAAAGCAGCCGAAGAAAAGTTCAAAGAAATCAACGAAGCTTACAGTGTTCTTAGCGACAAAACCAAGCGTCAACGCTATGACCAGTTTGGTCATGCCGGTGTTGGTGGCGCCGGTGGCGGCAATCCTTTTGGCGGAGGTAACCCATTTGGCGGCGGTAGTTACAGCTATAGCGGCCAATCGTTCAACTTCGACTTCGGTGGCGGCGGTCTCGACGACATTCTAGGCGCCATGTTTGGCGGTGGCTTTGGTGGCTTCCGTGGTGCTCGTCGTGGTCGCGATTTACGCACTAGTATTACGATCAACTTCGAAGATGCTATATTTGGCGTCACTAAGGAAGTTACGATCGACGGCAAACCGCTTAAGCTCAAAATCCCGGCCGGTATTTACGACGGTCAGTCCATTCGCCTTAGCGGCAAGGGCGGTGAAGCGCCAGAGAAGGGTGGCGAGCGAGGCGATCTCTATGTCGAGGTCCGCGTCCGCGCCCATAAAACTCTCACTCGTGAGGATGATCTTATTCTTTCCGAGGTTACAATTTCTATGGTTGACGCCGCACTTGGTACCGAGGTTGATGTCGAAACTGTCGACGGCAAAGTCACGATGAAGGTTCCGGCTGGCACTCAACCGGGCACCAACTTCAAACTTTCCGGCCATGGCGCCCCACGTCTCGGCTCGGATGAGCGTGGCCCGCACATCGTCACGGTCAATGTCGAGATCCCGCGCAATCTCAGTAAGAAGCAGAAGGAACTCCTCCAAGAATTCGACAAAGCCAAAAAACACGGCATCTTCCGCTAGCCCTACATATTGACAAGTCCACCAGATTATGATAAAATAGAATTATCTGGTGGTTTTTTGTGCCAAAAATCCGCTAAAATCGCACCTTGAAAGGAGTTGGTGAAAATGGATATCGAACAGGCTTACGAGGCTATGATTAACGATATATTCTGGGATGGAAAAGCAGTGGGGGTCTGTTTGTCGCTTCCGATTATTACCGAGATAAATGATGTTTTGTCAGATATGAGCGAGGATGAGCGAAATGCAATGAAGCTTCACTATGGGCTGACCGGCGAGAAGCCACTTAGTTCTTTGCTGGTTGCTGGCGTCTTGGGCACTAAAAAGCCTAACGCCGAAGAAATTCTCGTCCGCGCCCGCAAGCATTTTATCGAGAGGCTCATCTATGAGCGCAACTTTGATGTCGAACTTTTTATGATGTCGCGTCAGGAGCTGCTCAATGCTGCTTATGAGGCTAAGTTGCAACTGCGTCGCGCCAATTTAAAGATTGACGATCTTAAAAAAGAGCTCGCTCGCGAGAAGCAGCTCAATGCCAAAATTAAGCACGACGAAGAAATGCAAAAAGCCGGTGCGCCCTACAACATTGCGCTCGCCGACATCGGCCTCAAGAGTCACACGCTTGACTGTCTGCGCCGTCATGGCTGGAAATACATTTTCGATGTGGCAGACAAAACCGAGCGGGATTTTGCCTTCATTTATCGCTTTGGCGAGGCGTCACTGGCCGACCTTCGCGCCTGTCTCGAGCCTTACGGTATTAAGATTTCGCGCTAATTTCGCACGTTTGCTTGCGAAAGAGCTAGCGAAAATCCACTCCCCAAAAAATCCGACCATTCTTGGTCGGATTTTTCATGCTCATGCTTTTTTATTTTCGCATATTTCACATATACGGCCTAATCATTTTACGTACCTTGACAAAACAAGCTAAACATGCTACAATAGAAATATTGAACCCCAAAACAACGCACTTTTGAAAGGAGTGGTATTTCTTGGCAGACAAACAACTTTGTCAGCGTATCATTATCGATATTTTTTACGACGGCAAGCCACAAGATCTCTATATTCCCGATGCTGTCGCTGCAAAAATTATCGAAACTTGCTTCGATCTCAACGAGAAGGAGCGCAACATCTTCGAGTGTTACTACGGAATTCGTAGCGACCCGCTTGAATTCAGAGATTGCGCGGCTAATCGCATGATGCTAAAAAATGCTCAGCGCAACTACGCCCGCGCCCTCACTCAGAAGCACGGCGTCAATATCAAGTCACTCAGTATGACTCGCGACGAGCTTATTAATACGATTACCGAGCTCCAGCGCCGTCTTGATAGCATCGCGCAGATTTCTACCGAGGCTCTCTTCAAGTTTACTGACATTCCCTTGCAGGGCAACGGCCGGGACGTTTCCGACGCGATTTTATTCACACGTCTCTGCGATATCGGCCTCAGCACCAGGACTCTGAACACTCTCAGGCGCTACGACATTCTCTATATTAAGGATGTCTATACCGTCACCGAGGTGAGTCTCCTGCGCAAGCACAATATTGGCGTCGCCATGATCGAAGAGTTGCGCGAACATCTCGCACCTTATGGTATTACTATTCCAAAAAAGTAAACAAAGACCCGGCCTTGTGCCGGGTTTTTAGATCTGTGTTTAGTTTGTCTAGAAATAAAGCCCAGCTTATCGTATTATATCTCGGCAGAAAGATCAAACCACAGTATTCTTTAGAACCCCAAATGCCTCTTCGCAATATCTGTAACCACGCGTCCACGCGGTGTGCGCTGTAACATGCCAAGTTGCATTAAAAATGGCTCGTAATAATCCTCAATCGTCGACTGCTCGTCGCCCGTTAGCGCCGCAATTGTATTGAGCCCCACTGGCCTATCGCCATATTTCTCATATATCAGCGTCAGCATATTGCGATCTGCTGGGTCTAGCCCCAGCTCGTCAATTTCTAGCATTTTTAGCGCCGCTTCCGTCGTCGGAACGTCAATAATTCCGTCGCCGTTTACGTCGGCATAGTCGCGCACGCGTTTTAAAAGCCTATTCGCAATGCGCGGCGTCAGTCTTGAGCGCTCTGCTAGCAATTTTGCTGCCTCTGGCTCGATTTTTGTGTTCAAAATATCTGCCGAGCGCTCGATAATCTTCTGTATATCACCATTCGCATAATATTCTAGTCTAAATGAATGCCCAAAGCGATCGCGCAGTGGTCCGGCCAAGTTTCCAGCCTGCGTTGTTGCGCCAATCAAAGTAAATCTCGGCAAATCCAGTTTTACGCTGCGCGCTGCTGGTCCTTTGCCAATTACAATGTCTAGTTTGTAGTCTTCCATCGCGGAGTATAAAATCTCTTCTACGGCTCGGCGCAAGCGATGGATTTCATCGATAAATAATATATCACCATCTGCAAGATTCGTCAGAATACTCGCAAGGTCGCCCGCCTTCTCAATCGATGGTGCTGAAGTTGCGCGAAAATTTGCATTCATCTCATGCGCAATCACGCCCGCCATTGTCGTCTTACCAAGTCCTGGCGGCCCATAAAGTAGCACATGGTCAAGTACATCGCCGCGTTTTTTTGCGGCATCAATTGCTAGCTTCAAGTTTGTTTTGAGACGCTTTTGACCGATATAGTCTGAAAAATTCGTCGGGCGCAAACTTAGCTCGACAATTTTTTCCTCCGAATCGTCTTCGTGTAGACTCGTATCGATGACACGCTCAATTCCCATATCTATAAATATACACTACCTATCTGTTATTGTCGAACCTCGCCCACTTTAATTGGCGCCCCCAAAATGTTAAAATATAAGAAAAAATTAGGAGGAATTATGCCAGAATTGAAGGGAACTAAGACCGAGCAAAACCTCAATACAGCTTTTGCCGGCGAATCTCAGGCTCATACTAAATATCAGTACTATGCTTCTCGTGCCAAAAAAGATGGCTACGAGCAAATTGCTGCCATTTTTGAAGAAACCGCTCGCAACGAAAAAGAGCATGCCAAAATCTGGTTTAAGAAACTTCACGATGGCGGAGTCCCAGAGACCATGACCAACCTCGCTGACGCTGCTGCTGGTGAAAACTACGAGTGGACCGACATGTATGCTCAGTTCGCCAAAGAAGCTCGCGAAGAAGGCTTTGAAGAAATCGCCGCTCTCTTTGAGGGTGTCGGTGGTATCGAAAAAGAGCACGAAGAGCGCTATCGCAAACTTCTTGCCAACATCGAAAAGGGTATCGTCTTCAAGCGCGATGGTGTCACTATCTGGAAATGCCGTAACTGTGGCTACATTCACTCTGGCGACTCTGCACCTGAGGTCTGCCCAGTTTGTGCTCACCCGCAATCATTCTTTGAGTTGCAAGCCGAGAATTACTAGAGATGACCAAACGACAACTCTTGCGTTTTCGTAGGATAGTTGTATCTCTTATCGCACTGTGCGGGGTTGGTGTATATATTTACGCCAATCCCGCCTCTTATCAGGAAGATAAGTCTGTTTTTGATGCTTCTCAGATTTCACTCAAGGATGCCCAAGATCGGGCCAATTCTTATCTTGCTTCCGACGTGCTCGAAACTCTCGCCGTCAAAGAAAAGAACACTAACGAAAAATACTATCGCAAACTTTTTTATGACAACTGGGGTCGCACCAGTAGCGGTTGTACCACGCGCGAAGCTATTCTTGCGCGCGACCTCACTGACACTGTTATGAAAGACTGCAAAGTTCAGAGTGGCACACTTGCCGACCCCTACACAGGTAAAACTATCAATTTTGTGCGCGGTCAAGATACGTCAAGCGCAGTTCAGATTGATCACGTCGTCGCGCTTAGTAACGCTTGGGCAACTGGCGCCTATCAACTTAGTAAAGATGAACGCTACGATATCAGCCAAGATCCGCTCAATCTTCTTGCCGTCGATGGCCCCGCTAACCAGCAAAAGTCCGACCAAGATGCTTCCGATTGGCTACCCAGCAACCAAGGTTTTCAATGCCAATACGTCGCCCGTCAAATTTCCGTCAAATATAAATATCATCTTTGGGTGACTCCTCGCGAAAAAGCGGCCATGAAAAATATTCTCTCGACCTGCCCAGAAGAGAAAACTGTTGGCCTTGAAGATTTAATTACTCAAGCTCAATAATTTCATCGATCTTGTAGTTATCGCCACTTACGCTTGCGGCTAGCAAATGTATCGGCGCATCGATATTCTTTATGCTTGCCAAAAACTTCGCCGCAAAGCGCATCTGCCGAATTTTTCTTGCATCAATCGCGTCCAGTCCATCGGACGATTTTTTATTGCGTCGGTATTTTACCTCCGTCAAAAAATATTCACCATCCTTCCAAGTAACTATATCTATTTCGCAGTACCTGTTCTTCCAATTGCGCGCTAGCAGCTTATGCTCATGCAATATTAAAAATTCTGCAACTACTCACTCACCTTTATCGCCACGCACTTTAGTTGAGTTAGAGTTCTCGTGCGCGTCTATGCCTAACGCTTTCGCAATCGGTTTAAAACTACGTCTATGCTCTGGGCAAACGCCATATTTTTCGATTGCAGCTTTATGTAGTGCCGTCCCGTAGCCTACATGTTTCTCAAAACCATATTCTGGGTACTTCTTCGCAACTTCCTCAGTCATATAATTATCGCGCGCTACTTTTGCGATTATGCTCGCTGCCGACACTTCTGGAATTAAAAAATCCGCCTTCGGTAAAACCTGTACGTATGGCGCTAGCGCGGTATCGCTCAAAAAGTTTATTGTGCCATCGATAATTATTTCATTAAATTCGGCGCCACTCTCTTGAATCTCCTTTACGGCCAATTTACATGCTTTGCGAAGTGATGTCGAGAGTCCAATCTTATCTAATTCCTCGGCTGAGACCCAGCCAAGTCCGCAAAAAGCCTTTTCATGTATTTCTGCGGCTAATATTTCGCGACGCTTTGGGCTAAGTTTTTTACTGTCTGTTAGCCCTTCAATCGGCTCTTTCAAAACACAGACACCAACAACAAGAGGTCCCGCCCAGGGACCTCTGCCGACCTCATCTATACCGAGGATAGTTTTCAAGATATTAAGCTTCCGCTTTTTCTTCTGCTGGAGCCTCAGTAGCTTCTTCTTCAACTTCTGGCAAAGTGTTTGCAGCTTTGCGATCAAAGTCTTTGCTAATCAAGCGAGCAGATTTACCAGAACGCTCACGGAGGAAGCGCAAGTTGTTGCGGCGAACCTTACCACGGCGAACAATCTCGATTTTCTCGACGAGTGGGCTGTGGAGAAGGAAGCTCTTCTCAACGCCAACACCAGAAGCGACCTTGCGGACTACGATGCGAGCGGTTGCGGAATTCTTCTTATCTACACGGATAACAGTACCTTCAAAAACCTGAATACGGAACTTGTCACCTTCTTTAATTTTTTGCGACACGCGCACGGTGTCGCCAGAACGCACGTCGAGGACGGCCTTCTTCATTTGGGCATTTCCCACCTTTTTCAATAGTTCAAACGACATTTTCTCTTACCTTTAATATTATAAACTTGCTTCATTTTAGCATATTTTTGGCGATTTGAAAAGGGGTAGATAAGGGAAGCGCACAAAAATTCCTCAAAATGAGCGCTAGAATCGCAAAAATATATGCAAATTATATCACACGTGAGACTTCGTCGATGGTAGTTTCGCCTCGAAGTGCCGCCAAAATGCCTTTTTGCTCAAGCGTAAGCATGCCCTCTGCGCGTGCAGCTTTTTCGATTTCTTGCGTGCCAACTCCACGCACATCGCCACGAATGAATCTCTGAATCGGCTCTGTTACCTCAAGCTGCTCCATAATCGCGGTGCGACCATTAAAGCCAAATGGGTTACTCTCGCTCGGTTTCTCGCGATAAAGCGTAATATTATTCAGGTCGTAATCTGTTAATTCTACATTACTAAGCGCTTCTTTAATATAGGCTGTTGTCGAGGCGTCGGCTTGGTAAGCCTCTTTGTTATCGTCAAGCTTACGCACTAAGCGCTGCGCAATCAAAAGACGTACCGATGAAGAGAACACCGGATTTACGCCTATCATATCTATCATGCGCGAGAAGGCTGCGCAAGTAGAGTTTGCGTGGAAAGACGAAAGCACCAAATGCCCCGTAATCGAAGCCTGAATCGCCGTACGAGCTGTATCTTGATCACGAATCTCACCCACCATCACGACATCTGGGTCAAGACGAAGCACTGAGCGTAGACCTTCTGCGAACGATCCACCTTCGCCTGTCTGAATCGGAATCTGTGAAATGCCAGTAAGTCCGTACTCGATCGGATCCTCAAGTGTAATAATTTTGCGCTCTGTAGTATTCAAGGCGTTTAAGATAGAGTAAAGTGTAGTAGACTTACCAGAACCCGTCGGGCCGACCATCAGAACTAATCCGCGTGGATGCGAGATAATATCATTAATGCGGTCGCGTTCTTCTGGCGTAATGCCGAGCAAGTCAAGGTTTAAAAGACTCTCGTCGAAGTTGAATAGACGCAAAACCGCATCAAGTCCATACATTGTTGGTACTGCCTCAACACGGATGTTTAGTAGGTGTGAAGCGCCGTTACGCACAATCTCTTTTTGCATATGTCCAGATTGTGGGCGCATGCTTGCAATTGATATATTCGCACGACTACTCAGTTCGCCCATAAAGATACGATAACGGTCGCGACTAATTTCGGCCACCGGGTGCAAAATACCATCCACGCGCATGCGAATGCGAATTACGCTGCGTAAGTTTTCGATATGTATATCGCTCGCTCCAAGTCTATCGGCTTGGTCTAGCAAATAATCAAAGACCTTATCTGTACCGACACTCTCGAGCGTTCGCGAGACCTCGTGGATTGTCGCAGAATCTCCCTCGTCTGCAATTTTAATATCATCATAGTGCACCTGTTGCGGCGGGTCGTAGCGCAACATAAAGACTTGATATGCCGACTTTGAAATTAAGTAAAACTCAATGCGTTGACCAGCGTCGTCGCATTCTTTCGTCATCTTTTCAATAACGCTTCGTGGCGTCTGACTAGTGACAAGATATTGAAATGGTGTTGCGCCTTCTCCTTTTTGAAGTGGAATAATAAAATCTGCATGCATCTGCTCTTTGGTGAGCAAATTCATCACAAGTGGCGCATCATTTTCGAACTCACGTGTATCAACATATGGCAAACCTAAGATTCTTGCACGACGCTCTGTCGCCTCTTCTTCATTCTGCCTGCGCTTGCGCTGGACTTCCTCTTCGTTCATAATTTTATTGTAGCATGAAAAAGCTTATCGTTATTCTGTATAACATCCGTTCGACCTACAATGTAGGCGCTATTTTGCGTACCTGCGATTGTCTCGGTGTCGACGAAGTAATTTTTACTGGCTATACGCCTTTTGTCGATAAGGGACTCCCGCATGAGCAGACAAAGTTGCGCAAACAAATCCACAAAACCGCTCTCGGCGCCGAAAACACCGTTAAATGGTCTCGCAACGACGACATATATAATATTATTGAAAATTGTCAAGCAGAGGGATTGCGAGTTGTCGCATTAGAGCAGGGCGCAAATTCCAAAAATATGGCTGAGCCTCGCGAATATCCAGCGCTTGCCCTCATTCTTGGCGAAGAAGTGCATGGCATTCCGGCTGACATCCTTGCAAAATGCGACGAACTCTATGAAATTCCGATGTGTGGTCAAAAAGAATCCTTCAACGTCTCCGTTGCAACTGGTATCGCGCTCTGGGAGATCCGTAAAAACAATCTAAACGATAATAGGAATCATTTGCGCGAATAAAAAATCCCCCGATCTAAGGGGGATTTTATAATCTTAGGCGCCAACTTTATCTTTTCGCTGAGTGCGCTTAGCGTTGTGTTCAACGTATTCGATAATTTTGCCCGCCACATTGCGACCAGTTACGCGTTCGATGCCAAATCCTGGCGAAGCGTTTACTTCTAGTACGAGCGGTCCACGGCTTGATCGCATAATATCTACACCCGCAATTGTAAGCCCCATCACCTTGGCGGCGCGAACGGCAATTTTTTCTTCTTCTGCCGTTAATTTAATAATTGTGCCACTCCCGCCCTTATGAAGATTAGAACGAAAATCATCATCAAGTGACTTACGTTGCATGCTCGCGACAACCTTGCTTCCTACTACAAATGCGCGAATGTCGGTTCCGGCTGATTCCTTAATAAATTCTTGCAATAGGATATTAGTGCCGCTATCGTCGGTAAGGTAAAATGCCTGCATTACGGATTTTGCAGCCTTTTTTGTTTCAGCTAGGACTACGCCATTTCCGTGCGTACCGCTAGCGAGCTTAATAATTACTGGTGGTTCGAGCTGCTCAAGTAATTCATCTATATCCGTCGTATTGCGCGAGACGACCGTTTTTGGCACGCCGATTCCATTTTTCGCAAGCAACTGCATTGAGCGAAGCTTGTCGCGCGCACGCACAATCGCCAGAGATTTCGACAAGACATAATCGCCTTGCATCTCCAGCTGACGCACAATTGCTGTACCGTAGCGAGTCATACTAGACGAAATGCGTGGAATTACTGCGTCGAACTTTCCGAGCGGTTTTCCTTTATAGAAAACTTGGTTATCGTGTTGCGCAATCGAGATGTAGCAGTTCTTATATTTAATAACTTTCACATCATGTCCACGCTTTTCGGCTTCTTCGACCAACCTTCGGGTGGAGTAGTTCGCGTTGCCGTTGGATAAAATCGCAATTTTCATATTTTAGCCTCTTCTTTTAGGTAAAAATTTTTATGGAAATTCTTCGGATCTGCTAATAATTTTTTATTTAGCTTCTCGCTCTTTTTCTTTGTGTTTTTTTGTATTAAGCTTTCGTGCTGAGTCACATCTACGATGAACTTGCCCGACAATGTACGTCTGCCAATCAGAATAGGATAGTTGTGTGTGGATCTATTACATAGTCCAAATAGCACTTTTATTCTTTTCCCCGCTATCATAACTGGAATATTAGTTCTATACTTCAGTACAACATCCCCAGAAGCACTTTTAACCCTCGCGATAGAATATTCGCTGCATATATACTCTTGTCCCGTATAATACGGAGAGCCTTCGTCGAATAATTTAAATCGGAGATTATTGTTGTCATCGATATGAATATTGCTTGCCCAAATTGCCGAGCCATCAGCTCCGGTATCAATCTTGGCTGGAACATTGTCAATATCGCCGATTATATCAACTCTTGCTTCGCGTCCAATCAATTGCTTTTCGGACATATTTGAAACCTCATTAATGGATAATCTATCGGATTATACAATTATTGAGTAAAAATGTCAATAGTTTACACTTTATTCTCAGGCGATTTTATTGTAGAATATAAAAAACCGAGGAGATATCAATGAAAGAAGCGCTTTCAAATATCAAGCACGAGCGCAGTGCAAAACAATATCCGGAAATCGACCTTCAGAAAGGCGAGTATGTTGTTCTCGAGATGAAGCGTGCTAAGATTGGCGTTGCTCTTATCTGGGCTATGGTTGCGCTATGCGTTGTTTTGCTTAGCATTGTTGTTATTGCTATTAAAAATTCAGGCGAGGCCACCAATACGCTTTTTCCATTTAACGATGCAGCCAAGAGTTATCTCTGGATGTTAGTCATCTTGTTTTATATTACGATCTTTGCTGGCGGATTTATTGGCCAGACTATCTATACTTCTAATCGCATGTATATTACTAATAAGCGCGCCATTCAAAAGATTCGTCTCTCGCTTTTCGCAAACCAAACTCAGATTATCGAGCTTGCTAAAATCGAAGACGTTTCCTTCCGTCAGACCAGTATTGTTGATCATATCTTGCAAGTCGGCACTCTTCGCATGTCTACCGTCGGCGACGAAACTACCTATACTTTTAGTATGCTAGATACGCCCCGTGACGAAGTCGAAACCATTTCGCAGCTCGTTTATGCTACTCATCAGCCAGCCCCACACCCAAGAAAGAAAAAAGAAGTCGTAGAAGAGCCTGTTTCAGCAACAACGGCGTCAGCTACGGAGGACGACGTTCCGACTATGCCAGCCCCAGTAAAAGAGTAAACACAAAAATCCCCCGCAAAGGGGGATTTTTTAGTTACGGCTTGTTTTTACGTAGTCGTCTTCTTTTTCCATTGTCGAGCGCAAAGTATAACTCTTGCATTTACCGTCTTCACAGTTACTAGCGTCGTAGCTGTAATTGCTATCCGCATCTGCATTCCAGAGCGTTACGCCATAAGGATCAGTAAATAGATTCGGGTCTATCCATGGCAAATCCTCGGCTTTCTCGATATTTTCAGGATAATAACCCTTCTCGGCATAATATCCTTCTTCTAGGGCGTAGAACATTGCGTTTATTGCAACTTTTCTATCGTCGTCGCGCTCCATTGCTTCAATATTATTCTTTTGAATAAAGAAGAGTACTAAGAAAATTCCTACAAATACAATACAAAGCACAATCTCAAGTACAGTAAAACCATTTTTTCGTTTCATAATGCTATTATATATTTATTTTTTCACTCCGTCTAATCAAAAAAGCGACTCATGACGAGTCGCTCTTAAAATCTATCTGGTAGCACCAACTGGGATCGAACCAGTGACCTTAGGCTTATGAGTCCTACGCTCTAACCAGCTGAGCTATGGTGCCACAAGTGTTAATATAATAACACATTTTTAAATTTGGCGGAAGGAGTGAGATTCGAACTCACGGAGGTGTTACCCTCGCTGGTTTTCAAGACCAGTACCATAAACCACTCGGTCATCCTTCCACTTTGCATAGTATAACATAAAAAAGCTACTCATGGTATGCTAAGTATAGATGAAAATGAAAATCAAAAAATTCTACGAGGATGCAATCATCCCAGAATATCAAACGGAAGGTGCGGCTGGCTTTGATCTTTGTGCATATATCAAAGAGCCAGAAATAATACCCGCCGGCGGAATAAAGGCGTTCAAAACTGGTATCGGCGTCGAGATTCCGGAAGGATATGAGCTACAGATTCGAAGTCGCAGTGGCTTAGCTTACAAAAATTACGTCACGCTTCTAAACGGTATCGGTACTATCGACTCCGACTACCGCGGCGAGATGCAAGTTTTACTAAGAAACTGCGGTTCTGAGGACTTTGTCGTCGAACCAGGTATGCGTATTGCGCAAGGCATAGTCGCCAAATATGAGCGCGTTGAATGGGAAGAGGTTGAGAAACTATCTGACTCCAACCGTTCAGCCCAAGGATTCGGTCATACTGGCTTGAAATAGTTTTACTAAATAAGCGAAAAATAAAAAAGCATGAGTGTTTTTACTCATGCTTTTTAAAGTGTTATTCTGCGTTTGTGTGAACGGCAACCACGTCATCAAGATCATCGATTGCGTCAAGCAATTTCTCAACTTTTGGTGCAGCTTCCTCGTCTACCGGCACGTTGTTATTTGCGACATACTGAAGCTCGGCAGAGTCAATCTCGATGCCAGCCTCAATTAATGCTGTGCGCACCTTTGCGAGGTCTCCGGCGACGGTATAAATCGTCGTGCCATCTTCTTCGTCGGCAACATCTTCGGCTCCAGCATCTAGTGCTGCCATCGTGACTTCATCGCCCTTAGCTTTCGTAAAGATTACGCCTTTGCGCGTAAATTGGAACATCACCGAACCTGGATCTGCCATCCTACCGCCATTTTTTTCGAGCGTATGGCGCACTTCTGGCATGGTGCGGTTCTTGTTATCTGTTGCAACTTCAATAATGATGCCTACGCCAGCTGGCCCATAAGCCTCATAAGTTTCTTCAATCAAAGCTGTGGCATTTTTATCGGCCACACGAGCGATTGCGCGTTCAATGTTGGCTTTTGGCATGTTTGCCTGGCGCGCTTTCTCTAGAACCATAGCGAGAGAAGGGTTCATGGCAGGATCAGTGCCACCACGAGCTGCAATTGCGATTTGGTTTCCAATTTTGGTAAATAAGGCGCCACGCTTGGCGTCTACGACGGCTTTTTGGCGCTTGGTTGTCGCCCATTTGCTGTGTCCGCTCATTAAAACTCCCTTGTATTTTTTGCTATTTTATTATATTGTAACATAACTTATCGCAAACGTCTCTTTTAAGCGCTAACTACGATAACAAAAAGTATCAAAAAACTTAATGCTGATGCTTTTTTATCCATAAAAATAGTTATAAATTTGTGGAAATATTAATAAATTTATCGAAATGGGAGAAGGAAGAATACGCACGATGGTGGTCCGTAAGTACAAATTTACTAATAAAGAAATTTTAGAATTAACCGAACAACTTGATGGCTATATTTGGGTCGTCATGGATGTAAAGAAAGGCGTAATTGCTGCTGGTGACGAGTATGTCTCTGATTTGCGTGATGAATTGCTGATTAGTAGGCATAGTAAAGCAAATGACATATTTGGCGCTGGTCTAAATATGCGCACTGGCGAGATTGATTATATTCCGGCTGTTAATAGACGCAATCCTAGCCTTGATCGTGGCGAATTGTCGTCAGAGCAAGAGCTTCGCGTTGAAACTGTCTTGCATTATTTCTTCGAGAATATTCCGCCATTTTTGGCTGAGCGCTCCGGTCCGCGCTATAGTAAGAAACCTGTCAAAATGGGTCTCTAATCTGTAGCGAAATAAGTGTAATTATTATAAACTGTAGATATAACAAGGAGGTGCCAAGTGGCTAAGAAAAGTCAGGAAACGGTGGGGGATGCAGAAAATACAGCAAAGACAGCAAAAACAGAATCCAAGAAAGAAAAAACTAGCGTCGAAGATGAGGGTAAAAAACAAGCTCTAAATCTCGCGCTCTCACAGATTACTAAGCAATTTGGTGACGGCTCTATCATGAAGCTCGGTGAGCAATCTCGCATCGATGTCGAGCTGTTTTCGTCAGGTTCGCTCGCGCTCGATCTTGCACTCGGTGGCGGTTTTCCAAAGGGGCGCATCATTGAGATCTATGGCCCAGAATCTTCTGGTAAAACTACGCTTGCGCTTCATGCAATTTCTGAGATTCAGAAACAGGGTGGCCAGGCTGCCTTCATCGATGCCGAGCATGCACTAGATCCAGCATATGCACGCAAGATTGGTGTCGATACTGGCAATTTGCTTATTTCTCAGCCAGACAATGGCGAGCAGGCGCTCGAGATTTGTGAAACACTCGTTCGTAGTGGCGCAGTTGACCTTATCGTAGTTGACTCCGTCGCGGCTCTTGTTCCTCAAGCTGAAATTGACGGCGATATGGGCGACGCTCAGATGGGTCTACAGGCTCGCTTGATGTCTCAGGCTATGCGCAAGCTTACCGGCATCATTAGTAAGACCAAAGCCACCGTCATCTTCATCAACCAGATTCGCATGAAGATTGGTGTTATGTTTGGCAATCCAGAGACGACTACTGGTGGCAACGCGCTTAAGTTCTACGCTTCGGTCCGTGTCGATATTCGTCGTATTGGCCAGATTAAGAACGGCGACGATATCGCCGGCAACCGTACCAAGATTAAAGTAGTAAAGAATAAGATTGCCGCTCCGTTCCGTACGGCCGAGTTTGATATTATGTACAACGAAGGCATTAGTAAAGCTGGTGACGTACTGGATCTCGGCGTCTCCTATGGTATTCTCGACAAGGCAGGTGCCTTTATTAAATACAATGGCGAGACTCTAGGCCAGGGGCGTGAAGCTGTCAAGAAGCTCTTTAAAGAGAAGCCAGAGCTCATGGACGAAATTGAGGCTAAGGTTCGCGAAGCCGCCAAAACTAGCGAAGACTAAAAGTTAAATGCTCGAAACATTCACTCTTAGCGACGATATTGACTTGCCAAAAAAACGCAGAGATTTTAGTGGTTACAAGGTCACCGATATTCGTGCCGCCGTTCATACTGAGCGAGTCAATATCTTCATTAATGACAAATTCTTTTGTTCGCTAGATATTTCTCAAGTTGTTGATCTAAAAATCAAAGTCGGTCGCGAGTTAAGTGAAGAAGAGTTGTTTAGTCTAAAACGCGCTTCCGAGTTTAGTAAGTTTTATAGTCTCGCTCTTGAGTATGTATTTTTGCGCCCGCATTCTAGAAAAGAAATCAACGACTATCTTGTTCGTAAAACTCTAGATCGCAAAGTGCGTGTCAAAAATCGTAAAACTGGTGAGTATCAGACTAAGATAAAACAAGGATATGACAAAAGCCTCGTGCCATTAGTTTTGCAGCGCCTCGATGATCGTGGTTATCTTGACGACGAGCGCTTTGCTAAGCTCTGGGTCGAAAACCGTAACGTTTCAAAGGGCGTTAGTCAAAAGAAGCTGCGTAATGAACTCCTGCAGAAGGGGATTGCGACTCATATTATCGATAAAGTATTATCGAATACTAGTCGCAGTGATGAGGATGAGCTCAAAAAAGTTGTCGCCAAAAAACGCAATAGATATACAGATGAACAGAAGTTTATCCAATATCTATTGCGCCAGGGCTTTAATTATTCTGACATACTCGACGAGTTGTCATCTACCGAATCCTCTGAGTGAGCGTAATCTGGCTTTCTGAACGGATTTGTATAGTTAGGCTCAAATTCTTCGCTAGCTTTTTCTTTGGGCTTTTCTGGAACTTTCACTTGTTGTTTGTCGTGCTTGATTGTGATTTTGTAATCATCGATTTCAGTAATTTGCGAGCGATTAATTGTCAGTTGCGGATCAATAAATGACTCCATGAATGGGCGCTGTACGATAATTTGGTAAATCATAAAAGTATTTGAGTCTAGTGTATAATCAACTACTTTTCCGATCTTTTTACCTTTTGCGGTAACTACCTTAAGGCCAATTAGGTCAAAATTTAGCTTCATAATCTCGTCAATGCGAATCACATCTTCTTGATTTACAAAGCGATCGGAGCTGTCAATGATTAGTCCTTCAGTACTATATTCGCGCACATCGCGCGTGTCTAGAATATCGCCAATCTCGGGGTCATTATCTATAATCGGTCCTGCGACTTTATAAGCGCGAACCATCAAATCCTCGGGATCGATAATAGCTTTTGTTGTTCTGGCGATTTCGCCACCCACATGAAGGCTGAGTACTGGTGCGTCAAGCGCTTTCGAGCCAATCACAAGCATTTTTATTTGGTCTCCTTTTATGTGATAATTGTAACACATGAAGAAAATCTTAGCAGTGTCGGGCGGTGTCGATTCTATGGTACTTATGCATATGATGCATAAAGATAATCCAGAAGGTCTGATTGTTGCGCATTTTGACCACGGCATTCGCCAAAATTCTGCTGATGATTATAATTTTGTCGAGCGTGAAGCTAAAAAACTTGGCCTGAAATTCATAGGAACACACGCAAAACTTGGCGTCAATTGTTCAGAGGACAAAGCACGTATGGCGAGATATGAATTTTTGCGCACTTGTGCTCGTAATAATAACGCTAAGATCTATACTGCTCATCATTCCGATGACATAGTTGAATCTATTATCATTAATATTTTAAGAGGTACTGGCTGGCGTGGTTTATCTCCGATGCGAAGTAGCGATATTGGGCGTCCGCTAAGCAATCTTTCGAAGGCGGACATTTATCGTTATGCTGCGAAGAATCAGATCGTTTTTCGACAAGATCAGACTAATAATGACGAAAAATATCTCCGTAACCGCATCCGAGAATGGTTGATTTCGCTTGGAACTGAAAGATCAACGGATTTAAAACTAAAACTTTTCGAAAAATATATCACCCAACGCAATCTCGCAATCGAAATTGACGAAATATTGGCAGAAATTAAACAAAAACCAAATTATTCACGCAGATTTTTCAAAAATCTCGACAGTCGGACTGCCGCTGAAATTTTGCGTCATATTTTGCGCTTTTATGATATCTCGCTCACGCGCCCGCAGCTATCGCGTGCGCTAGATGCTATTTGCACTTTTCCAACCAATTCAAGATTTAGTTTAAATGGGAGTAATTTTATGTATTTTTCTCGTCATACTTTCTCTGTTGAGAGCGTCAAAAATTGAGCTCAAACCCTAGATATGTTAAAATTGAAGCACATGAGAATAAATAGAAAGCAGATACGTTTTTCTATTTTTATCCTTGGTCTTCTTGTAATGGCCGTTCTTTTTGTTGCTTTAGTGCAGACTAAGTTCTCGAACGTCTTTGCAAGTTCTGAAGACGCATCAAAAGAAGATTCTTATATCACAATTTATGACTCCGGCAATGAGCTTGTCGTTAAGAGTAGCGCCACTACGGTTCGTGAAGTACTTGAGCGCGCCGAGATTAAAATCGAAAACGAAGATATTGTTGAGCCTGGTCTCGATGAAGCCATCGATGGTAGTGACTTTAATATTAATATTTACCGTTCGCGCGAAGTTCTCGTTATTGACAACCATGTCAAAAAATACGTTCGTACCGCTGCTACTGAATCTACTGAAATTGCGAAAGCTGCCGGTGTAGCAATAAAAGAAGCCGACGCCGTTCAGTTAGTCAAATACAATAATATCCTCGAGAGCGGTATGGTGACCGCCTATAAAGTAGTACATGCTAAAACTGTAAATATTAATTATTCGGGCAAAGCTATCCAAAAACGTACGCAGGCGAAAACCGTTGGCGAGCTTTTGAGCCAGCTAAAAATTGAGCGCGGCGCCAAAACCAATTGGGTTTCATTACCAGATGAAGCAAGAATTACTGATGGTATGGAACTTTCCATTTACTATCAGGGCAAGGGTAATATTGTCGTCGAAGAAGAGATTCCTTTTGCCGAGCAGGTTACTTATGACTTTTCGCTAGACTACGGTACTCGCAATATTACGACACCAGGCATTAACGGCAAGAAGACTGCTACTTACGAGGTCGTTATGAAGGATGGCAAAGAGCTCTCTCGCACGTTAATCTCCGAGATTATCGCTCAGGAAGCTGTTACTCAGCAGGTTACGGTTGGTATGAAAGTTGTTTTGCCTCCAGGTTCGCATCAGGATTGGATGGCAGCGGCCGGCATTTCACCGTCCGATTTTGGTTACGTAAACTATATTATCTCGCACGAATCTGGTTGGCGTCCAAATGCCTCGAATGGTAAGTATCATGGCCTCTATCAGACATCCGCGGGTCGTCTTACTAACGATTGTGGCCCAAACTGGGTCAATGAAACTATTTGTCAAATTCGCTCCGCAAACAGTTATGCTGTTGGCCGTTATGGTAGTTGGGCAAATGCATATCAACATTGGACGACTAAACACTGGTGGTAAACTATGAAAAATAACAAATCTCTCGGACAACACTGGCTCAAAGATCGTGAAATTCTGCAGGACATTGCAGATTTCGCGCTATATCCGGACACGAATGTTGCTGTCGAAATCGGCCCAGGCTTAGGCACGCTTACATCAACTTTGCTCAAAAATTTTGAGAAGGTTATCTCAATCGAATTCGATCAGCGTCTAGCCGAAAACCTACCAAAATCTTTTCCTGGCAAAAATCTTGAAGTCATTAACCAGGATGTCCTTTCTGTCGATTTAGCATCGCTTGACTTACCAGAAAATTATGTTGTAGCAGGAAACATTCCATATTATATCACCTCGCCAATCATTCAAAAATTCTTACACGCCGAGCATAAACCACGCAAAATTGTTCTATTAATTCAAAAAGAAGTCGCCGAGCGCCTTGCAGCTACGGAGGGGGAATATTCCATTCTTGGGCTCAGTGCGCAAATTTACGCCGATGTTATTCTCGGTCCAGTTGTTGACCGTGAGTTCTTTACGCCGCCACCAAAAGTAGATAGTCAAATTGTCATTCTTGAGCCTTACGAAACGCCACTTGCGTCCGAATCTACTATGGCGCTCATTAAACTAGGTTTTGTTGCGCCACGCAAAAAACTTGTTTCGAATTTGTCTATGAGTCTCCGTTTGCCTAAAGAACAGGTTCTTGCACTTTTTGCCGAGCATGACATAAATCCAAATGCTCGTCCAGCCGATCTCAGCATTGAAGACTGGTGTAAACTTGAAAAATCTATCAAAAAATCTTAGAATAAGCGTAAGAGATATAAATAGATAATTTTTTGGAGCTAATAAAATATGGATCCAAACAATCAAAGCGTGAATCAAGCCCCAAACGGCCTCGATATGGATGCGATTAATGCCGCCGTCGAAGCTTCTGCTGGGCAGGGCGGAGAGACCGAAACTTCTTTTGACGTCAACAAAATCAACCTCGACAACACTCCTACTACCAACGAGGAACTTCAGCAACAGCTAAAAGAAAATCCTGACATGAGTCTTGCCGGTGGTCCTAGTGTTAATCCTACTCCTTCGGCGCCTGCATCTGATGTTTCTCAAAATGTTCCCATTGGCGATACTGATCCATTTTCGTCTCCGATGCCGCCAGCCAAGAAAGAGGAAGAAGAATTTACGATTGATAGCGAAGCAACCGCTTCAAAATCTTCTGTCGCAATTGCAAATTCCACTGCAAAAATGCAAGAGAATGCCATGAAGGCTCTCAATGCCGTCAAGCCAAAAGACAGTACTGGTGTTATTATTATGGCTAGTATTGGTTGCGTCGTTGTAATCGGTATTATTATTACCATCATCTTCGCGCTTCAATAAAAAACACTAAAATCTTAGGCGGCTTCGCGCAAAACGAAGTCGCTTTTGTTTTGGCTGCGTATCTTAAAATGGTATAATAATTGACATGAAAGAATCATATATTACAACAGCTATCCCATACGTCAATGGTAATCCGCACCTTGGCCACGCTATGGACTACTTGCTTGCGGACACTTTGCGCCGCTATATGATGTCTCAAGGTCAAAAAGTCCGCTTCCAGGCTGGCACCGATGAACATGGTAACAAAATTTTCAAAAAAGCCGCCGAAGCTGGTATTTCTACGCAGGAATTTACTGACCAAAACTCTAAGAAGTTCCAAGATTTTATTGCTTCGCTCGGTGTTGAATACACAGATTTTATTCGCACTACTAATCCAGATCATGAGCGCCGCTGTCAAGAAATTTGGCGTCGCCTCAAAGATCATATCTATAAAGACAGCTACGAGGGCTGGTATTGTGAGGGCTGCGAAGCTTTTGTAACAGATAAAGAACATGACGAAAATAGTGGCATTTGCCCAGACCACAAAAAACCTTATGTAAAGCTCAGTGAAGAAAATTATTACCTCCGCATCGCCGATTATAAAGATCAAATTCGTGAAGCCATCGAAACTGACGCTCTTAAAATCACGCCAGCTTTCCGCAAGAAGGAGTTCTTGAATCTTCTTGCTGACATGCCAGACGTCTCGATCTCGCGTCCAAAGAGTCAAGTTTCTTGGGGTGTACCGGTGCCAGATGACGACGATCAGGTTATGTATGTTTGGATTGATGCGCTCGCCAACTACATTACCGTACTAGGCTATCCGGATGAAGACATTTCGATGGACTGGCCAGCTCACACGCAGGTAGTCGGCAAAGATATCTTACGCTTTCATGCTGGTATCTGGCCAACTATTCTGCTGGGCCTTGGACTTCCGTTGCCTAAGAATCTTCTTGTTCACGGGTTCATTACCGTCAATGGCGAAAAAATGTCAAAATCTATCGGCAACGTTATCGCGCCAGAAGAAATTCTGAGCAAGCACGGCCTCGACCCTTTCCGTTACTACTTCTTGCGTCATGCTCCAACTACTGACGATGCGGACTTTACCTGGGAAAAATATGAAGCTTCATACAATGAGCTCGCAAACGATCTCGGTAATCTCGTCCAGCGCCTCGCAACTCTTTGTAAAAAGAACGAAATTGCTAATCTTAAGCCTCTAGCCGTAGATTTAGATGATGAGTTCAAAAAGCACATGGATGCCTATGCCTTCAATGTTGCTTTCGACTATGCTTGGAGTAAAGTTCAGGATCTCAATCGTCAAATCGATGCCGCTAAACCTTGGGAACTCGCTAAAACCGATCCAGCAAAAGCAAAATCTGTGCTAAAAGATATTGCGTCGCAGCTGCTCGCCGTCAGTCAAATGCTCGAAATCTTCATCCCAACTACAGCAAAAAAGATTCAGGACGTTTTCACGGCCGCTCAAATCCTGCCGCCAAGCACTCCACTCTTCCCGCGCGGATAAAAGCCCCCCCTTAAAAGGGGGACTTTTTTAATTCTTCCAGTACTGCTTGCCGCTTAAGATGTCGTAAGTCAACAGTTCATATTTTTTCAAAACAAGCGCTTTGCTAAGTTCGCGATCTTCGAGATAAGCATTAGTTAATATCGGTTCTTCGGCGCAAACCTGATCAATCAGATAATACTGCGCATCTTTTTGCCAGCCAAGTTGATTATAAAGCGTATTCATCATGCAGTTTGGCGTCGTAGTCGGCAAATCGCGTGATTCAAAGGCATTGTCGTAATTTGCATATAGGAAGTACGGTGTCACTCGCGACAAATCACGCACAGACTTCTCGACATTACTATTTGTAAGGTCGAATAATCCTGCTGAGTGATCACCAAAGAATAGTACGACGACTTTCTTATCGAGCTTATTTAGTTCATCGATAAACTCGCCCAAATACTGATCCGACAAATGCAAGCTCTGATAGTAGGCGGTAATCGACTTCTTATGGTCTTCATCAAGGTTAGTATTAGTGACTGGAAAATCTAGCGATGCGTAGCCATCAGTAAGATACGGTGTATGATTTTGCATCGTGATTAGGCCAATCATTTGGTTTCTGTCTGAAGATTTTAATACATCGAGTGTCTGTTTATAGGCAGAATTGTCATTGATGTAGTCGTTACTACTATCGGTATCGGTGTATTTCATCTCTTTTTCGGTGATGAAAGTATCAAACCCTTCATTCTCGAGTGAAATATTTCGCTTATACATACCGCCGTTATATGGATGAATTGCGGTTGTGAGATAGTTCTTATCTTTGAACGTACGCGCCACTGATGGAATTTCGCCAGCTTTTGGTACTAGTGAAGTGTATGGCACGGCATTAATCCAGAAATTAGTCAGGCTCGTGAAGGCTTCAAATTCTATATTCGCCGTACCGCCTCCGTAATCCAATGAATACATGTGCCCATGTGGATATTGCGACTCGATGCGATGCAGGTTTGGCGTAATATCTCCGCCGTCATGTTGGTAATAATCCGTGAAAGATTTTCCATTAAAACTAACGGACGGATCATAAAAAGATTCGTTCAGAATTACGACTACACTAACATCGTCTTCGCTTGGATCGATGCGATTTTTATTTTCTTTTTCGGCCAAATCTGTATATTGTTGCTTAATATCTGCGATTGCAGATTCGGAATATCCCTCCGGTTCCGAAACTTTTAGTTTTTGCAAATTATACAAAAAACCCAAAATGAAGCCATTGTCGCTATAATTCGTGTTTTGGTTCCAGGCCGTAAAGCGCGTACCAAGGAAAGTCGCCTCATAACGCTCACCATTATTATGTCGCGCAAATGCCGTAGAAGACATAATTGCGAAAATAGCAATGATTCCTAAAAAGACGCGCGGAGCAATCATGTTGCGCTTCAATATCTTTTTTGCTGAGCTTTTATAAACTAAATTTAACTTCTTTGCTAAAAATATTTCGAACAAAATAGTAAGGATTATCACTAATAAAATTGCGCCAATCAGTCGCATTAATCCACCAATATCGATAAAATCCGTCAGGGTAGAAGCCTGATCTGCAAGTGCAAAATCTTCCGGCAAAAGCGGCGTCTCGCGTGAGTTAAATTTGTTGATATGAATATAAGTGATAATGATTAGCGTTATCCAAGTTGCGCCAATTGTTACGCCGAGCCGGTGTGTAATTACCCAAATAAGCGCCATGCAGAAGAATAGAATCAGAGCATTATATAGAAAAACTACTGGAGAGCCATATAAGAAATCCCATGCTCTAAACGTATTGTTAATAAAATATCTATACTCCAAGAACCAGGTCAAAAACAATGCAGCTAAAAATAGACCCGTTAAGGACCTAAGTACGAAGCTACCATAAGAGCCTAGGGGTCCTTTTTTGTCAAAAAGAGCCTTAAGTTTTGTCATCATAATCTATATTTTATACCAAAACATTACACTTATGCTTTTATTTAGCCAAATAATAGCCATAATTAACCGTATGTGAAGACATTTAAAGTTTAAGGACATCCATTATTCAGTGTTACCGATTGCTTTTGCGCTCGGAGTAGTGGCTTGCGCTATTGTCTGAAAATTCGAACTATTTAGCCTTAAAAATCTATTAATTATTTTTAGTCTAATTACAATCGCTTCCATTGTTTTACGTATTTTTCGTTTTAATCTGGTGTTCTTGCTTGGTTTTTCGGTGCTTTATCTTGTGTGCGTTCAGGTAGATCTAGACGAACAAAAGGTTTTACAATTTATAGACCAAAAAGTCGCAGTTAGCGGTGTAGTTTCGCAAGATGTTGTCAAAAAGAATGGTACCTACCGGATTACGATAAGCAATATATCATTTAATTATAGCAAAAACACTTTGAAAAGTCAAGTTTATGCCATGGTAAGTGACGTTCCGGAAGATATTTCACGTTCCGATATTGTCGTTCTTGAAGGCATACTCAAAAGTGGTTTTGGTGACTATGTAGGATTTTTATATCGCCCAAAAATCGTTTCTTGTGGTAAACCTTCGCCTCCAGATTACGCCGAGCAGGCAAGATCGACATTTTCAAGCGCACTAAGAAGCACTATAAATGATGATAAAAAGAGCAATCTTGCTCTCGGCTATCTTGTTGGCGAAAAGGGCAAAATGACTGAAGATTTTACGGACAGTCTCAAGCGTATCGGCATGACGCATGCCGTTGTGGCTTCTGGTTTTCATTTAGGTGTGCTGATAAATTTTGCCAAGAAGCATCTTAAAAAGATTTCGCGACTTTGCGCATTGCTGGGTTCGCTAATATTTTTGGTGGCTTTCGTCGCAATCGCTGGCTTTTCGCCCAGTCTTGCGCGCGCTGGTATCGTTACGGCGCTTTCGCTCATCGCATGATATTTTGGCCGACGTTTTCATCCGGGCAGGATAGTCATTTACGCTGCCGCTATCAGCTTGCTCATTAATCCAAGTTACATTTCTAACCTAGCTTGGCAACTTTCGTTTTTGTCCTACATTGGTATTCTTATTGTTGCGCCAATTCTAACAAGATATTTCTTCGATAAAAAAGTGCCAGGATTTCTAGCCAGCACCGTTATTCAGTCCACTTCGGCTCAAATTCTATGCTTGCCGGTATTGATATATTCATACGGTGAATTTTCAATTCTCGGCATTGTCGCTAATCTTCTAATTTCGCCAACTATAGCTATCGCAATGACGTTAAGCCTTTTTGCAGGGCTCTCAAAACTCGCAAATTTTCTCCCTCAGCTAATTGTCATTCCAGTAAGCATACTGCTGGGTCTTCATATCCAAATCATCGAGAAACTTGCTCAGATTCCATGGGCGACAATGAAATTAAAACAAACTCCTATCATTTTTATGGCCTACCCAATACTAATTATCGTAATTTTAATAATTAAAAGACGGTCGAACTTTAGTTTTAGATCCGTCCCAGAACTGGAAAAAAGTGAGAAAAATGGTAAAATATATACATGCTAATCAAATCAGAGAAAGAAATGCAAAAAGTCGGCGAGGAATATGGCGCCAAGCTTTTGCAACAAAAAAACTTTCCCTATGTTATTGAGCTTTTAGGTGACGTTGGTGCTGGCAAAACTACATTTACGCGTGGTCTCGCCAAAGGCCTAGGCGTCGAGGATGAGCTTAGTTCACCATCTTTCACGATTTCAAGAAGCTACTCCGGCAAAGGCTGTATTTTGACTCATTTTGATTTCTATCGCATCGCAGATCCAGGCCTCATGTCTGAAGATCTCGCCGAGGCGGTCGAGGCCGACTCGTCTGTTACTGTCGTCGAGTGGGGGCAAAGTATTCAGGCTATTTTGCCTGAATCTCGCGCAAGAATCACTATCACATATATCGACGAAAACACTCGCGAGCTAACCATCGAGGAGAGTAAAAAATGAGAATGTATCTAGACACTTCTAGCTCTACTACAATTCTCGAGCTGGACGACAAACATTACGAATGGGAGTCTGGTCGCACTCTCGCCAAAGAAATCTTCACTTTTATTCACGAAAAACTTCAAGAGCAGGGTAAAGACTGGCAAGATCTTACCGAGATCCACTTTTTTGCTGGTCCCGGTAGCTTTACTGGGCTTCGCATCGGCGCTACTGTCGTCAATACGCTCGCTGATCAGCTAAATATTCCGCTCTACGACCAAAATGGCGCCCAAAAACCGCTCATCATGCCAGAATATGGCCGTCCTGCCAACATTTCAAAACCTAAAAAATAGCCACGCGGTCTCTTCCATGCTATACTAAAAGGGGGAATTATAGTTATTAATCATTGATAAATTTTTTATAGCATAGAAAAGAGGAAAAATGGATTTTATTCCAGTTATTATTGCGGCGGTTGCAGGCGCAGCCGTCAGCGCTGGCGGTATTTTTGCACTAAACAAATCGCGTGAGAATGGTGGCAAGAATAAAGCCGACGATCTTGTTCGTCGTGCCAAAAATGAAGCATCCGAAATCGTCCTAAAAGCCAAAAATGAAGCCGCCGAAACACTCGACAAGGCTCAGCGCGAAGAAACTCAGCGCCGAAAAGAACTCAAAAAGACTGAAGATCGCCTAATTGAGCGCGAAACTTTGCTCGACAAAAAACTCGATCAACTCGATAAGAAATCCGACAACTTACGCAAGCAAGAAGATGAGCTCGAAGACATCAAAAACGAAGTTCGCGAAATCCGCACTAAGGCTCAAGAAAAACTCGAAAAAATCGCTGGCCTTTCCAAAACCGAAGCTCGCGACAAACTTATTCAAATGGTCGAGCGTGAGACCAAGCACGATCTCGCCGAGCTCGTTATAAAAGAGCAAAAAGCACTCAGCGACCAAGCCGACGAAACTGCCGAGTCTATTTTACTAACTGCCATGGAGCGTATGAGCAGTGAAGTTACTGCCGATCGCACCGTTACTTCACTCAAGCTCCCAGACGACGACATGAAGGGGCGCATCATTGGTAAGGAAGGGCGCAATATTCAGGCGCTTCAGCACGCTACTGGCGTCGATGTTCTCATTGACGATACTCCAGGTATGGTCGTTCTCAGTAGTTTTGATCCTATCCGCCGTCAGGTTGCCCGTTATGCGCTTGAACGTCTCATGAAAGACGGTCGCATCAATCCATCTTCAATCGAAGAAGCCGTCGCCAAAGCAGAGCGCGAAATCGAAAAAGAGGTCATTCGTGCCGGCGAAGATGCCGCTCGCGAAGTTGGTGTTGTTGGCATTCCAAAAGAACTCCTCCATCTCTTGGGTGAACTCAAATTCCGTACTAGTTACGGCCAAAACGTCCTCTTGCACTCCATTGAAATGGCGCATATTGCTGGCATGATTGCGCAAGAAATCGGTGCTGACGTCAACGTAACCAAGACCGCTACGCTCTTGCACGACATCGGCAAAGCCGTCACGCACAAAATTGAGGGTAAACATGCCGAGATTGGCGCTGAGCTTGCCAAGAAATTTGGTATGAGCGAGCCTGTCGTTCACGCCATCTCTGCCCACCATGAAGACATCGAGCCAACCACGCCAGAAGCTATTATTGTTAAAATCGTCGACGCGATTTCTGCTGCTCGCCCAGGTGCTCGCAATATCTCTGCTGAGAATTTCGCTGAGCGCATGCGTGCCCTCGAAAATGTCGCTCTTAGCTTCCCAGGCATCGATAAGGCCTACGCCATCTCCGCCGGTCGCGAAATTCGTGTCATTGTCGAGCCAAAGCAAATCGATGATCTTGCTGCTCTAAAAATCGCGCGCGATATCGCCGACAAAATCGAAGCTACCATGCAATATCCTGGCGTCATCAAAGTCAACGTTATTCGCGAAACTCGCGCCATCGAATACGCCAAGTAAGCATCAGAAAAACCTAAATCTACTCACTTATGTCAAAAAAGCAACAAAAATCTAGCATCAAAGAAAAAGCATCGACTCTTTATGCTAAGATTTTTAATGCTAAACTATCGACAAAAGGAAAGATTCAACTTGCGGCTGCCATTCTTACAATTATTGCGCTAGTCTGGCTAGGTGCTTGGAGCTTTAAATCCCATGGCCTCATTTACGATATTGTTACCTTTATCGTCGATCAGGAAGCTGTCAAAGCCTGGATCACTAGTCTTGGTATTTGGGGTCCACTTGCGTTTATTTTGCTCCAAATCACTCAAACCGTCATCTCGCCTATTCCGGGAAATGTCGTCGGTTTCGTCGGCGGACTCCTCTTTGGCTGGTGGGGTGTACTTCTAAGCACCATTGGCAGTACTATCGGTTACGCCATCGTACTTATACTCGTGCGTCGTTTTGGCCGCGATCTTGTTGAAAAGCTTATTAGCAAAGAACTTCTTGATAAATTCGACTATCTCGCTACGGAAAAAGGCTCAATGATTTTCTTCCTCATCTTCCTAATTCCGGCTCTTCCAGACGATGTCGTAATGTGTATCGCTGGTCTAACCAAGCTTCCAATCAGGCAATTACTTTTTATGGCCGCTGTTGGACGCTTCCCGAGCGTAGTTGTTACGAATCAACTTGGTAACTCTATTAGCAATGATAATATTGGCCAAGCAATCGTTCTTGCTGTCGTTTCACTCATTGTGGTCGGTTTCTGTCTCTGGAAACGCGAGGCAATTATGCAACTTGCTGGCGCTCGTCGCGAACTTCTAGTTGCGCGTTGGCATCGTTTTTGCGCCGATATTAAAAAAGCCCTCAAGCGCCTATTTGCCAAACTTCCAAATCCACGCCGAAAATTTGCTAAACACCAACGTAAAAACCGCCAGAAAAATAGTAAAAAATAAAACGCTAATGTATAATTAAATACATGAAGTGGGAAAAAACCGCTAACGCTCGCAGTCGCAAGGGCTTTACGATTGTTGAGGTAGTTATTGTTCTTGCCATTACTGGTCTAATTTTTGTAGGTGCCGTAGCCGGCATTGGCTCAAGCCTTGCACGTCAGCGCTTTAATGATGCTACGCAAAATCTCGCGCAAACTTTACGCACGCAATACGATCAAATCAGCCGCGTGCAAATTTCATCCGAGCGTGACAATAGTATGTGCGATTACGTTTACGGCGCAAGCGGTACTTTTAATTCTGAGACCAAGCGTGGTCGTACCGACTGCAATATTTATGGTGTCGCGGTGATTCTTGGTGCGGACGGTGGTCATCTGATCCAGTCCACGACTTTGCTTGGCAAAGATCTTCCGACCTATCGCAATATCCTAAAAGAGAACGAACAGCTTTATAAGGTCTCTGATGTCGATGCTTATCTTTCTAGCATGCCGACTTTGCAGCTCTTAGGCGAGCTTGGCGTTAGTAACTATTACGGCAAGCATCTAACTAGCGATGACACTAGTATGACTAACTGTCAAGTTACCAATATTCTCACACATGAGAATATTCTTTGGAGTGCAACCCTCGAGAAACCTAACGGTACAACTGCCAAGTATATTATCTTAATTGTCCGCTCTCCTCGCGATGGCACTATTCATACTTATTACAAAGACATTAGTAACGTCAGCGAAGTTACCAATTACCGCAATTACGACATTAGCAACTGTAGGATGCCAAATAACGACGAGGATATTCTAAGGTCCCTCAAGAAAACCACGCCAGATTTCGAGGTTGGTGATTTAAATCTCTGTCTAAATTCCGAAGATGTTAGCTCTGCGACCGGCGTGCGCCGTACGATAAAGCTCGCTGCTGACGGTCACGGTTCTGCTGCCGTTGAACTAGTCAACGTCGACGTTGCGCGCGATGGCGATGATAGTTATGACAATATTTGCGCAAAGTGCGATGAAGGTGTATCGGATCCGAGGTGTCAATGATGAAAAAGCGTAAACAAAAAATCTTCTCTGGCGATAGCCTCATTGAGGTATTGCTTGGTATTACTGTTTTCTCGGCCGTATCGGTTGGTGGTATTGCCATTATGAATAGTGGCCTCAACCAAGCCCAGCGTTCGCTCGAGATTACTATGGCGCGCAACGAAATTGACGCTCAAGCCGAAGCGCTTCGTTTTATTCATAACAACTACATCGCCGAGCGTGAATTTTCCGAAGATAAGTGGCAGTTCACTGATCTCTGGAATAAAATCGTCGATTCGACCATTGATCCAGACGACATTATGGGCATTGATACCATGAACCTAAACAATGCTAATAGCTGCGAACAGGCCTACAATGAGCAGTTCAATGGCGCAAATGGCCGCACGCCTTTCATTATTAATACGCGCTTCGTTCAGCCGCGCGGTATTTTGATTGGCAATGATGCAAAACAAAAATATCGCGACGACGTCCTCCCAGAGATTGTCATCGTAAATCCACTCAAGACTTATGATGCAAAGAACTCTAAGTTTCGTACTGCCGAAACTTACCCGCGCATCATCTATGGATTCTTGCATATCAATGGTACGACTATCGACGATATGGATACCTGGACGCGCATTAATAACGAGAGTACCGATACGAGCCTCAGCGAAAACATTGCTTCTGCCGGCAAGCTCTACTATCGTCAGATGAAAGCCGCCGAAGGTATTTGGATCCTAGGCGTGCGTGGCGATAATGATAATCGCGCTCACAACAATACCGCCAACGCTGAGTTTTATGATTTCTACATCCGCACTTGCTGGAACTCAACCGGCATGAATACTCATAGCACCATCACGACCACGGTTCGCCTTTATAATCCAGGAGTTATTGACTAATGAAAGAGCATAAAAAGGGCTTTACTATCATTGAAATTACGCTTGCAATGACTTTTTTGGCCATTCTCATGGTCTCGATTGCAACACTTATTATGCGCGTCACGAATATCTATCAAAAAGGTCTTGCTATGCGCGCCATTAACGCAACTGGCACCGAAATCATCGAAGATATTACTCGCACTGTCGGCGCTGCGTCTTATCTCGTAGATATCCACTCGCAAGATGCGGAACTCGGCGGCAATGGTGTTATGGAATATGATAACAACTACAAGCTTGTCGAAAAATATTACTACGACTATACCGTCTATAATGAAAATCATAACGGCAAAAACTTCAATGTTCAATACTTCGGCGTTCTCTGTACTGGCGACTATTCGTACATTTGGAACACCGCTCGCGCACTAGACCCAGACTTTACCACTAAAAACTTCATTACCGTAAACGGCGAAAAAGTCAAAATGGTCCGTGTCTATGATCGTGAGCAAACTCAGTGCAACAAAGATAAAAATGGTAGCGTTGCAAACCTCGCCAAAAGAAACTATCTACCTGTAACTATTAACGTTCCAGTGGATAACGTCGTAGAACTTATCAATAACGACGAAATGGACCTCGCGCTCTACGAATTTAACGTTACGCCAGCCACGCAAAGTGCAATTACGCGCCAAAGCTTCATTTCTGCCAACTTCATCTTGGCAACCAGGCAAGGCGGTATTAATATTAATGCAAACGGTGACTTCTGTCGTGGCGAAGACAATGAGTTTAAGGACGAATATGAAGGAACAATGTTTAACTACTGTGCGGTAAATAAATTTTCATTCTCGGCTCGAACGGGCGGTAATGCGGATAAGGAGGGTTAATAACCATGAAAAATATCAACTTTAAAGCAATCAAAGGAGAAACACGCCAAGGTGCTTCCTCCTTCGTGATGGTGATGTTCTTCACGATGCTACTTGGTATCATCATGGTTGGCTTTATTAGCATTATGCTCAGTAATATCATGTCGAGCACCAATTATGATCTTTCGCAGTCTGCCTACGACTCTTCGCTCGCTGGTATTGAAGACGCAAAGATTATGCTTCTAAAGTTTAACAACTGCGCCGCCCACAGCAGCCCCTCTCTCGCTGACTGTGAACGCATCAATAACGTGCTTAAAGCTTCCAAATCCGGCGAAGACTGTAATGTTGTCGGCAAAGCTCTTGGCCGCATCGACGTCAATGATAATGATATTTACGAAACGCCGATTCAGTCCACCTATTCTGGTACTGGCGGCACCTCCAACAAAGCCAAAGACTTCGCAAACTCACTCGATCAGGCCTACACCTGCGTCAAGGTAGATACTAGCGTCGACGAATATCTCGGCACCATCACCAAAGATTCCGACTTCAAAGTTATCCCACTTCGCACAAAATTCACTTCAAGCAACACCGACGAAAGCCCAGTAAAATATATCGAAATCTCATGGTTTAATAACGAGGATCTTCAAAAAGCCAGGCAACAATACAATCATACTAGCGCAAACAACGCACTCGCTGGCTCTCTAAACAAACGCCTTGGCGGCAACGTAACAACTCGTTTTACGAGTGACCCTACCTACGCATCTAGCTTGCAAATCGGACTCTTCCAATCTGCGGTTGGCGGCTATACTATCTCCAGCTTTGAGAAGAGCATTAATACTAGCACCAACCGCGGCTTGATGGTTCTTCGCCCCTACGAATCGGGCAACTCGCAAACCCAAACCGTAATCCCAAATACTGCCACCACGTCTGGCTTTGCCGCTTCTGCTATCTCTGGTAGCGAAGATTGGGGCCAAAATCTTCAAGCCCAGAACTCTCCGGCTGAGATTCATTGTAGCAATACGACGGATCCAAATACCTTCGCAACCCAAGAATTTGCCTGTCGTGCTATTATCGAGCTTCCAACCGCTATCGGTACCAGATCAACCTGGGGTGGTAGCAGTCTAGTCGCCGGTCGCCCGGCCGCTGATATTATGCGCTACATTACGCTCTCTAGCGTCTATGAGAATATCGACACTTCTTTCAGCATCAAGATGTATGGTAATGCTAATGGTAAGAATTGTACTTTTGACGTAAACACCGGCAAAGGCACCAACTGCGAAATCAAGCAGTTCGCTGGTGTTCAGAGTCGCGTCGACTCTACTGGCCGCGCCAACGACCTCTTCCGCCGCGTCGAAGCTCGTGTTGAGCTCATTGATGTCAACTATCCTTTCCCAAAGTATGCGCTTAGCACCTACTGCGAAGGCGAAAACTGCAATGGCGACGAGGGTAAAGTTATCAAGAATTACTGGGTCTCTAGCAACTGCTTCACGCTCATCAACGGCGATAACAGGGGCTGTGGCGCCGACCTTAGCAAGAACCAAAACTTCATCGGCAACGCAACCGCTGGTTTCTAATAAAAAATCCGCACTCTTGAAGGGTGCGGTTTTTGTTGACATTTTGGTGCCCGCGGCTGGACTCGAACCAGTACATCCGTAAAGACACTAGCACCTGAAGCTAGCGCGTCTACCAATTCCGCCACGCGGGCATAGAGGTATTATAACACAAACTCGCCTCCGTCGGTCTCAGCGCAAAAATCTAACGCGCCATAAAAATTGGAGCCGGTTTCCCGGCTCCGTAGAAGGGTGGTGGTGGAAGAGAACTGCTTAGGGGGCAACCTTGTCGACGTATTGTATTACGCCAAGTACATTCGATATGATGACGACTTCGTCGCCTTTTGCGATATCGCCATCATGGTGAACATCTTCAAGGTCGACAACTGTTGCCTTGCCGTTGCTTTCATCAATAAGAGTCATGCTGCCCTTACTGATGTAAGCGACCGTGCGTTTCGAAGTGCTGTTGTATTGTACCAACGAAGGCGCGATACAGATGGCTGCAAGCGCTATCGCGAGCACGAAGCAAGCAATCACTTTGCCGCCTTTGCCCTCCGGAGCAGTTTTCTTTAAGCTATAGCAGAGCGCCGCAAGAACGATCACGATTACTGCTATGCCACAACCAAAAAGAACTTTAATCATCATGAAAGCCTCCTTTCATCAAAATTTCTCGAAGATCGTATCCTCGAGGTGCTATCAATGATGATACCTTTCTATTATAGCACACTTAAGCCAAAATGTCAAGACAAAAGCCCCAACGCGGGTAGATTATGCTACAATTGGGGTATATGGCAGAATTTTATACCGATGGCAGCTCCGTTCCAAATCCCGGCCCGGGCGGCTTCGCTGTGATTAAAGACGGCCAGCCGGTCGCACTGGGCAGCGAAAACCCTTCGACTAACATTCGTATGGAAGCTCACGCGCTTATTGCGGCGCTAAAGCTTGCCAAGGATGGCGATACTATCATTACCGATAGCGAATTTTGGCTTAATGTCGTCACGAAATGGGCGCCAACCTGGGAGAAAAACGGTTGGACTAAAAAATCCGGTCCCATCAAGAACCTTGAGCTCGTCCAAGAGCTCTACGCCGCCTATCGGGCTCATCCGGGCGTAAAACTTCAGTGGACGCGTGGTCATGTTGGCACCGAGGGTAATGAAGCTGCTGACGTCTGGGCAAATAAGGCTCGTGAAGGCGCTACGCTCGAAAGCGTTACAGAGGAGAACGTATGAAAAAGACCATCGTCAAAGCCAAACTTCCATCTCGCACCGACTTCGTCAGCGCACTCGAAGAAATAGACTTCAAATTTGCCACACCGTACTGGCAGCACGACCGCATTTTTGTGCCGCGCAACTTCGATCGCTCCAAAACTCAGCCACGTTTATCACTTCGCACTATTGTCAAAGGCGCCGACAAAGCCATTTACGCTTTAGTTTTGCGCCGTCATTTCGAAAATAGCCACATGGACCTCATTAATGCAACCCCCGTTACTGATTACGCCGAGGCGGCTCACATCTTGTATCAGCTTGGCTATGAGCTCAAATATGAAGTCGCACGTCGCCGCGAAGAACTCGACATGGGCGATACTATCAAAATCTACATTGATAAAATCGACACTCTTCAGGGCTACTACGCCAAAATCGAATCCGAACTTGACGACAAAGACGACACTAAAGAATCTTACGAAGATATTTGCGAGACCTTCAAAGTACTCGGCGTGCCAAAATCCAGTATTATTGCCAATACTTACGGTGAACTTCTTGAATCTACGCCACCCCTCGAGCAAGTCGGCATGTAGAACTACAAAGCATGTAAGTTTCTAGGTAACAAAATACCACCTCTTAGAGGGGTGGTATTTTAAGAACTTAAGCTTCTTTTTTAGCGGCAGCTTTCTTAGCTGGAGCTTTTTTGGTAGCCGGCTTCTTTGCGGCTGGTTTTTCGGCAGCCTTAGCGGCAACCTTCTTGGCGCCTGCGAGCTTGACGTTGTTTTCTTTAGCAAACTTCGCAAGCTTTGCTTTGCGGCGGCTAGCGGTATTCTTCTTCAAAAGACCCTTCTTGACGGCCTTGTCGTACTCAGACTGAACTTTGGTCATAGTCTCGGCACTTGGATTGTTGCGGAACTCTTTGAGAGCATTGCGGATAACCTTCTTGATCTCTTGGTTCTTGTTGCGACGCTTAACAGATTGGCGCGCAGCTTTCTTTGCGGATTTGATAATCGGCATTTTTACTCTTTTTCCTTAATTTATTATTACAATTACATAAATTATAAGCTATTTTTGCTAAAATGTAAAGGGTTGCTATTGTTTAATACTTGCGTTTTCTAAAAACTTATGCTAAACTGTAGATATCAAAGGTCAAAATAAACAGAAAAATTAAAAATGCCAAGTCAAAAAACTCAGCCAAAAGCGACTGACATCGTTGCGCAAGTGGCGGAGCGTATCCGCACAAGTGATAATGTCCTGGTTGCTTTGTCAAAAGATCCGAGCGTAGACGAACTTTCTGCGGCTCTCGGTCTTACTTTTATGCTCGACAAAATCGGTAAGCGTGCCACCGCTATTTTCTCCGGCGCTATCCCAAATGCTATCGAATTCCTCGAGCCAGAAAAAACTTTCGAAGCAAACACTGATAGTTTGCAAGATTTTATTATTGCCCTCGACAAAGAGAAGGCCGATCATCTTCGTTACAAAATCGACGGTGATTATGTAAAAGTATTTATTACGCCATACAAGACCACTATCAATGAGAGCGATATGGAGTTTTCACATGGCGACTACAATGTTGACCTTGTTATATCTTTAAATGTTTCCGAAGTCGGCGATCTTGACGCCGCTTTGTCTGAATATGGTCGCATCATGCACGATGCAACTTCTATCAATATTACCGCTGGCGTCGCTGGCAACTTTGGCGATATCGAATGGGGCGACCCTGAAGCTTCTTCCGTCTCTGAGATGGTTGGTTCGCTCGCTGACGCTATTAAAGACAAAGACGATATTCTCGACAAATCTATCTCTACGGCGCTTCTTGCCGGTATCGTCGCTGCGACGAACCGTTTCTCGAACGAGCGCACAACTGCCGAAACCATGGCGCTCGCATCGAAGCTCATGGCCGCTGGTGCAGATCAGCAGTTGATTTCCTCTAGCATCCCTGTTGAAATTCTCACCGAAGATGTTGTCGACGCTAATGCTGACTTTGCTGAGCCAGAACCGGCTCCAGCCCCAGTTGCCGTCGCCGTCGCGCCAGAAGACGCTAAAATCGACATCGAGAATCCGGCCCAGGATCTTCCAGCTACGCCAGTTGCCGAACCTATTACCAAGTCGGCTCCAGCTGAGCCAGAGCCAGAACCAGAACCAATTCCTGCGCCAGCTCCAGAGCCACCGCAGGATCCAACTGAGCTTAGTATTCGCCACGGCGAGGTTGAGTTTGATCCAGACGAGGACCTTAGCTCGGAAGAGCGTGCCAAAAAAGATGCCGAGCGTGCCGCCGAAGAAGCCGAACGTGCTGTCCGCGAAGAAGAGGAACGCAAACGTCGCGCTCCAATTGAAGCCGCAATGGCCGAAATTACCGCCAAGAAATCCGGTGGCGCTAATGCTACAAAGTCAGCCGCCCCTGCATCAGCTCCACAAGCTGCACCAGCTCCGCAAACTCCTGCTTCAACTCTCGACGCCAAAAACGCCGCCGCTAGCGCTACTGCTTCAGCTACCGAAAAAAGTCCGCTCATTTCTACCGTAAAGGGCAACGGCGAAGCTCTCGAAAACACCGCCGTCGGTACATCAGTCAGCCCAGATGCTTCGGCTGAGCCAAAAAAGACCATTATGCCTGTCGGCGACGTCCTTAATCGCAAAGACGAAAAAGTTAATTACGCTTCTTTGATGGAAGCCGAACTTAATGCGCCGGTTGCGCCAATGCCAACCACTCCGGCGCCAGCTCCAGTAGCTACACCTGTTGAAATGCCAATTGAGGCTCCTGCTATGGCAGCCCCAACCATTCCGGCTCCACTCGATAACGTTGAGAGTGCCGTCTATGTTGATCCGACCACTGTTACGGCTGACGCCGGCGCAGTGCTTCCGCCACCTCCAGCTCCGTTTATTCCAGATGCCAGCGCTTATATGCCACCAGCTGACGGTACGGCAATGCCAACCATTCAGCCGGTCCAATTTGATCCAGCGCCAAAGGCTACTACCGATCTGAGTGCCGCACAAATTGTCGACGGTATGCAAGCAACTAATCCAGCCGTTGAGAATACGCCGCTTATGAATGCAGGCGAAGGCGGCTACCTAGTTGATCCAAGTGCAGCTCCAGCCGCAAGCGATGAGCCAGAAATGCCGGCCGCTAATCCGGGCTATATTGTAGGTGCCGAACCGGCTCCAGCGCCAGCCGCCACTCCGGCACCTGATGCTGCCGCAGATCCAAGCGCCTTTCATATTCCAGGCATGTGAATCTTAAAAAAATACCCCAGTTCCATCAGCTGGGGGTATTTTGTGCTATAATTACAGATAGTCGGGGCGTGGCGCAGTTGGTAGCGCGCGCGGTTCGGGACTGCGAGGTCGCCTGTTCGAGTCAGGTCGCCCCGACCATTTTCAAAAAGGCCGAATGGTCTTTTTTTAATTTCGGAATTAAAAATAAACCCCGGACTTAAAACCGGGGCGTTTTTTTATTCTTTTTCGTAAATCGCTGCCTGGAACTTATTGCCAGTCAAATCATCGTGACCCATCACGAGAAGGTCTGTCTGCTTGAAGTTCTCGCGCGGAAATTCGAGTTCCTCGCCGTTACTAGGTTGACCTAGATAAATCACACGTGGGTGCTCCTCGAGGAATTGATCCAAATCCTTAATTTTACCAAGATCATTGTCATTGAGCGGTAAAAGCGACCCAAACTTATTAGTCGTCATCTCGTCAATGAAGTAGACCGGATGCTCGTCGCTACCGTAAAAACTCATATCGTAATAAATCCACTCTGTTGCTGCAATAATTGGCAAGTTTTCGTCACCCGAGAGTGCGGCTGCGTCGTTAAAGACTTCCTTCGCAATCGGGTGTGAGCCGGTCTCAAAGTTGTAATTAGTCTTTGCGTAAACTTGCGATATGCCCCAAATTGAACTACCTAAGAAAACGACCAAACAAACCGTAAAGATTGCCGCCGGCCTATAATCTGCGTGTTTTGCTTTTTTGCGCTTCGGAAATTTTGCGGTTAGTTCGCGCGCAAGTAGCACCAATTCCACGCCCGTCATCATCGCGATTGCGCCCATCGAGTAAAGCAAATAGCGCGGTACAAACATTGACTTTAGTGGTGGCATTGAAATAAGAATTAGTCCAATAATCGGTACTAAAGTCATGCAAAGTAGCATCTTGAGCTGTTTGTAATATCGTATTGTTAAATAAATAAACAAAATCGAGACTGCGATAAATAGTACAAGCAGCCAATTTGATGTTCCGCTAGCGCGTTCATAAAGTGCGGTCTCAGTAAAGAAGTTTGCAACTTTGCTCACGCTGGCGGCGCCAATCCAGAACCCACCTTGTACGGTTGAAGATTGTTTTAAAAAGCCCGGCAGCCACGGTAGATAAAAAACCACCGACAACAAATACCACGCAAAAATCTTCTTCGTAAAAAACTCATTCTTATAAGTCACGATAAGATATACCACGTGCGCCATCCAGGCAAAAGCTGTGAAGTAATGCGTATACATACCCAGCGCCACTAGTGCTGCATAAATAATCCACCACTTACGTGATTTATTATCGATTGCAAGTTGTAGGAAATAAGTCGCCGCAAACACAATCGCGGCCACCAGCGTATACATGCGCATCTCTTCGCCATAGCGGATGAAATTTGGCGACAGGGCAAGGAAAAGCGAGCCAAGAATTGCTGCTGTTTTACCATATTTATATTTCAGCCACAAAAAAGCAAATAAAATCGCCAACGCGCCAAACATTGCCGACATCGCTCGCAACGCAAAATCAGAATAGCCAAAAATCATACTCCAGACTTTTAGTAAAAAGTAATAAAGTGGTGGATGCACGTCTGCCGCGGTGTATTTTAAAATACTACCAAAGTCAAACCGAATTAGATAAGCGGTGTAAGATTCGTCAAACCAGATCGACTGCTGGACGCTCACGAGGCAAAGTATTAAATATAATGCACCAATCAAGGCCGGAGCGACGAGCGTTAATGGTCTCTTATATTTTTCGACAAATCTTCTCATGTACATATTTTAACACATGTGATATAATTAATTTTAGTCGGGGTTTGGCGCAGTTGGTAGCGCGCGCGCTTTGGGAGCGCGAGGTCAGCAGTTCGAGCCTGCTAACCCCGACCATTTGTTTGAAATAATTTATTATTTAGGAGTTTAAACTGTGCCAGAGTACAAAAAGTCTGAGGGCAAAAAATCTAAAAAACCAAGTAAGGTCTCAAATGCCATTAGACTCGCGGTGTTCTGGCTTTTTTGTTTGGTCCTAGTCGCCGCGATTTTTGGCAATCTTGGTGGCTCCGATATCGCTAGTGGCACTCAGCCGAAAGAAATGAGCATCTCTGAGCTCCTTCAAGCTACCGAAGATGGAAAAATCAATGAAATTATTGTTCGTGGCAACGACCTTATCGCCACTCCAAAGGAAGATTCCGATTTAAGTGGCTATACTATTACATCTCGAAAAGATGGCGCCGGCACGCTTCAAGAGCAGGGCTTTGATGAGCTCGTCAAAGAGCACAAGGTTAGCATCAAAGTCGAAGAACAAGTTGATTATCTCGGTATCATTATCGATGTCGCTATCATTGTCGTTCCTGTTATTGTTGTTGTCGTCTTCATTTCCCGTATGATGAGCCAGGCTCAAAACATGAACAATCAGTCCATGGGCTTCGGCAAAGCAAAAGCTCGTCTTTATGGTAACGAGAAAAAGAAAGTTCTTTTCTCGGACGTCGCCGGCAACGAAGCTGCCAAGCAAGACCTAAGCGAAATCGTCGACTTCTTGAAGAATCCAAAGAAATACGAAAAACTTGGTGCCAAGATCCCACGTGGCGTCCTTCTCGCTGGTGAGCCAGGTACTGGTAAAACCTTGATGGCTCGCGCCGTCGCTGGCGAAGCAAACGTTCCATTCTTCTCGATCTCTGGTTCCGAATTTGCTGAAATGTTTGTCGGTGTCGGCGCATCTCGCGTCCGTGATCTCTTTGGCAAAGCCAAGAAAAATGCTCCAAGTATCATCTTTATCGATGAGATTGATGCCGTCGCTCACAAACGTGATGCTCGTGGCGGCGCTGGACGCGAAGACGAGCAGACGCTCAACCAAATCCTCGTCGAAATGGACGGCTTTGACAATGATTCTGGCGTCATCGTAATTGCTGCCACCAACCGTGTTGATATGCTCGATAAGGCTCTTCTTCGCCCAGGTCGCTTCGATCGTCATGTTAACGTCACGCTTCCAGAGCGCAAAGATCGTGTTGAGATTCTCAAAGTTCACTTCAAAAATAAACCCGTCGACGAAAAAGTTAGCATTGACGCTCTCGCTGCTAAAACTGCAGGTAGCTCTGGTGCCGATCTCGCTAATATTGCAAATGAGGCTGCTATCACAGCTGCGCGCCTTGGGCACGATAAAATCACCAACAAAGACGTCACTGAAGCTTTTGAGCGCATCGCCATTGGTCCAGAACGCAAATCCAAAGTCATGAGCGAAGAAGAGCGCAAGATTACCGCTTATCACGAAGCTGGTCATGCCGTCGTCGGCCACGTTCTTCCAGATTCCGATCCAGTTCACAAAGTTACTATTATTCCTCGTGGTCGCACTGGTGGCGTCACCTGGTTCTTGCCTCCAGAAGATCGCAGCTATAAGAATATCTACGAGCTCAAAGATGTTCTTGCGCGTGCTATGGGTGGCCGTGTTGCCGAGCGTATCATCCTTGGTGAAGACGGCATCACGACTGGCGCTAGCTCTGATCTTCAGCATGTCGCCGAGCTCTCTCGCGAGATGGTGACCCAAGAGGGCATGGGTAAGCAACTTCGCGACCAAGTCTTCAATTCTGACGAAGTTAATTTCTTCGGCGATCGTGCCAAGATGTACTCCGAAAAAACCAGCGAACTTATCGATGCCGAAATTGAAGCTCTCAACAAAGAAGCCGACGCTCGCGCCGAAGCAGTTCTAAATGCCAACCGCAAAGCCCTCGACGAACTTGCCGAAGCTTTGCTTGAGAAAGAAACTCTCGAAGAAGACGAAGTGGCAAAAATTCTCAAAGATACCAAGTTACCAGCTGCTGCCAAACTTCACTAAACTAAAATACCTCCCAGTCGGGAGGTATTTTAGTATCCAAGCATTACTACTATAATGATATAATTTAAGATATGGCAAATCGCAAAAGTAAGTTTCGTTCAGTAGTTTCACTTGCAAATATTCAACTCTCGGTCAAAACTGCCGCAATCGTGCTTGCAAGCTCTACTTTAGTTTCGGCTCTGCTCGGCATCTTCCGTGATCGCTGGCTCAACTCTATGTACTACGATACCTACCCGGCCGGTCTCGATGCTTACACCGCAGCTTTTACGGTTCCAGATTTTCTTTATTTCATTATTACTTCCGGTGCGCTTGCGGTCACTTTTATTCCTGTTTTCAATCAGCGTCTAGTTGCGGGCAATAAAAAATCTGCCTGGGAGCTCAGTACGAGCACACTAAACTTTCTTGCGCTCATCAGCTTTATCGCTTCTATTTTTATCATGATCTTTGCCGATCCTCTGGTGCGCTATATTGTAGCGCCGGGCCTCAATGAACAATCCATGCCACTCGCTATCAACATGATGCGCGTCATCGCGATTAATCCTTTTCTGTTTTCAATTTCTACCGTACTCTCCAGTATGCAACAAGCTGTCAAGCGTTTCGTTTTTTATGCTATCGCGCCGGCGCTCTATAACGTAGGTATTATCGTTGGTATCTTAGTATTTACGAACGGCATCAATATCTTCGGTTGGCAGATTTTCGAAGGTGGCATCATGGGCGTTGCTATTGGTGTGGTTTTTGGTGCGCTTTTGCAACTTTTTGCTAGTATTATCGGCATGGTCGGTATTGGCTTTCAGTACAACTTCAAGATTTACTGGAAAAACCAAGGCTTCCGTACCGTATTAAAACTTCTACCTACTCGCTCTGCCGACCAAAGCATCGATTATGTTATGAGTATTCTCAATACTAATCTCGCTTCGCGTATGGGTGAGCAGGCTATTCGTGCTTACCAACAAGCCGCCTCGCTTAAAAGTATGCCAGTCAACCTCATTGGCGTCGCGATTTCAACTGCCTTCTTTCCAAAGCTTAGTGAAGACGCTGCCTCAGAAGATATAGAAAAATTTACCGATACCTTCAAGCAGTCGCTTAGTACTATCGTTTGGATTTCGCTCCCAGTTGCTATTATCGCTTTCTTTATTCGCGGCTATGTTGTTAACTTTATCAAAAATGGTGGTGATCCAAAAATCGCGAGTGTTCTCGGTTCCTTTGTTGTCGCTATCTTCTTCCAGTCAGTCTTTCATATTGCTTCACGCGGCTTTTATGCGCGTCAAAACACCAAAATTCCGCTTATCCTCTCGGTTGTTTCCTTTGCAGTTCAATTAGTTTTTGCACTTATCTTTAGTGCTAGCGGTTTTGGTCCAGAAGGCCTCGCCTATGCACTTTCTATTTCTGCACTCGTCGAAGTATCGCTTCTATTAATTATTCTCAACAAGCAAATGAAGGGTAAAATCTTCGATAAAACTATGATTAGCTCGCTTACTCGCATCCTAATCGCGTCCGCTATCGCTGGTATGGCTTCCTACGCTATGACAAAAATCATGCCGCTTCGCGCCGCCGACAACTCCTTCCTCAGTACCTTCCCGAAGTTCTGCGTTATCTGTGCGGTTAGCCTCTTAGTTTACATTGGCGCCTGTGTCGCATTAAAGATCGAAGAAGTTCGCCCGGTTATTAATAAAGTCCGTCAAGTTCTCTTTAAGAACGTCAAATAATCGCCTTTTAACATAGGGCAAAGAGGAAAAAATATATGGACCCTAACTGGTCCATATATTTTTTATTCCTTAGGTTCTTCGAGAATTTTGCCGGCGGTTAAGCGCTTCTGCGGCTCCGCCTTCTTGCGCTTAAAGATTTTATCAAAGCGCGAGCGCGTGTTCTTGCTAAGCTTTTTACTTGCTTCGGCGATATCTTTGCGGGTTTCTTCGCCAGATTTTGGCGCAATTACGATACCGGCGACTGTGCCGGCAATTACGCCGAGCACTGCACCTAGCCAAAACTTGGCTGAACCATTATCTTGTTCTTTCTTTGTCATTTGCGATGACCTTTCTTGTGGCGACGATCATCTTCGTCGAGCACGTTATTAACGAAATGCTTCACGAGCCCGCCCACTGTCGTCATATCGCGCACATTATCGGCGATATCATCGGCTTTTTCCGCAATATCTTGTCCCTGAAGCATAATCTTATTTGCCTCTTTGGTTACGCCAATTAGGCGCACCATCAAGATAATGCCAACTACAAGGAAAATGAACAAAGTTACCGATAGGATGATAACTAGAATCCAAGTAGCAAGTTCCATGACTATTTCTCCATTTTAACGAATTCTTGGTAAGCGGCGTAGTAGTTCTTTGGATCACCAGTAGTAAGCCACTTGCCTTTACTCTTAGTGACAATTACGTCACCAGATTTTGCCAGCTTCGTGATTGCATCAACTGTCCAAAGTTCGTCATCAAGACCAGTATTACTTGGTATGAGATGTGCAAAAACCTCTGGCGTCAAAAGGTAGCGACCATAAGAAGTGAGATTTGAAGGGCTTTCAGCCGGCGTAGCTGGTTTTTCGACAATGTGGCTAAGCGTATGCTTCTTTTTGTCTTTAAGTGCAATCATGCCGTACTTATTCCAAACTTCTTCTGGCATTTCTTGAGCGGCAATAATTGCTTTGGCTTCTGGATTCTTAGCGTAAGCCTCGACCAAAGTCTTTACATCGCCTTCGCCAAAAATCAAATCATCACTATAAAGCGCCAAGAAAGCCTCGTCGTCGTTAAGATATGGTTTTGCAGAGGCGATTGGTGAACCGTTACCGTATGGCAAGCTTGGATCTTGTTCGATTACGGTGATATTTGCCAAAGACAATACGTCCTTAACGGCCTCAAAGCGGTCCAATTTGCCTTGCGATTCGAGTTGTTTGTAAATCTTTTCGACTGGATTCTTGAAGTAATCTTCGTAAATCGGTTTGCCTTCGTGAGTTGCTACGATGATAATATCTTTAATTCCACCTGCAACACATTCCTCGACAACGTACTGCATGATAGGCTTAGCGCCCAATGGAATCATCGCTTTTGGTACAGTTTTGGTAATTGGCAAGAAACGACTTGCGAAACCTGCATCGGTAATGACGGCCTTAGTTGGTGCTTTATATGACATTTGGATTTTCTCCTTTTTATAAATATTACGATAACTTAGCTTTGATTAACTCATTCACGGTAGCAGGATTGGCTTTTCCCTTGGATTTTTTCATGACTTGTCCTACCAAGAAGCCAATTGCTTTCATTTCGCCATTTCGTACGTCCTCTGCGGCCTTGGCGCATTCTGGCGCAGCGAGCACTTCATCAATAATCTTTCCAAGCGCTTCTTCGTCATTCTCTTGCAAGAGATTCATCTCTTTTGCTAGCTGGTGTGGCGTCTTGGACGTATTTTTGCGGCCATACATTTCAAGAAAAATCTCCTTACCGGCGGTCGACGAAAGTTCTTTCTTCTCAACCATTTCGGAAAGCTCCAAGAGCTCGGCGGCTGTCGCGAGGCTGTAATCCTTATCGACGTTTTCTTCTGCCATCAAAATCCCCGAGAACCAGTGCGCAACACGCGGTGCTAGCGCCACATTTTTCTCACAAACTTCCGTCAAGCGCTTGGCTAGAATTGGATAGTTCAAAATCGCTTCACGTTCACTCGCGTCAAGATTCAAAGAATCAAAGCGCGTGCGATATTCATCCGGCATCATCGGCATTTCGTGCTCAATTTTGTCGACAAACTCTTGTGTTAAAACTACAGGTGGCACATCCGGCTCTGGCATATAGCGATAATCTTGCGCCTCTTCCTTACTACGCTGAGGCGTTGTCTTGCCGCTCGCGTCATTCCAGCCACGCGTTTCTTGTTTAACCTTCTCACCCTTCTCAAGCAACGCAGTTTGGCGAGCAAATTCGTATTCGACTGCCTTCTCAACACTACGGAAAGAGTTTAAGTTCTTAATTTCGGCGCGCGTTCCCAACTCGTCTGTTTTTGAAACCGAAATATTTACATCAAAGCGCATGTTACCTTGATACAAATCACCATTACTAACGCCTGCATAAATCATCAAGTGATGCAACTCTTCACAGTACATGCGAGCTTGCGCTGCCGAGTGAATATCTGGCATTGAAACAATTTCAATCAGCGGTGTGCCGGCGCGGTTAAGGTCAACTAAAGAATATGAGCCAAAGTGCGTTAGCTTTCCCGCATCTTCCTCGAGATGTGCATGTTCAATTTTTACCGTCGAGCCGTCTGGCAAATGCACGGCACCAGCGCCAATAATCGGCTGATACATCTGCGTAATCTGGTAGCCTTTTGGTAGGTCAGGGTAATAATAATGCTTGCGATCAAAACGACTAATTAGATTAATCTTGCAATTCATCGCCAGCCCAGCGCGTACTGCTTTTTCGACGGCGGCTTTGTTTAACACTGGCAGCATACCAGGCAAAGCGTAGTCGATTGGGCTAACGCAAGAGTTTGGCTCTTTGTCGGTCGCATCGTTATCGACGCCACTAAATAATTTTGTCTTCGTATTGAGTTGCACGTGACACTCAATACCAATTGTCATCTTATATTCTTCCATTAGATTGCTCCCAAATCTTTTAAGGCCTGCTTGTAAATTGCGAGTGCGTGTTCTGCTTGACGATATTCCGGATGAAAGCCGCTCTCGTGTGCAATCTGATTACGCAGTTTATGTGCGTGCCAAACTGAATTCAGCTGCGAAAACTCTTCTTTGCCAATTTTTTTCAGTCTATCGCCCATTGTGCGACCCTGTACGCCCATTTCGCAAAGCGCACGATCAAGTAATTTATCGCCTTCAACTATCGCCATCGCATAGCTAGCTTCATTGCTACGATCGAGCGAATTCTCTATGCGCAAGAAGTCTACTTGGTAGTCCTCCTTGTCGAAAGTATGGCCACGTTTTTTGGTGAGCGAAATTGAAACCAAAATCAAAAGCCCAACAATAACAATCGCGCCACCAAAAATGAACACGTCTGGAGACATTAAGCCTGCTCCTCCACCGACTTAGCAATCGAAAGTAGCATCTGATCGCTCTGGCGTTGCCCGATTAGCTGTGCTCCGACTGGCAATCCTGCTTTAGTTTTGCCGGCTGGTACCGAAATTGCCGGTAATCCCGCCATGCTCGGCGGTACACTCATTACATCTTCCATATACATTGCTAGTGGGTCGTTTACTTTTTCGCCAATCTTAAAGGCTGGTGCTGGTGCCACTGGGCAGAGCAAAGCGTCGTATTTTTCAAATACCTCATTATAGGCATTAATTAGTAAAGTACGTGCCTTCTGCGCCTTCAAATAATAAGCGTCAAAGAAACCGGAGCTTAGTACAAAGTTGCCAATCATGATGCGGCGTTTATTCTCAGGCATAAAGCCTTCGTTGCGCGTATTTGCATAAAGTCCGTCAAGATCGTCAAATTCTGCTGCACGATGACCGTAGCGAATTCCGTCATAACGGCTCAGATTTGATGCTACCTCGGCTGGTTGTACAACATAATAAATTGCAAGCCCATACTTCAAAATCGGCATGCTAACTTCTTCAACCGCATATCCGGCTTTTTCGAGCTTCTTAGCATAATCGCGCACATTCTTTGCAACTTCTGGATCAACGCCATCGCCCAAAAAGTCCGAAATCAATCCGATTTTCTTTTTCTCGGCCTGTTTGCCGTCTTCGAGTTTTTCCTGCCAAAAATCATCCAAGGTAGTCGAATCTTTGGCATCTTTGCCACTCATGATACTCATGATGAGATTCATATCGTCGGCGTTGTTTGTAAAACAGCCCATCGTATCGGTTGACGAAGCCATTGCGACTACGCCATAACGGCTAACTGTCCCAAAAGTCGGCTTAATGCCGTAAACGCCGTTATAGCTCGCAGGTTGGCGAATTGAGCCGCCCGTATCACTACCGAGCGCAAATTGTACAATGCCAAGCGCTACTGCTGCGGCCGATCCGCCACTACTACCGCCGGCTACACGCTCCATGTCGTGCGCATTGTGGGTCACGCCAAAATAAGAGTTTTCTGTGCTTGAACCGTGCGCATAAGCATCGAGATTGGCGCGACCAATCATAATGGCGCCTTCGGCTTCTAGCTTCGCAACGGCAGTTGCAGTAATTGGCGAAGGGAAGTCATCTAGCATGCGTGCTGCAGCTGTAGTCTCGCCTTCATGGCTCAGATAGTTATCCTTTAGCGCATATGGTACGCCAGCCAAGCGTCCTACATTTTCGCCTCGTGCGATGCGCTCGTCGATTTCGCGAGCATGCTCCAAGGCGCGCGCCTCGTTCATTGAGATAAAACAGTGATATTCTTCAAACTCTTTCGCCTTCTCGAGTGCTTCGCGCACAAGGTCGACGGCTTTAATGTCTTTATTTGCGGTAATCATAATACTTTTGGCACCTTAATCTGGTTATCTTCGCTCTCGCGAGTAAGAGCAAGCAAGTCTTCGCGCTTTGCTTCAAACTCTTCAATCTCATCCTCGCGCCAGACATTTTGCATATCAAAACACTGGTAAGTTGGCTCGACGTTGTCTGTATCGAGCTCGTCAAGTTGCGAAATGTAACCCAAAATATTATCTAGATCTTTAATTAGTGGCTCAATTTGGCCTTCGGCTAGAGAAATGTTCGACAGCTCGGCCAAATGAACTACGTCTTCGCGTGTAATAGCCATATGTCTATTATAACAGAAATATAAGGGGTGCGACACTAAATGCCGGAAAGTGGCTGAATCTTGGCTCCGAGCGAAACCAGCCTCTCGGCGAAATCTTCATAGCCGCGCGCAATCGAATAAGTGTTGCGCAAAATTGATTTGCCTGGTGCTGCTAACATTGCAAGCATAATTACAACTGCCGGGCGCAGAGCTGGTGGCGCCATCATCTCAGCTGGACGCCAGTTGGTTGGCCCAGTCACAAAAATGCGATGCGCATCGAGTAACTCCACCTTAGCATTCAAATTTGATAGCTCTGTGCTATAAATTGCGCGATTTTCAAATACCCAGTCATGAATCAAGGTACGCCCCTCCGCCGTCGCGGCAATCAGCGAGAAAAACGGCAAGCTGTCAATGTTTAGTCCAGGGAAAGGCATCGGGTGAATCTTGTCAATCGGCGCCGTGAGCTTTGATTCGATTAGTTTTATATCTACGAGGCGCGTGTGACCATTATCGCCATAATATTCGTCCGAAACTAGCATTTTTTGACCCATCGAACGTAAAATTTCAAGTTCGATCTCCAAAAATTCAATTGGCACTCGCTTTATCTCGATTTCGCTCTTTGTTGCAATACCAGCCGCAATAAAGCTCATTGCCTCAATTGGGTCTTCGCCCGGCGCATATTCAATCTCTTTTGCGATGCGCTCGACGCCGTGCACGGTGATATTCGTCGTACCGACACCATCAATCTGCACGCCCAACTTTTGCAAGTAGAAGCAAACATCTTGCACCATATAATTTGGGCTAGCTCCCACTATCGTAGTTTTGCCAGGGCAAAGCGCTGCTGCCATGATGGCATTCTCTGTTACTGTATCACCGCGTTCGGTTAGCACAATCTTGCGATCGCCTTTTTCAATCGGCTTTACGGTTGCGCTATAAAATCCAGAATGACTAATTGCATCGACATCTAGTCCAAAGTTCTTCAAAGCATGCAAGTGTGGCTCTACGGTGCGTGAACCTAGCGAACAGCCACCCGCATAAGGCAACTGGAATTTATTAAAGTAGTGAAGTAGGGGCCCCATTAGCATAATAACGGTACGCGTACGGCGCGCTGCCTCGATGTCAAGCTTCTCGATTTCGAGGCGCTTTGGCGGCACAATCTCAAGATCTCGCCCATTATTTACCCACTCAGTCTTGACGCCAATCGAATCTAATACTTCAATAATGCGATAAACTTCTTCAATATGTGCTAGATGATTTAATGTCGTCTTTTCTTCATTTAATAATGCGGCGCAGAGCAAGCCAACTGCGGCGTTTTTGCTAGTATTAATCGTGATACTACCATGCAAGCGATGTCCGCCATCGATACGATACCCTTGAGTAGCACTATCGTTTACGCTAATAATCTGAAACTCTAGCGCTTTGCTAATCTTACTAATGATCTCGAGCGAAGCATTCTGTTTACCGTGCTCGATGCGGTTAATGGCGGATTGGCTAGTTCCAATCATCTCGGCGAGCTCTGCTTGCGTCACGTTTTGCCTCGTGCGCGCCGTCGCGATTAGATTGCCAATTTCTACCATGTAATTTGCCTGCTTTTTCATAATTCCAGTATATCACTATGTGCATAAGAGTTACAAAAAATCCAAATATATTCTAGTGTATCTAGAGGCCTTTCATACGCTAAAAATCATATATCTGTTTAGTGTTGTAATATTTACATTTTAGCTTGCAAAACGCTATATATAGCGTTACCATAATAACAACAGACACCATATGTGGGGTCTAGAAAAACCAAACAAACACTATAATTTAACGATAGAATCCAAAAAAATTCGAACATCATGGAGGTAATAATAAATGTTCAAATCGATTAGGAAGCGAGACGGCAAAGTTGTATCTTTCAAAGAAGAAAAAATCGTAGACGCCATCACCAAGGCTGGCGCTGCTACTGAAGAATTCGGCCCAGATCGCGCCAAAAACATTGCTGATAAAGTCGTTCGCGTCGCCAATGAAGAAATTAAAACCCGCATCCCAACCGTAGAACAAATTCAGGACATCGTCGAGCGTGTATTAATGGAATCTGCTTTTAAGCGCACTGCTAAGGCCTACATTGAATACCGAGCCGAGCGTAACCGCGTCCGCGAAGCTAAGACTAAGCTCATGCAGACCTACAGCACCATTTCCGTTGCCGATGCTTCCGAAGACTCCGACGTCAAACGTGGCAACGCCAATGTTGATGGTAACTCCGCCATGGGCAAGATGCTTCAATTCGGCGCTGAAGGTTCCAAGGAATACGCCAAGCTTTGCCTGCTAAAGCCTGAAGCAAGCTACGCTCACGATCATGGCGATATTCATATTCACGATCTCGACTTCTATGCTACCGGCACACTTACTTGCTGCCAGACCGATCCGCTCAAGCTCTTCAAAAACGGTTTTAACACCGGTCACGGCTTCCTCCGCACGCCAAATTCTATCGGCACTGCCGCTGCTTTAACCGCCATTATCCTCCAAGCCAACCAGAACGAGCAACACGGTGGTCAGGCTATTCCAAACATTGACTACGCTCTTGCTCCAAGCGTTAACAAAACCTATCGCAAATGCCTCGAACAAAATATCAAGAAATACGAGGACTTCACCGAAAAAGAACTCAAGATTACCATTCCAGAAGACCTTACTTTGGGTGATGACGATAAAATCAAGAAACTTAAAATCCCTGCCAAGGTCGTCGCCGACGCTAAGGCTGACACCGAGCGCCAAACCTACCAAGCTATGGAAGGTCTTATTCACAACCTCAATACTATGCATTCTCGTGCCGGTGCTCAGGTTCCATTCACTTCCATTAACTTCGGCACCGACACTACTCCAGAAGGTCGCCTCGTCACCAAGATGATTCTCGAGGCTACCATGGCCGGTCTTGGCCATCACGAAACACCTATCTTCCCAATTTCTATATTCAAGGTTAAGGAAGGTGTCAACTACAACCCAGGTGATCCAAACTACGACCTCTTCAAGCGCTCCATGGAAGTTTCCAGCAAGCGCCTCTTCCCGAACTTCGTCTTTATTGACGCGCCATTTAACCTCAAATACTACAAGCCAGGCGACTACGAAACCGAAATCGCTACCATGGGCTGCCGCACTCGCGTCATGTCTTCTATCTTCCCAGAGACCGATGGCCGCCCAGTCTCCCGTGGTAACTGTTCCTTTACGACTATCAACCTTCCGCGCATTGGTATCAAGCACGGTATTGCCACCGGCGAGCGCAAAGAAGCCGACTGGGATGGTTTCTACAAAGAACTCGATGAGAAAATCGACCTCGTCGCCGATCAGCTTCAACGCCGCTTCGACTTTCAGGGCAACCAGCGCGTCAAAAACTTCCCATTTCTCATGGGCCAGGGCAACTGGATTGGTAGCGAAAAGCTAAAACCAAATGACAAGCTTCGCGACGTCATCAAACACGGTTCTCTCGGTATTGGCTTTATTGGTCTCGCTGAAACCCTCGTTGCTATGACTGGCCATCATCATGGCGAGAGTGAAGAATGCCAAGAACTTGGTCTCGACATTATCGGCCACATGCGCGAACGCTGTGACGAGCTAAGCAAAGAGCGCCAGCTCAACTACTCGCTCCTCGGCACTCCAGCCGAAGGTCTTGCCGGACGCTTCACTCGCATGGATCAGAAAGAATACGGTAAGCTTAAGGGTGTTACAGATCGTGAATTCTACACCAACTCCTTCCACGTCCCTGTCTACTACAAGATTGGCGCATTCGAAAAAATCGACAAAGAGGCTCCTTATCACGACTTCTGTAACGGTGGCCATATCACCTACATAGAAATGGATGGCGATCCGTCAGATAACATCGAAGCTTTCGAGGCAGTTATCCGCCACATGAAAGAAGCTGGCATTGGCTATGGCTCCGTCAACCATCCAGTCGATCGTGACCCAGTCTGTGGCTACGCTGGTATTATCGAAGGCGATGTCTGTCCAAGCTGTGGCCGTCATGAACATGATGGTGAATATGGCTTCGAACGTCTCCGCCGCATTACCGGTTATCTCGTAGGCTCGCTCGAGCGCTGGAATGATGCAAAACGCGCCGAAGAGGCTGCTCGCGTCAAACATGGCGTAGTGCCAGAGCAATACGACGCCGACACTAAGGCTAAGCGCGAAAGCAAAAAAGCTAACGCCGCCGCTGCCCTTGGCAAAAAGTAAATAAAAACACATTTACGCCAGTCTTAGCTAAAAAACAAGGCTGGCGTATTTTATCAACGGAGAAGCTATGACCCAAAAAGTCGAAAATAAACTTTGTCAGCCTCAAATGGATGTCCCAGAAGGCTATATCCTAATGTCTGGCCCGCTCGAGCGTGACAGTATCGTTAATGGCCCAGGCCTCCGCGCCGTCCTCTGGACGCAAGGCTGTCGTCAACACTGTCCGGGCTGCCAGAACCCTGAAACTTGGGACGACTCCGGCGCCGCTGGCACGCTTGTCAAAATCGAAGATGTCAAAAAAGAACTCGCCAGCTTTAAAGGGCAAACCGGTCTCACTTTCTGCGGCGGCGAACCGCTCCTTCAGGCCAAAGCCTGCCTCGAAATCGCCAAGTTCGTCAAAGAAGAACTTGGCTGGAATGTCTGGTCCTTCACTGGTCTCATTTTCGAAAAAATCCCTAAAGACAGCGAAGCTTGGGAATTCGTCGAATATCTCGACGCCTTGATTGATGGCCCGTTCATTCTCGCCAAGCGCGATCTTACTCTAAAATTCCGTGGCAGCCAGAATCAGCGCCTGCTCCATCTAAACCACGGCGAAATCGTCTCAGTCGAATAAAAAAATCGGTCGGGAACTAATCTCGGCCGATTTTCTTAAGCTATTTTACGGAGAAGTTCGAAGACTCGCTCTCGCCTGATGCTGTCGTAGACTTGTAGGTTACTTTGAGCTTCCATTCACCGGTCTCGGATTTAGCGATTGAGGCGTCGGCGCATGGTGTGTCGTAAGGACTCGGCAGAGTCTCGGCTGTTATGACCTGCGTTTTACCACTCGGTGCAGTAAAAGTATAAGTGCAAGTTCCATTTTCTTCGACGAGGTTTGTAATGTTCGCGCTTGCGACAATTTTACCGTCATAAACAACGGTATTGTTTACATAAATGGTGGCCTTGACGCTTCCGTCATTATTTTTCTCGTTTTCGGATGTCGTCTCGTCGTCTAGTTCGTCTTTTCGGTCATCGCCAAAGGTGTATTTATCTGGATTATCCTTATTTGGATCGTTTTCGTCGTAAATTGCCGTTTCGTGATCGGCGTTGCGACTTTCTTCGTTATTTTCGCTATTAACTAGCGCAAGCACACCGAAAGTTCCTGCCGCCACTATAACTAGCCCCAGCAGGCTAAAGATAATAATTTTTTTGTTCTTTTTTTGTTTTCTTGGCATATTTGGATACCTTTCTTTTCTTCAAGATAACATATAGGGGTATATCTGTCAAAATCATAAGCAAAAAGCCCGCATCGCTGCGGACTTTTGTTAGACTTCGAGACAATACCAGTGGCCGTTCTCCATGTAGCGCATAACTATGATGTCGCCTTGCTTCTTAGTCTGAGGAATTGTTACGACTGTGCCGTTCGCTTTTGTTAGATCTGGGCATTTTGCGCCAACATAGACTGTTACATAGCCCTCAATATCGGCCTTTGCGATAGTGAAGCGATTACTCGACGACGATCCCTTGACGTAATTTACGACTGATACTACTGTCGTGACTCCGCCCGGATCGAGATCTACTAGATAGCGACGCAGAGCTTTGCTATCGTTTCCTGAGCCCCAGGTCGTTCCCTTGCGATCATCATCGTCATATGTATGGTTAGTGGAGCTGTCACGCCCCGAATCCGGTGGCGCATTATTGTGGTTATGGGCCATATATTGACGTACTGCGCTCGCAATAATCGCAACATCCTGCCTACGTTGCGTGTCGCGCTGTGATCGTTGTAATGCCGGCAGAGCAATAAACACCATTAAGAATATTAGCCCACCAATAGCAAGCACGAGCACGACCTCAATAATCGTAAAGCCTTTCTTCTGCTTGTTCATAACACTAGTATATAGTATTTATGTTAATTTTGAACAGCGACTAAATGAAAACTTAAAATATCGAAAAATGCCATAAAAAATCCCTGCAAAGTCAAGGATTTTTGTTCAGACAAGACCATCTCTTCATTATAGCACATAATTAGCATCATGTCAAGCATAAACATAAGCGTAGAGTAGGATAATATTAACGGCGAACGACAGAATAATCCCCATATGATAGTTAATGAGAGCGGAGAAATAATGGATCCTAAACTATATAATAGATTTAAGAAACTTTTGAAAGGGCTAAAAATATGAAACCCGAGAAAAACTATAGTGACGCAATCGACCAACTTAAAGAGAATATAGACCGAAACGGCGAGCTTGAGTTCAGCATCGGTAAATATTCGTATCATATAGAGCCAGATTATGTAGAAAAATATGAAGTCTGGGAATCAAAAGAGGGAGTGGATGGTTGCGAAGTTATAGCAACCTTTAAGACGCTAGACGAGCTACTAAATCTCCATTGTTTTAATGGCAAGACAATTCTTGAGATTTGGGACGAAATGCATCGTGCCTGGTTCTCGTTCTAACAAAAAACAGCGCCCCTGCGCTAAAACCTTAAAATCCTGGGGGACTAACGGGGCCCAATTCGAACTATAAAATGCTCTCCGAAAAAGTCAAGGAAATCAAGGCATCTATCCCCGTAAAATCTGAATCGGATCAAGCGCTTATCGATTCTTCCTACGACCCAAATTCTATCGTAAAAGACATCTCTCAGCAACAAAAACATCTAAAACCTGAAGAAATAGAACAAATTGTTCAGAGATATTAGAATGGCGAGTCGACATATGAACTAACTGGAGCCTTCAACTGCCACCGCAACACTATCGCAAATAATCTCAGAAAGCGGGGCATCAAAGTATCTATCGAAAAGATAAACCTTGAAGAAGCAATTGCACTCTAGTTCTACTCTTCGGATTGTGTTAGGTTGTCACTCTGATAGCGGGATATACATTTCTAATGACTTTATCTTACGGTTACGCCTAAAAACAAAAGCCGTGAAAAAATGAGAGCTTGCGCCAATTTTCAGAAATATTTTCATGGTTAAGCCTATTTCCGATAGAATATTAGTTATGTTATAGTAAAGGCAAGCAACCTTGAAAGGAGAATAGAGTGAAGGAAGTAGCTTTATTTACAATAACGACTGCGGCTATACTAGCATTTACGGGGTCGTTTTTTTGTCGCTCCGCGGCGGCCGCTGAAAAGCAGAGCGGTCAATACGATTCCTATTGTCGTTCACGGTATTTAGATGGGATTGGAGATATAAATCGCAGACAAAAAATTAGCATAAACAGTATAGAGAATCCTATATATTGCACATTTGAAAATGATCAAGATGCTTTGAATAACCTAAAGAAGAAAGTTCCGGAAATTCTACTAGCAATATCGTCGCAATTTAGGCTGGATGAGATAAATTCTCAGAACTGGGAAGAATATAGAGCTGGACTATATGGATTGTCTAGCGATAGTGTCTTTGCTCATGATACGAATCAACAAAGAGCAACATTAGTAGCCTTCTTTGACATATTTGAAAATAGGCAAAAAAACGACGAGATTATAAAATACACCAATAGAATATTAGTATCTAACAATACGCGACAGCTATCGCAATCACAAACTCTTTCTTTGGGATTAATGTTGCCATATTATGCTCCACTCGCAAAAGATAGTGAAAGGATTATTAATCTTCAGAGAGCGACGAGTATCGCATATGCGCTTCCAAATATGAATGCGGCTATCAACTATGCCCGCACGTACGCTGTAAATTATAACACGAACGGTTATGGTGTAGCCAAAGGAGGCTTTTTAAATCTAATTGAGATGGATTGCACTAACTTTGTCTCGCAAATTCTAGAGGCGTCTGGAGTATCTCAGGATGTCTATCCCGTAGACACGAAGGGGTGGTGGCACAAGAATCATGGTGGCCAGCATCTTTATTCGGTGTCATGGATAAATGCGGATACGTTTTCGCGTTATATGGGTGTAGGTTTTAAGACAACTAATCATACTGAGTTCTCTAGTGTAATCGACAAAGGAGACTTTATTGCAAGCGACAAAGCCAATGATGGCAACTGGGATCATATGGGCTTTGTTACGAATAAGGACAATACATATCGATACTATTCCAATGGTGATTATTATAATTATGAAGTGGCCCAACATACTGAAGGATATATAAAATGGGCAGATAAAAACGGCTGGCCAATGACCGGCGGTGCACTTGGTAGAGTGAGGCGATAATGATACTTGATGCTCGCACACTAGATTACTCGGCTTTAATTTTTCGGGTGATTATACTTATGCTCGGCATTGCATTGGGAGGCATATTGGTAATTAAGGGCAAAAGAAAAATGGGAATTCTACAGATTATCGCGTCTATAAGTGTTCCATTATTAACATCGATATGCTGCGTATATATGAAGAATGTTACTTTCGACTTCTTTTATATCTCGGATTTTGAATTAGTGACGTCTATGGTAGTAAATAACATGGTTGAGCTTTTACCTGAGTCCATAATACTTTTATGTATAGCATTTATTTCGATAACAACCTTATCGATAGAAGCGTTGGTAAAAAGTTATCTTACAAGAAGCAAAAAACTAGACAAAAAAGCTAAATGAGAAAATAAATAAAACGTTGTTGCGCTAAAAATATTCCTGGAACATAAACGCCAAAAGTTGCTTGAAACGCATTACTCTGACGCCATTCCGCTAGACTTAATGAAAAGTGAACAGAAAAAGATTGCTAAAGAATTAGCAAGTGTTGGACATGTATGAAAAAGCTACTAATAAAGAGGTGCCAAATAATGCCAATCCATCTAAAAGAAAGATACTTCTCGCCACATCTAACTCGACGAAAAAAACAAAAAATAACACCCTTTGGGTGTATTTCTCTTTGTCTTGGTGGACCTTACTGGGCTCGAACCAGTGACCTTACGAATGTGAATCGTACGCTCTAGCCAACTGAGCTAAAGGTCCATAGCCAGATTATAGCACATCTTGTAGTGCCTTCAAAAACTAACTTATCGCCGTATTTTACATTGAAGCCCCCTCGGCTTTCGCAAGTTCACGAACTGCCGTTAATATGTTATAATATGGCTAAATGAGTAATCTTCAATTGGATTTTGATGCTTTAAACGCAGAAAAAACAGAGCTAACCGACTTTTTGTCGCAGCCAGATTCTTATGCCGACAAAAACTTTGCCGCCAAGAACCGCCGCCTCGGCGAGATAAACACTCTCCTTGAACTCGGCAAAAAGCGCACTCAGCTCGAGGCAGATATCGAAATGGCAAGCAATGATCCAGATTTTGCCGACATGAAGCCAGAATTTGAACGCGAATACGCTGAAATTGAGCAAAAACTCACCGAAATGCTAATTCCGCGTGATCCAAACGACGACAAAGCTGCCATTCTAGAAATTCGCGCCGGCGCCGGTGGCGACGAAGCTTCGCTTTTTGCTGGCGATCTTTATCGCATGTATCTTCGTTACGCCGAGACTCACGGCCTCAAAGTTGAGCTCGAGTCCGAGTCTGTTAACGATGCTGGCGGCTACAAGGAGGTCATCGTCCGTATCTCTGGCGAAGAGCCATATGGCAAGCTCAAATTCGAAGGTGGCGTTCATCGCGTCCAGCGTATTCCAGTTACCGAGAGTCAGGGCCGCATTCATACTAGCACTGCTACGGTTGCCGTCCTCCCAGAGGCTGAAGAAACCGATATTGAAATCAAGCCCGAAGATCTTCGCATCGACATTTATCGTTCTGGCGGCCACGGTGGGCAGGGCGTCAATACGACCGACTCCGCTGTTCGTATCACGCATCTCCCGACCGGTATTGTTGTTACTATGCAAGACGAACGTTCTCAGCAACAAAACCGTGAGCGCGCCATGACTGTGCTCCGTTCGCGTTTGCTTGAGCGCAAAATCGCCGATGATCGCGCCAAGGCTTCCGATGCTCGCAAAACCCTCATTGGCACCGGCGACCGTTCCGAGAAAATCCGTACTTACAATTACCCGCAAGATCGCATCACCGACCATCGCATTCACTATTCTCGTAGCAATATTCAAGCTGCCATGAATGGTGACATCCAAGACATTATCGAGGCCCTCATTCTCCATGAACGTGAACTCATGGCTTAAAAAAGCCAGCTCTTCCATCGACCGTCTCGACGCAGAACTTATTCTTGCCAGCATTTTCGACAAAGATCGCACCTTTTTGCACGCTCACGCCGACGAAGAATTGACCGCAGAGCAACAAAAAGTCGTCGACGACATGCTTTTGCGTCGTCAAAAACACGAACCACTTGCCTATATCTTGGGCTACAAAGAATTCTATGGCCACAAGTTTTATCTCACGCGAGACGTTCTAATTCCACGCCCAGAGACCGAAGCTCTTGTCGACATCGCAAGCGAACTCTATCAAAAACTTAGCACCAATGCCGTTAAGCCCGCCAAAACCACCGGAACTGCTAAAGCCGTCCAAACCATCCAATCAGGCGAGCCTATTAAAATCCTTGATCTTGGCACCGGTAGTGGTTGCATTGCGCTAAGTCTCGCCAGCAAACTTTCGCAAAGCACCAAAAACCACGCCGAGCCAGAGGCGAATATTCAGATCGTAGCTTCTGACATTTCCGCCAAGGCACTCGCCTGTGCCGAGTATAACGCCCAAAAACTCCAAATTAAAAGCATAAGTTGGGTCAAATCCAACCTCCTAAAATCTAAAGCCTTCAAAAACCAAACTTTCGACATTATTGTTGCAAATCTCCCTTACGTCGACAAAGCTTGGCCTTGGATCGACAAAAACACTCTCAAATACGAACCAAAACTTGCTCTTTATGCCTCAAATTACGGTCTCGGCCTCATAAAAAATCTCATCGATAAAGCCCCAAAGCACCTCAAAAAGGGCGGTTTTCTCGTACTCGAGGCGGATATTTGCCAACATCAAGCCATTCTCGACTATGCCGCCGAGAAAAATATACTTCAGGAATATGTGTCAGTGGCCTCTAATGACGCCCAAAATTTGGGCCAAACCCGCCAGTCTTTGGCGTTGGTCTTGCAGTACCGTTAAAGCGCGCCGCCATCGCTTGTCTTGCTTCGGATGAACGCGCCTGACCAATCGCCGTGCGTGCTTCTTTTTGTGCCACAAAAGTAGCTTGCCTATCAGCGTATCCACCTATGCGCCTCTCTTCAAAAGACCTTAAGCCGCCGCGCTCCAACCTCGTGCTAAACTCTTGACGCTCCTGTTCTGCGCTGTCGGTCTGATCGCCAAGCTTACGCTGGCGTTTTTCCTCTAATTCCTGTTGGTAAGTACGCGCTTTTGGCATCATATTTGTGCGCTGAGCCACCTTTGCGCGATTATATCCTTGCACAATTTTGCGGTTTTTCTCGATTTCTTGCCTCTGCTCAAAAGTCTCGCCTTCAGCTACGCCAAAACTGCCCGCATTTTGAGCATTTGCATAGCCCGACGAGTGCATTACATCGCTACTTTTGACCCCTGTTATGCGCTGAATAATCTTACCATTTAGTGCCATAATATCTAATTATAGCATTAAGAAGCATAAGCATGCCAACTTCACCCCTATTAAACCCCCTTACGCTATTGACAGAACACGAAAAATTTGCTATAATTAGTATATGTATCGCCACTCCTGTTAGCGGAGCAGAATGCGGAGCCTTAACAAGCAAATCGAACCATTACTGCATAAAACTGAGGCTGGTCCATTAGACCACCGTTATGCAGTAGACTTTCACTTCCGCGCTCACGAAGCTACGAAGAAGGAGAGTCTCCAAAATCTTAGAGGAGGTGTCAATCATGAAAAAGACACGAAAATTTGCAGCAGCAACGACCGTTTTGGCCTTTATTGCCGTGTTTCTCTTGGGTATGTCCGGTGTGGGCTCGCGCCTTATTACCACCGCACAGGCCGCCGCCGCAAATGGCGGTAGAGAAATCATTTACTATAACGACATGGTGAATGAGGACGATATTGGCAACAACAACTTCAATTTCGGCCCCAACCGCAAAGAATGGGCTGAAACCGCTGTGAAGGATGGCGAAGCAGAAGACGTCTTAAGCTTTATCGCCAAGAACGATGGCACTGGCGACTTCTTCAATTCCATCCAACACGACCCCGCACTCTGTGCGGCAATCGCCCTAGATATGGATGAGACTCTCGCCTTCGACGAGCCTATCCTGATCGACGAGCAAAACGAACTTATCGGCCGGCGGGCCGACGCGGCCCACAAACACTTTCTGCGTGACGGCGAGTATTGGAGCCGAGCGATTAAACTGATTACCGAGCGTCTGTGCTTGGGCGAAATCTCTCTCAAGAAGATTGATTCGTATACATCTAGCATGTATATGTACCCAGACCAGATTGACGGCAATCGTCCTAGCGTCATTGTGCGAAATACCAACAACTCTGGCGGTACCTTCGTACAATTCGACCTTGGTAAGCCCGGTATCGTGAAGTATCGTCTGGAATGTGGCTATCAGCCTATTGATACGCCTTACTGGCCAACGCCAAACATTCCACCGATTAACGACAATCCGACGCCGACTCCTGACCCAACTCCGAATCCTGATCCCGACCCGACACCTACGCCGACTCCCGACCCCGATCCTACACCGACTCCTGATCCAACTCCAGAGCCGAAGGACCCAAATGCTGGTCCGCAGGGACAGGTACCGAACAATCCGGACTATGGCGGTGGCGCCAATGATCCGGACAAGACGGATACGGATTTGACTCCTGAGCCTACTTCGCCGAGCACCTATACTCCGCCCGCTCCACCGGCAACTGAGTATGAGCCCGACAACAATGAACCGTCTGTACCGACCAAACCGACTCAGCCCGGCAAGACTCCGACTATCGAGGATCACAACGATGGCGGCACCGAGCAGGTTGGCGGTAAGGACTATGACGTTGTAGTTGGCGGCCAAAATGGAGACACTTCAATTGACGAAGCTTACGACAACCAAAACGATAACACCGTTGAGGAACCTGTCAAGGGCGACACAAACGAAGGCTCCATGGATGCTCCAGAGTAACTCGTAAACTCCCAGAAGGGAAAGCCAGAGCTATGAGCTCGCACCTTATAGAGGTGGGGACACGATCCCCGCCTCTATTCCAAGTTTTATCCGGTAATGGTTTTATTTATATAATACTATTGACAAAATGTAAAAAGTTTGCTATAATAGACACAGCAAAATATAGATAAGCTCTATAGGATGCGGCAAATTAACATTAGTGCACTAAATCAACCCATTGCTGCACGAAACGTAAGTTAGTGTAGCACCCATTGGGATGTGGGGTAAATGATCGTGCACGATCCGGGCTATTCACTCCTCCGTTATTGGGGTGTTTATATAGATTTTTCAGTTTTTTCCAGTCAATAGCGCCTTCAAGAAAGGTGCACCATCGGCCAAGAGCCACTGGGGTAGACCCCCAAAAGGAGGAATTATCATGAGTAAAGTGAAGAATATTGGGGCTATGACCCCTGAGGAACTGCAGGAAATGCTCGACGAAGCGAACAAGGTTCAGCTTACGGGAGTCGGCCGCGCGAGTACCAATCTCCGCGATGATAACCGCAAAGAACACGACACAACGCGTGAGGTTACTGCTAAGGCCATCGGTCACGCCGCCAAGAAGCTCAAGAGTCACACGACCGCCGAGCACGAAGCGACGCGCACCAGAATTGGCGCCGAGCATAGCGATACCCGCAGCCACATCGATCGCCGCACCGCTGACATTATTCGCGAGTGTGGACAGCACCGTATGGCTACCTGGGCTATCATAGTTTCGATTGCCGTAGGCATCCTTGCCGCCATTGGCGCAGGTATCATCTGCTGGCCGAGCGTATCCAACTATCTCTGCTGGACGCTCGATTCCGCAGGTAACCGCGTGCAGGTGGCTAACCTTGCCGAGGCTACCACATACGCCAAGTTGCTCAATTGCGTTCTTTCGGGCGCCATCGGCATTCTCGCCGGCTGGGCAGCCAGCGCAATTTGCGATCTTTTCGATCGCTAAGTGATACGCACAAGGAAGGAAGGTGATTGATGTGCGTAAAGCATTTTTGGGAGGCACTGTCCTCCTGCTTATAGCGACGTTCTTCATCGGTGCTGTTGCGATCAACGGCAGTACTGCTAGAGCGATCGCAAACAGCGATACTATAGTTATTCGCAACAACGCCATCAATGGCGACGAGCATACCTTGGAGTTAGTCAAAGCTAACGACGAGGCAGCTTATAAAGTTGCGAGTGAACAAGCCAAGGCCGGGGTTGGTAAAAACAACTTCGGTTGGAACGTGTACGAGGCAGCCGCAGAGCATATCTCTGCCGGTGAGTATAGTAACGTTCTTGATTACGTTTATGATGCGGACGAAGATCGCGACTTCGCTTGGGCGCTTAAAACCGACCCTTGCTTGGCCGCGGCTGAGATTACGCATTATGTAAACGTGGTTAAACCGAACAACAGGATCCTTCGCGACGGAACTTGGCAGCAGCCAATCGGTCAACAGCCGAATTACACTGCCGACGAGTTCATAAAGGACCCAGAGTACTGGCAGGCTAGCGTGGAGGAGTACCTTGAGGTTTTAAGGGACAACGCCACGGTAAGTATTGTCAAACTCGACGATTATACGTCCAGCATGTATATGTATCATGACGGACGCGCTGCAGGTTTGCCGGACATTGTTGTGCGTAACAGCACGCATACCGGTGGTCATGCTTTAGTCTTTGACTTCGGCAAGGCAGGTCTCATCAAGCTTCGTCTTGAATGTGGCTATCAGCCTGTAGATGTTGGGTATTGGGCTCCTCCTACTGGCACTCCTCCTGAGGACGATACAACTCCTCCGGAAACTCCGGATATCGAGTTGGAGCCGAAGGACCCAAGTGCTGGTCCGCAGGGGCAGGTACCGGACAATCCGGACTTTGGTGGTGGCGCAAATGATCCAGACAAGACTGATAAGACTCAGACTTCTGAGCCTAAGTCTCCGGACACTTACACGCCTCCGAAGGCTCCTACCGAGGATAAAGGCAGCAACAACGGCGGTTCTAAGCCTTCCAACGATAAAAGTCTCGGAGACCGTAACAACAACGGCGGAACCGAGAACGTTGGCGGCAAAGATTATACCGTCATTACCGGGACAGAGAATAAGACTATAGACGAGGCACAATCCTCTCATAGTTCCGACACTGTTGAAGAAGCCGTAAAAGGCGACGACAACAGTGGTTCTCTTGACGCGCCGGAATAAATCCCCACTCATCCCATGTACCTTATAAGAGGGGTCGACTAAAGACCCCTCTTATTCCAAGTTTTATGTAGCAATGGTTTGATTTTATAGATAGAAATAGCACAAACGGGATCGCAAAAATCCTACAATAAGCATAAGCTATATAATATTTATAAACATAAGTAAAATCTCACATAATACTATTGACAAAATGCAAAAAGTTTGCTATAATACATACAGCTAATTACAAGAACTGGGAGGTTCCTGCAAGAAGCGCCACATTAACAAGCGGCTTTTCACAGAGTTAAACTTTTCGATCTAATATTTTAGAAAGGAATTTATATTATGAAGAAAACAACTAAAGCTTGTCTCGGTTTTGGCGCCGTTGCTGTCATTGCCGCTACAAGCGCTCTCGTGGCCTTCGCTTGGGGACCATCTCGTACTACTTATACGATGGCTAAACCAGCCGACCACATTACTTTCAACTCTATCGTCGATAATAATAAAGAAGTTGGTGATGAGCGCTACTTCGTCTCCGCTTCCGAATATACCGGCGATGCAAGCAAGAATCACTGGACTGACTCCACTGAGGTAGAGAATGGCAAAGAGTATGTTGTTCGTATGTATGTACACAACAACGCCGCTAGCAACCTTAACCTCGTTGCTGAGAACGTCCGCGCTTATGTCGTACTTCCAACCGACACTAGCACCTCTATCACTGTAAACGGTAAGATTTCATCTTCCAACGCAAAACCAACCACTGTTTGGGACCAAACCACTTTCAAATCCAAAAATGGTGAAAAGTTTAATCTCGCCTACGTCAAGGGTTCTGCAAAGTATTACAACACCAAAGATGGTAAACTTCGCACCTTCAATCTTGACACTGCCAACAACGACCTCTTTACTAACAAAGGTATGTTGCTAGGTTACGACAAGATGGATGGTAAAATCCCAGGTTGTTCTCAATACTCTGGTTATGTAACTTTCCACGTCAAAGCTCAATTTGCTGCCAAACCAGCTCTCGAGATTACCAAGGAAGTTAAAATCCTCGGTACCGACACCTGGAGCGAGCAAGTTAAAGCCAAGGCTGGCGAAACCGTTCGTTACCGTATCGGTTTCAAGAACACTGGTAACACCACTTTGAAAAATGTCACCATTCGTGACATCCTTCCAAAAGGTCTTACCTATGTTAAAGGTACTACTACTATCTTCAACACCGCACATCCAAAGGGTGTAACTCTTAGCGATAATATCATTACCGACAACGGTATGAACATCGGTGACTACAATGCCGGTGCTAACGCTTGGATTTACTTCAATGCTACTGTCGATAAAGCAGTAAGCGAAAAATGTAGCAACTCTCTCCTCCGCAACGTCGCTCAGGCAAGTGGTGGTCAGGGTACTGCTAAAGAAGATACTGCCGATGTCCTCGTCGATGGTAAAGTCTGTGAAGAAAAACCAGAAGAGCATCCAAACTTCACCATCAATAAGATGGTTCAGAACAAGGGTGGCGATAGCTGGGCAGAATCCGTCAAGGGCACTGCTGGCAACCAAGTCCGTTACCGTATTCAATTCAAGAACACTGGTGACGTCGAACTTAAGAATGTCGTAATCCGTGATGTACTTCCAAAAGGTGTCAGCTATGTTAAGGGTTCTACTGTTCTCTACAACGCAGCCAACACCAACGGCAAGACCATGAACGATGATATTATCTCGGACAAGGGTCTCAACATTGGCAACTATGCCAAGGGTACTGAAGCTACGATTTACTTCTACGCTACTATCAGCAGCGACTTCGCCGACAACTGTGAAGGATCTACTCTCACCAACACCGCGAGTGGTAAATACAACAACGATGACAAGACTACTAAGACTGACACCGCTGACGTAACACTTGATGGTAAAATCTGTGAAGACAAACCAGAAGAACCAGTAACTCCACCAGAACTTCCAAAGACTGGTGCCGAGAATGTTCTCTCCGCAATGGTTGCAATCGCTGGTCTTACCACCGCAACTGCATACTACATTGCAAGCCGCAAGAAATAAGTTTGACCGCCTAGTATAGACTTCTTCCCGAGAAGCATAGTCAGACGGGAAAACTAAAAAATACTCCAGAGCAATCTGGAGTATTTTTGTTGGCGTAATTTTGCGCCAAGAATGCAGTTTTATTTCGACGCTGCTTGGATGACTTTTTCAAATAACATCGCAACTGTTAATGGGCCGACGCCGCCAATCTTCGGTGTTACGATAAAGTCGTCGCGCTCGCGTGCCGCCTCGTCGAGGTCGCCCTTGATTACGCCGCCTTCGCTCGCGGTACCGGCGTCTACAACTACCGCCCCTGGTTGCACCATCTCGCTCTTGATTAGACCCGGCACGCCAGTTGCTGTTACAATCAAATTGTATTCGTTAAGCTTTGAGATGTCATCGCCTTTATCGAAAACAGTTACATTGTAACCGGATTCGCGCCACATTTTTTCAAGCGGAGCACCAACTAGTTTGCCATGTCCAACAATTGCAATCTTCTTTGACTTAATATCGATATCATATCCAGTCAAAAGCCAATGAATAGCCATTGCAGTTGCCGTGTCGCTCATGCCGCGCAGACCATCCACATCTTTCTCGATCGGAATTAAGTCAAGCACATTCATTGAGACTTCGGCTAGTGGCAGTTGTACGATAATGCCAGTCGTTGCGACGTCTCCGGCAGCAGCTTTTAGTAGCTGCTCGGCATTTTTAGAATTAATCTTTTGAACTTCAACCGCAATTCCGATATCGTCGCCGTATTTTTGTTTTAGCGACATATATTTTGCAATCACTGGACTGTCATTGTCGTAGAAGATCGCTAATTTTGGAAGAATCTTACGTCCACGCAAGGATCGCACCTGCTTAGCTTGGCGTTCCTTAATATATCCAACCAACTCACGTCCGTTTAAGCTTTTCATTATTCGTCTCCCAGTTCCATCGGTTCTTGCTCGAGCGTAAAGCCAAATTTATCTTTCACAATCTTGATAATCTCTGCGCGTGCCGCAGCGAGATCCGCATAACTTTTGGCGCTTTCGTTGATTAGTACTAGTGCTGCCTTGTCAGATACGCGCATGCCATGAAATTCTTGACCTTTTAGTCCGGCATGTTCAATTAGCCAGCCGCTTGGCACTTTGCCGCCATCCCAAACTGGAATCCCTGCCGCTTCGGCGCCCGCCGCTTCTTCCGGCGAAAGATAAACGTTCTTAAAGAAAGATCCACTACTTGCGATCAACTCTGGATCCGGCAACTTCGACTCGCGTACTGCGCGCACACACTGGCGAATCGAATCTGGCGAAAAGTCAATGATACTATGTTCGTCGATGTAAGCTTGTAGGGAATTATAAAACGGCGGCGTCAAGTGACCCTTATGTAGCTCAACTACAACTTTAGTAATAAAGTATCTTCCTACGAGCTCACCATGGTTAAAAATGCTGTGCCTATAGCTAAGCTCTAACTGGTCTTTTGGCAAAGTCTTAATCTCGCCCGTTTCTGTGTCGAAAACTTCCACCTCGACAAGGCTTTGCGAAATATCTTGTCCATATGCGCCCACATTCTGCACTGGCGCCGCACCCACCGTCCCCGGGATTGCACTCAGCGCCTCCATGCCAGAATAGCCCATCTCGGTGCCATAAGTTACAAAATCGTCGAGCAGCTCGCCACTGTAACTATAAAGCTGCACCGCCTCGTCTTTTTCTTCGCGCAAAATGCCCATGCCTGTCAATTTACAGACCAAAATCACACCATTAAAACCGCCATCGCGCCCGATAATATTACTTCCGTTGCCCAAGACATATACTGGCAGATTCTTTTCTTTTGCAAAAGCATAAGCTTGCGACAAATCTTCGACCTTGTCAATGTCGATCACATAGCGGGCCGCGCCACCGAGTCGCATCGTAGTTAAAGTAGAAATTGGGACATTTTCGCGTATATTCATATATTTATTATACAGCATAGAAGGCATACCCTTAGCATCGCTCGCCAAAAGTGGTATAATATCTATGTCGCACCCATAGCTCAGCGGATTAGAGCGTCTGTCTTCGGAACAGAAGGTCGTAGGTTCGAACCCTACTGGGTGTACCAGAACAATCTAGCGCCATTTGCGCTTTTTTCTTGCAAAATTATACTTCTTATGTTAAAATCACGTCAAAGGTCTATAAAATAAAAAAGGAACACTATGCAAAAACAAAAGAATATCCAAGTTGCTCTCATTGGCGTCTTGGCTTTTGCAGTATTGTTTATGTCTGTGGGCTTTGCCGCCTATGCTCAGACACTTAATATCAACGGTACTGCAACGGTTGGCACTAATAAGTGGAGCGTCCACTTTAAAAAAAATAGCCTTCAAGAGGTCGCCGGCTCCGTCACTGGTGAAAATCTCACCCTTGATACCGCTACTACTACTGCCAATTTCAAAGTAAAACTCAATAAACCTGGCGACTACTACGCCTTTTCAGTTGACGTTATCAATGACGGTACTTTTGATGCCATTCTAAAAAGTATCACGATGACTCAACTTACTGAAGCTGAGGCTAAGCTTCTCAAATTCTCGGTTTCCTATAATGGTACAGAATACACTTCTTCTGCTACCAATATTATGGATGTGCTTAATTACAATACCGGCAACAACGCCAAGAATGTAATTGTTCGCGTCGATTATCGCAGTGATATTGCTGCCGAGGATCTTCCTGCTACTGATACCGAGGTTAGCCTCTCAGTTGCTCTTGGCTACGAACAGGGCTAAAATCTAGCAGAATCAAACGGAGGAGAGTATGACACGAAAGCTACGTCAAAAAGATACGCGCCATCCCGGCCTGATCTTTGCGTCTGTTGCGTTAGTAATCGTTGGCATGCTCTCCTGTTTTTATGGTTTTCATACAGACAAAACTGTCAGTTTAAGTTACGATGACTCAAAGAGTAAAATCGATTACGAAGTCTGTAGCTTCGAAAATAGTAGCCCGCTCATCGGTAATTGTGCGCGTCGTGATGTCTACGTGGCGTATCTAATCGAATATATTACCGCAAACTATAATTATGTGGCAGATTTTTCGTCGCCGGTTTCTGGCGATTTATCTTATCAGCTAGTCGCTACGGTTACTGCGACTGAAAATTCCGATGGTGGTAGTTATGAATTTGGTGCTCGCGAATATCCGCTAACCGAGGTTAAAACTAAATCCATCGAGAATTCGTCAAAGCTAGATATTAGCGAAGATATTAATATCGACTACGACAACTATGTTCAAATCATGGATGATTTTCGTAAACTATCTAGTACGGCTGACGGCACACTAGCTGTTGAGCTTCGCATTGATGGCAAAATCACGACCCATGATCTTCTGAAATATGTTGATTTCGACTCTGCGCTTCGTCTCGAACTTCCGCTTACGAAACACGACATTCGAATTGCAGCCACAGTGGAGTCTGGCGACAATGTTAATAAAAACTATCGCACTGTTGTTAGCATCGATAATAGTTTTAAGCTTTTTGCGCGCTTGTTTAGTATTGCATCGTTCGTCGCATCGCTAATCCTGGCGCTTCTCGCCTATCAGTCGTACCACGCATATAACACTAAGCATTATTATGAATATAGTGTTCAAAAAATTCGCTCTGCTTATGATGATATTTTGGTTGATTTGCGTTCGCCACTCGAACTTAAAAGCTATAAGATTCATGAAGTTACAGATTTCGATGAACTTTTAGACGCATATAACACCGTACATCAACCAATTAACTTTTATCAAACCAAAACCGCCAGTCACTTTGTTGTCTTGAGCGAGCGTAATGCTTGGCGCTACACTTTAACTGCTTCCGACTATAAGATCCGTCGTTTAAAACATAAAAAATAATTTTGCATCAAAAAGCTATCGTTAATTTGACGAGAACGCGAAAAAATGTTAATATAATAAAATGCCAAAAAGTCAAAAGACCAACTCGGCTTCTCGTGCTTCCACGAAGAAACAAAAAGATTCTAAAAGCACACTTTTTGCAAAACTTCGTACTAAATATCATAATTTAGCCCCGCATCAGCAAGCCTCCCTGAAGAGAATCGCCATTCTAATGGTGCTACTTTTGATTTTTATTGGCACTTATGTCTATCGTAAGTATAATGAAGCGCAAATCGTTTACTTTTCAGACGAGGAGATTAAGATTACCGAGATAGACAACTCAGTCAATCTCGTTGATTATACGGACGAAAACTTCTCAATGAAAATTCCTGAAGGCTGGAAAGTCGAAACTACGGGGCAGGCTGAGACTACTGCCATCTACGCCTATAATCCAGACGACAAACGCTTCGGCATTTATTATCAGCTTCAATCGAAGCCGCTCATGCGCAACTATGATGAACGCAATGTTTACCAGCGTTACGCTAATGTCGACTCGGATAAATACGGCGTTTACGCATATGCCCCCGTCATTCGCCTCGGCGATGTTGAAAGCTTCTATACTAGCTTTAACGCCTACACTGATAATATTCAATCCTACAAGGTAGAATTTGCGGATTTCCATTTTCCAAAGCTCACAGACTTCACCAAAACCGATATCTCACAAAACAATACTAGCTTTGACACTCAAGCTAAAGACGATACGACTCTGCGCGCAACTTTTACAACCGAAGATATTGCAAACCCGGACGACAAGCGTGGTGAGGGTATATTTACTGGCACTGTCATAAATTACAACTCTTCCGATATTGCCGGCTACTACATTGTCTATGGTGCGGCCTTTATTACGACGCCAGAAGATCAGCTGGTCGCTTATCAACCTAGTTTAATCAAGTCACTCAAGTCGCTAAAGTTTACTGACGAGTTTAATCAATCGGTTATCGAAACGGAAACCTGGGATGAAAATGCCGCAAGTCCTAACGATATGTTAAAAGAAAGCGCTAATAATATCGCCAAACTTTGGAAAAATCGTAGCGTCAACTATGATTTAATTCGTCAAAAATATATCGACTCGCAAAATAACTACGAGCGCGTCTGGGACCTAGAAAATGAGAAAAGTTACCAAGCTTTCAAAGGTTTTATGGCGGGATATACCGGTAACCGTTTCCGCGCTGTCACTGATGAGGAATATGCTCGCGCCCCGTCTGGCGTAATTGAGTATAAGCCACTCACTCAAACCGAGAATTAGCATCTATCTTAAACAAGAAAAATGCGCGCTCGGCCCCTAATTCTTTAAGCCCAGGTATTTTAAACCCTTGCGAAATCACAAAGAGTGGGCGCCCCAGTCGCACACTCTCATCTTGGATTTTCTTCGCAAACTTTCTAATATCTCTATCTTCGCCGAACAGATAAACTACTGTCGTATCATCGGGGAAGCGATAACTAAAAATATTCCCCAGCTCCACCTTGGCGCGCTTAAAATTTCTCAGCCTAAACCTCGAAATCCAGACCAAAATCGGATTCAGCTCCACGCCAAAAACCTTAGTGCCACATTTTGCGCCCGCAAGTAGTACTGTGCCATCTCCCGACCCCAGATCCACCAATACATCGCGCGGCCCGAGCTTATATAATTTGCGAAAAGCTTGCTCAATCTCACGACTCAATGTCGGCACATAAGGCGCCCCCGTAAACGCAAACAGTGCAAATAAGAAAAACAGTCCAAAAATCGTCCAGCCAAGCACCGCCAAAATATTCATATTTCTATTATAATCTATCGCTAAAAATTTGCATTTTCTATGCCACTTATGTTAAAATAATCGTGTAAAATCTAAAAACAAAAAAGGAAAGTATGAAAAAGCAAAAGCAAACACAACTTATTGCAATTTTCGTCCTTGCACTCGCTGTTCTCTCTATGGGAATCGGTTTTGCTGCTTACACGCAGCAACTCAACATCGAGGGAACCGTCACTGTAGAGAAGAACAAGTGGAGCATTCACTTTGACGAAAATTCTTATAGAACCGTTGATGGCTCGCAAACGGTTACTGTCAACGCTATTACCGGCACCAACGTGCAATTTAACTCAACGCTCAAGAAGCCGGGTGATTTTTGCGCCTTCACTATTAAGGCTGTCAATGACGGTACCTTCAATGCCGTGCTAAATCAGCTAAATATGTCCGCGCTCGCACCCGAGCAGAGCAAGTATCTCACTTACACTGTCAACTATGCTGGCACCCCCTATACTAGCTCGAATGCCACGCTAAGCACTGCTTTGAACGTTGGCAATAATGCCGATGTTGTGGTTCGCGTCGAATACGTTGCGCCAGCCAACTCCGCCGATCTTCCATCAGAGAATGTTGACGTCGATCTTAGCTTGCAACTAGTCTACAATCAAGCTAAATAATCTTGCGAGAAAAAATGCCAGCCATTACCAAAGGTAACCAAAAAGCTATTTATGCACTTTGCGCTAGCTTTTTGGTTGCCTTGCTGGCAATTTTTGGTCTTGGCCAAAATCTAAACACCATCCTAAAAACCTGGCTGCTTGTCGTTGCGATCAGTATTTTTTTATTCGCCGCCATTCATCTACTCGGCCTTCGTAAAGACGGCCATTTTGCGCGCGACATGTTAACTCGCAGCGTTATCATCAAACTTATCTGTTATGGTATTATTATTTATCTTTTAGGCCTCTTTTTAGGCTTCAATCGTGGCTATTCCATCACTTCGACACAAAATTTCTTCGCAAATTTCCTGCCGACGCTCATTTTAACTATCGTAATTGAGCTTTTGCGCTATATTATCGTTGCGCCCATCAATAAAACCAAACCAGCTGTTGTAATATTTACAACGCTAACTTGTATAACTTATTTATTCATTAATCTCTCAAATTCCGTCCCACAAACCGCCGAACAGCTCTTCATCTTCACTTCGACCATATTTCTACCTATCCTAGCGCGCGAATCGCTCTCAAGCTTTATTGTTTACCGCGTCGGTCTCTTACCAAACCTCGTCTATCGCCTCAGTATTTTACTTTATCCTTACCTTATTCCTATCGTGCCAAACCTCGGCGACTACCTATACGCCGTCACCAACCTCATCCTGCCATTTACGATTATGCTAAGCGTCATCAAGTACAGCGGCGTCGAATACGAAAACGGTCGTGGCAAAAGACCAAGTTATATAGCTATCATTATTCCAATTCTCGTCACCGCCATCATCCTCACCGTCTTGACTGCCGGCATCTTCCGCCATCAACTTATCGCGATTGCATCAAACTCTATGCTCCCGACCTTTGCACGTGGCGACGCTGTTCTTATCGAGAAACTAGACGCAAGCGAAATCAAAATTGGTGATATACTAGTTTTTAGAAAGGATAGTCGCATCGTTACGCACCGCGCAATCTCGATGGAGCTGCGCGAGGGCGAATATTATTTTACAACTCAGGGTGATGCCAATGATGATCCCGATGCTGTCGAAGTAAACGGTAGGGAAGTTATCGGCCGCGTCGACCTAGTTGGTAAATTTATCGGTTACCCAACCGTTTGGCTAAAAGAGATATTTAACAAAGGAAAATAAATGCAACAAATAAAAGAATTTATCGAAAATCACGCTATCACGTTTACGCGTTTCGGACTTACTCTAGCTGCCGCATTGTTCCTAATTGGCTCTATCGGCACAGTTTACGCGTTTTGTGATAAGGGTGAGCGCGTGCTAAATTACGACGAGTCCGCCTCCAAAATCGACTATAGAGTCAATCTTCTCCCAAATAACAGTTACGCCGAAAGCTATATTCAGGGCTCTGTCAACCGTAGCTATCCGACCAGTCTCATTAACACAATCGACCTCGATTATAATTACACGATTAATTTTGACCAGCCTGTCGTGGGCGACCTCACCTATCAACTCGTTGCTGTCTCGAACGCTAGCAAAGTTGAGGGCAGTGTGCGCTCCGAGGTCTGGACTAGCAAACCGGCCGAAATCGCCGACAAATACACGCTCCATATTGACGGTCAAAGCGCCGACATTTCGGCCACGACCAAGCTTACCTACGAAAACTATGTCGCTCAACTTCGCGTGCTCGAGGCGGACGCTCGCGGTGTTGCCTTGCAAGGCTCGCTCAATGTTGCGCTCGTTATCTCTGGCCAACTCAAACCGAAAAACTTCGCCAAGGCCACCGATTTTGGCACACGCTTAGACTTTACTATTCCGATCGCCAGCAATTCTTCCGTCGAAGCTAAGACTGCCGTCAAAAATAACAGTCTAGCCACCATGCGCGAAATCCCGGATCACATGGATTTTAGACACGTCGCTATCGCATTCTTCTCGATTCTCGTTGTTTTGCTCTCGGGTGCCGTGCTTGTCGCTTACATTTATGCCGATCGCTACCGCAACCACAAATTCCCATATGAAGAAAATGTTCGCAAGCTCCTCTCGGCCTATGACGGCATTATCGTTAGTATCAAAAAAGCTCCAGCTTTCCGTGGCGTAGCCATTGCCGACGTTGACGACTTCGACCAGTTACTCGATGTCTATAATTCCATCCATCTCCCAATTAACCACTACAAGGTCCGCGACACTAGCTACTTCGTCATCGTAGATAATAGCCGCGCCTGGCGCTACTCTGTTAACAAGAAAGATTTTAAACCAAGTGAAAAAACGAACTAAGTCCACTCATTCCAGTCGTAAAATTGTCGCAATTTGCGCGTCACTCATCGTTGCTGCGTTGTCATTTATGACGGTGGGCTTTGCACGTTACAATCGCATTCTGGATGTTTCTGGCGACATCAGTCTCAAAACTCAGGGCAAAATCTACGTTTCAAACGTCACTTTTGTAGACGGTAAAAACGTTAGCAGTAATCCAACTTTTACCGATAACAGTATCGATTTTGGCCTCAAGGTTTTTGCATCCAAAGATCAGACCGAATATTACGCCAATTTTGAGGTCACGGTTATCAACGATACTTTTTATGACCAAACTTTTTCGACCAACTATTGGCAGACTCAGTTTACCGACAAAAACGGCAAGCCCGTCGATACGCTCAGTGCCGAGTATGAGCTAATCGGCATTAAAAACGGCGACGTCATCAAGCACGGCGAAACTATCAAGTTCAATATCCGTGCCACCTTCGCGCCTACTGTTTCGGGCGACTTCACGGTCATTGGCGGTATCGATATCAATTTCTCCGAAACCAACACCGGCTTCCTGCTTGCCTATGTCAAAGAGCCACTCACGGGCGACCTTCGTAAACCAAACACCTCAGCGGCCTTTACGGTGCATGTGTCGAATTCCTTTACCTACGCCAAGACTTTTAGTCTTATTCTTGCCAGCAACTCAAAGCTTACGCTCTCGGGCACTGCGCTTAATAACATCACTATCCCGGCCAACAGCGAAGCCGATTACGTGGTCTACGTCAGCATTGCTGGCACGCAAGATTTTCCATCCACCTATGAGCGCGCCACGATTCTGATGCGCTCGGGCGGCGCCGACATGAATGCTGGTCGCATTACGCTCTACGTCGACCAGTCCGTCATCTATACCGACCACGAGGCACCACAAATTTCGAACGTTAAAATTTCCGCCCTCAACGCTGTGGGCGAGGCGCAGGTGACTTGGAGTGCAACCGATGACGTTACAATTAAAGATTTTACAGTCGAGATTTTTGACACAGCGGGAAATTTGATTCAAACCAAAAAGACCACCGATGATACAACCTCAATTAGCTTTACAGGCCTAAGCGCTGGCGATTATTACGCTCGTGTTTATGGCGAAGATTCGCTTGGCAACACCGCCACGGCCGCCGACCTTACAGCTTGTTCAACCGCAGCTGGTCCATGTTCGCGCTCCGAGACCACCAATCTCCTCTGGCAATATAAAGTCACGCATCATCTTGACCGCGTCACTACCACTGGTGCTTCTGCGGTTACGCGTGGTGAAACTTATACTGCCAGCTATAGTACATCCTTCCCCAATGTTTTGCCAGCAGAAATCGTCGTTAAGATGGATGGCCGCACACTAACGGCTGGCACGGATTACACCTATTCGCGCAACACCGGCACGCTTACGGTTCCAAATGTCACTGGCGACCTTGATATTACCGTCACGGCCGAAAGTTGGGGCTGCCTCACGGCTGGCACGCAGATTTTGCTTGCTGACGGCACAACTAAGCCTATCGAAGAAATCGGCTATAACGATTTGCTTGCGGTTTGGAACTACGAAACCGGCCAGCTCGACGCTGAATATCCAATCTGGATCGAGCGCAAGCATACTGCAATCAGCTATCGTCTCACGCGCTTTAGTGATGGCTCGGAGCTCAAAACTGTCATGCATCACGGTGTCTTTGATGTCGATAAAAACCAGTTCGTATCTGTTTCCGACCCAGATTTTACCCCAGGGACTAAGGTTTACAAGCTAGTTGACGGTCACTTACGGGCGGTTCGCGTCGAGAGTACGGCGATTGTTTATGAAACGGTCGAGTACTACCATGTCGTTTCCGCGCGCTTCTATAACATAATCGCCAACGGTATCATTACGACCGATGGTACGGTTGCACTATCGAATCTCTACGGCTTTGATACGGATATGCGCTGGCTGGCTCTGCGCGAGGCTTACCTTGCTCAGCCGGGCAGCGTCTACGACTATGCTAAATTTGCCGATACCGTGCCGGAATACATGTTTGTCGGTATGCGTATGGGCGAGATCAAAGCCATCACCGACGCCGGCTATATGAGTATCGATGATTTTAAGGGCTATCTCGCAACCAACCAAGTTGCTCCGCATATGTGGCTAAAACCACAAAGTAGGCTTATGGCGGATGATTTACAAAACTTCGATCTAAAATCTAGGATCTCTCCGACTATCCTGCAAAACAAGCGTATTTGGCCAGTTTCTGTAGGTGATTACAAGACTACAATTGCAGAGGGTGCGGATTTTACGCTTCCGGCCACTAGCACCTATTACCGCAATTCGGTTGACGGCCAAATCTATAAGCGTGGCGATCGCGTCAAGATTATGTGCGGCACGCATTTTACGCCTGTGGAGTAGATTTACGGGGTGGAGCTAGATCTATCGCAACCAAAAACATGTAGATACTTGCAAAAATGCTAAATCTTTGCTATAATAAGTAGAGATTTGGCGATATGGGTCAGTAGCTCAGCTGGTTAGAGCATCTGCCTCTTAAGCAGAGTGTCGTGGGTTCAAGTCCCACCTGACTCACCATAAAGAATCTTAATCCTGAGAAGTTAATCCTTCTCAGGATTTTTTATAAGAAAATTCCCAATCAAAGAACATTAAAAATCTGGCGGAGAAAGGAGGAAAGCTTTGGAGATTAAAGAAATTAAGCTAAATTCAAATGGCGAAGTTATAATAAAAATAAAGCTTACCCCTACGAAGAAATAAGTTTTACGCTTAAATCATGATATAAAATCTAAATATATCAACCCTCTTGCTATCCCACCAGCGTCTCTGACGCGTCATCCACGAAGCTCAGTTGCGACACGAGAAGCTCGCCATCCACCACGCCACGGAGGTTAAGAATCATTTGAGACGTCTCGTAATCGTTACATGGGAGATTGCGCTTGAATACGGCGTTGACCTCTTCAATTGGGACTTCCTTCATGACGCTCTTACGTACGAAGAAGGTGTTATAGATGCGAAAACGCTCCATGAGGCTTTTCGGCACCATGTTGATTTTATGCTATAGTTAAACAAAAGCATTATATGAAAAGCGAAAAAACAAAAGATCAGGCACAATCTGGTGCAGAACAATCAAAAATTCCTGCGCCAGATCTCGCTCAGCAAATTTATCCAACCGCAACCGTAGGTAGGGGAGCGAATCAACCGGCCGATCCTTCGGCGGCGATGACTATTGACAAGACTACTATCGAGGAGACGGAGAAAGCGGTTACCGCCAAACGCGAACAAAAGGACTGGAATAAAAGAATCAGACTTTGCAAATATTGGTCTATTATTTTAGGTTTGTGTGTTGTCCTTGTGATGATTGTTTTACCGTTCTGTCTACCGGCTAGTGCTGATTTAGGCGTAATGGCTGGTATTATGTTTTCTTTAGCTGCTCTATATTATCTAATTATTCTTGTGGCCATTATTATCGCCGGGATCACCATGGAGTCTAGTTTTAAGCGCAAAAAGCATGCTCTTAAAGATTATCTCATTGTTGGTATTGGCGTTATTATGATGCTCTCGCCGTTAATCTATTTTTATTCTGTGTCGATAATTAGGCATATCGGTTGGAGTCAGTAGATTATAGACAAAGCGGGGCAAAATAACAAAAACTCACTCGCGCAGCCAGCATTTTGTATCCATAAGCCCTCCAAATCTTTAGACCCTTTACTTCCTCCATCTAATCTGATATAATTATCAGTAATTATGAAAACATCAATCCAACCTAAAGACTATCGCTTTGTTGTGTTTGCCGATGAGCAGGCAAAGTTTTCTTTTCTAACTCGCTCTACTGCACAGTCAGAAGAGACGATCAAGTGGACCGATGGCAATGAATATCCACTCGTAAAAGTTCAGATTTCGAGTGCTTCTCACCCATTCTTCACTGGTGAAGAGAAAATCATCGATACCGAGGGTCGTGTTGATCGCTTCAAGGCTCGTTCCAAGAAGGCCGCATCACTCAAGACCGCTCTCAGCAACAAGGCTATCAAGGCTCAAAAAGAGGCTATCAAAAAAGCCGAAAAAGAAGCCAACAAATAGTTACAGAAATCTCCCCAAATTCAGTGGGGAGATTTTTTATTTTCGCTTTTTCCACCAATCGCGCCCATATAATTTGCGCGTCATATCCTCAAGTCGCTGCGTGCCATTCTCTAGCTTATAATAATGCGCCGCATAAAACAGCGTCGTTATCAGCAAAATCAGTGTAATCAGCCCCGTGCCAATAATCAAAATTTCGCCACATTTTGTCAAAGTAATTGACATAAAGATAAACATCGCAAAAGAAATCAATAAAAACAAAGCAAAGAACATCGTTACGATCAGATGCACAAGACGCTCGTGCTGAAAATGTTGCACCATCTGTAAATGATATGAGATTAGCTCTTCGGAGGCCTTCTTGTTTTTGTCTTTATATTCGCTCTCAATATATTCAATGCAGGCTTTCAGCTTTTTATCCATAAGCAAATTATAGCACGAGTGTGAAACATTATATGCTATCATCACCTTGAAAAAGATGATAAAATATAGGTATTATGCTAGACATCAACTATATTCGCGACAATCGTCAGAAAGTTGAAGACGCAATCAAGAACAAGGGCTACACCATAGATCTTGACGAAATTCTCCAGCTCGATGACGCGCGCAAAGAGCTATCCCAAAAAACCGATATTTTGCGCCAGGAGCGCAACCAGATTTCTTCCCAGATGAAAAATGGCCAACCAGACCAAGCTCTCATCTCTCGTGGCAAAGAAATCAAGCAAGAACTCTCATCTCTCGAGGAAAAGCTCAGTTCAGTTGAGTCTGATTTTCTAGCTAAGCTCAAAACTGTCCCGAACGTCCCTTGTGATGATGTGCCGGTTGGTCTCAGCGAAGACGAGAACGAAGTTGCCGAGGTTTGCGGCGAGCCAACCAAGTTTAATTTTGAGCCAAAAAACCACTACGAAATCGGCCAAGCTCGCGGCTGGATCGACAAAGAGCGTGCCTCCAAGGTTACCGGTGCTCGCTTTGCCTACATTAAGGGCGAAATGGTCTCGCTTCAGATGGCCATTGTTAACTTTGTCATGAATAGCCTCTCCGACGAAGGTGTTATCAAGGAAATTTGCGAAGCTAACCATCTAGAGCATATTTCGACTAAGCCATTTACGACTGTTTTGCCGCCACTCATGCTCCGTACTGAGATGTATGATGCTATGGATCGTCTTGAGCCACGCGATGATCGCTACAAGATCGAAGGCGAAGAACTTTGGCTTCAGGGCAGTGCCGAGCATGTTCTTGGTTCTATGCACGCTGGCGAGATTTTTGCCGAGCAAGATTTGCCAGTTCGCTACCTAGGCTACGCTACTAGCTTCCGTCAAGAGGCTGGTACCTATGGTAAAGACATGGAAGGTATCATTCGCATGCACCAGTTTGATAAGCTCGAAATGGAAAGCTTCAGTACCAAAGAAACCAGCCGTGAAGAACACGAGCTCTTCGTTGCTATTCAGCGTTGGCTCATCGAGCAACTTCGCTTGCCTTATCGCGTTATCCGCAAGTGTACTTTTGATATTGGCAAGCCCGATGCTCGTGGTATCGACATGGAAGTCTGGCTCCCAGGCCAGGGCAAGTATCGCGAAACGCATACTGCCGATTATATGACAGATTATCAATCCCGCCGCCTCAATACGCGCGTGCGTCGCGACGAGACTGGCGAAGTTGAGCTCGTTCATACCAACGATGCTACGGCCTTCGCACTCGGTCGCATTATGATCGCGGTCATCGAGAACTACCAAAACGAGGACATGACGGTTCGTGTGCCTGAAGTTTTGCGTAAATATCTAAATGGAAAGGAGATCCTTTAAAATGATCGAAAATATTGACATTAGTGGTTCAAATTACAAAGTCGAGGAGGGCTTTCAGAAGTATGTCATGAAGCGCCTTGGCAAGCTTGACCGCTATCTCCCGCGCGATAACCGTAAAGATGTCGCCGCTAAAGTAGTTGTCACTCAGGTAGATCGTGCTCATGGTAACAAGTATGAAATTACCGCTTCGCTCGATATTCCGGGTAGTTCAGATATTAATGGCAAAGTTCTCGTCGCAAAGGATGAAACTTCCAACGTATTTGCCGGCGTAGACCTTATTGAGGCCAAGCTCGAAGGTCAGATTCGCCGCTTTAAGACAGAAACAACCAATTACGACAAGAAAGGATTCCTCAAGCGCTTTTTCAAGAAATAAGCCGTGGTATACTGTTACAATGAAAGAAAAGAGGTCTGAGCATCAGAAAAAGGTGGAAACACAAAAATCCAAAAAGTCGGTAAAAGCGCCAAAAGAAAAGAAGCCTACCGACAAACTTGCCGATAAAACCGCAACAACCAAATTCTTGCAGCATATTTTTGGTGACGCCCAAAAACGCAACCTTCGCCGTTTGCGTGGTCGTGTTGCCGAGATTAATAAGCTTTCCGACAAATACGCCAGCATGAGCAAAAAAGAACTTCAGGAACAAACCGAAGTTCTCAAAAAGCGTCTTAGCAAGCTCCAAAAGCAAAATCAAGCCAAGATTGCGGCCGCTAAAGTCAAAGCCGGTAAAAAATCCGGTAAAAAGTCCGATAAGACTACCAAAAAAGTCGATCCAAAGCAGGTTAATATCGCCAATACTAATAAGGCGCTTGACCAGATTTTGCCAGACGCTTTCGCGCTCGTTCGTGAAGCTAGTGAGCGCATCCTCAAGATGCGTCCGTTTGACGTTCAGCTTATCGGCGGTATCGCCCTTCATGAGGGCAACGTCGCCGAGATGAAAACTGGCGAAGGTAAAACTCTCGTAGCGACCCTCCCAGTCTACCTCAATGCCTTGACAGGTCGCGGTGTTCATGTTGTGACTGTAAACGACTATCTCGCTCAGCGTGATGCGGGTTGGATGGGTGAACTTTATAACTTCCTCGGCCTCTCCGTTGGCGTCATCATTAATGAAGCTAGCTTTGTCTATGATGCCGAATATGAAAACGAAAATCATGACGATCCTCGTCTCAAACATCTGAAACCTGCTACTCGCAAAGAGGCTTATCTTTGTGATGTGACTTATGGTACCAACAACGAGTTCGGTTTCGACTACCTTCGCGACAACATGGTCAAAGACCCAGAGTACTTGCGTCAACGCGAGCTCAACTTCGCAATCGTCGATGAAGTCGACTCCATCTTGATTGATGAAGCCCGTACGCCACTCATTATTTCCGCTCCAGCCGGCGACAATCCAGAAAGTTATTATCAGTTCGCCAAAGTTGCAGCTCAGCTTTCCGATAATGACTATATAATCGACGAAAAGCGTCGCACCGTCGCTTTGACCGATGAAGGTGTCGACAAAGTTCAGAAAATCCTTGGTGTCGAGACGCTTTACTCGACCGCTAATACTCGCCTTGTCTATCATATGGAGCAAGCTCTCCGCGCTGAGACTCTCTTCAAACGCGACAAAGACTATGTCGTAACCAATTCTGGTGAAGTTGTAATTGTCGACGAACACACTGGTCGTCTCATGAACGGTCGTCGTTACAACGAAGGTCTTCATCAGGCCATCGAGGCTAAAGAGGGTGTCCAAGTTCGCCAAGAATCTACTACGCTCGCCACAATTTCCTTCCAGAACTTCTTCCGTCTCTATAATAAGCTCTCCGGTATGACTGGTACTGCCTTCACTGAAGCTGAAGAGTTCCAGCAGATTTATGCCCTCGACGTCATTCAGATTCCACCGAACAAAAAGATTGCCCGTGTCGATAAAGATGACCTCATCTATCGTACTGAAGCTGCCAAGCTCAAAGCTGTTGCTGCTGAAGTTAAAAAATATCACGAAAAGGGTCAGCCTGTCCTAATTGGCTCCGATTCTATTGCCAACAACGAGCGCATCGCCGCTTATCTCCAAAAAGAAGGCATTCCATTCGAACTTCTAAACGCTAAGAATAATGAGCGCGAAGCCGCTATTATCGAAAAAGCCGGCGAAAAAGGTGCCGTTACACTAGCCACCAACATGGCTGGCCGTGGTACAGATATCAAGCTCGGTAAAGGCGTCAAAGAACTCGGCGGTCTTGTTGTTATCGGCACTGCTCGCCATGATTCTCGCCGTGTTGACAACCAGCTTCGTGGTCGTGGTGGTCGTCAGGGCGATCCGGGCACTACGCAATTCTTCGTCTCTTGCGAAGATGACCTTATGCGCATCTTCCAAGGCGACCGCATTGCGCTATTGATGCAACGTCTTGGCATCGACGATGATATGCCTATCCGCAACAAGACTGTCAGTAAGACTCTTGAGCAGGCTCAAAAACGCATCGAAGGTTTCAACTTCGACTCCCGCAAGAACGTTGTTCAATACGATAACGTTATCAATCGTCACCGCAAAGTAGTCTATACTATGCGTCGCCGCATTCTCGATGGCGATAATATCCGTCCAGAAATTTCTCGTCTCTACAAGGATGAGATCGCCGAACTTACTCAGTTTAGTTCTCGTGTTAACAAAGACTTCGTCGCCAATTTTAAGAAAGTTTTCGACCTCGACGACGATCTTCTCGAAACCATTGGTCTCATGCGCAAAGAAAAAGATCGCTACAAGCTTGCGCTCGCGGCCGTTGAAGAACTCTACTCCGACAAAGAGCTCGAATTTGGCGAAGATACTATGCGCAAAATCGAGCGTGAAGTTTACTTGCAGGTTCTCGATACGCTTTGGATGCAGCATCTCGAAAATATGCAGCATCTTCGTGAGGGTATTCACTGGCGTTCCGTTGGTCAGCGTGATCCGCTCGTTGAGTATCGCGCCGAGTCCCAAAAGCTCTTCGATGGCCTCCAGCGTGCTTTGCGTGAGGAAGTCATGAAGATCCTCCTCTCGGTCCGTCTCCAAGACGTCAACGAGCTCTCCGATGACAACTACGACACCGAGCTCACCAAGATGGCCGAAAGTGCCACCGAAAAGGGCGTCAACGAAGTTTCTGCCGGCGCCAAGAATATGGACGACGAGTTTAGTAAAGACGAAAATGGTCTTACCAAAGTCGAAACTCGCACCACCATCGCATCTGGCAAGAATACCAACCGCAATACCAAGCGCAACCAGGCTCGCAAAGATAAGAAAAAGGCCCGCCAAAACAAAAAACGTGGCCGTAAATAGCCAAGAATCAAGTAGCGCCCGCCTAAAAAACGGGCGTTACTTTAAAGAAAAACCAATCCAACCTTCTATTATAACACAAGCGTTATAATTTGTCAAGCTTACTCAAAACTTACCTCAATTTTCACCTCAAAATATGAAACATTCTATCGAAGAAGTCAACCTCAAAAACGGCGCTCGCGGCCTTCTCATCGACGCTCCGGGCTCCAGTGTCATGAATATCCGCGTGATTTTTCGCGCCGGTAACAAATTCGTCAAAAAGCCTGAGATTTACGAAGTTGCCCATCTTATGGAGCATATGGCTTTTGGTCGCAATGAGCTTTTTAAAGATGAGCAGTCCTACGAGTCTGAGTTCACTAAAAACGGCGCCTATCACAACGCCTGGACTTCTGATGTCTTCATTGCCTATGAGGCAGAATGTGCTGATTTTGAGTGGGAGCGTATTTTGAAGCTTCAGGAGCTCGCCGTCGCTTTGCCAAAATTCAACGAAGAAGAACTCGTCAGTGAGAAAGGTAATGTCCGCTCTGAGCTTACTGGCTACCAAAACGACTATAGTCGCCTCATCTGGCCAAAACTCCAGCAAGAACTTGGTGAAAAAGTCCTCACTTACTCTGAGCGTCTTAAGACTATCAATAATATTGAACTCAAAGATGTCCGTGAGCACCATCGTCGCACTCATACGGCCAATAATATGCAGTTTATCATCACCGGTAGCTTGCGTGGTCGCAAAAAGAAAATCATCCAAATGCTCGAAGATTGGAATCTCAAAGAAGGCGAGAAATTCGACATGCCAGTCAATGACTACTCTGGCACTGAGCCAGTCCTCATTCGCCGCAAAGACGCCAGCAACGTCAGCTTTGGTTTCAGCTTCGTTATTAAGCGCCCACTCAATCCACAAGAGCAATACGCTATCAACTGTCTTAACCATATTCTAAACGGTACCATGTCTAGCAAGATTTTTGGTCAAGCTCGCAAGCGTGGCATTGTTTATAGTATCGGTTCTTGCGCTGATAGTGACAAGTGGAGCAGTACTTGGGATTTTGACGGTGAAGTTAATTCCGAAAACGCCACTGAGCTTTTCGATCTTATCGCCGTCGAGCTTGCTCGTGTCATCAATGGCGACATTAGCGAAGCGGATATTATCGCCGCCAAGTCTTACGCTCTTGGCCGTCATCAAATGCTCGCTCAAACTGCCGACCAAATTAGTAACTACTATATGCGCGATTATATTACCACTGGCGTTATTGAGCCAATGACCGACGCCCCAAAGATGATCGATGCTATCGATAAGGGCACCATTGTTCGCCTCGCGCGTGAGTTTATTCAATCTGGCATTTCTGGCCTCGCCGCCGTTGGCAACATGAACAAGAGCGTCATCGACGAGCTCTGGTCACGCATCTTAGGCGCCATCTGATATAATTACTTATAATGAATAACGATGTAAAGATTTTGGCAATTGTTGGTATGAGTGGCAGCGGCAAATCCACCGCCGTCGAATATCTTACTGATCACAACATCCCGAAGATTTATTTTGGCGGCATCATCTATAAAGCTATGGCCGAGGCGGGCATTACTGAGATTACACCTGAGAATCAGCGCGAGTTTCGCGAAGCTATCCGCGCCAAAGAGGGTAATGATTTTGTCGTCAAGCGCGCCATCGCCGATGTTCACAATCTGATTAACGCCGGTCAAAAACGCATCGTGCTTGATGGCGTTTATAGCTGGACTGAGTACAAGATCTTGCGCAAAGAATTTCCGACCGAAATGACTGTAGTTGCTATCGTTGCGCCAAAATCTCTTCGTCGCAAACGCCTCGCCGAGCGCCCGGAGCGTCCATTCAACGCCCAGGAAGCTGCTGAACGCGATCAAACCGAGATCGAAAACCTCGAAAAAGGCGGCCCAATTGCTATTGCTGATTATTACATCTACAACAATAAAGACCTCAAGTCTTTCGTGGTCGATTTTGCGGCGCTCATGAAAGAAATTGGCTTTGTGGACTGATATGAGCGACCTCCAAATCCCTACCCGTGAACTCGCCATTATCCAAGACGAACTTCGTGTGGCTCTAAACTTGCCAGGCGACGTCGTCGAATTTGGCTGCTATGCTGGCGATACTTCAGTCGAGCTTGCCAAAGTCATGCAAGATTCTATCGACAAATGGCTCTGGCTCTACGACTCATTTGAGGGCCTCCCCGAGAAAACCGCCGAAGATAACTCTTCGCTGGGTTGGCGCTTCAAAGCTGGCGAACTCAAAATCTCGCCCATCTCTGTCTCGGCGAAATTCAAAAAACTCAAACTTCCCGAACCAGTAATCAAAAAAGCCTGGTTTGACGCACTCGACCCAGATGCCGATTTGCCAGATCAGATTTGTTTTGCCTTGCTTGATGGCGATTTTTATAAATCCATCCAAACCAGCCTAAATCTTGTTACACCAAAGCTTGCGCCTGGTGCCACTATTGTTGTGCACGACTATCGTAATCCAGCTCTGCCAGGCAGCGCCAAGGCCGTTAATGAATTTATGAATACTCACCCTGAATACCAGATGCGTCTCGCTGGTACTCTCGCGATTTTAAGAAGACCGGAGGAATAAAATGGACATCCCAAAAGTTCAGCGCATCATTCTAAAAATCATCAAGAGCTGTTTACTACTCCTAGCGGTATTGTTTTTAATTTTGCAACTCACCGATCCAAACTACGATAAAATTGGTGGCATTTTGGCGGGCTTTGTTTTACCTTTCTTGCCCGAGATTTTTGAGTGCCTATTTAAGACCAAATTTTCGGTCCGTATCGAGCTCGCCTATTATATATTTATTTTCCTCGCACTCGATCTTGGCATCTGTCTCTACTGGTATGAAACGGTGCCGTATTATGATAAGTTCGTCCATATGCTCTCTGGTGTTTTTTCGGCTGTCATCGCTTACTATGTTTTACTATATTTTGGCGCCAAATATACTCACAAAGGCTTTCGTCGCCTCTTTATTATCTGTTTTTCTCTTGCCGTCGCAGTCTGTTGGGAGTTCTTTGAATTCTTCTGCGACAAAGTTCTAGGCCAGCACATGCAGGAGCTTATTCAGCACGGCGTCGACGATACAATGTGGGACCTTATCATGGCTTTCATTGGTTCACTTGTCGGTGGTTTTCTTTTCGTGCATAAGCGTCCACAACAACTTGTTGCGCCGGCCGAAGTCACGACGATTTCGCAAGCACAAAACTCAAAAAAATCTAAAAAATCTTCCAAAAAGTCAAAATAACAGATACAAAAATTCAATTAGCACTCTTGACATTAGAGTGCTAATTTTGTACAATGATTACAGAAATTAGCATTCAACCACCGTGAGTGCTAAAAGTTATCCAAGATTTTCTAAAAAGGAGGAATAATAATGGGTAAAATTATCGGTATTGACCTTGGTACTACAAACAGTGCATTTGCATATATGGTAGCAGGCAAGCCAGAAGTTATTACAAACAGCGAGGGCGACCGTACTACTCCGTCGGTCGTAGCAATTACTAAAAAAGGCGATCGTCTCGTCGGTAAAGTTGCACAGCGCCAGCGCGTCACTAACCCAGAGAACACTATTTATGGCATCAAGCGTCTTATCGGCCGTAAATACGAGGACAAAGAAGTTCAAGACGACAAGAAAAACGTTCCATTCAAGATTACTAAGTCCGAGAAGGGCGATTCCGTAGCAGTTACTTTGGGTGGCAAAGATTATAGCCCAGAGGCTGTCTCTGCTATGATTCTAAGCAAAATCAAGGCTGATGCTGAGGCATACCTAGGCGAAAAAGTTACCGAAGCCATTATTACGGTTCCTGCCTATTTCGACGATTCTCAGCGCCAAGCCACCAAAGATGCCGGTAAAATCGCTGGCCTCGAGGTTCGCCGTATTATCAACGAGCCTACCGCGGCAGCTCTCGCTTATGGTCTCGATAAGAAAGATGACCAGAAGATTGTCGTCTTCGATCTTGGTGGTGGTACTTTCGATGTCTCCGTCCTTGAGCTTGGCGATGGCGTCTTTGAAGTAAAATCTACCAACGGTGATACTCACCTCGGTGGTGAAGACTTCGATAACAAGATTGTTGACTATATTCTCAAAGATTTTGAAGACCAAAATGGTATCGATCTTCGCAAGGATGCAGCTGCCATGCAGCGTATCAAAGACGAAGCTGAAAAAGCCAAAAAAGAGCTCAGCTCTGCAACCGAGACCGAAATCAACCTTCCATATATTACTGCTGACGCTGATGGTCCGAAGCACCTCGAATTGACACTTACTCGCGCTAAGCTCGAAGAACTCGTTGCACCACTTCTCGACCGTCTTGATGGTCCAGTCAAGAAGGCGCTCTCCGATGCCGACCTATCTGCTAGCGACATCAATGAAGTCGTCATGGTTGGTGGTATGACTCGTATGCCAGCCGTGGTCGAGCGTGTCAAGAAATTCTTCGGCAAAGACCCAATGCAGGGTGTCAACCCAGATGAGGTTGTGGCTGTCGGTGCCGCTATTCAAGGTGGCGTTCTCGCCGGTGATGTCAAAGACGTGCTTCTGCTCGATGTCACTCCGCTTACTCTCGGTATTGAAACCATGGGCGGCGTCCGCACTCCACTCATCGATCGCAACACGACCATTCCTACCAGCAAGTCTGAGGTCTTCTCGACCGCTAGCGACAACCAGCCTCAGGTAGAAATTCATGTCCTTCAGGGTGAGCGTGAATTTGCTAAAGACAACAAATCTCTTGGCCGCTTCGTGCTCGATGGTATCGCTCCAGCTCCACGCGGCATTCCGCAAATTGAGGTTACTTTCAATCTTGATGCTAACGGTATCTTGAATGTTACCGCCAAGGATAAAGGCACTGGTAAAGAGCAGAGCATTACCATTCAAAACTCTGGCAACATGAGCAAGGAAGATATCGAAAAGGCTCAGAAGGATGCCGAGATGCATGCTAGCGAAGATAAGAAGAAAAAGGAAGCTATCGACGCACGCAATCAACTCGAAAACACCATCTATCAAGCCGAAAAGATGCCAACCGAGTTCAAAGACAAAATCTCCGACGACGACAAAGAAACCATCAAGAAGGCCGTCGCTGAAGCTAAAGAGCAACTTGAAAAGTCCGCTGATGACAAAGAGAAACTTGAAGAGGCTACTAAGGCTCTCAATGATGCCATCATGCCTATCGGCGCAAAGCTCTATCAAGCCGCTGCTGACGACAAGAAAGACGATAAGTCCGAAGATAAGAAAGATGACGGTACTGTCGAAGGTGAAGTAGTCGATAAATAGTCGAACTAGCTTAAAATAACCCCCCAAGTTCGGGGGTTATTTTTTATAGTATAATAAGTTTATGCTAATGATAGATTTTGTCTCGTGGTGGTATTCTCGTGGCTGGGGTTACTTTGCGCAGACTCTCGTCGAAAAACTACGCAACATTGCCGATTTTTTCTCTTTTTCGGTCTTGATTCGTACCTTTTTCGCACCTTTTCATCAAATCTCCACCGTCGCCGAGAATCCTTACGGCGGTCCGATGCATTATTTATCAGTCTTTTTCGATAAACTTCTCTCGCGCACTATTGGCGCCATTGTTCGTCTATTTATTCTTATCTTTGGTTTTATTGCTTTTATCTTTGATGCCATTTTAAGCATTCTACTCGTAGTAATTTGGCCGATTTTGCCGCTCACGCCACTTATTTGCGTTGTACTTTGCATTGCAGGAGTTGCGCTATGAGCAAATTCGACTACAATAGTGTACGCGCTCGCGAGGCGCGCCTGAGCAAAGCCTTCGATGGCAAAGCTCAAAATATTCTTACGGATTTTCTAATTTTCGCCAGTTTTTCATTTGGTGTCGTCATGATTCTCACTCACTTGAGTTTGGGCTGGCTTTTTGTCGGCCTTAGTATTGCGATACTTGTCTTTACGATCTGGCTTCGTGTCGAACTTCGACATTTACCTAATCGCAAGGAAGAAAACGCCTACGACATCATCTCGCGCGATCTTTTGGCGCTCCTGCCAAAAGAACTCACGCCACTCGAAATCGCAAATGCGGTTATCAAAACTCGCAGTGGTATTTTTATGGTTAATCGCTACGGTCTCTTGCCGGATTATCTCAACATTATCGCGTCGAATACAACCGCTACTATTGATCAAATTTTCGACAAAGCATTTGAGATTCGCGAAATTACCAAGTCTGAACATGTTTCGGGTGCCGTACTTATGCTTGCGCTCGTCGAGACTTATCAGGGCGCCGAAAAATTTATCAGCGCCCTAAAACTCGATGTTGACGATCTTCGTGATGGCGTTAACTGGTTTAATTACATTAGTGGCATGATAAAAGGTATGAAAAAGACGCGCCACGACGGTGGCTTGGGGCGCGATCTTAGCTTTGGCTATACGCCAATCTTGCAACGTTTTGCCGAAAATATCTCGCGCACTATCTCAAATGCACACATTGCCGTTAACCAGGCTTCTAGCGACGAAGTAATCGACGAGATGATTAAGACTTTCTCGCACGGTGGTCGTCAAAATGTTGCCCTCATTGGCGCCGAAGGCAGCGGCCGTAAGACTATTGTTTATGCATTCGCCAATAAACTTCTCGATGCGGATAGCAAAATCCCAAACCACCTAAAATTTCGCCAAGTTTTCAAGCTTGACGCCGCCTCGCTTATTAGTGTTGCTAGCGAACGCGGCTCGCTCGAAAATCTCATGTCGCAAATCATGGGCGAAGCTTACGGCGCCAAGAATATTATTCTTTGGCTCGATAACGCTCAGCTCTTCTTCGAAGAGGGCGTTGGCTCTGTCGACATTTCTAAAGTTATTTTGCCGGCAGTTCGTGCGGGCAGGTTGCGCATTATCTTTACGATGGAGCAACAACGCTATCTTGAAATTGAAGCTCGCAACAGCCAACTCGCAAATGCGCTTAATAAAGTCATGGTTCCGCCGTCAACTCCAGAGGAAACCATGGATATTATGCAAGATCGCGTACCGCTTCTCGAGCTTGAGCATGACGTTGTGTACACAGTCTGGGCACTCAAAGAAGCTTATCGCCTCAGTGAAAAATATATCCACGACATGGTGATGCCGGGCCGTGCCTTGCATTTGCTTGAATCTGCCGCCGGTTTTGCTGAAAATGGCATCGTAACTGCCGAGTCCGTCCAGACTGCCATTGAAAAGACTTACGGCGTCAAAATGCGCGCTTCGCAGGACGAAAAAGCTCGCCAAGATTTACTCGACATGGAACAGCTCATTCATCAGCGTATGATTGGCCAAGAAAACGCCGTCAAGGCCGTCTCGAATGCTTTGCGCCGTTCCGCTGCTGGTGTCCGTAACGAAAAACGTCCAATCGGCACCTTCCTATTCTTGGGCCCAACCGGTGTTGGTAAAACCGAACTCGCCAAAGCGATTAGCGAAGTTTATTTTCATGGCGAAGGTGCCATTGTGCGCCTCGACCTTAATGAATTCGTCGACGAGGGAAGCGTCCAGCGCCTTATCGCAGATGGTGCTACCGACGAAATGAGCCTCACTTCTCAGGTCATGAAAAATCCATTCTCAGTCGTTTTGCTTGACGAGATTGAAAAAGCTCATCCAAAAGTATTGACTGCGCTCCTGCAATTACTTGACGAGGGAGTCTTGCGCGATATTAAAAACCGCGAGGTTAGCTTCCGTGACGCGATTATTATTGCAACTAGTAATGCCGGCGCCAATCATATTCGCGAATCTATCGATGCTGGTCACGACCTTGCTGAGCTTAAATCTGAACTCATCGATGCGCTTATTGACAGCGGTGAATTTAAGCCGGAATTCATCAACCGCTTTGACGAAGTTTGTGTCTTTTCGCCTCTTGGCAAAACTGAGCTGGCTCAAATCTTTGACCTCATTCTTGCCGACGTTAATCGTACGCTCGAACCGCAAAAGATCACCGTCACCGTCGATACTGATGCGCGCGACCTGCTCGCCGACCGCGGCTATGATCCAAAACTCGGCGCCCGCCCGATGCGACGTATTGTTCAAAGTTCTATCGAGAATATTGTCGCCAAAGAAGTTCTCGCCGGCAATCTTAAGTCCGGTGGCGAAATCAATATTACAACTACAATGATCCGCCAGGAAATTGGTGAATAGGATGCCGTATGTTATAATGTCTCCATAAGATAACCACTATCTAGCATTATGGCTATCTGTTTTGTTGGTGAAATTGCCTATTTCTAGGCAATTTCTTTTTTATCAGCGCTTTCGAATCCGAATACTCAGACCAATCTCAAGCTTTGCAATTTTCACCGTAAAACTCATGACGAATCCTTTCTCAGAGTTCCTAGGAGCTAGAATCCCGTTTATTGGATCCCCGCGAGGTGGGTCCAATTTTTTGCGCAACCAACAAGACTGAGCTTAGATAAATATGTACTCGAATAAAAGCACGAGTACATTCTATTTGACGCAGCCGGCAGATTATTGTAAAGTAACAAGCTTATGCTATAATAAACATAGAACATGGCAGAGAAAAACTACGATTATTATCTCAAGAAAACCAAGATCGACGCCGAAAAACGCAAACAGGCCGACCCCAGTAAAAGCGCTCGCGCCGAATCGGCCGCTGCGGCCGTCTTCTTTCTCTCAATGGCTTGGCGTCGTGCGCTCATTACTATTTGGCGTATCGCTATCGCCGGCGCGACTGTTGCGAGCCTCATCTTCGGCGCCATCGCATTCTCGAATCTAAACGACGCTGCAAACTTACCGCTCGTCATTCTCTTAGCTCTCATTCATGTCGGCATCATCATTTTTGCGGTTGCCACCTTTTGGCGTCGCGGGCTTTGGATGGTAACGGTTGCCATGCTTGTGCTTGCAATTTTTGCCTTTTTTGTGCCATTTTACGCTAAAAAATCTAGTAGTTGCCCAGACGGCGTGCAAACCATTCTACCGTGCTCAAACAACTATTATTACAACTTTTATGGCCAGGAGTTAAATTACTAATGGAATATCTACCCCTTATTATTGGCGCTATTGTTGTTATTGCGCTTTTTGTGATGCAAAATCGACAGCTAAACAAGCTCACTGACGAGCTTAATCGCAAAACCGAAGCCAATAACAAAGATACGCAAAAGAAAATCGACGAAGTTTTTTATCATATCAATGACAAAATCGATCGCAACAATGAGAATGTTCAGCACTCTATCGCCGAGCAGCTCAATAGTTCTCGCAAGCAAATGACTGAGTCACAAAAAGTCATTTCGGACATTTCTGCTCGTATTGCCGCCATCAACAAGACTAACGAGCAGGTGGTGAATGTCGCTGACGAGCTCAAAACCCTTCAGGCGGTCCTGCAAAACCCTAAGCAACGTGGCGTTTTTGGTGAATATTACCTCGACACTGTGCTTGGTAATATTTTGCCACCCGGTACTTATCAGACTCAGTACAAATTCAAAGACGGCGAAATTGTTGACGCAGTCGTCTTTCTTGATAAAGGTAAAATTCTGCCAATCGACTCCAAATTCTCGCTCGAAAACTATAATCGTATGGTTGCCGCTACTAATAAATCCGAACGTGAACTTTACGCCAAAAAAGTCTCTGCCGATCTTAAAGGTCGCATCGACGAGACATCGAAATACATCCGACCGACTGAAAAGACGATGGATTTTGCCTTCATGTTTATTCCGTCCGAAAGCCTCTACTACGACATGCTCATCAATAAGGTCGGCACCGCAAGCAGCGAGCGCGATCTTATCGAATATGCTTACCGTGACAAACACGTCATCGTGACGAGTCCAACTAGTTTTATGGCCTACCTTCAAACTATCTTGCAAGGTTTGCGTAGTCTCGAAATTGAAAAAGACGCCCAAGAAATTCAAGCACGCGTCGCTAAGCTCGGCCAACACATTGATGCTTTTGACGCAAATATGACCAAACTTGGCAATGCGCTCGGCACTACTGTCAATCATTACAATACGGCGTATAAAAATCTTGCTCAAATCGACAAAGATGTTGTAAAAATCACAACAGGGAAGACCGAAAATCTAAATATTGACGCCAAAAATCTCGAAAAACCACAACTTGGCGAATAAAAATCCCCCTCGAAGGGGGATTTTTAGAACAATCTCAGCGAAGTAAACGGAAAAATCCTTGCTACTACTGGCCCAACTACGCGACAAAACGGTTGCGTCCCAAGTCCATTACGTGAATCGTAAGAATTTGAGCCTTCGCGATTATCGCCGCTCACAAATAACTCACCTTCCGGCACAATCATATTAACGCTACCAGAAATGTTCTCCTTCGGGCCATCTGTCTCAGACTTGCGTGTATCAAGATCTGGATTAAAACCTTCTGGATGTTCATCATTGTAGACCATCAGAGTACCACCATCTAGCACTACGCGCTCACCTGGAAACGCAATCACGCGCTTAATAATATACTGATCTTTTACGCCAGCTAGGGGCTCGCAACTTGTAGTAGTATTGTTGCCACCATTTGCAAACACGATAATTTCGCCGCGCTTTGGTACATATTCCTTCTCTTGAAAATGCGCAGCGCTTACTGCTAGGCGATTAACAATCACGCGGTCGCCGTCATGTAGTGTGTTTTGCATGCTGCCACCCACTACATTATAGCTACGAAAAACGAAGCTATTTAGAATAAAAGTTCCCAGCGCCACTGCGCCAATAAACAACAAAAAGCTCAAGATATCTTTTAGAACTGGATATTTCTGCCCAAAAGTCGGTTTCTGTTCCATATGTATAGTTTAGCATAAGTGGCGACTCTCGGCACGCTGTGTTAAAATAGTAGAAGTTATGGCAGATTATGTAATGCTACGCAAGGGGCGCAACGCGATTAGTTCGCTCACTCACCTCATCCTAAACCTCAGCCTAGCTGTGGCCTCAACCGCGCTAACCGTGATTTCTGGCAGCTGGATTTTGGGCGTCGTATTGGTTTTGCTTTCCAAGTGGCGCGTCATTGCTGTACGTCCACGCTACTGGTGGCTCAATATCAAAGCCAACCTCGTCGACTATACGGTTGGTATCTCGCTCGCACTTCTAGTTTATCTAGCCGGCACCGAAAGTCTAAACGCCTGGCATATCATTCTAACTGCTATTTATGCCTTCTGGCTCATTGTCGTAAAACCACAAAGTGAAACTGTCTGGACCGAAGTCCAATCTTTCTTCGCGATCTTCTTCGGTACCTTTGCGACTAGTCTACTTGCCAACAACCTCACGCCGCTCACTGGTGTTATCGTCTGTTTTATTATTGGCTATGGTGCTTCTCGTCATATCCTCATCCAGGGCGAAGATCATGATTTTACACTTACGACTTTTATCTTTGGGCTACTTCTTGCCGAGCTTTCTTGGATTTCTTATCACTGGACGATTGTCTATTATCTTGGCGATGTCAACAAAATCGCCTTACCGCAACTTCCGATTATGGCCAGCCTTATGAGTTTTGTCTTTATGCGTGGTTACAAATCTGCGCTCTATCACGACGGCAAAATTCGCGTCGATGACATTCTAGTTCCTGCCGTTTTTTCAGTTATTCTTATGTTTGTAATGTTATTCTTTTTCTCAGAGCCTATATTTAATATCTAAATTTATTAGGAGGTAAATGGAAAGCAAAAATCCAGACTCGCCGATTTCTTTCGACGGCTCAAAAACAAATCATTATCACAAGCCTGACGCTAAACCTGTTATTGAAGAGAAAAAACGTAAGAATAATCCTACTGCCGCCATTGCGATCGTTGTAGCGATTATCTCTTTGCTGTGTGCAACTGGATCTGGTCTTGTCGCCATCATGGCATTCAAGGAACTCGAGTCAGCTAAGTCAGGCGTCAATACTAGTGTTTCTTCGGTCGATGGCTATTACAACGGCAATTCTATTGAATTTGAAGAAACTTCCATTGCGGCCATTGCTGAAAAAGTCACTCCAGCTGTCGTCTCGATTATTTCCACTAGCGGCAGCAATAATAGTATCTATTCCTACCTTTATGGCGGCGGAGCTTCTCAGAGTGCTGGTACTGGTATGATTGTGTCTAAAGATGGCTATATTGTGACCAATAAGCACGTTATCGAGGGCGCTCGCGAAATTCAGGTTGTAACCGACGAGGGGACAACCTATGATGATGTTGATATTGTCGGCGAAGATCCACTCAACGATGTTGCCTACCTCAAGATTAACGATGTCGATAATCTGCCGACTATCACGCTCGGCGATTCTAAGACTATTGCAGTTGGCATGCCAGTTCTTGCTATCGGTAACGCGCTTGGCGCCTACCAAAATTCCGTTACCAATGGCATCGTAAGTGGTACTGGCCGCAGCGTTACGGCTGCTGATTCCGACGGTAGCAACGCCGAAAATCTAACCGACATGATTCAAACTGATGCAGCTATTAACCCAGGCAACTCTGGCGGTCCGCTCGTAAATGCCGCAGGTGAAGTTATCGGCATCAATACGGCTGTATCTACCGATAGCAACGGTATTGGCTTTGCGATCCCAATTTCCGCCGTCAAAGGTATGCTCAAGAATATTATGGAAGACGGCAATGATTCTCGTGCTTATCTTGGTGTTTCTTATATCAATATCACAGCCGAAGTTGCTAAGACTTACGACCTTCCTGTTAAACACGGTGCCTATGTCTATTCTGAGCGCAATGGTCGCCCAACCAACGCTGTTGCTGCCGGTGGCCCAGCCGAAGAAGCTGGCGTCGAAACTGGCGACATTATTACTAAGGTTGGCAACATCGAAGTTGGCAACGCTGGCTCGGTTATGACATTAGTTGGCGAGTATAAATCTGGCGAGACTATCAATATCACGATTCTGCGCGACGGCAAAGAGAAAGTTCTCACTGTCAAGCTTGGCGAATATGAAGACTAAAAAATACCACCCCTTGCGGGGTGGTTTTTAAAAAGTGAATCTGTAATCTGAGTTACTTCAAAATGTCCTCGTCCGGACGCGGGCGAGCCCACAGTGCCTTCGAATCGGCCTTAGCGTCATCGTCTTCCTCCTGCCAGCAGTCGAGATAGTCGTGCGCCCAGCTGATCGCCTCGCGCAGATCTCTGGTCGGACAGCCGGCAGATTCGTGGCTGTCGCCAACGACATCGCAGAGCTTTTCGCTCTCTTCTGCCAGAATCGCCAGTAGGTTTATGGCGTCGTACAGTACGTACTGATACTCCTGCGTGGCGCGCTCCAGCTGATCAACCTTGCGCTGAGACTTCTTGGCGGCCTTGTGCAACGATTTGCGCGACGCCAAAATCTCGCCAGTCAGCGTAGCGGGCAGCATCAACTGATCGCCATAAACGGCGATGAGCTTTTCGAGCAGGCCAGCCTTGAGATCTCCACTCTCTGTGCGGATATCGACATCTTGTCGCTCGCGGGTCTGCCCAATAGGCACCGTAATTCTAGTGGTAGTCGTCTTCATATAGTATCCACTCCTTTCAAAGAACATCGAAGGGCCTTCTAGAAGGCCCTTAAACGACTATCTTTTAATTATAGCACAAAATCCCAAAAAATGCAATATCTCTCTGGTATTTTGCTAAAAGCTATGATATAATACCTCAGTAATATAAATTAACGAAACAGCTCTCGTAAGAGAGTGATGCAGAAAGGTTATTATGCCTGTAAAGACAGACATCAAAGAGCTTCTTGCTGCTGGTGCACATTTTGGTCACAAGACCAGCCGTTGGCACCCAAAGATGGCTCCATATATCCACAGTAAGCGCGAAGGCGCCCATATTATCAATCTCGAGAAGACCGTTGAGGCTCTCGACCAGTATCTCCCAGAGATCACTAGTATTGTCGCTAAGGGCAAAAAGGTTCTCTTCGTCGGTACCAAAAAGCAGATGAAAGACATCGTCAAAGAGACCGCCGAGTCTGTTGAGATGCCTTATGTGACCGTTCGTTGGGTCGGTGGTATGCTTACTAACGTCGAAACCGTCAACAAGCAAATCCGCAAGCTCAAGGATCTCGAGCGCCGCATGAAGACTGGCGAACTCGAAAAACGCTACAGCAAGCTCGAAGTCCAGCGCTTCCAAGAAGAAATCGATCTTTTGAACGAGCGCTATGGCGGTATCAAAGACATGACCGAACAGCCAGCTGCCGTCATCGTCGCCGATACTCTTCAAGACAAGAATGCTATTAAAGAAGCTAAAACTCTTCACATTCCTGTTTATGCAATCTGCGACACCAACAGTGATCCAAGCGAGATCGACAATCCAATTCCAGCCAACGATGACGCCATCAAGTCCGTCCAGACTATCCTCGGCTACTTCGCCGAAGCCGTCAAAGAAGGCAAAGCCAAAATTGCAAAATAAAATCTTTAACATAAGGAGCCAAAAATGGCAGAAATTAGCATTGAATCCATCAAGAAACTCAAAGAGCTTTCCGGTGTTGGTTTGACCGACGCCAAACAAGCGCTCGTCGAGGCTAATGGTGACTTTGATGAAGCCCTCAAAGCTATGCGCAAGAAGGGCCTCACCAAGGCAGAAAAGCGCGGTGACCGCGAAACTCGCGAGGGTATCGTCGACGCCTACGTCCACGATGGCCGTATCGCTGCTATCATCGAGCTCAACTGTGAAACTTCCTTTGTCGCCAAGACTGACGAATTCAAAGACCTCGCCCACAAGATTGCAATGCAGGTCGCCTCTATGAACCCAATGTATGTCACCGAGGCCGAAATTCCTGAAGAGCAACTCGCCGAGGCTCGCAAAGAAGCCGAAGCTAGCCTCAGTGGCAAAGAGCCAGCCGACAAGAAAGAAGCTATCCTTAACGCCAAGGTTTCCAAAGCCTTCGCCGACAAGGTTCTCATGTCTCAGGCTTACATCTTTGACGACAAGATGACTGTCGCCGACTTCATCAAAGAAGCTATCGCTAAGACCGGTGAAAACATCTCTGTCCGCCAGTTCAAGCGCATCGAGCTTGGTGTTACCGAATAATTAGCGAGCATTACACTCGAAAAAATACACTCCTCTAATATGGAGTGTATTTTTTGAATGTAATGCTCTTACTTTGAATTGGAAAATATATCGCAAACAGCCTCAGTATATATAAAAATGTTCCAGCCAATGTTGCGGAATAAAAACGTAACGTCAATAAAATGAGCCCCATATTAGAGGGGCGCATTTTATTTTGACGTGATGTTTTCTTACTCTTCGCTAAGATTTTCACCGGACAACTTGCCAGCAATATCTGATGCGTAGAAGCCTACGATACCACCAAGTACTGGGAAGATTACATAGCTAACGAGCATCGGCATCAAAGCTTGCATGAGGGCATCAAAACCTTCTGCGCTGCTTGGGAATAGACCATAAACAACAGCGGTTGCTGGGTTCAAAACATAGGTATATTCCTGAGAAATGCCAAGGTAGTTCATTGATATGGTCAATGCAAAGAGAATTGCAGTGAACATACCAGCAGCTACGGTTGCGGCAAAGGTAAATGAGCTGCGTTTGTAGGCGAGTGCGCGCGCAAAGATAAATGCAAAGATGATTGCGCCAATGAACTCAATCATTGTGATTGCCCAGAAGTAGCTTGCGCCCTCGGTAGCAACAGTGATACTATCAGCGGTTGCGAGTGCTGGAAGGGCAGTAGTACCCTGAACATTACCAGTTGCAATACCGGCCTGCAAGAAGGCGTTTACAACTAGGTAGGCAATCCAAGCACCAAGTACCTGTGCGATAAGGTAAAGTACGCCACGAATCGCGGACATGCGGCGAGTAGCGAGCATACCAGCAGTAATTACTGGGTTGAGGTTTGCACCTGAAAGTTTAAAGACGGCAAGCGTAATACCAAGATATGCAAATACAACATAAATTGGGTTGAGGCCAAGCGTCAATACAATCGCAGAAATTGCGGCCGTACCAAGCAACTCACCGATCAATGCGCCGAAAATCTTACCGCTCTTAAAGATGGTCAAGATATTTTCACTGGCGTCAAATTTGCGTGCAAAGAATTCTTTCACTGGGTTAGCTTTTGCTGCTACGGTGATAACCTTTGCAGTTTCTTTCTTCTCGTCGGTTTTGACTTTTTCAGCTTTTTTCTCGGCCTTCTTGGCTTCCTTGTCGGCCTTCTTGGATTTTTTCTCGACTTTCTTAGGTTCTACTTCGACTTCTTCTTCGTCGTCGTCGTCCTCGTCTTCGTCATCAGACTCATCGTCGTCGTCGTCCTCGGACTCATCCTCATCGTCTTCTTCTTCATCGTCGTCATCCTCATCCTCATCCTCATCGTCTTCGGATTCTTCGTCCTCGTCTTCAGAGTCTTCGACTTCGTCCTCGACTTCCTCGACTTCTTCGTCTTTAGTTTCTTCCTCAACGACTTCCTCGTCGACTTTTTCCACCTCTTCAGCCTCTACGGCCAACTCTTCCTTTTCGGCAAGTTTGGCTTCGACTGCTTTTTCGGTAGCTTTTTTAGAAGTGGTATTCTTCTTACCCTTCTTGGCTTTAGATTTAGCCATCTTACACCTCCGTTAAATTTGATTTATACCGTTATAATACCACAGTTAACTGATATAATAGAAAAAGTTAGCAAAATTACAGGGAGGTAGAAGTGGGAATCTTAGTCCAAAAAGATGAAGAGAATAGCCGTTTACAAGAGAGGATCGCCGCCGATTTACGTCAGCGTGCATCCGAATCTTCAAAGCAAGTCGATTTTGATGGCGTAGAAGATTCTGCGATGCTCGAAGGCACCAAGAAGACCAATCGATTTAGTTGGTTTTGGGCGATTCTGGTCGTGCTCGCTCTCTTGTCGCTCCTTGTGATTTTCTTTATCAAGTAGTAATATTATAAGTGTTATGTCAAGTGATTTGGAGACGAAAATCGCCACGCTTAAAAGCGAACTAAAGGCGATTAACTCAGAATACGCCAAAATAAAAGAAATCCCAGCCGAGAAAAGGGCTGAGTTTGGCAAGCAAATCAACGAAAAAAAGCAAGCTATCCTAGCACAAATTGCTGAAGCTGAAGCCGCTGCGCTTGAGACCGAAGTCGAGCCTCTCGATATTACGGCTCCTTGTGGCCTTAATGGCAACATGCCAGAGCTTTTGCATGCCACTGATGGTAGTCAGCATCCACTCATGACTGAGCTCGACCGCGTAATCGCAATTTATCAGTCTATGGGTTTCGATATTGTTGAATCTCGCCAACTCGATGATGAATATCATATGTTTGATAGCCTCAACTTTACCAAAGGCCATCCGGCTCGCGATGGTTATGATACTTTTCGCACCGAAGAAGGCTTTATTCCGCCAGCTCACACTAGCACTATGCAACACCGTGTTCTAAAAGCCTACAAGCATAAACTTGACGAAGGCGAAGTAATCGCCGTTGCAGTCCCAGGGCGCGTTTATCGCAACGAGGATGTCGATGCAACTCATGAGCACACTTTCTATCAATGTGAAGGCGTTTATGTTTCTAAGACTTGCACGCTCGGCAATATGCTCGGCATTTTGCGCGAATTCTTTGAAAAATATTACGGCCAAAAGCTCAATATTAAGACTCAACCGGGCTACTTCCCATTTACTGAGCCATCTCTTGAGTTCTTAATTGAAAAACCAAAAGCTCTTGGTGGCAAAGGCGGTGACTGGCTCGAAATGCTCGGTTGTGGCATGATCCATCCAAATGTTCTCAAGATGGCCGGCATCGATCCGACTAAATATCAAGGCTTTGCTTGGGGTGGTGGCATCGATCGTCTCGCCATGCTACGCCACGGTCTGGGTGACGTCCGTCACTTCGAATCCGCTAAACTAGACTTCCTAAAGGAGTTTTCATGCTAATTTCTCTCAATTGGATCAAAAAATTTGTCGACATCAACATCGACAACGACGAGCTTATCAAGCTTATTGGCGCTCGTCTCGTTGAAGTTGAAGAAGCTATTGACCAGACTCATAAATACGACAAAATTTATGCCGTTAAGGTTGAATCTTGCGAAAAAATTGAAGGCACACATCTTAGCCTTTGTAAGATTAACGATAATGGTCGTGCAGCTGATGTAGAACGCGACGAAGATGGCTTTGTGCAAGTTATGTGTGGTGCGCCAAATGTTCACGCTGGCATGTTTGCGGCTTGGATTGCGCCAGGCGCGATTGTTCCGGCTTCCGTGCACGACGCCGAACCTTTTGTTATCGGTATGCGCTGCATGCTCAAAAAATACGATTCCTATGGCATGATGGCGGGCGCCGACGAGCTCGATCTTGGCGACGACCATTCTGGCATCGTCGAACTCGATCCAGCTACTACTAAAGCTGGTGACGATTTTGCTAAACTTTTTGAGCTCGATGATATCATTCTCGATATTGAGAACAAATCTCTCACGCATCGCCCAGACACTTTTGGCATCATCGGTTTTGCGCGCGAAGTTGCTGGTATTCTCGGCCAAAAATTTCAGACGCCGGATTGGCTGCTCGAGACGAAAGCCGCTATCGAAAATAAAGGCGTCAAGCTCGAAATCGAAATTGCCGATAAGGAACTTTGTCCACGTTATACTGCTGTCGTACTTGGGACCGAAGGTGACCATAAAAAGCCTTATCTAACCTACGAAGATACCTTGCTTGCACGTTCTGGTATGCGTCCAATTGATGCGATTGTTGATATTACTAATTACATCATGCTACTCACTGGCCAGCCACTTCATGCTTTCGACTACGACAAATTCGTCGCCGTCGGTGGTATTGAAACGCCAAAAATCATCGTTCGTGCCGCTAAATCTGGCGAAAAGCTCACTTTGCTTGATGGCAAAGAAGTTGAACTAGTCGAGTCTGATATCGTAATTACTAGCAATAACATTCCAGTTGCGCTTGCTGGTGCAATGGGCGGCGCTAATACCGAAATTGATGAAAACACCAAGCGTGTGATTCTCGAATCTGCGACTTTTAGCCTCTATAATTTGCGTAAAACTCAGATGGCACACGGTATTTTCTCGGAAGCAATTACGCGCTTTACAAAAGGGCAACCAGCCGGCCAAACTTTGCCAGTCGCTCTTTACGCTACTAAGCTTCTTGAAGAATATATGACGCCAATTGCTGTCTTTGATTCGCAAAAGGAAACTCCGACTGTCGCGCCAGTTGTCTTGCCGCTTACACAGCTCAATTCTTTGCTCGGTACCGATTTCTCAGCAGAACAAGCCAAAGATATTCTTGAGAGTGTCGAATTTAATATCAAGCTTGACGGCGACAATCTTGTCGCAACCGCTCCATACTGGCGCACCGACATTCATATCCCAGAGGATGTTATTGAAGAAGTCGGTCGTCTCAGCGGCTACGACAATATCTCGCCAGTTTTGCCGCTTCACGCCACTTCAAATGTTAACGAAATGTTTACGCTCAAAACCGATATTCGTAACATTTTGAGTAGTTACGGCGCCAACGAAGTGCTTACCTATTCTTTTATTCACGGCAATCTTTTGCAAAAAGTCGGCCAAAATCTTGAGAATTCTTATCGCATTGTCAACTCCATTTCGCCAGATCTGCAATATATCCGCCAGAGCATCGTGCCATCTTTGCTTGACAAATCTTATGCCAACTTACGCGCTGGTTACGGAAAATTCGCACTCTTCGAATGCAATCAGGTCTATACCAAGACTGCTGGTCTTGACGAAGACGGCGTGCCGCAAAATGCGCATCATCTTGGTTTTGTCTTTGTGAATGAGAAGTCCGACGGCAATTACTATACTGCCAAGCTTTATCTTGAAAAAATGCTTGCCAAACTTGGTGTCAATTATGACATCGAGCCTTTTCATGTAGCTAAAGACTCTTCAAATGCATATTACGAGAGCAAACGTTCTGCGAATATTGTCGTAAACGGCCAACTCCTCGGATACCTTGGCGAGATTAAGCAAAAAATCCTGCGCGATTTCAAGCTTCCACTCGGCGTCGCTGCATTTGAGCTTGATCTATCGGTCTTACTTAAGAATCTCGGCATCAAAGCTAAAGATTTCCGCCTTAGCGCCTATCCTTCCGTCCTTCGCGATATTACAATCTCGCAGCCAGTCGACGCATCCTTTAGTGAACTCGAAAAGAAAATCAAAGCTGCACTTGAGGCAAAAAACCTTATTTATAGCCTAGAATGTAGCTCTATTTATCACGCTGATGGCGCCGATACTAAGAATATTAGTTTCCACATCAAGTTTTCTGATCCGGCAAAAACCTTATCAAAAGATGAGATTCAAGCTATAATGAGCACATTAGAATCAATTAACTAGGGTGGTTCTGGAGGTAAAATGATCGCAAATCAAGATTTACATACGTCGCCACGTCAGCGCATTGTTATTGTATTTATCGCACTCCTAATGCTTCTTTCGACTTTTGCGTTGTATGCGAGTATTGTATTAAGTAGTAACGGCAGCTCGTCTAGCGCTGAGGCTAGTGCTTTGACTGCCGAAGAAGAGGCTCGCTATCAAGAGCTTCTGGCCGAATATCAAGACAAAGTTAACGCACAGGCATCTGAACTTTCCAGTAAGTATTTTGATGAGTTCGCAACTTTCAAAAGTCGCGTCAAATCATTTAATGCTGCCGATGTTACAGATGTTACTTGGACTGATCTCAAAGTTGGTGATGGTGAGGAGGTTAATAGCGAAGACTTCGTTGAATACTCTGCCTATTACATTGGCTGGCTTTCCGATGAGACCGTCTTTGATTCGTCTTTTGATGATGCTAGCAAACCAACCGCGCTAAACTCGCCTCTTGCTGGTACTACCGAGATGATTCAGGGTTGGAAAGATGGTATTCAGGGTATGAAGATTGGTGGCGTTCGCGAAATCTCTATTCCTTCTGCGCTTGGCTACGGCGATCAAGACCAGGGTAGCATTCCTGCCAACAGCCCACTTCGCTTTGTTGTAATGCTTGTTCCGCGCGTCGACGAAGTCGAAGTTCCGGACGAACTCAATAATCTTTATCTAAAGAGTATGGGCTACAGTGCAGAAGGTTAATGATTTTGTAATTATTGGCTCGGGACCGGCTGCTATGTCGGCCGCCATTTACGCCGCTCGTGATAAAAAAGCTCCGCTCGTGCTCGAGCGGGGCAACATGGGTGGTCTTGCGGCTACTATCTCCAAGATTGAGAATTATCCAGGCTTCATTGGTACTGGCGCAGAACTGATGCAAACTATGCGCTCTCAGGCCGAATCTTTCGGCACCGAGTTTGGCTATGGCGAGATTACAAAGCTCACTCAGTCTGATGCTGGTATTGATCTTGAGGTTGATGGCGACGAGCATTTGCTTGCGCGCGCTGTCCTAGTTGCGACTGGCACTGAGCGCGTTCGTCTTGGTATTCCGGGCGAGGATCTTCCGGGTGTTTCCTACTGCGCTACCTGTGACGGTCCGCTTATTCGTGGTCAAAACGTGCTCGTGATCGGTGGTGGAAATTCTGCCGTACAAGAAGCATTCTATCTGTTAAAATTTTGCGACAAAGTTACGCTACTCGTGCGTTCAAGGTTGCGCTGCGACGATACTTTACGTGAGCGCCTCGAGCACGAACCTCGTATTTCGGTTGAACTTGACGTTATTCCGACCAAAATTGAACAAGCAGATCAAGAATTATCTGTTATCTCTGAAGATGGCCGAACCTTCTCGGCGCACAATATCTTCATCTTTATCGGTCAGCGTCCGGCTACGGCTTTCTTGCCAGCCGAAGTGCTCGCCGAAGACAGTAGTGTAGTCACCGACAAAAATTATATGACAAAAATCCCTGGCCTCTTTGCGGCCGGCGATTGCCGTTATGAATCCGTCCATCAAGTCGTTACGGCGACTGGCGAAGGCGCTGCAGCGGCCGTTGCGATTCGTAATTATCTAAAATAAAACTATATTAAAAAGTCACAAAACCACCCCTACTAACAGGGGTGGATTTTTGCTGTGAAGACTCAAAATACTCTTGAAAATCTCCCAAAAAACTCCAAAATACTTGACAATTTTAAACGCTTATGCTATAATGGAGGCATGATTGTTTAAGACAGTCAGGCACTTTCAAAGCATGAAGCATAATTTAGCAATTGTCTTCCAATTTTCTCAAACGCATTTACGCGGTCCTATCCACTAGTTAGTCCACCATCCTAGCGGATAGAATCGCGTAAATGACGCGGGAAAGAGGAGGGGTGAAAAATGAATAAATATTTTCACGAATTTACACCTGGCTTTAACTGGGTGTATATCATTGCGCCAGCTATGCTGGTATTAGTGGCATGGTTAGGCTACCGCTTTGGCGCTCGCGTCAAAATGGTTCATAGAGTAAGAGTTGATCATATGCGTGGTCAGATGCTCTACGGGGCTTCCGTTGCAGACGAAAGAGGGAACCTTTACATCAATATGGTTTCCGATTCGTTCGACAAGATTATCGGCACAGTTGCAGGCCTTGCTGTCTGCTATATGCTGCTTACTGAATGCTCTTTGGGGCTTATTCAGTGGTTTGATAATAGTCTTGGCCCTAACGACTCCACATTTTGGAGTTTGTTTATGGCTATGGCTGGCATCATCTTCTTGTCTTCTGTATACGGCGTATTCGCAACTAGAATCTTTCATAGTTTCAAGATGCGTAAACGTCTCGCCGTCAAGGTAAGATTCGGTAGCCGCTATCGCGTCATCACTCGCAAAACGCGTGACTTTAACGAGATTGTTAAGATTCTTAAAGAAACCGTTAGCGAAGAGATCACTAATAGAAAGTATTATGCACGTGCAACCAAGAGAGCCGGTCGCTGATCGGCTCTTTTTCCTTATCTTATGCTAAGATAAGAGTATGGAGCAGTCATTTTTCTTCTATGATCTTGAAACTTCTGGCCTCGACCCACGCGCTGATCGTTTAATGCAATTTGCGGGCCAGCGCACCGATATGGATCTTAATCCGATTGGCGATCCAGTCAATTTACTCGTCAAGCTTGGCGAAGATACGCTTCCAAGCCCACAAGCTATCATGGTTACAAAAATCACACCTCAGTCCACGCTTGCCGATGGGCTTACCGAGGCGGAATTTTGTAAATATGTTAGTCGTGAGATTTTTACGCCAGGTACGATCGCGACCGGTTATAATTCCGTACGCTTCGATGATGAGTTTATGCGTCATACTTTCTGGCGTAATTTCTACGATCCTTATGAATGGCAGTGGCGCGATGGTCGTAGTCGTTGGGACTTGCTCGATGTCGTGCGCATGACGCGCGCTTTGCGTCCAGAGGGAATTAATTGGCCGGTTACTGAGGATGGGCATGCAACCAACCGCCTCGAACTTATGACCAAACAAAACGGCATCTCGCACGAATCTGCTCACGACGCCTTGTCGGATGTGAATGCGCTTATTGATGTTACGCGCCTCATCAAAGAAAAGCAGCCAAAACTCTATAACTATCTATTTGAGCTTCGTGACAAAAAGGCCGTCCAGCGCCTAGTGAATCTCGAGAAACCAGCACCAGTTGTCTATACTTGTGGTCGCTATTCTTCCGAGCATCAAAAAACTTCCGTCGTTTTTCCAATTGCGCCGGCCAAGAACGGTAATGTTTTAGTCTTTGATTTGCGCTACAATCTCGATGAATTTCTGGCTGAGCATAAAGATGATATTACTGATACTTATTACAAAGTCGTCAAAGAGTTAAAATATAATCACTGTCCAGCGCTCGCGCCACTTGGCGTTCTCGAGCAGAATAATACTTGGGGTAGAATTGGTCTCGATAAAAATAAAGTCTATCAAAACCTTGAGTGCCTTTTAAGACATCCAGATTTTATCGAATGCATGCGCTCTGTAAATGAGGAAAAGCCGGAGTTTGCGCCAGCTGCCGACCCCGAATCGGCGCTCTACGACGGTTTTCTCGACCAACCCGATCGTAATACTTGCGCTACTGTGCGCGCCGCCAAGCGTCAAGATCTCGCTAATTTTCACCCCGAATTCCATGATCCGCGTCTTGATGATTTGCTAGTTCACTACAAAGCTCGCAATTTCGATGGCATTCTTGACGAAGCTGAGCAAACTAAGTGGGAAGCCTATCGCCTTGAGCGCATCAAAAACCGAGCCAACGATTATATCAAAGACATTCAAGAGCTTGCCGCTGCCGGCAAAGATCCTTATCTTCTGCAGGAGTTACAACTTTGGTACGAATCACTAATGCCATACTAGGTCTCTCATGCAGTGGATAGTTGGCCTTAATTCGCTTCGCCTCTTCGCGATGCTTCTAATCGTGATTTATCACTTTTTTGGCAGTTTCTTGCCTGGTGGATTTATTGCGGTAGAGATCTTTTTTGCGATTTCTGGCTTCTTAATAGTCTCAGGTCTTGCTAAAGAGTATCTTGGGACCGGCAAAATTTCGTATCGCGCCTTCATTAAGAACCGTTTTGCGCGACTATTTCCGCCTCTATTATTACTGGTTAGCATCGTGCTGGCCTTATCACTACTTGTAGATTCTGATGTTTTGGCGGGACTCGGACCTCGCACGCTTGCGGCTTTGACTTTTTCGACTAATATCTTTGAGTTAGCATCTAATGGCGGCTATGAAAACTTCATTTCGCCTAATCTTTTTCGTCACACTTGGTTTTTGGCGCTCGAAATGCAGATTTACCTCATTATGCCTCTAATTCTGAAGCTTATCGTGAATTTGCGCACAAAAAGACGCGACGGAATGAAGCTTGCTGCGGTTATTTTTGCTACGCTTGGTGCACTATCTGTCGTGCTTATGGCTATTTATGGTGGATTATTCAACGCCGTCGATCGTGCTTATTTTGCGCTCGATACGCATGTGGCGGCTTTCTGTTTTGGCGCATCGCTCGGCATCGTGAATCGACTTCACCCCATCAAAAAGCTTCGCAAGAAAGCGCTTCCTATCGCCGAAATAATTACGATTTTCGTAACTTTCGCAATTTTGGCACGCAATATAAACTATACAAGCCCGCTCACTTTTTATCTTGTCCTTCCACTCGCTGCTATTCTTTCGGCTATCCTCATCTATTACGTGCTGCAAATACAGGGTAACAAGAGGCATGGTCGCACCGTGCGCCTTGCAGAGTATTTAGGCGGCAAAACTTATGGCATTTATCTCTTTCATTATCCACTTTTCTTGCTTGCAGGCTATATTCTTCCCGTAGATGCGCCGGTATGGCTTTGTCCTAGCGTTGCGCTTCTTGGCAGCATTGTCTTTACTTGGCTTTGCGACTTTCTTATTCGCGACGTCAAAAAAATCGCTATTTTATACAGAAAGCATTGTCTTGAGCAGAAGCAGAAAATGGCCATCGGAATCTATGCGGTATTAGCAATTGTAGTAGTCTTAGGCGGCGTAATTCGTGTCTCGACCGTGCCGGCAGAGTCAAATATCGCAAAGCAGCTCGCCGGCCAAAAAACCGAAGCAGAGCAAAGCAAAATTCAAACCTTCAATCTAGGTAATTTTGTTTCGGACGCTACGACTATTGTCGGCACTGCGCTTACTGTTGCTGAAACCGCAGCGCCAGCCTATACCCCGGTTATTCCGCCGCAATCGACCGCCACGGTAACTGCGGATACAAAAGTTTTACTGATTGGTGACTCAGTGATGCTTGGCGCTAAAAATAATCTTGAAGCAAAAATTCCGCACTCTTATGTTGACGCTATGGAATCGCGTGGCATCGAAAAGGCTACTAGTATAATCTCAGATATTCGCTCGCGTGGGCTATTACCTGAGATCATTGTGATTGCACTCGCAACCAATTATCGCAATATTACACCAGTAATGCTAGATAACATCATGAGTGCCGCTGGTCCAAATCATAAATTTATTTTGGTTACAGCCTACGCAGGTCCAACTCAACCTCGCGAGACGCAAAACGCTACCATGAAAAACTACGCCGATGCTCATTCTAATGTTTGGCTCGTCGACTGGTATTCTATCGCTATCCGTGACAGTTCATTATTGTATAATGACCGTATTCACCTTGATTTCGCTGGGCGCGAAACTTACGCAAATCTAATCGCCAACAAAATAAAGGAGATTCAATGAAAAAGAAGTGCAGTAAAATTGCCGTAATTATAATAATTGTCCTTGCATTTGTCATTTTTGAGGCGTGTATGCTCGTGAATGCCGCGCATCAAAAACAACATGCGAAGCTCGTCGCTTCCGTCGAAGAGCTAGAAAGCGAATTAATTGCGCTCGAGTCAGCAATTAATACCGGCAATCAAAGCCTTTATGACGATAATTATCAAAAATTCTCCGCATCTACTAGCGAACTCGCTAACTACTCCGAGACCCAGCACCTCGCAGAGCTAGCGAAAACATATTCTAATGCACTAGCAGAGCAAAAAGAAAGCATAAGTACAAATCTTGCGCTTCAAGAAGCGTATCAAACCTTGCAGGCAAGGCGTAAAGAGCTTCCGCCAAAAATTACTCCAGAAAACGCCAAAGATTGTCTCCAGAAGCTTCAAGCTATGTATGCCGACTATAATAAAATCATTTCCAACGAGCAGCTACCATTAGAGGACAATCTTCGCGAAAATCTTCAAAAAATCACCGCCGAGATCTCCGACATTGCCCAGAAATCTGCCGATTGCGTTGATGTCTGTTATAAAAGTAGCTACAATGCGCTTCAGATTCGCCTTTCGGCCGTCGCATCGCTCGGAGTTCCCGAAGTTCCAGAAATCAAAGTCGACTCAACTGAGCTCAAAGCTGAAATTAAAAAGTTAAAGGAGTAAACATGCCAAAAATTATTTTCCCAGAAGCTTCAAATGAATACATTCAGGAAGTTGTCAAAAATCTCAACGCCAAAAATATTTGCGAAGCTATCGCTGAAGAGATGTCGGTCGAGCAGGCTGCCGAAAAAGTAAAAACTGGCGAATACGACGCTATGGTAGCGGGCGTAGATTATTCTTCGCGTGATGTTATTCTTGCTTGTCGCGACCATATTGGCGTGCCAGAAGGCGCTAAAACTTTCAGTAGCCTTTTCGTTTGCGACTTCAAAGACGGTCGTCGTTATATTGTTTCTGATGGCGCGACTTGCAAGAATCCCACCGTCGAACAACTTGCCGATATTGTCATGCTCGCCCACGATGCTGCTACGAAAATTCTCGCCGAAACTCCAAGAATTGCTATGCTTTCGTTTTCGACCTTCGGCTCTGGCGGTAAAGATCCATCCATGGATAAAATTAGGGAAACTATCGAGCTCGTACATGAGCGTCGCCCAGAAATACTTGTCGACGGCGAAATGCAACTTGATGCTGCCGTAAACCCTCGCATTGCTGCTAAAAAGGCACCAGCAGACTCTCAGGTTGCAGGCTGCGCCAATGTCTTAATTACGCCAGACATCAACTCTGGCAATATTCTTTATAAATCTCTTGAGCAATTCGCTGGAGCTAAGCTCGCCGGTCCAATCTTACTCGGCTTCAAGGCGCCAGTTTCCGATCTTTCGCGTGGCTCTACGGTTGAAGATATCGAATTCACGACCGAATGTCTCGTTAAACTCGCAAAATAAAAGCCATAAAAATCCCCGGAATAAGCCGGGGATTTTTTATTCTTCGGATTTTAGCGTTTGATGTTCTTCAACTCGCTCGCGAATATCGCGCAGGACATTCATGTAATAGAGAAATGCATCAAATGGCGAATCATAAGGCGAGAAGTAACCGTGCACACTACCGTCGTTTAGATATTTTGTGCTCATATAATATGGATGATCACTTGTCGATAAGCGTCGCCAATCGGCAATCAGGGCTTTATCTTTGGTTGCAAGTACGTCTTCGCGCAAATCATACAGGTTTTTCATCGCTTCGTGCTGCATTGAGTTGCCAAGCCAAGCTGACAAGTCGCGCGCCTCATCTGCCCAAGTCACTGTCCATGGCATTGACACCGTTCCGGCTGGCACGAAGCCGTCACAGGCTTCGGAGAGCGTCATAAAGTCGCGATTATCCTCGGCGCACCATTTACGCACAACTTCTTCAAAGAAGTCAAAGATGCCCGTATCTTCCCAAATATTCTCGCCAAAAGTCTCGAAATCCATGAATAAGTTAATAATTGGACCTTCATTCGCGTCTTTCTCGAGCCAGCTAAGATATTTATCGGCAGTTAGCGGCCATTCACTCCAAGTTTTGTCGGCAAAACGAAATGCAATATCGTCGGATAAATGATAGTTTTTGCAGAGCAACTTAGTATATTTGCAATCTTCTGGACGATAAATTGCATTTGGTGTGCGACCTTCGAGAACCTTATCCCAACCTTCAGCTATTACGCCCTTGTAGCCGTGCTCGTCGCACCACTTTGCAAGGTCGTTATTGTATGCAAGCTCGGTATTACGAAAAACTGCTGGCGTCACGCCAAATAGTTCGCGCACCATTTCGCGATGTTTTTCGACCTGCGCCTCAAACTCCTCGCGGTCATAGAAAAAAGCCAAAGAATGATAATAAGTCTCGGCGGCGATCTCGACGCGACCCGTTGCGACTAATTTCTGCAAAGCTTCAATGACTTCTGGTGCCCATGCTTGAGCTTGCTCAACAAAATCGCCAGTCAAAGAAAGAGAGAAGCGAAACTTTGGATATTCTTCAAGGCACTTGCCCAGTTTTGCAAGCATCGGGATATAGGATTTCTTTGCGACCTTCTCAAAAATACGCTTGTTATTCGTTCCCGAATACCAATCTTTCTCGGTCCAGTAGTCATGATCATGACCAACGGAGAAAATATTGTAGTTCTTTACACGATATGGCTGATGCATATGCATGTATAAGACGATTGATCGCATTAGTATTACCTACCTAAAACCTATTTCTCTTATGTTTCTCTACTTCATCATACACTTGCATGCACTTTTCTGCAACATCATCCCAAGAGATGCGCGTGTATTCGTGCCGTATTCCGTCTTGTAGAGTACTTTCGAGAGCTGGGCTTTCAGCGATATTTACAAGTGCTCCTGCGAGCTTGTCTTCGTCCCAAAAATCATAACGCACAATGGAGCTTAAAACTTCGCCTACGCCAGATTGTTTAGTAATAATCAATGCATTACCGTGATGTGCGGCCTCGAGTGCAGTTAGTCCAAATGGTTCAGACACTGAAGACATTACGAAAATATCTGAAATACTATATATATCGCGCAATTGTTTACCGCGGATGAAGCCAGTAAAGATGACGTTCTGTGAAATACCAAGCTCTGCCGACATACGCATGAGTTCATCTTTTTGCTCGCCGTCACCAGCAAACAAGAATACGAATTTTGGATGTAAGCTAATCGCGCGAGCTGCAGCGCGCATCAAATGGAAGAGACCTTTCTGTAAAGTAAAGCGTCCGACTGTCGAAACAACTGTGTAACCTTTAGATTTTAGGCTCTCAAGGTACTGATAGCTCGAGCCATCGTAATGATAGTCGTCGCTCGGCGTAGTGAAGCCATTGTATGCTACGTCGATTTTATCAGCTGGAATTCCGTAGCGCTCAACAATAATATCTTTCGTCGCTTGACTGACGGCGATGATTTTATCCGCCCACAGCAAGCCCTGATACTCAATCTGATGAATTAGTGGACTACCGCCATTTGCGCCGCCACGATCAAACTCGGTCGCATGAACGTGTGCAACTAGCGGAATCCCGTAGTTCTTCTTGGCTAGAATGCCAGCCTCGTACGTTAGCCAATCGTGTGCATGTACAATGTCTGGCTTGTAGTGCATGAGATAACGTTCAATAAATTCGCAATAATCATGCTGCATATCGCGAATCGAAAAGCTCTTGCAAGTATCTTCTTCGAGCACGAGCTTCTTCTCGATATTCTTAGACTCATAAGCCGTCACGCGACCATAAATATATTTTGGATTAATAGTCGTCGCAGATAAGACATTCATGTAGTCGAAGTGATGGTCGGATTTATATGGGACCACAAAATCTATATCAGCCCCCATCTTTGCTAGGGATTTTGATAAGTTCAAGCAAGCTACTCCGAGACCGCCACTATTGTGCGGTGGGAGTTCCCATCCTAGCATCAAAATCTTCATGTCTACTTTTTATTATACACGCTTTTTATAAAAACATAAGCAAAAAAAGAAGACCTTTTGAAAGCCTTCTTTTTTCACTAATTTTATAGCGCAAACTGCGAATTGTATAGGTCTGCGTAAAAACCGTTTTGCTTCATCAACTGGTTATGGTTGCCAGATTCGATAATATTTCCTTCTTTCATCACGAGAATTAGGTCTGCATTTTTAATCGTTGAAAGGCGGTGTGCAATAATAAACGACGTGCGACCTTCCATTAGTTTATCCATCGCATCCTGGACAGCTTCCTCGGTGCGAGTATCAACGTTACTTGTCGCTTCATCAAGAATTAAGAACGGTGCATCCTCTACCATACCACGCGCAATCGTGATTAGCTGCTTTTGGCCCGCCGAAATTCCATCACTTTCACTAATTTTTGTATCAAAGCCATTTGGCAATGTTTTGATGAAATGTGTTAGCCCAATTTCATCGCAAATTTTATAAAGTTGTTTGTCGCTGACATTCTTGCGGTTATAAATAATATTCTCGCGCAAAGTTCCTTCAAACATCCAGGTATCTTGCAAGACCATCGTGAATAGTTCGTGCACATTTTCGCGCGTCAAAGTACTCGTTGGCACGCCATCGATCAATATCTCGCCGTCGTTAATTTCGTAAAACTTCATCAGAAGATTTACCATAGTCGTTTTGCCGGCACCAGTTGGGCCAACAATAGCGATTTTCTGTCCAGCCTTAGCTTTGGCGCTAAAATCATGAATGATTAATTTGTCGTCATCGTAGCCGAACTTCACATTCTTAAATTCAATGTCGCCCTTAACTTTATTACGGTCAAGCTTTGCGCTGAGCGTTTTTTGATCCGACATTTCAGGCTCGTCCAAGAACTCGAATACGCGTTCGCTTGCCGCAGCTGCAGATTGTAGGTTAGTTGCAGCTTGAGCAATTTCCGAAAGCGGATTATTAAACATGCGAATATAAGTCATGAAGGCTACAATTACGCCAAAGGTAATCACTTTATCAGAGGCCAAAATTGCGCCCACTACACAAACTGCCACATAACCAAAGTTTCCAGTAAAAATCATGATAGGGCGCATTAGTCCCGACAAGAAGTGACTCTTACGGTTTGACTCATAAACCTTCTGGTTCAGCTGATCAAATTTGTGATTTACTTCTTTTTGTCCGTTATAAGTTTTTACTACATTAAGACCAGAATAGACCTCTTCGATATGTGCATTCAATTTACCCAGTTCTGCCTGGCGCATCACGAAATATTTTTGTGATTTTGCAAGAATCGCAAACATAAATGCAAAACCAAGCAAGCTTGAGCCAATCGCAATCAAAGCCAAAGTCGTATTTGTCTTAAACATCATGAAAACTGTACCAATCAAAAGCGCAAGGTCGGCAATAATCGTCGAAAGTGAAGAATCAAGACTGCTCGAGACCATATCGACATCATTTGTGATACGCGACAAAATATCGCCAGTTTGGTTGCGATCAAAATATTTTAGCGGTAAACGATTAATTTTTTCGGAAATTTGGCCACGAAGTTGTTGTGCGAACTTATTCGTTACCTCCGTCATCGTTAACGACTCAATCAGTGTCAGCAATGAACTTATAATATATAGCGCTGCAAGTAGAATCACAAAATGATTTATGCGCTCAAGATTCATCTTCGGCTCAACGATCGAACGGATCGATTCTGGAAGTTCATCAAACTTCTTTAACATCGCACTTGCGTCGTTCTTATCATCAACGTCAATTGATTTTACGAGCTCTCCAAACTTCTGCTGGTCTTCAAGCGTAATAGTCGTACCTCGATAAACGATATCGTCGGGTTTATGGCCTGCGGAAAGTGCATCTAGACTCATATAATTCTCAGCGATTAGCGTACTAATCTCTTGTAGTGCTTCCGTATCTGGTCTGATGCCAGTCGTAATCTCGTCTGTCAAATTACTGAGTAGATCCGGCGCTTTTATTGAAAGAATTGAACCTGCTGTTGCAAAAGTGATCGAGATAATTAATAACACTAAAAGCTTGCCACGAATTTCGGAAATTAGACGTTTGCAAGCGCCCAAAAAGTTCTTCGCTTTTTGCTGTGATTGGTTACCATGACCACCGCCTCCACCATTAAACATCGAGCTCCTCCTTCGTTAATTGCGAAAGTGCAATTTGTTGATAAACTTTACAATTTTTCATTAACTCCTTATGCGTGCCTTTGCCAACGCATTTTCCTTTATCGAGTACTAGAATCTGATCAGCGTGCATAATTGTGCCGATGCGCTGCGCTACGATTAGGTTTGTTGCGTCTTTGGTATGAGTCTTCAGTGCATGGCGCAAAGCTGTATCGGTCTTATAATCAAGTGCCGAGAACGAGTCGTCGAAGATAAAGATTTCTGGGTCGCGAGCCACAGCGCGCGCGATTGCAAGACGCTGCTTTTGGCCGCCCGAAACGTTTGTGCCGCCCTGCGCGATGTGCGAGTCGTATTCTTTGTCCATTTTTTCGACAAAATCTTTGCCTTGTGCAGTTTTGATGGCGGCGCGCATTTTCTTGTTGCTAATTTTTTCTTTGCCATTTTCGCCAAAGCAGACATTACTTTTGACGGTGCCACTAAACATTACGGCGCGTTGCGGTACATAGCCGAGCTTGTTGTTAAGCGCGCTTAGCTTATAGTCGCGCACGTCTACTCCGTCAACTAAGACTTTGCCGTCTGTCACATCGTAAAAACGTGGCACGAGATTAATCAGCGTCGATTTGCCTGAGCCTGTCGAGCCAATAAACGCCACCGTTTGACCACGTTCAGCTTTAAAGGAAATATCTTCGAGTAAATATTCTTCTGCGTCTGGATATTTAAACGAAACGTTACGAAATTCTACTGTTCCGACTTCGCCCTCAAGGCCACACTCGCGTTCGCCGTCAAGAATTTTCGAAGTTTCATCGAGCACTTCATTGATACGTTCGGCCGAGACCTGTGCACGCGGCAACATCATAAATACCATCGACAAGAATAAGAAGGACATAATCACGTGCATTGCGTAGCTCGAAAATACCACCATGTCACTAAATAGCGTAATTTTTTCCGCCATTACGGAATTTGCGATTAAATACGCACCGATGAAGTAAATCGATAGCGTAAGCCCATACATAATTAGGTTAATCACTGGTGACATCACCGAAAGCACGCGCTGATTAAATAGGCGTAAATTCGTCAATTCGTCATTCACCTTGCCGAATTTATTTTCTTGGTATTTTTCAGCGTTAAAAGCACGCACGACGCGAATGCCTAGCAAGTTCTCGCGCGTCACGCCGTTTAGGCGATCGAGCATCTTTTGCACAATTTTGAAACGTGGCAAAACTAGCGACACGACAATACTAATCGTAGTTAACAAAATCACAACCGCCACTGCCGTAGCTGTACTCCATTGCCAGTTTTTATTTGCAATTTTAACAATCGCCCAAATCGCCGTCATCGGTGCACGCACAAGCATCTGTGCGCCCATCGAAACAAACATCTGGATCTGCATCACATCATTAGTCGTGCGCGTAATTAGACTGCTAGTCGAAAATTCCGTCACGTCTTCCATATCCATGTCTTCGACTTTATGGAAAAGCTCCAATCGTAAGTTCATTGAAAGTCGCGATGCGAGTTTTGAAATAAAATATCCAACTGTGCATGACGCAATGAGTGCACCTAATGCGCAGAGCAACATCATGCCGCCATTTAGTAAAATATCGGACATTTCGCTACCTTCGGCTTGTACGAGCTTTGTAATTTCGGACATGTAATCTGGCATTTTAAGCTCGAGTCCTACTTGGCAAGCAATCAGAAGCACCGCAAGAAGTGCCGACGCAATATCTTTCTTACTAAAATGTTTTAGTATCTTAAACATATCTCCTCTGTTTTATCTGTTTTTTCATTTTCGCAACGAAAAATCTCAGTATATATTAATATATCGAGATTTGCTGAATGTTGGCTTAAAAGTCGCTCACACCCACGAAAGGTTTTACATGGAGATATTATAGCATAAATCTTTATGGCTTGCGAATCAGCATATGATAGTGCGGCCACTTCGGGCTGGTTTTTCTATAAAAATCCGCCTAACAAGCGTAGGTGGATGACTAATATCATTTCCTGGCAGGGGCGGCAAGACTTGAACTCGCGACACCTGGTTTTGGAGACCAGTGCTCTACCAACTGAGCTACGCCCCTAAGTCTTCCATATTATATCAAAACCCCCGCAAAATCGCAAAGCTAGCCCCTATGCTATAATTATATATAGTTATGTACGATAATTTTTCCGAATTTCTGAAAGATAAACAACATATTTGCGTGATTCAAGCCGAAAACCCAGACGGCGATTCCTTAGGCTCTGCGCTTGCGCTCGAAGAAGCGCTCGACGACAAAGAAGTTTCGCTTTATTGTCCGGTTGAAATCCCAAAATACATGCGCTATTTTGAGGGCTGGAGCAGAGTAGAGCTTGATTTTGCTTTTCGTGCCGACGCAATTATTATCGTCGACACCGCTGCGACTGTATTACTTTCCAAGTTACTCGACGACCCAGCTATTCGCAACTGTCTCTATACGACGCCAGTTTTCGTCATCGATCATCATGAATCCGAGGCTGATCTCGATTTTCCATACGAAAGCATTATTGAACCACTTTCGAGCAACTGCGCACTTATTTATAAGATCCTAAAAGATCAAAAGATTAAAATTTCCGCTCAGTGCGCCGAAAACTTGCTTTATGGTATTCTTTCCGACACTCTAGGACTCACTTCGCAATCGACTACCGCCGAGGACTTTCGCATTGCAGCCAATCTAATCGATTGTGGTCTTTCTATTGCCGATCTTGAAGAGCGCCGTCGTGAGCTTTCCAAAAAGTCTGCACGCATTCTCGACTACAAAGCTGATCTCATTAAACGCATCGAATATCATCTCGATGGTGCACTTGCGACTGTCTTGATTCCGTTTGAGGATATACAAGAATATTCCGACGAATACAATCCAAATATTCTAATTCTTGAGGAACTTCGCATGGTCGAAGGTGTTCAAGTTGCGATTTCGATGAAGACTTATCCGGATGGCAAACTTACTGGCAAAATTCGCACCAGCGCACCAATCGCGCATGAAATTGCGGGCTATTTTGGCGGTGGCGGCCACCCGTATGCGGCAGGCTTTCGTGTCTACGAAGATTACGATGAAGTTATCCGTGAGTTAGTCGATGTCACAGATAGGCTAATGCACGAAAATGCCTAAAAAACTCACGAAAATTCAAAAGATTTGGCACAAAATTCGTAAGAAATGTCGCCAGGCCTGGTATTTTATCAAGCACCGAGTTTTTCGTCTCTCCGAGACTATGGCGGTGCGTCACGATTTTTGTCGCTCGCATAAGCCGAAGCTCACAATCGTTTTTATTCATGGTATTGCGTCGTCTTACGATGCTTGGCGCGATACGGTCAAGATTCTCGAGCAAGACGCTGAACTAAAAGATGTGCGTTTTGTTGGCATTGATCTAATGGGTTTCGGCCATTCACCACGCCCGAAAAAGTTTAAATATGATTATGACGATTATCGCAAAGCGCTTTCGCGTACGCTAAAAAAACTCAAAATTAAAACCCCGATTATGTTGGCTGGTCATTCTATGGGTTGCCTTATTTCGATGGATTATTCATTACTCGGTAGCCGTAAAATCGACCATCTTATCTTGGTTTCGCCACCGATTTTTCGTAAAAATGAGATTGGGAGCATTGCGGATCGCTTTTATCATAAAGCCTATACCGACCTCGAAAATCACGCCGGCGACGCTATTATTCAGCAAATTGCACACATCGTCGACTTTTTGTCGAGTTTTGATCAAAAAACGCTCAATACGCCAGCTTTCAAACAAAGTATGGACAATCTAATTCTCAACGACCAAAACTGGCGTCGTATCTTTACAGTTAAAACCCCAACCGATGCGATTCATGGGCGCTTCGACCCGTTAATTATTGGCGAAAACTTGCGTATCGCCGCTACGCGCAATCGCAAAATTACACTTACCGAGACTGTCGGGGCGCATGATATTTCGGCACTCAAGCAAAAACGCGTTGTAGCTATTATTAAGTCTCGCTGTCTCGAGGCTCTGAAATCCGGCGCTAAATAAGCGCACTTATGTTATAATTTAAGCATGAACGGGTTGGGCGTAAGTACCGAAGATATTAATAAACGCATCGCTTTCTGTAACTATTTATCAGTTGCGCAGATTTTTCTTCAAGATAACTTTTTACTAAACCGTCCGTTGGCGTTTACGGACATTAAACCGCGACTTCTAGGGCATTGGGGCTCTTGTCCGGGGATCAATATTGCCTATGCGAACCTTGCCGCACGCTTTCCAAAGATGAAGTTCATCCTAGGTCCAGGCCACGGTTTTCCAGCTTTACAAGCAAATCTTTTCTTTGACGGTAACCTTGTTGACTATTATCCTGAAGCCACACCTAATCTTCATGGCATTGAATATATTTGCAAAGGTTTTTCTTGGCCATATGGCTTTCCGTCGCACTCTAGTCCGATGACGCCAGGTGTAATTGCAGAAGGCGGTGAACTTGGCTATTCGCTTGCGAGCGCTTATGGTGCTGCACTTGGGCGTCCAGACGAAACGGTTGTTGTCTTAATCGGTGACGGTGAACTAGAAACTGCTACCGCACTTGGTAGCTTAAATCTCAATCGTCTGCTTGATACTAGCCGCAATGGTCGTGTTATTCCAATTTTGCATCTCAATGGATATAAGATTTCAGCGCCGACTATTTACAGCCGTTGCAGTGAGCGCGAACTTATGAATCTGTTCCGTGGCTTTGGCTATGATCCAATCCTTGTCGATGGTACAAATACTAACGAGTTCCAACTCGCGCTTTCGAACCTAAAACCAAATAGCTTTATCATTATGCAAACGCCAAAAGGCTATACTGGTCCAAAAGAAGTTGATGGCATAAAAGTCGAGGGCAACTATGCAGCACACCAAGTCCCGTTGCCGAATGCTAAAACCGACGAAAATCAGCTAAAAATGCTAGAAAAATGGCTACAATCATATAACTTTAAGGAGCTCTACCATGAATTTGCCTTCGAAGATTGATCAACCGGGAAGTGAACTGCATTCGCTAGCCACGGTTTTTGGTGAGGGGCTCTATGACGAGATGAAGAAACATGAAGATTTCTACTTCTTCTCGCCAGATGAAACTACATCCAATAAACTCGCTCACGTTTTTGACGCTTCTGACCGTGCATGGGCGCGTGAGATTAAAGGCTGGGACCTACATCTTGCGCCGAACGGTCGCGTTATTGAGATGCTCTCTGAGAATGTGCTTTTTGGCGTACTTGCCGGCCATATCTTAAGTGGCGGCCGCGGTACGATGACGTCTTATGAGTCGTTTTTGCCAATTATTTCGTCGCAGCTCGATCAGCATCTTAAATTTTTAAAGCAGAGCAAAGAAATCCACTGGCGCCCACGTTATCAGGCTCTAAATATTTTGTCGACTTCTTGCTGGCAACGTCAGGATCATAATGGGTATACGCATCAAAATCCAGCTCTTGTTTCAAATCTTCTTTTGAAGCCATCCAACCTCGTTAACTGTCTTTTCCCTTGTGATGATGTGGCAGCCGCAGCAGCTTGGGAATTTATGACGCAAACCAAAGATGTTGTAAATATTACAACATTTAATAAAATTCCAGAACCGCGCTGGATCGACATCAATCATGCTCGTTTTCAGCTCACAAACGGCGGTGCTTCTATCTTCCAGTTCTGCTCTGATGATAATCCTGACGTAGTTGTAACTGGCATCGGTGACATTCCGACTAACGAGGCTATTGAAGGAATTAAGCTTGCTAAGCAAGTCATTCCAGAACTTCGCATTCGCTACGTCGGTATTGCGGCGCTATCCTATGGAGCTATTGGCACTACCGAGAATAAACTTAAGCATCACGACTTTAATGATTATTTCACTGATAATAAGCCTATTATTGTAAACTTCCATGGCTATTCCGAGACGATTCGCGCTATTTTCTCGCATTATACTAGCGTCTCGCGTGTCGATATTCATGGCTACGAGGATCAGGGCTCGACTACTTCGCCACTTGACGAACTTTGTCGCAACTCTTGCTCGCGTTATGATATTGCAATTAATATTCTTGAACGCACTGGCCACTATGATGCCACGCAGCAATTCAAGGATCGCATCGTCGGCGATGCACATTACGCCGCTCTCTATGGCGTAGATGCAAAATAAAAATACCGGGAGTTACTCCCGGTATTCTGATATTGGTCGCACTCAAGATAAAATGCTATAATTCACTTATGAGCAAACTAATTCTGATTACCAATCCGGGCAGTGCTTCTCGCAAATATGCCCTCTACGACGGTCAACAATTGCTCGCTCAGCTCCACTTCGAGCTTGAGGGCAAAAAAGTTGTCTGTACTCTCAAAGATAACGAGGGTAACAAAAAGAAAATCAAGACCGATGGTCTTAAAGATTTGAACGAGTGTGTTTCGCACGTTGCGTCTATTCTTCGTGACGAGCAATATATTACTGACAAAAACAAGCTCGTCGGTATTGTTGTACGTGTTGTTGCACCTGGCGATTACTTCGTCGAAGATCGCATCGTTGATGCTGAATATATGAAAATGCTCGCGATTGCCGAAAAACGCAATCCTGTTCACGTGCCAAATACTGCTAATGAAATCAAGAGCTTGCGCGAGGCTTTTGCTGACATCAAGATTGTTTCCGTTTCTGATAGTGCCTTCCACTGGAGCAAACCAGATACGATGAAATATTATTCCATTGATATGGATCTTGCCGACAAATATGAGATCAAGCGCTACGGCTTCCACGGTCTCTCTTATGCTTATATCTCGCGCTACATGAAAGAGCAAGGCATCTTGCCGGAAAAACTCGTCGTACTTCACCTTGGCTCTGGCGCTTCGGCTGCCGCAATTCTTAACGGTAATGCTATGGATAACACGATGGGCTATACGCCACTTGAGGGTCTTACGATGTCGACTCGTTGTGGTAGCATGGATATCGCCGCTGCGCTTTCACTCAAAAACGCACTCGGTATCAAGACTGACGAAGAATTCCTCTTCTATCTCAATAAAAAATGTGGCCTCTTGGGTCTTTCTGGCGCCACTGACGATATGCGCGAAATTATTCAAAAACGCGATGAAGGCGATATGCGCGCTACGATGGCGCACTCCATCTTTGTTTATCGCATCCAGAGCGCTATTGGTCAGATGACGGCTTCGCTTGGCGGTATTGATGCCTTGGTCTTCGCGGGTACTATTGGTGAACGCTCAGATGAAATCCGCCGCTTCGTCTCGCAGAAACTCGGCTATCTCGGCTTCCGCCTCGACGATACTAAGAATGAGAATCCAGAGTTCACTGGCAATCACGCAGTCGTGTCGGCCGAAGATAGCAAGCCTATCTACATCGTTCAGACCGACGAGACTGATCAAATGATCAATCGTGCGCTCGCAATTCTCGACGCAGAGTAATTCTAGAAACAACCGGCAGAGCAGTCGGTTGTTTTTTTATTTAATAAACTGATTCCAGGTGTAATTCCCGCCCGCCGGCGCCGTCTTGAAGTATTGGCTGATTTGTGTACTGATGATTTTTGCTTTCTCACGCAAGACTGAACCTTGATCAAACATTCCGTGCAGTGCATAAGAGCGACCTATCATCATACTAAAAGTCTCGGCTCTGTCTTCTAGCACATTAGTTTGCGCATAATCTGTCATAAAGTACGGAATCGGCGCATTCTTATAATATGATAGACTGCTATTTATTTGACCATAAGTAAAATCTGAGGGATTTAGTAGTTGATAAGACGCATAAATATCAGTCGGATAGGCTTTTACTGACATGATGAAATCTATCCAATGCATAATCTCATGATGAATCGTATATGCGCTAAAACCAGAATTCACGGCCAGTGTGATTTTTACGTCATCGCCAAATTCATGGTCAGTTAGACCAGCAAAAGCATTATCTTCGACTGATTTAACAAAGTAAAAAGTCAATTTTGTTTCAGTTGGCTCGGCGAAAAATCCAGCCGGATATTTAGCTAGCGCCGAATCCAATGTGTTTAGCTGCGTGCGAATCTGTACAACGTCAGTAAGTGGCGTTGTTGATTTATTCTTTGGCTTATAGCCTGCTAGCTCGTTACCATATGCAATTTTTATGCCATATTTACTTTCTAAGCTTTTGCGAAAATCATTATTTACGTCGGCTGGTGGCGTAACGACTTCTGGCTCGCTTGGCGTGGTCGTGGGTTTGGTTGGCGTAGTTGGAGTTTGACTAGGAGTTGTTCCTGGCTTTGTCTCAGGTTTTGTTACGGGCTTTGGTGTCGAAATTACTGGCGTGTCGACGTTTGGTTTCTCGGTGGCGGGAGTTTTTGGTGGATCTTGGTCGGTAATGCCGCTTTCGTCATCATCTTTTTGAATTATATCGAGTCCCTGATTGTCTTGCTCGATAGTCGTATTCGAATTTGGCTTCTTCTCGTCTTCTTGTGCGCTAATTACATCTTGCGCCTGCGAACTTAAGTCCGAACTTTTAGTTAAAACTACAACAAATGCGATGGTCGCAATGACAAGAAGCAAAATGTCTGCCCCCACAAAAATCGCTAGTTTTTTGTTGAACGCATGTGCATTCTGTTCGAATTGATTTTTGTCTGGGCTTTTCATCTTAAAACTTATGTTTATTATATAGCCACCAGCAGTTAATGTCCAATTATAGTAAGATATAGATATGGAGAAATTTTATAACTACTTTAGCCCGAGTGAATATACGCTTGACTTACATATCAATTACGACAAAACTAAACTTTCTGGTACGACTACAATTCGGGGCGAAGTTAGGCAATCTCCAATCAAACTACATGCCGTCGATATGAAAATTATTAGTATCAAGCTAGATGGCAACGATGTTGATTTTAAATTCGAGCACGGCGAAATTGAAATTAATACTGAGCGAGGTAATCACGAAATCGAAATTACGCATAGTGCCGAAGTCCAAGCCGACATGCAGGGTGCATATCTTTCGACCTATAAAGTTGCCGGCGAAGAAAAACGCATGCTAACTACGCAGTTTGAATCGCATTATGCGCGCGAGGCTTTTCCTTGCGTCGATGAGCCAGAAGCTAAGGCAAGGTTCACTGTTATTATTACCTCCGACGACGCGAAGGATATAATTCTTTCGAATATGCCAGTTGAAGATGAGCAAATTGTCGGCGAGTCTAAACGCGTGCGTTTTATGCAGACGCCACCAATGTCGAGCTATTTAGTCGCTTTTATTGCAAGCGAATTAGTCTCATACGAAACCAAATCTCGACATGGCGTCAAAATTACAGCCTACGCAACGCCAGCTCAAAACGTAAGCGATCTTAAAATTGGCGGTGATTTTGCAGCCGATGTTCTTGACTACTATGATGATCTTTTCAAAGTTCCATATCCTCTGCCAAAGCTTGACCTTGTTGCTATTCCAGACTTTGATGCCGGTGCAATGGAAAACTGGGGACTGATGACTTTTCGTGAAGTTGCAATGCTCGCAAATGAAAAATCTTCGACCGAGCAGAAGATTTACATTTCTACTGTTATTGCTCACGAAATTTCGCATATGTGGTTTGGCGATCTCGTCACGATGAAGTGGTGGGACGACCTTTGGCTTAATGAATCTTTTGCAAATACGATGGAGTTGTACGCGACGGCTAAAGTCCGCCCAGAATATGATGCCTGGGATGACTTTTATACTGGTACGGTTCAACTAGCGCTTCGCCGCGATTGCTTGCCTGGCGTTCAGCCTGTGCGCGTAGATGTGGCTTCGGTTGAGGAAATCGATACGCTTTTTGATGGTGCTATTGTTTACGCAAAAGGCGGTCGCATGATTGTTATGCTGATGCGCGCCATGGGCGAAGAAAACTTCTTTAAAGGTATTTCGGACTACTTTAGCCAGCACAAGTACGCTAATACTTCTGCTGACGACCTCTGGACGGCACTAACTCCATATGCAGGTTTTAACGTTAAGACCTTTATGACGCCGTGGCTCACTCAGCCTGGCTATCCGGTTATTGAAACCAACGGCAATCAGTATCGTTTCTTACTCGAAAAAGGCGATGAACCTGAATATCAATATCCAATCCCGCATCTGCTCGATGATTTATCGGGACATTATCTAATAAAGCTTAGCGACACTGAGCTCTTGGAGAAACTTGCGCACATCGACGAATTAGATAAAGAGCAAAAGTTGCGCCTACTCATCGATCGACGCTTACTTGCCAAGACCGATGCGGTCGAGAGTGTATCCTTATTGCCGCTCGTCATGGCCTTTAAGCATGAGGCGGATGCTTGCATTTGGGAAACCATCTCTGGTATCATCGGCGATCTCAAGATTTTCTTCGAGCCAAAGAGTAAAGAGAAACAGCAATTCCGCGATTTTATCAAAGAGTTAGTTGCTGAGCAATATAATCGTCTCGGCATCGAAGCACGTCCAGATGACACATTGAACGATACTAAACTCCGTCCGACCATTATGGCGCTTATGCTTTATGCAAATGACGAACGATACCTAGACGCTATCGAAGAAAAATACGCTAGCCAGGAATTTAATACTATTAATCCGGATTTTCGCTGGACTGTCGGCGCTGCACTCGTACGCCGCAATCCGAATCTCTCGCTTGACTACTTTAATATATATAAACAGTCCGTCGATCCAGAGCTAAAAGGCGATCTCGCCGACGCAATGTTATCTGTCATGGATCATGATATTTTGCTTAGTTACCTTAGCGAGCTCAGAGATGGCGTTATTCGCCCACAAGATCGCTTATCTTTCTTTGTGCGCCTCCTTCGTAACTATCGTCTTACTTCCGAATCACTCGATTGGATGTACGAAAACTGGGAGTGGCTACTTAGGGAAGAGGGCGAAAAATCTATCGGCGCCTACCCACGCTATTCGGCTATGTTAATCAAGCATAAGTCTGATGCTGATAAATATCACGAATTCTTCGACAAATATCTCGATAACCCTATCGTCGCTCGCGAAATCAAGGTCGGATATTCTGACATTGCAGCTCGCATGCGCTTAATAGAATGCGATACGCCAGCTATATATAAATATCTGGGCGAGCAGTATATATAATATATATGCGATCTTTCGGCCGAGAAAGGTCGCATTTTTTAGCTCTTACGCTTTAAAAACGGCCTAAAAATGCCACAAAACCCCTAAAAAACGAAAAAAGTCGACATTTTTTTAAAAAAGTCCAAAAAAACCCTTGCAAAGCCGTTCAAAATTCGGTAATATAGGAACAGTTCAATTCAAGTTTACGCCGTAAACCACTGAAAAGAGTTTGATAAATGCGAGGAAAAGTCAAACAACTTATACTTTCCTTGGCTTCATTTATCTTTTAACAATTTGATGACAACATAGGAAATTTAATTGACGGCAAGTAATTATACGATTGAGTATCAATTACTAGTTTAGTCAATGCATAAAAAGGTACATAAGGGCACTGATAGTGGATGCCTTGACATTTACAACCGATGAAGGCCGTAGAACTCTGCGATAAGCTTCGGGGAACTGAGAACAAGTTTTGATCCGGAGATAGCCGAATGGGGAAACCTAATACGAGTCATGTCGTATTGCCGTTACCTGAACACATAGGGTAATGAGACGGGAACCAGCCGAACTGAATCATCTTAGTAGGTTGAGGAAAAGAAAATAACCAATGATTCCGAAAGTAGTGGCGAGCGAAATTGGAACAGTCCAAACCTTAAGATAACCTTACGGGTTTACGCCCAGAGTTATTAAGGGTGTTGCGTGTTTACACAATTTTTATGCTGAGCAGTTAATTCATTTGACCGTTCGGCATAAAAACCAACAGCGTAAACTGAGTGGATAAGTATCGTAGTTGTTAGCGGAAGCGTTTGAATGGCGCGCCAAAGATGGTGAAAGCCCAGTATGCGAAAACAACTATTGAACTTATATGTGTTTTCACAAGTAGGACGGGGCACGAGAAACCCTGTTTGAATCCGGCAGGACCACCTGCCAAGACTAAATATTGTAAATGATCGATAGCGAACTAGTACAGTGATGGAAAGGTGAAAAGAACCCCGGGAGGGGAGTGAAATAGATCCTGAAACTCAGTGCCTACAAGGTGTCGGAGCAGACTTCGGTCTGTGACGGCGTGCTTTTTGTAGAACGATCCAGCGAGTTAATTTTGTCGGCGAGGCTAAGTCAGATGATGGAGCCACAGTGAAAGCGAGGGTGAATAGCCCGTCTAGTCGGCAGGATTAGACCCGAAACCGGGTGACCTAACCATGAGCAGGTTGAAGCTGCCGTAACAGGTAGTGGAGGACCGAACCGGGGTACGCAGTAAAGTGCTCGGATGACTTGTGGTTAGCGGTGAAATGCCAATCGAACTCGGAGATAGCTGGTTCTCCTCGAAATAGCTTTAGGGCTAGCGTCATGTAGTAGCTTTTGGGGGTAGAGCTCTGAAAAGGCTTGGGGCGAGCAATCGTACCCACCCTTATCAAACTACGAATACCGAAAGTGTAATCATGGCAGTCAGAACGGCGGGGCTAAGCTCGTCGCTCAAAAGGAAAACAGTCCAGACCATCGTCTAAGGTCCCTAATTATAACTAAGTGGGAAACAAGGTGAGATTTCTTAAACAGCTAGGATGTTGGCTTAGAAGCAGCCATTCATTTAAAGAGTGCGTAACAGCTCACTAGTCAAGAGATTTTGCGTGGAAAATGTAACGGGGCTCAAGTTATAAACCGAAGACATGGATTGTTATTATGATTCGTCATAGTAGCAGTGGTAGAGGAGCGTTGATATCGCGGTGAAGTCAGATCGGAAGGTCTGGTGGAGCGTTATCAAGTGAGAATGCTGGAATCAGTAACCTTAAGACATGTGAGAATCATGTCGGTCGTAAGAGCAAGGTTTCCAGGGCCACAGTAATTGTCCCTGGGTTAGTCGGTCCTAAGCCGAGGCGTATTAGCGTAGGCGATGGACAACAGGTTAATATTCCTGTACTTGTAGTATTTGTCAACAGTTCACGGAGAACATCTAGGAGCGGATTCATGGTATATATCCGTCCAAGTCTCAAAGGAATTTGAGATGAGTGAAAGTTATCCTTCGGGATGACGATTCCTGGGCAGGCTCTGGCTAGAAAAGCTGGCTGACTCATGGTGCTGCAAACCGTACCGCAAACCAACACCGGTGCTCGAGTCGAGTAGACTAAGACCTACGAGAGAACCTTCGCTAAGGAACTCGGCAAAAAAGCGTCCGTAACTTCGGAATAAGGACTGCCCGCCTATTAAGGCAACAATTGCTAAGTTATCTCAGCGAGAATTCGTTAAGATTACTTTGTGTATCTTATGTAAAATCGAATTTCTTTGTTGAGACAGAACACTAATCTGTTCTTTAACTTAGCGCCCAATTATTGTTTTAATAGGCGGGCCGCAGCTAAAGAGCCCACGGAACTGTTTACCAAAAACACAGGTCTCTGCTAACGCGAAAGCGGATGTATAGGGGCTGACTCCTGCCCAGTGTCGGAAGGTTAAGGGGAGAACTTCACGGTTCGAACTGAAGCCCCGATGAACGGCGGCGATAACTATGATCGTCCTAAGGTAGCGAAATTCCTTGTCTGGTAAGTTCAGACCCGCACGAATGGAGTAATCATGTGGGCACTGTCTCGGCGAAGGCCTCGGTGAACGTGCATTGGCGGTAAAGATGCCGTCTGATCATGCCAGGACGAGAAGACCCCATGGAGCTTTACTACAACTTTGCATTGATTATTGGGATATTTTGTGTAGAATAGGTGGCAGACTTTGAAACAGATACGCTAGTATTTGCGGAGTCGCAATGTGAAATACCACCCTGAGTATTTTAGTAATCTCTACAGTGACCATAATCTGGTTACTGGACCGTGCATGGCGGGTAGTTTAACTGGGGCGGTTGCCTCCTAAAGAGTACCGGAGGCGTTCAAAGGTTGGCTAGTCACGGATGGAAATCGTGACGATAGTGTATGCGCAAAAGCCAGCTTGACTGCGAGGGCTACAACCCAAGCAGACACGAAAGTGGGAGCAAATGACCCGCTGTATAGATCTTCGGATCAATTTACGTGGGAAAGACAGCGCACACGGATAAAAGTTACCCTGGGGATAACAGGCTGATCGCGCCCAATAGTTCACATAGACGGCGCGGTTTGGCACCTCGATGTCGGCTCATCACATCCTGGAGGGGGAGCACCTTCCAAGGGTCCGGCTGTTCGCCGGTTAAAGTGGTACGCGAGCTGGGTTCAGAACGTCGTGAGACAGTTCGGTTTATATCCGGCATGATCGTTAGGAATTTTGAGGAGATTTGCCCTTAGTACGAGAGGACCGGGGTGAACGAACCGCTAGTGTATCGGTTGTGGCCACCTGCTGCATTGCCGAGTAGCTATGTTCGGTATAGATAAGCGCTGAAAGCATATTAAGCGCGAAACTGACTCCAAGATTAGAATTCCCTATGACCTCCCAGAGAGATGATCTGGTTGATAGGCGCAAGGTGGAAGTATGGTAACATATGGAGCCGAAGCGTACTAATAGAGGCATTGCCTTTTTATGTTCTACTTATTGTCTTTATGCTTGCATGACGACGATAAGTAGAGTAGACTAAGCTAGTAACTGGTACTTAAAAAGTACTAGAGTCAATTAAAATTCCATTTCGATAACATCTTACATCGAGGCGAGATTCAAAAGAACACCTTACCCACACCGTTTTTTGCGTGGGCAACTTTGAATCTTACCTCGGTGTCCATACCGCTAGGGAAATACCTGTTCTCATTCCGAACACAGAAGTCAAGCCTAGTAAGCCACGCGATTCAGGTGAGGAAGCGATAGCTTCCATAGTCGCACCGCGACTGCCTTTCGTATAACAGCCAGGCTCTATGAGACCTGGCTGCATTATACGACCATACTAGCCATCCACGAACGGGTGGCCTTTTGTCTGCCCAAATGAAATTTGGAGCAGGCCAAAAGCCACGCGATTCAGGTGAGGAAGTGATAGCTTCCATAGTCGCAACGCGACTGCCTTTCGTATAACAGCCAGGCTCTATGAGACCTGGCTGCATTATACCTGCTTGCTTATGCTAAAATATACTCATGTACTACAACTGTAAGATTTCAGATATTTTTGATGAACTGAAGACGAGTGATCGTGGTCTTACTGACGCCGAGGTCAAGAAGCGTCATTTAAAATACGGCCCAAACATCTTGCCGAAAAAGAAAAAGGACAGTATAGTTAAGATTTTCTTTCGCGAATTTAAAGATCCAATCGTTCTCCTGCTTGTAATTGCTATTGCAATTTCTATATCTGTTGGCGAAATCGTTGATGCGATCGTGATTGCCGTAATCGTACTAGTAGATGCGATTATGGGCGCTTATCAGGAGAATCGCGCCAATAAAACCGCTGATGCGCTCGATAAACTTGTAGAAGTAGATGTTAATGTCATTCGCAATGGCGAGAAGATTTCTGTTCCGGCCGACCAGCTTACGATTGGCGACTATGTCTTACTTGAATCTGGCGATAAAATCTCGGCCGACATGCGCCTCGTAAAAGTCCATAATTTCATGGTTGACGAATCGATTCTGACCGGCGAATCGGTTCAGATTGAGAAAACCGATGGTGAAATCGACACGAAGAACGCCGCTATTTCCGCACAAATTAATATGGCTTTTTCGGGCACTGCTGTTGTATCTGGTCGCGCTGAGGCAGTCGTGGTTGGCATTGGGCTCGATACTGAGCTCGGTAAAATTGCCGACAGCCTCGCTACTACCGAAGAAGAGAAATCGCCGCTTACTATTCGCATTGAAAAATTCTCGCGTCAAATCTCGATTATGGTTTTAATTGTAGCACTTGCCATTACAGTCTTGCTTGTTTTGCGTGGTAGTGAACCAGATACGCTTTTACTTACGGTGATTGCCTTTGCAGTCTCGGCGCTTCCGGAAGGTTTACCGCTTGCGCTCACAATGGCGCTCACGATTGCGTCAAACAAAATGGCTAAGAAGCATGTTATTGTGCGAAAGCTAAAGTCTGCTGAATCGCTCGGTAGCTGTACGGTAATCGCTTCGGATAAAACTGGCACGCTCACAGTCAATGAGCAGACAGCTAAAAAAATTATTCTGCCCGATGGCGCCGATTACGATATAGATGGCACCGGCTATGAATTAAAAGGTAGCGTAACTAGTTCAAACGGTGGCAATCTTGAGCGCGCCAAGGAAATCGCGCTTTATGGCGTACTTAACAACGAGGCGAGCATTAATAAAAACGAGATGACGGGCGACTCGATCGATCTCGCTTTCTTGGTGCTCGGCGAAAAACTTCATATCAAAACAAGTCATATTAAGATTCTTGAAACTATTCCTTATGAGTCTGAGAACAAGTATTCTGCCGTCTTTTACGAGCAAAATGATGAAGTCTACTGCACGATAAAGGGGTCTTTCGAAGTAGTATGTGCTGCTTGTACTAAAATTAATAAAAAACACCTAGGCGAGCAAAACGAATCGCTAGCTAAAAACGGTTATCGCGTAATTGCGCTCGCAAATGGCAAGCTTGACGGCAAAAAACGCTCCGATTTTACGCCAAAAGATATCAAAAACCTTACTTTTACTGGTCTTGTGGGCTTTATTGATCCAATCCGCAAAGAAGCCGTCTCGTCTATTCGCCAATGTCACGAGGCTGGAATTAGGGTCTTAATGGTGACTGGCGATCATCCACTCACGGCGCTTTCTATTGCTAAGGATCTTGGCCTCGCCAAAGACGCTAGCGCGATTGCGAGTGGCGATGATGTTGCCGAGGCTTCAAAACGCGGCAAAAAGCATTTTGACGCTTTTATCGCCGAAAAAACTGTTTTTGCGCGCGTTACGCCACTGCAAAAACTCGAAATCATCGAATCACTCAAGCGCCAAGGCGAGTTTGTCGCTGTAACCGGCGATGGAGTTAACGACGCGCCGGCCCTCAAAGCAGCCAATATTGGTGTCGCTATGGGTAGCGGTACAGACATCGCGCGCGAGACCGCCGATATGATTATCGCGGACGACAATTTTCGCTCCATCGTGCTCGGTATTAAAGAAGGACGCGTTGCTTATGCAAATATTCGCAAAATCATTTTCTTCCTAATTTCTTGCGGCCTTGCCGAGGCGATCTTCTTCTTCCTTTCGATTGCCACAAATATGGATGCTCCACTCCTTGCCGTGCAGCTCCTGTGGCTTAATGTCGTCACAGACGGCATTCAAGATTTCGCATTAAGTTTTGAATCGGCCGAACGCGACATTCTCAAAGAGCCACCACGCAGTCCTGAAGAGTCGATTTTTGATAAAACTCTTATTCGTAAGATTATCTATTCTGGCGCTGTGATTGGTATCTTAGTTTATGCTGTTTGGCGCTATCTCATCAATGTCGCTGGCCTCGACACGCCGACTGCACAGGGCATCGTGCTATGTCTTATGACTTTCATGCAAAACGTCCATGCTTTCAGTTGTCGTAGCGAGCATCAGTCTGTCTTTAAAATTCCGTTCAAGAATAACCCGATGATCGTAATTGGCGTTGCGGCTGTAATTTGTCTGCAGATTATCGTATCTGAGGTTAGCTTCCTCTCTGGTCTTCTAAAAACGACCTCTGTACCACCGCTCGAAATGCTTTTGCTCTTTGGTGTCGCCTTAATTGCGCTCCTTGCAGTTGAAGTATATAAACTTATTGAACGCAGAATTGCAAGAAAAAAGGGCCGCATATAGCGACCCCTTAGGGATAAAAGAGTGTGCTGGGATGTGATCGTGCTAAAAATGCACACTCTCTTGGGTTAGCCTCGAAGATTGCGATCAGGATACGACTCCTCCATTTCGCGGATTTCCTCGTCGCTAGGAGGTCTAAGTTTTTTATCTTCTCTCTTGGATGGGATAAATAAACAGACGATTCCTGATAGGATATACGTGATGAGTCCAATCCAGAACACAGTCTTTCCGGCCCCGGAAATAAACTTAATGAACCACGACCCTGGAAGTAGTAGTCCAAGCACCGCTCCGCCTAACCAGCAGAACAATGCGATGAAAAACGCAATCATAATTTTCGTGCGCCACTCTTCGAGTACGGGTTTATTAAGCTCGCTTAGGAATTTTTTCATAAAATCCCTCCCTTTCTAAGAAAAATATCCTACATTACTCATTATAGCACAAACGGCTTAAAATGTCAATAGCTCTAAGCTGTTATAATGAGATATATGGCAAAGCATCACCGCAAACGCAATTATTCTAAGAAAAATACTAAAAACCATCAAAAAGCCACCCTCGAGCCGCCAAAAGCTCCAGAGCTTACCGAAGAAGATCTTTATGAGAGCTATCGCAAAAACACTCGCAAAACCATTTGGGGAATTGCCGGCATTTTTCTACTCGTCCTCGCGCTATTTATTCTGATTGCGGTCGATGTTTCGGGTTGCCAATTCGTCGAAACCGAAGAAGAGTTCGAGAACTGCCAATCCTATTCGCTGCTCGAGAAGATTCTCTACGGTGGCGCGATGCCAATCAAAGAAAGCCCCGAAGAAAACATCGAAGAATCGTCTGACGACCAAGCTGACGAAAGGCCGTCGGACGGCGAAGAAAACATCAATCAGGAGGAAAACTAATGGCCGAACTAAAATGCCCAAAATGTGGTACTACTTTTAAAGTTGACGATACTAGTTATGCCGATATCTTAAATCAAGTTCGGAATCACGAATTTGAAGCCGAACTCGAAAAACGCCTTGAGCAATCTTTGCGCAGCGAAAAACAAAGCCATCAGGCCGAAATTGCTGAGCTCAAAGCTAAATTCGAGCAGGCTAGCACCGAACTAAAAGCGAAACTCGCGCAAAACAAGACAGAGTTCGAGGCTAAACTTGCGCAAAGCAAGGCCGAGCGAGAGCTCGCCGTAGCGCGCGCCACTGCGCCGATTGAACGCGAGCGCGATTCGCTCAAAAACAGCCTAGTCGCCGCCCAAAACGAAGCTAAGCTCAATCTCGAAACTGCCAACTCTCGCGCCAAGCTCAGCGAAGCTGCCCTCATTACCAAATACGAAAGCGCCCTCAAGCTAAAAGAAGAAGAGAATGAACGCCTCAAAGATCTCAAATCAAAGCTGAGCACCAAAATGGTAGGTGAGACTCTCGAACAGCACTGTCAGACCGAATTTAATCGTATTCGCACTGCCGCTTTTCCGCACGCCTACTTCGAGAAGGATAATGACGCTAGGACTGGCAGCAAAGGTGATTATATTTTTCGTGAGCTCGACGAGGCTGGCAACGAGATTGTCTCGATTATGTTTGAGATGAAAAATGAGAACGAAACGACCGCCACGAAACACAAGAACGAAGATTTCTTTAAAGAGCTCGACAAAGATCGTCGCGAGAAAAACTGTGAATATGCTATTCTAGTTTCTCTCCTCGAGAGCGACAGTGAGCTCTATAATACCGGTATCGTTGATGTTTCGTACCGCTACGAAAAAATGTACGTCATTCGTCCGCAATTTTTCATCCCAATCATCACACTTTTGCGCAATGCCGCACTGAGCTCGCTTCAATACAAGCAAGAGCTGGCTGTTGTGCGCAGTCAAAATATCGACATTACGCATTTTGAGGAGAACATGGAGAAGTTTAAAGTCGGTTTTGCGCGCAATTACGATCTCGCTAGCCGCAAGTTCAAAACTGCCATCGATGAGATCGATAAAACCATCAATAGTCTTCAGAAAACCAAGGATGCTCTCCTCTCGTCCGAGAATAACTTACGTCTCGCAAATAATAAAGCAGAAGAATTAACTATCAAACGTCTCACACGTGGCAATCCTACTATGGCGCAAAAATTTGCCGATTTACATGCTAGCAAATCGACTGAATAAAAAATACCCCCGGCAAGGGGGTATTTTTAAGCGGCTATCTACTCGCCAAGATCAGTCTCGCCATCAGCGGCATCGATAGCTTCAGCTTCCTCAGCGTCATCAATCGCCGAAAGTAAAGAATCTTCGACATTCTTCTTTTTCTTCTTCTCAGGCGCAGCGGCGACTTCAACCTTGATTTCAAAGCCGGTTAGCTCCGAGGCTAGGCGAACGTTTTGACCGATGCGGCCAATTGCAATCGACTGTTGGTCTTTTGCGACATATACAGTTGCCTTCTTGCCGTCGATTTCGACGCGTTGAATTTCGGCTGGGCTCAAAGCTTCGCGAATAAACTCAGAAGTGTTATCGCTCCAGTTGATAATATCAATCTTCTCGCGATCACCGATTTCGTTCATTACGGCCTGAACGCGCACGCCGCGACCACCAACAAAGGTGCCGACTGGGTCGATACCTGGTACGAGCGCTGTCACGGCAATCTTAGTACGGCGACCAGCTTCGCGAGCAATCGCCTTAATCTCTACTGTGCCATTCTCAATTTCTGGTACTTCTTGACGGAAGAGATATTCAATAAAGGCGGCCGAGCCACGGCTCAAAATCAACTGTGCGCCACGCTCATTGCGTTCAACGCGAACAATCAAAACCTTGATGCGGGAGCCGATTGCGTAGTACTCGCCATCGATTTGCTCAGATTTTGGCATAATACCAGTGGTTTTACCAAGATCCACGCGTACACAGCGTTGATCGACACGGGTTACAGTACCATTTACAACCGTGCCAATCTTGTCTTCGTACATCGAGAGTACAACATCGCGCTCGGCGTCGCGTAGGCGCTGTACGGCGACCTGCTTGGCAGTAGTCGAAGCTACGCGCGAGAAGCTCCCAACAGGGAAAGCTTCTTCGTAAATTTCGCCAATTTCGTAACCTGCAGCTTCGGAGACTGGAATCTCGGTAGCAGGGTTATATGCTACGCCGTCTTCAATCACTTCGCGGGCTACATATGCTACGGCCTCACCAGAATTCAAATCAAGTTCGCAACGGACATTCATATCTTTTTCGCCGTTGTCTTTGCGCCAAGCGGCGGCAATCGCTTGTTGAATTACGTCAAGTACGGTATCTTTTGGCAGATCTTTTTCTTCGGAAATAATATCAACCATCGCGATCATCTGTTCTAGATCTAAGTTCATTTTATCCTTTCTTTAGACTTTAAAAATGCCGTCGCTTTTCGCGCCGGCCAAATTATGTATACTTCCAGTATAGCAAACTTTACCCAAAAAGTCAATACTAAGCCTGCTTTGACAAGTCTCGGGATTTTTGATATAATCTAAATAACTTTTTTACTTATTTGCGCAACAAATATTTACTCTTTAGACAGTTTTGCGCCTTAAGTGTGGGGATATATTAGCTTTTAACAAAAAGGAAATAAATGAACGAAAAAAGTCAGGCCGAGGCCGAACGCCGCGCTAGATTATTAAAAAGCCGTGCCGAGCGCCTTCCAGACATCAAAAAACAATTCGAAGAGAATCAAAAACGCAATTTTAACGCCAATTTTGCGCCAGGCGGCAAAGACGAAAGGCTCGTCCAGAGCAAAAAATCGATCAAGACCGCCAAAAAGACTACCAAGACTGCCGTTAAATCTGCTAAAACCGTCAAAACCGCAGCCAAAACCAAGAAAGCCAAGTCTGAATCTACCGAAAAACGCCGCGACGTTAATTTACTAGTTTCTACGCGCAAAGGCGAGATGGTGCATCATCAGCGCATGCTCAGTCAAGATGTTAATGCTCAGGCAACTCAACACATCATTGGCATTCCAGTTAATAAATCGCGCTACAACGGCTATCATGGCAACCAAGTGACTATGAGTCAGCTGCGCGCCGCTCGTCCACACAAAGACGCTGTTCGCATTATTCCAATCGGCGGCCTTGGCGAAAATGGTATCGGTAAAAACATGACCGCCATCGAGTATCAGGGCGAAATCGTTCTTGTCGATATGGGTACGCTTTTTGCTGACAATGACTATCCGGGCGTCAATTATATGATCCCAGCTTCCAAATATCTCGAAGACAATCGCGAGAAAGTCAAAGCTATTCTCTTTACACACGCCCATCTTGATCACATTGGCGCCTGTAAGCATCTTTTACCTTTCTTTGGCCCGCTCGTTCCAATTTACGCTACACCGTTTACTATTGGCATGATTAAGCGTCAGATGTCTGAGCTGAGCGATGTACCAGAAATGAATTACCAGATCGTCAATCCACTTGACCACAAGAAAATCCAGCTTACTCAGCATTTATCTTGTGAATTTATTCATATGTTGCATTCGATTCCAGGTAACACTTCGATTTTGTTCCGTACGCCAAACGGCAACATCGTGCTTTCTGGCGACTGGCGCTTTGAGACCAATCCGATGGACACGCCAGCCGATTACGATTATTTGGTCAATATTGCTAATACTGAGGGAATTGCAGTTCTTTTGAACGAATCGACCAATATTGATACACCAGGTACACACCCGCACAGCGAATTTGACGTCGGTGAAAATATGGGTCGTGTTATGGACCACTACGCCTCTGGTCGTGTAATTATTTCCTGCTTCTCGTCTCAGGTTAAGCGTATCGAGCTTGTTCTCCATGAGGCCGCTAAGCGTGGTCGTAAAGTCGCTTTTGCCGGTTATTCGATGATTAATAACGTCGAAGTTGCGCTTCGTGCACGTGCTATTAAGGTGCCAAAAGACGTCATCATGAAAATGGAAGATATTGTTAAACTTCCAGATGAGAAAGTTACAATTGTTTGTACTGGTTCTCAGGGTGAGCTTAACGCCGTGCTCAATCGCATGGTCTCTGGCGCTCATCGCTATATCAAGATCAAAGCTAGCGACACCATCGTCTTTAGCTCCAATCCAATTCCGGGCAATGAGCCAAAAGTCACTACTACCGTCGGTGGCCTCCTTCGCGAAGGCGCACAGGTAATTCAAAATGGCAAGACTCATATTACGAATATTGGTCCACTTCATCTTTCTGGCCATGCCTATTACGAGGATCACGTCAAATATGTTACCGATTTGCATCCAAAGAACTACGTTCCATACCATGGCGAATTCTATATGCTTCAGCACAATGCTGAAATGGCCGAGAATGTTGTCGGCATTCCGCGCGACAATATTCTAGTCGCGGATGACGGTGATATTATCGAGCTCATGCCAGACCAGACCATTCATAAAAACGGTCGTATCTCGGTCGGCAATAAGCTTTACGATGACGCTGATCGCCAGGTCAACGAAGCCGTCGTCAAAGACCGTATCCACATTTCTCGCGAAGGCATCTTTGTTGTCATCTTGACGCTTAGTAAAAAGACTGGTCGCCTTATTAAGACGCCAGACATCGTCTCGCGCGCCTTTATCTATCTCGACAACTCTGAAGAGTTAATCGGCAAGATTCGTCACTACTTGCGCGCCAAAACCGATCGTAATATCGCCAATGATTCCGATATTAAGGCTCTCAAAGAAGAGATTAAAGAGGACGTTACGCATATTCTCTTTGATGCTACTGGCCACACGCCTATCGTAATTCCAGTCATCAATAAAGTTTAAAAATCAGCCACCTCAGTTGCGGGGTGGCTTTTTGTTGACTATCGTAATATGTGCTAAAATAAGCATAAGTACTAAAGGGTGAGAAAATGACAACCAAAAAAACTAAATCAGATAAAAAATGTGATAAAACTTGCGATGCCTGTGCAAAAAACTCTAGCACGCTCCCAGTTTGTCTATTTTTTAGTATGTTAACTGCGATTATTATTGCGCTGACGCTTGCGATTACTTTTGCCTCGCTTGCTGATCGCTATGAGCTTATCGACGCGAGCCGTTATAAAGATTCGCTATCTACTTCTATTCAAGATAATCATCGTGACAGTGACGGTATGGTTGTAATTAGTGGTGCTGCTATCATCGACTGGGTTTATAATACTAAAGCTAGTGGTTTCGTGTACATTACTAGTAAAGACTGTGGCTCGTACTGTGATAGCTATGGTAAAAATCTCGCCAACTATCTCAAGAACGAATCCGACATCAATATCTATCGCTTTAATGCTACTAGCGTCAACGATAAGGATTATCCGACCGCCGTTGCTACTAAACTTACTCTTGGCTCTGACAATGCGCCAACGTTAATCTATCTCAAAGACGGCGTCATTTATGATCGTGTTGACAATGTTGATCAAGCATCTATGGAAAGCTTCCTTGCTAAGTACAAATAAAGAAAATGTCGTCCCAATTACAGGGGCGACATTTGTTGGATGACCTAACGTACACTGACGGCGCGAGCCGTAATGCAGTTCGCCAAGCGGACCAGATTTTCATCAAACCCCTCCTCGGGAGAATACTCTACCGGAACTTTTGCAGCTGTTAGCTGGCTACAGATACGTCTTTTGTCGTCTTCGTCGATGGCACTCAGTCCAATCGACATCAGTCGCGAAAACTCGTTGCTAGCCAGCACCCCACGCACGATTTGCTGATGAAAATCTTCCTTATTCATCCTTTCTACAATTTGCGTGCATTCGTTTACGTCAAACATAATATCACCCCCTGACGATATATTCTTGAGCAAAATTAATGCATCAATCCCATTATAGCATATTTGCGTCAAAAAGTCAATACCGCTAGACTAGCAGCGGGCGAATTTTAGAAGAAGGAGCGACGCTCGGCTTGGCGTTCCGCGCTTTCGTGCAAACGCGTAAAAGCGTTTCTACAATAAGCCTCGACTTGATGTCTATCATGACGCATACGCTGCTTGACGGGTTCTGGATCGGATCTAAGCGATTGTTCGCTTGTCCAGAAATTGCGCATCGTAAATGGCCGGACGCCATACTTGCGCGCCAGGTCATTTAGACTATTTAGATGTCTAATTAGATCGTTGTGCGCTTTTGTGCGTTGTCGGTCGTAAGATTCAAATTCCCATGCATCGCTACCACGCATATCCATATATTTGTAGTTTAGGTGTTCTTGCACGCTACTCAAAAAGCTACCTAGCTTCGCTAAGTCTTCGTTGCGTTTCGGATCGTCAGATGCGCGAATCGCATCGTCCAGCGCCTTACTACGTTCAAAGTAAAAATGTCCCGCTTGCGCTTCAATCGTGTCATTCAAAGCATCTCCGTCACTTAGCATTAATGCCGACTCAATTTCAGCCTCAGCCTTAGATGTCACAATATCACCGCGACGCATTTCTTCATGTGCGTGCTTCCAGTCTGATTCATAATCATCTTCCCAAATTTCGAACTCTTTGCGACTAATATGGCTTTCGCCACGTTCCTGCGCACGTTTAACTTGTTTTCTAAAAGCAGTCTCTGTATCGAGCATATTTGAAATGTATCCTTTTGCTCTTGTTGGCGCTTCCGCTTTCGCGCGCTCAAAATAATCCCGCGCTAAAATTGCAGTTTCTTCAGCCGATAAAACTCTTTCGGCGATTCTCGCCTTCTCGGCATCAGTGCGTTCGCGTTTTTTCTCGGGAGTTTCTTCCGTCCTGTCTTTGAATTCCGGCTCGCGAAGCATGTCCCACTTGTTATTCTCAAACTTCTTATTCCCGGGATCTTGTTCCATACTTTTAGTATAAAACATTTATAATAAACGCATGGAAGAAATTATTTTTGTTGATAAACCGGCCGGAATTACTAGCTTTGGTGCTGTCGCACGCGTGCGTCGTGTACTTTCTGAGCGCGAAGGGCACAAAGTGAAAGTTGGGCATACTGGCACACTTGATCCTTTTGCCACGGGACTTCTTATTTTAATGGCGGGTAAGGCAACAAAAAGATGCTCCGAATTTATGAAACTCGACAAAGTTTACGAAGCTACGCTTCGTCTTGGTTCTACTTCGACTACTGGCGATCCTGAGGGCGAGATTACGCAAACTTCCGCAGAGTTAATTTCTCGTGAGCAATTTGAGCAAACTATCCAGAAATTTGTCGGCGAAATTGAACAAACTCCACCTGCCTACTCCGCCATCAAAATCAATGGTCAGCGTGCCTATAAACTAGCCCGCGCTGGCAAAGAAGTAGAAATTCCAGTTCGCAAAATCCAAATCTATTCTATCGATATTCTGGACTTCGACTACCCGAGCGCGAAAATCCGCTGCCATGTTAGTAGCGGCACCTATATCCGCACGCTCGCCGAAGATATCGGTAAAGACCTTGGCTGTGGCGCTTATCTAACTGCTCTTAGGCGCACGCAAATCGCCAGCTACGACATTAAAAACCTCCCCATATTCAAGCTTCCAGAATAAAAGTGTAGTACAATTAACTCATGTTCGACCTAAGTAAGCGTCTAGATATTTTGCAGGCCGATTTTCAGGCCAGCTGGGAAAAACTAAACCTTGACCAACGCCTGGCTACCCTTTCTGAACTTGAAAAAGAAGTTGCCGTACCAGAAATCTGGAACAATCCAGATAACGCACGCGAAAAAACTACCGCACTAGCCAATCTTCATGAAGAGCTAGATCCTTGGACTTTACTCAAAACTCAACTAAACGATATTTCTGAGCTTATGGCACTCGGCGACGAATCGCTCGTTGACGAGTTTGCTGATCAACTTACTGCTATGGAGCAATCTTTTGCGGACTTACGCCGTGCTTTGCGTTTTACTGGTAAGCACGACCATAATGATGCAATTTTGCGTATTACTTCTGGCGCTGGTGGCACCGAAGCAATGGACTGGGCGAGTATGCTTGAGCGAATGTACTTGCGCTGGACGGAGCGTCACGGCTATAAGGTACAAATTCTAGATCGTATCGATGGGGAAGAAGCTGGAATTAAAACTTCTGTCCTTGAAATTTCAGGCCATAATATTTACGGCCAGCTCAAGTCTGAGCATGGTACGCATCGTCTCGTGCGTCAAAGCCCATTCAATGCTGATCATTTGCGTCAGACTTCCTTCGCATTGGTCGAAGTCTTACCAGTCATTCGTGACGACTCTGAGGTTCAGATTAATCCAAAAGATCTTCGCATTGACGTCTATCACTCTGGAGGCCATGGTGGTCAGTCCGTAAATACGACTAACTCTGCTGTACGTATTACGCATATTCCAACAAATACTGTCGTTGCCATTCAAAACGAACGCTCTCAACTCCAAAATAAAGAGAAAGCGATGGAAATCTTGCGTGGTAAACTTCAACAAATGATGCAGGAGCAAAACGCCGAATCTATTGATTCGCTGCGCGCAGGTGAGTCGGCCTCATGGGGCCAACAAATTCGCAATTACGTATTACATCCATACAAACTCGTTAAAGATACGCGCACAAAATACGAAGAAAATGATGCCGATGCAGTATTAGACGGCAAAATAGACAACTTCATTACGAGCTACCTCGATGAAGCTGCTGGCCAAAATGTCTAGAATTTTTAGCCTACAAGAAGCTTAAAATAGACCAAAAATAAAATAAAGCATAAGTGCAATCTTATCGTCGATTTGGACATCTGAAGACGCTCATGTTAATATAAAGATATGATCCTACTTGACGATGTTGTTAAATACTATCCTGGTGACAAGAAACCTGCGCTAGATAATATTTCGCTTCATATTCAACCAAAGGAATTTGTCTTTTTGGTCGGTAAATCTGGTGCCGGCAAATCTACGCTAATCAAGATGCTTACCAAGGAAGAAACTCCGACCAGTGGCAAGGTGATGGTCGGTGGCATTGATTATGAATACATGAAAAAACGCCATATTCCGCATCTTCGCCGTCGCATTGGTGTAGTTTTTCAGGACTTTAAGCTCTTGCCTAATCGCACCGTCTACGAAAACGTTGCTTTTGCGCTCGAGATTGTCGGTGTTTCAAACGCCGAAATCCGTCGCACGGTACCAAAAGTGCTTGAGCTAGTGGGCCTTGCCGATCAAGGGCACAAATTTCCAGGCCAGCTCTCCGGTGGTCAGCGTCAACGCGTCGCAATCGCGCGCTCAATGGCACGTCAACCGAAAATCCTCATCGCCGATGAGCCGACTGGTAACCTCGACCCAGAGACTTCTTGGGGTATTGTTCATTTGCTCGAAGAAATTAATAACTTTGGTACTACTATTCTTGTCACCACTCATGATGAAAAAATCGTCAATCAGCTTCGCCGTCGCGTTATTACGCTAAGCCATGGCAAAATCATCGGCGATCAAAAAGAAGGCGGCCATTACAATCTTGATGCGGCTAGCATTCAACTTAATAAGCGTCCGCTTGCTAGCGTTCAATCCGAGCGCCCAAGCGTTGAACAAATTCGCCGTGCTACTACCGAGACATCAAAACCCCACATTATTAAAACTGCGACCAATATTCCGCAAGCCGAACGTATTGCTGAAGATATGAATAGGTTTCACGTCGACGTTCATGCTGCCGAGTACGCCAAACGCACCGTCGACGCCGATACCGCCCGCAAGCGCGCCACTACAAAGGCAAAAAGGAAGTTGATACAATAAAATGTCAGACAAAAAAGAAGCAAAAAACATCAAAAAAGAAGTCAAAGCTGCCGCTAAAGCTAAAAAAGCCGAACAGAAGAAAACTGCTCAAGTTTCTCGTGATCGTCTAAATCGCATCACTAAGCAAAAGCGCCATCGCATCCGCAGCGCCAATCGCGTCATGAAATACGGCGCCAAGAGTTTTGTGCGCAACACCTGGCTCTCTATTGCCGCAATTGCGATTATGACTATTACTTTGATTATTCTCGGTTTTACAGTAGTTGCAACTCAGGCGATGGATACTCTTGTTCACGATTTTGAATCCAAAGTCGACGTTTCTGTCTATATTAAACAGTCCGCTTCGCGCGATGAAGTAGAGGCTATTGCCGAGAAGATCAAGAATCTCGAAAGCGTCTCGAAGATTTCTGTCGTCAGCCCAGATGAAGCTACTAACGAAACTATTCAAGACATCATCAAAGACTCAGGTGTCGCCGATCCAAGCCTCATTAAAAACCTCGAAGACGCGCCAGTCATCTTGCCATGGACGCTTAATATTACCATGGCCGAACTTGGTGACACTGAGGAATTAAAGAACTTCGTCGATAATGACGATTCTATGACAAACATGCTCGATGAAACCCAGAAGCCTACTTACGACTCAAAGGATCGTCAGACTATCGAGAGTATTTCTAATGCCACCCGCAATGTTCGCTATGCTGGCTTTGCGGCGGCCGGTGTTTTTGCGGTAATTGCAATTTTAGTTGTCTTTAATACTATCCGCATGGCTATTTTTAATCGTAAAGAAGAAATCTACATGATGCGTTTAGTTGGCGCTGGCACTAGCTTTATTATTGGACCTTTCCTTGTTGAGGCTAGCCTTTATGGTATCGTAGCGGCCATTATCGCTACGCTCGCAATTTATGGTGCCACTTACGCATTTACCTACGTCTCTGATTTCACTAGCTTTATAAAACCTACTTTCGAGATTATGTTAAACTACTGGTATATTGCTTTCGCTTGCTTATTAGTACTCGGCATTCTCATCGGTATTATTTCTGCTGCGCTTGCTGCTCGTAAATATCTCAAAGCAAAATAAAAAAGAAAGGATTTGCAGTAAAAATCAAACTGCACAATAAATAAGGATTATGAAACTGGAACGACGACTTGCATATCTAGGAATCGCTTTCATCGTCTTTTTGGCGTCAAATATTCAGGCGCCAGCCGCTGCTCTCACCAAAGAGGAATGGCTCAAGCAAAATAACGAAGTCTCGCAAAAGCTAAGCTCTCTCAACGCCCAGCTCAAAGACATTGAAGCTCAAGCTAACGCTCTCTCAACTCAAGCCAGCACCTTAGAGAGTCAAATTGCTTTGCTCCAGGCTGAGCAAGCCAGCATTCAAGCTCAAATCGACCTCAAAGAGGCCGAGCATGATGCTATCGTGCTTGAAATCGAAAATATCCAAAATCGCATCGATCAGAATTCTGATATCATTAGCGTTATTATTGCGCAGTACTACTACAATAGTGGCGTTTCGACTATTGAACGTATTGCTTCGTCCGAAAGTTTCGCTAGCTATCTCGATAATGAAATGCGCTTAAACGGCATGGCGGATACCGTCGTCTCTATTATTGAGGAGAATGAACGACTTAAACAACAAGCTATTGTCAAAAAGGCCGAAGCCGAGCAAATCTTGGCTGACCTCGATACGCAAAAAGCCGCTCTCGAGTCCAAGAAACAGCAGCAAGCCGTTCTTCTTGCTGAAACTCGTAGTAGTGAAGCGAAATATCAGGAAATGCGTGCTGCTACTAAATCTCAGCGCGACGCTTTGCAGGCTGAACAGGATCGCCTAAACGCTCAATATTCTGAACTTTTCGGCGCTAGTGGCATTAGACCGGGCAACCCAAACAAAGGCGGCTATCCATATTCCGAACAGTGTCCAGCTGCTAAGATTAACGGCCGTCAATACGCTGATCGCTGGGGTATGTACATCTGCGAGTGCGTTAGCTATGCAGCCTGGCGCGTCTATCATGCTTATGGTAATATGCCTTATTGGGGCGGTATGGGCAATGCGAATCAGTGGGTCAATAATGCTAGGCGCCTCGGCATTCCATACGGATCTACGCCAAAGCCTGGCTCTGTTGGCATTTCACTTAGCGGTCCATGGGGACACGCCGTCTGGGTAGAATATGTTCGCGGTAGTCGCGTTGGCATCTCACAGTATAATTACCGCATTAATGGCGTTCCTGGCCAATACTCCGAGATGGAAGTCAACGCCGGTGCTTATACTTATATCTATTTCGGTGAGTGGAACAGATGAAATCAAGCTGAAAATAAACGAGTCGCGCTCCATGCGGCTCGTTTTTTGCTTATGCTTATCTGTAATATGGCGCCTATGCGTGTTAAAATAAATACTATGACTACACAAGACAAAGGATCCACGCGTGATCTCTACTATTCGAGCCCAGCTCGCGGAGAAGAGCGCAAAGTAAATCTAAGCACGACCATCGTCTCTTGCGCCGTTACGCTTGCAATTGGCCTCATAATCGGCATAAACTTTGAATCTCTATCCAACCAAGCAAATCGCGCCCTCACTGGTAAGGCGGATAGTAGCATTGATTTTAGCTCACTGAATGAAGTTTATGAAACTCTCGTCGATAACTATGACGGCAAAGTTGATAAATCAAAAGTTATCGAAGAGGCTAAGCGTGGTCTTGTGAATGCAGTTAATGACCCGTACACCTACTATATGACCGCAAGTGAATATCGTGACTTTACCTCTGATCTTAACGGTGACGTTGGCGCCGGTATTGGTGTCGAAATTGGTCTGCGCGAAAACTCCGTCAAAGTTCTACGCACGACCAAAGATAATCCAGCTCGCAAAGCTGGTGTCCTGGCTGGAGATATTATCTATAAAGTCGACGGCGAAGATGTTACTTCTCTCGATACTGAAGGTGTAGCTAAGAAGCTTCGCGGTGCGGCTGGCTCTGAGGTAAAACTCACGGTCGTTCGCAACAATGAGGAGAAGGAGTTTACGCTCGTTCGTGAAACCATTAATAACGAGAGCGTCTATGTCGAATATCGTGACAAGACTGCTATCATGACTATTTCGCGTTTTGATGAAAAAACTGGCGAACTCGCCGAAAATCTCGCTAGGGAAATTAAAGATAAAGGTTGCGATAAGCTTGTTCTTGACTTGCGTGGCAATGGCGGCGGCTATGTCGACGCCGCAGTCTATACTGCTTCGCTTTGGCTCGATGGTATGACGGTTACAACGGCGAAATCTAGCAATAATTCCGCCTATAATCGCACCTATACTGCCAAAACTGGTAAAGCTATCCTAAAAGGTATGAAAACTATCATCTTGACTAATGGTTCTACTGCATCGGCGGCCGAGATTCTTACTGGCGCCCTAAAAGATAATAATCTCGCAACCGTGCTCGGCGAAAAGACTTACGGCAAAGGCTGTATGCAGTCTCTTGAGACTCTAACTTCAGGTGACGTGCTTCGCGTCACGATTGCTAACTGGTATACGCCGGACGGTTCAAACATTAGTAACGACGGTATTAGTCCTGATAAAGTTGTCGAACGTAGTTACGATCAAATCAATAAAGACATCGATCCACAGCTTGACGCTGCACTCAAAGAATAAGTATACTCATAAGTGAATTAAGGAGGCAAATGGAAGAATCAGTACCAACCACATCCGAAGCTCCAGCTGGCCACTCGGATTTTGACGTATTTCAGTGGGCAAATGCCGTCGAAGAAATCAAAAATAATGTATCCGTAGAGCTTTTTCTCTTCAACAAAAATTACACACCATATAAAGTGCGCTATTCTGAAGAGTTAGTCCGCGCGATTCGCGCCATGTTCATGCTTGAAGCAATCGAGTTTATTAATAAAGAGGCCGACAAAGGTCTTGAATGTCGCGATTATGAGCTTAGTGATGGCGAGGACAAAGTAATTTACAAAATTCCACTTGAGCGCGTTGGTCGTGCTGAAACGCTTATCCATCTCATTGAGAACGAGTACAAAGACATTGCTTATTTTACCGACAACGAGTATGAGTTTAAACGCATCAAGGGGATTGTTGCGCGCTTTACTTATCCTGGCGACGAAGGTCAGAAGACTTTTTATATCGCCAAAGGTCTCGCGGCGAGCTCTGCTCTCAAGGGCAAGCTTAGCTGGGAACTAAACGGCGAGAGTTTTGAGCCCCTTACTGCCGATATTGCCATCAAAGTCCCGGAGGGCAACGAGACGGCTATTATCGACGACACGATCGTTATCTTCAACCAGGGCAAATTCGAGAAGCTGTTCCAATACGACTACAAACAACAAGTTCTCTCAGAACAAAAAGCCAAAGAAATCCAAGACGCCTACAATCTTAGCCTTCCGGAAGGCCTTACTCTAAATGCGCTTCTTGAAGACAAAAAACCTCTCGTTAAAAAGCTCCAAAGCGTCGAAATCGGTGAAATGAAACAAGACCAGCTCTTGCAATATGCCGACGAAATGATGCTTGAGCTCATGACTGATGAGCAAGATCGTATTATCATTATGGATGATAAAGATCTTGGCATGTTTGTAAACCTCCTCAATGAAGACTACTTTGTCTCTCCAGTTAATGGCAAACGCTATGAAATTAAGAGTAAAAAACTTCTAGACGAGCCAGAAGGCGAACCGCCGCGCGGTTGATATGATGCTTATCGATACTCACTGCCATATTCATGATTTAGATTATGGCATTTTGCCAGAAGAAACTTTGGCGCACGCCCACGCGAACCATGTCGACAAGATGATAACTATCGGCACGACGCTAGAGAACTCGCTTCTAGCGCAAGATTTTTGTGCTAAGCATTCTGAGGTCTTCTTTACCTTGGGCTATCATCCGCACGAATATCCAGACCAGGGTCACGCTACGCCAACAGAAGTTCATCGTGTCGTAGAACAGTTTGAGTTGGCAAACTCTCAGCTTTTTGACGACTCAAAGCTTGTCGCTATTGGCGAAATCGGTCTCGATTATCACTATGCGCCATATAATCGCGAGATTCAGATTGCTTTGCTTGAGAGTATGCTTCAAATAGCTCAAAATCACAATTTGCCAGTTAGTTTTCATGTTCGTGACGCTTTTGATGATTTTTGGCCAATTTTTGACAACTTTCATCTCCCTACCTCTGTTCTACATTCCTTCTCGGATAATGAGGTTAGATTAGAGCAGGGACTGAATCGCGGCCTCTATATCGGTGTAAACGGACTTTCGACCTTTGCGAAGCTTCCGCACGCTCCGCTAGATCGCATTATTCTCGAAACCGATGCTCCCTACTTGACACCAAAGCCATTTCGTGGTACAATTAATAGACCAGGCTATATTTATAATATAGCTGAATGGGTCGCACAAAGTTATCAAGTTACTCTCGACGAAGTGGCCAAAATCACCACGCAAAACGCCGAGAAATTATTCAAAATCTAGCTAAAGTTATGCCAGATTTTGGAAGAAAGGACAGAAACATGGACGAAGATCAGAATACATTCTTTCATCTTCCGGTAGATAAAGATTCCGTAGAATATACCGACAAACAGATCGTAAAAGCCATCTCGACCGTCGAGCCGGGCACTATTCGCTATGTCAAGTCCGGCGCCAACGATGAAACGCGCCTAATTTATGATGAACTTAGTGCGATTTCTGAGGAGGTTATGAAATGCCGCGACGCCGCCATTCTACGTTTAGTCTAAGTAACGTTCGCCAAGATATAGCAAGAGACCGCCGCAAAGAGGCTGAACGCCAACTTATTAATGCCGAATCTGCGCTTGGACGTACGGTTTTTGGCCACGTTATGGAAGGCTATCACCGTGAATTCTTCTGTCTCAAACGCAATGTTTGGATATGGTACGAAAACGGCACCACGATGCGTTATGAAGTGCGCGAAAACGGCGTCTTTAAGAAAGTAAATGACGGCGAATTCCATAAAATCTCTGGCGAAGAATTAACTCACTTTCGCGCTGCTACCAAAGCCTATCTCGAGCTTCTAAAAGCCAATCTTTATAAATAGCCGACTACATTTTGCTTATGCTAAAATAAGCATATGCGAAGTAGTCTCAAGAACATGCGCCGCAGTGAGCGTATCTTGATTGCTGTTGATGTCTTATTGCAGAGCAAAAGCTCATTTATGAGCGTGTTTTTGATGGCTTTTATGATGAAAGCCTCACTCAGCGACTCGCCTCAAGATTTCGTCGTCTATTGTATTGTCCGCTACGCTATCATGGGCGTACTCTCGGTCTTATTGATCCCGTTTTTCAAGAAGCATCCGCTTGTCGCTTGGCGTAGTAGCATGGTTTTCTCCATTCTCGAAATTTTGACGATTATCCTTTTCAACTCCTGGCAGGGTTTTATTTATGTTACGGCGATTTTCTCGGCGCTCGAATCTACGCTTTATTGGCGCCCGAAGATTATTTTTGACACTCAGGAAGTTAGTGACGAAAATCGCGTCAGCTTTAAGAGTACCGGGCAGATTTTGCTAGAAATTGCCAAAATTATCATGCCTATCATTCTTGGTTTTACGATTGATGCTAGTGGTTATCAAAATGCGGCTATATTTATCCTTATAATTTCGATTGCCCAGCTAATTTTGTCGCTTTTCTTTCATCCGCGTCGCCAAACCGTCAAAAAACACGACATTAAAAGCTCGCTTAAACAACTCTTTGCGCACGAATCGCTCCAGCGCCTCCTCTGGCTCCAACTTTTGCGCGGTCTTGTCACGGCGAGCGCGGCCTATATTGTTGTTGCGACCATCTCCCTCAACCGCGCAACCGTCGACAACACTCAGCGTGGCCTCATTACCTCACTCGCATCTATCGTTGCGATTATCGTATTATTAATTTATCGTAAGCTTGCCAAAAGCCCGCGCAAGCAAAAGCTAGTGCTAGTCAGCTTTACACCGGCTGTGATTTTGATGCCACTAATTACTTTTTGCTCCCCGAGTGATCCGATTATAAGTTTCGCTTATTATGTCTTTACAACCGCTATTGTTGCTAGCCTTCTCGATTCGACTGTCGGCGTTATTCGCATTCAGGACATTCTTAGTCGTCACGTCAAGAACGACGATGATAGAGTGGCAATCGAGGCGTTTGGTGAAATGGCTCTATCTATCGGTCGCGTAATTTCGCTCGGCATATTGTTGCTTGTAGTTTGTTTTGCTGATTTTCGCCAGGAACTTATCCTTGCTTTTATTACGGCCTTCTTAATTTTGCCACTTGTCTCTATTTCGATCTCCAAGAAAGCTCTCGAAGCCGATCGCTAGCATTTGCAAAACGCCAAATTTTATAGCATAATATAGCTATGATTTATCTTGATCACGCCGCCGCAACGCCGCTGTCGCAAAAAGCTTTCAATGCTATGCAGTTGTATTTTTCGGAGCAATTTTTTAACCCGTCGGCCGCCTATTTGCCCGCCGTCGAAGTTCGCCACGCTTACGAAAAAGCCAAAGATGACATCGCGCACGTGATTGGTGCAAAAGGCGTAGATCTCGTCATGACTTCGGGCGCTACCGAGTCGATTAACCTCGCCTTCTCGCTCGTTGGCCCCGATGCCGAAGTGATTACCTCCGCTGTCGAACATCCAGCCGTTCGCGAAAATGCTAAGCGTGCCGAGCTTGCTCATGAAGTAAAAGTAAATTCTGTAGGGCGCGTCGATCTTGATGATTTTCGTGCCAGACTATCGCCGCGCACGCAATTTGTTTCAATTTGTCTGGTTTCTAGCGAACTTGGCACAATCCAGCCCATCTCGGATATCGCGCGCATTATTGCTGAAGAGCGTCAGCGCCGCGCAATGAATGGCGAGACGACGCCACTCTACTTCCATTGCGACGCGTCACAGGGAATTGGCCAACTCGAAGTAAAAATTAATCGCCTTGGCGTCGATTTGTTGACCCTAAATGCTGCTAAAGTTTACGGCCCAAAGGGCATCGGTGCGCTTTATGTTGGGCATAATGTGCGTCTCAAGCCGCAAACTGTCGGTGGTGGTCAGGAAATGGGGCTTCGTTCCGGCACCGAAAACGTTCCTGCCGTAATCGCTTTTGCTGCCGCAATTACCGAAGCGGAGAAACATCTTAGCTCCGAGCGCAAGCGCCTGCAAAACCTCAAAAATCAACTCCGCAAAGATCTTGCCGACTTACCAAATATTGAATTCTTGGGCAATGACAAAGTTCAGTTGCCAAGTTTCTTGCCGATTTCTTTGCCAGGCCTCGATGCGGAGCGTCTCATTTTTGCGCTCGAAGATCGCGGCGTCTATCTTTCGACTGGCGCTGCTTGTGCAGCTAGCAAAGGCATCAAATCGCCAACACTGCGCGCTATTGGTCTTGATGATGAGCATATTGCGGGCTCTCTTCGCGTCTCTATGGGCAAGCTAAATGATGAAGAGAATATCAAACTCGCCGCTCAGCAAATTCGCGAAGTTGTGCTTGCCGAAATGAAGCGACTCGGTAAACTATAAAAATCCCCCAGTATCGGGGGGATTTTTACCAAGGCGTATCGGATTCGCTATCTTCTACGAGGCTTCCGCGCACACCTGGTGCTGCGCCATTATATTCCGATTGTTTATTCTTTATATCTTTTATTGCTTCGTCATCTATTGCCTGGTTCGCATCGTTGCTTCCTGAGCCGCTATTATTTGTAAATGCATTTTTCTTCGCGATTGCGCCTGAGCGTTTCTCGGAGACGCGCTTGCTAGTTTCTTCAGACTTCTCATGTTTTGATTCATTGTCATTCTTGCTTGCACAGCCGCTCGAATACAGAATTGATTCTGATTGCGTATAGAGCTCGATTGCGGATTCGTAAGTATTGGTTTTTACGAGCTCGTCAGCGCTGAGCTCGATGCTAACTGCGAGATTATTATAAATATCGCAAAGCACAGCTTCTGGCGGGTCGTTTTCCAGGCTAGTTCTAAAACTTTGCTCGGCTTCACTATAATTTCCGTTCTTTAGTTTTACTATGCCTTCGTTGTAATGTGCAATGTAAGGTTCTGCGTAGTTTGCAAATAACTGCATCTGCGTTAAAGCATTAGCGAAGCCCGGCTCGTTATTTTTGATTGCAAGGTTAAAAAACATATTATAGAAGCTTTGTCGAAGCGTCATTAGCGCAAGTAATACTATCAAGATACACGGCAAGATGGCCATTTTAAGCAATCGTTTGCGCTTTTGCTTGCGGACTGTCTCTTGGTCGACTAATTTCGGATCTAAATCTATCATTTCTTTACTACCTTTCGCTCGTCCAATACTTTATTCAAACAATCGCTGAGCTCCCACAATAACAGCGCGGCGAGTACTAAAGCTAGTAGCCAATAAGTATCGCGATAGCTTTCTATTGTACTACTATCGCTCAGTTCTAACGTCGAACTTATAGCTTTCATCTTTTGCGCATCAAAATCCACGTCAGTCCAATTCTCATAACTGCCATTAAGCCTACTTGCGATGTCTTGCAGGTTTTCTTCGTCTATGCGCGAAATATGATTAAGGCTGTTTTTACTAACCTCGCCATTATATACGCGCTTTACATAGCCACCCTCACTAGTTCCGTAACCGTACACTCTTGCCGCGCTAAGTGCATTTAGTTGATTCCCAGTAATTATCGGCTTAGTATTTTCGGTACGTTCGCCGTCGCTCATTACAAACAGCACGTTTTTGCGTTCTGGGAAAAGTTCGCGATAGTTCTCAATATGTTCCATCGTGTAAACTATCAGCTTACTAAGATCTGAGCCATTGCTTTTAGTCGTATCAATAACAGATAATTTTGGCGCATAGTTTAATAACGCATCAAGATCATCAGTTAAGGGCATTGCGACATATGCGTCATAATCCATCGCAATTATTGAGAAGCGTGCACCAGTGAAAGACTTTGCGATTTCCTGCACATCATCGCGCATTTTTTCAAAACGACGCTGATTATTCTTACAGTCCGCCACTGTCATACTATTTGTAAGATCGAGTGCAAAGAAAACGTTAGTTGAACTTTCTTGACGCACTGCCGTACCGCCACGCACCATTGGGCGTAACATTATTACGAACATGATTACTATCATTAAAATGCGACGAATCGGTAAATTGCGTTGATGCTTGCTTGTGAGCATAAAGACGATAAAAGCAATAAAGGCTAGTGCAATGAAAATTATCACATAGATAGGCAAAAGTGGCTTAAAAATCATAGTTTTACTCTCCAAATCACAAAAATCAGCGCGCTAAAAGCGACTAGCGCAATAATCGCTACGATTTGCGGCGCATCACTACGCACTAATCTTGGCGCACCTTTTGTACGTACTGCTTCCTGCTTCATAATGTCGTCGACGATCTTACTAACCGTATCATCTTCGCGCGTGCAAACTCCGCTATCATTATCTGCGCAAACAATATAATAATTACCGCCCGTAGCGTTGCCGACTTTATACATTTCATACTCGGCGCGTGAAGAGCTATTGCCAGCGCTAAGTTTGCTAGTTAGCGTCTCAACATTTCCGTCATATGCGTTGACATTATAAAAAACAACATTGTATCGCATGCCATATTCGGCGGCTTGTGTTAGTGAAATTTTATCACCCGACAGATTATCGGTAATCAAAACCAAAGCTCGCGAACGATTTTCGGCCTCAAGCTTATCGAAGTTGTTAATGCAGCCAATCGCGCTCGAGCCAATTTGTGATGAACTGCTACTCGCACGCCAAATCGCCGACTGGTAAGTGTCGAGTTTTTCGCTCATCGTCTTTAACGTCTCATCGATTGCGAGATAGTCGTTCGTAAGCGGTGAAAACATAATCGGTGCGCCATCAAAAAGTGTGATACCGATGCGCTGGCCTTTTAGGCCTGCTACTACTTTGCGCATGTACGCAAAGACTTCCTCGTCGACGCCTTGCATTGATCCACTCACGTCAGCACAAATCATAATATCGCGTGTCTCGTAATCTTCGTCCTCCTCAGAGACACTTGTTGGGCGCGCCGCTAGTGCCGTTATGCTTCCAATCGTTACGACAAAAAGTATTAACGATAGTCTCAACAATCGACGATACTTTTTCTCCGCTCGCTTATATTCCGGCAAAGCCGCAATCGAATCAGTGTGCGCTAGCAATGATAGAGTTTTATCTTTGCGCGGTTTGTCGAGCTTAAAACGCAGTAATGCCCAGCCCACAATCAATAAAATCGCCAAAAGTAAAACAAAGAAAAACCAAGCGTACTGCATTATTCGTCCCTCACTATATCACGTGCGTGTTCAATTGATTGCTGGACTACGCCATTTTCCAGCGTATCAAATTCGTCCGGATAGTATTGATCGATTAGCTTTGCAAGTTTTGTATAATTCGTACGTTTCAGATCATTCAAGGTCATTACCTCGGCATGAAAGCCCATCGCTTCGCAGAAGAATAGACGCACGAGCAAGCTTAGCTCTTGGTGCGCTTCGGAAGATTTGAGCTTGCCGGCATTATATTTCTTATCAACCTCATCAATCAAGCGTAAGTATTTTTCTCGCAGCGCATTCATATCGACCGTGTGCGGCTCCAGTTTACGCAGGTTACTTAGCGTTTTAATTTGCTTGCGGCGTGTCGTGTAAAAAATGTAATCTAAAATTCCCGCAAATGTCGCCATCAAAATTATTCCTGCAATCAACCACCAAATGCTGTAATAAAATGGGGCACTAATCATATTATCAACGTCTTGCATTTTTCTGTTCCTCCAACATCTGAATAATTCGCGGAATTGCGTGGTCGTTGCTATCGATAAAACTTGTCACGATACCATAATGACGCAAAGTGCGTTTGATGACTTGGCGCTGCGCCTCGCGATAACTCGTCTCTGCTTTTGCTAGCGAGCGATCCGAGCGCAAGAAGCGTGGAATGCGCAGGTCTTTCTCGATGTCGCGCGCCTCTTTGGTATGCAAGAATGAGCTTGTGAGCGGCGCATCTTCTATGATGCAGAACATTTGTTCGTGACGCGCACCGAGCTTGCGGATAATGCTGCGATCAATCTTGAGCGCTGAGCCCGAATCTGTGATTACGATCAGGAACATGCGCTCGCGAAATGCTTTTGAAATGTAAGTTAATACAGCATTCATGTCGGCTGCCGGCGACTCGACTTTAATCGACTTATAGTATTTATCAAGAAAATTCTCGATGTAGGCCGTGCCTTCTTTCAAAGGGAAGCGCATCGTGCTTTCATGGTTTCCGGCCACCAGTCCGACAAGGTCGCCATGTTTTTGGGCGATATAAGCTAGCGTCCCGGCGCAAAAAGCCGCTACGTCAGCTTTTGTCTCGCCACTCGGCGCCAGCGCCGCCATTGCATTGCTATTATCCGCTACAATTAGAATATTATGCTTACGAATTGCAATATAGCGTCGCACCATAATATTGCGTGATCTAGCGGTCGCGTTCCAGTCAATATCTTTTACGTCGTCACCGTAGTTATACTCGCGCAGATCGTCAAAGTCCATGCTGCGCCCCTTAAAGACGGAGCCATAGTTGCCCGCAAAAACTCCACGCACGCGACGTTGTGCGTAAATCGACATTTTTTTGCGAACTTTAACTAGATAACTTGACATCCTATTGACTTTTTATTCCGTTTGTGCTATAATAGAAGATTATGGTGTGCGAATTTTGCTAAATATCGCATCAATAATCGCTTCGCTATGTACGTCATCCGCCGCTGCTTCGAAGTTCAAGATAATACGATGGCGCAAAGCTGCGTGACGCATACGCTTGACATCATCTGGTGTTACATATGCACGCCCGTTAATCAGAGCCAAAGCCTGCGCAACCTGCATCAAAGCAATCGCGCCGCGTGGGCTCACGCCATACTCGACGTATTTGGCGAGATTTGCATCAATCACCGAGCGTGGACTGCGAGTCGCGTAAACAATGTCGAGAATATAACTTTTGATCGAATCATCCACGCGCACGCGCTTCACGTATTTCTGTAAACGCTTCACGTCTTCGATCGAAGATTTTTGCGTTGTATCAATCGCTGTTGTTGTCTGGCCATTCAAAGTATAATTTAATACCTGCAACTCTTCGTCGCGCTTTGGATAGTTTACGATTTCTTTAATCAAGAAGCGATCGAGCTGTGCTTCTGGTAGCTCATAAGTGCCTTCTTGCTCGATGGGGTTTTGCGTCGCGATTACGAGGAACGGATCTGGCATTTCGTAGCGCACGCCGCCAATACTCACTTGGCGCTCCTGCATCGCTTCTAGCATTGCTGATTGCGTTTTAGCGCTACTGCGGTTAATCTCATCAAGTAGCACGAAGTTCGAATGTACTGGCCCAACCTTAGTCTCGAATTTACCGCTGTTGTAGTTGTAAATCTGTGTCCCAATAATATCGCTTGGAAGTAAATCTGGCGTGCATTGAATGCGCGAAAAGCTTCCGTCTACCGCTTCGGCAATTGTTTTGGCGGCCAAAGTTTTTGCGAGGCCCGGCACCGACTCAAGCAAAATATGCCCGCCTGCAATTAAGGAAACTAACATCGAGAGACGTAGCTCGTCTTGTCCGACTACTTTTTTGCGATAAGCCTCAGAAATCTTCGTCAAAACTTGCCTGGCGTCGCTTAGCTCCGATTCGTTTAATGTAATGTTATTATTTGGATTCATTTTTCCTCCTTTAGCTCCAATAAAGACTTATGTTGTTTGCCATACTTATTTTTTCGTCCTCCGTGTATGGATCTTGCTGATCGAAATAGTGATCATCGTCAAAGAAAGTGTTTGGCAGGATATCCATATAAGTTACACCGCTCGTTTCCATCTGAAATTTATCTGACACCGGCGAAGTAATATTGCCACACACGCCCACGATCATAGTTGGCGCATAGGCCTTTAGGATATTTGACGCCACTTGAATCTGAAAAGAAGTCTTCAGCACGTCTGCGTGTAAAATGATATTTCGGCCATTAAAAGCCGCCAGATCAAAGTTCGGATTTGGGTCACGCTCACCGTTAATCTCCGAAAAAGCCACACGTTTGCGCTCTTCAATCACGCTGCGAAAATCCATATTAATGTAGTCGTACTCACTCTGAGAAATATCTGGATTTAGCACAAACTCACCTTTGCTCGTAATCGCGCCAAGACTCCTCGTAATATCAAACGGATCTTGAATTTCGGAGTATTGCAGAATGTAAATATAGGCATGTAAATCAGCTGCTAGCTCGATGCACGAAAGCAGGGAACTCTTTTTGAGACAAAAAATAATCGAATCGGTATCTTTAAACTGAATTGCCTTTTCCGCCAACTGGTCGCCCAGTACCTGTCGGTTTGGGTAAAACATTCCACCTCCACGTGTTATTGTCTATCTAAATTTTAGCATAAGAAAAATCCAAAGTTGCCCGTGATTTTTTACAAAAATATTGTATAATATAAATATGAAAGTATTTCTTGGTATGTCCGGTGGTGTAGATTCGGCCGTCTCGGCCTATCTTTTGCAAAGCCAAGGTCACGAAGTAATTGGCGTTTATATGAAAAACTGGAGCAAGAATCTTCCCGGCATGAAATGCCCTTGGGCAGAAGATCTTGCTGACGCCAAGCGTGTTGCAGTAAAACTTGGTATTGATTTTCGCGTCTTTGATTTTGAAGCCGAGTACAAACAAAAAGTTGTCGACTATATGTTGGCCGAATATCAAAAAGGCAACACGCCAAACCCCGACATTATGTGCAATCAAGAAATCAAGTTTAAACTTTTTGCCGAAACTGCTTTCGAGCAGGGCGCTGAAGCGATTGCAACTGGCCATTATGCTAAAACTCGTGGCTGCGACCTCATAATGGCGGCTGATGCTAATAAGGATCAGACCTACTTCCTTTATCGTATTGCGCCAGAAGTAATTAAACGCACAATTTTCCCGGTTGGCGATATGCAAAAACCCGAGGTCAAAGCGCTCGCTGAGCAGATTGGTCTTGCTGTGGCGCATAAGCCTGAGAGTATGGGCGTTTGTTTTGTCGGCGAGGCGAACATGCGTGACTTTCTTGCCGAATTTATCGAAACAAAACCAGGCGAGATTCGTGAGCTCGAAACCGACGAGCTTCTTGGTCATCATGATGGCGCGATTTTCTATACTATTGGCCAGCGCCACGGCCTTGGCCTTACGACTGGCTTACCGTTTTACGTGGTGTGCAAAGATATGAACAAAAATACCGTTTATGTTTCGCGCAATCTTAATTCGCTTTCGCTCTGGACTAACGAAGTTAAGCTTCGCGACGTGATTTTGCGACGCAACATTGATGACTCAAAGCCGCTCAGAGCTCGCGTTCGCCATCGCGCACCGCTAGTTGACGCCAAATTTGACTCAGCAACTTACATTCTTACCTTCGCCGACGAGCAGAAATCGCTTACTCCCGGTCAATCCGTCGTCTTCTATCAAGACGACATCTGCCTAGGTGGCGGAATTATTGTTTAATATGGTAAAATATCACCTATGAACGCAAATGAAGTAAGGCAAAAATATCTAGATTTTATGAAACAACACGGGCATGCCGAAATTCAGCCCGCCCCGTCCGTTCTCGAGAATGATCCGACTACGTTATTTACAGGTTCTGGCATGCAGCCTCTGCTTCCGTATCTCCTCGGTCAACCACACAAAGATGGTGTTCGTTTAACCGACTCGCAGCCTTGCGTTCGTTTGCAAGATATTGATGATGTCGGCGATCCGCGTCACACTACTGTTTTCGAGATGCTCGGCAACTGGTCACTCGGCGACTACTTCAAAGAAGAACAAATCCGCAACTTCTTTACTTTTCTAACTCAGGAAGTTGGCCTCGATCCAAGCAAACTTTATGTTACCTGTTTTATTGGTAACGAAGAATACGGCATTCCGCGCGACGACGAAGCGGCCAAGATTTGGCAAACCGTCTTCGCCGAGGCTGGCATTAAAGCAGATATCGCCGAAATTGGCAGTGCTAAAGTTGGTGACGAGCGTGGCATCAAGGGCGACGAACGCATTTTCTTCTATGACGACAAAGAAAACTGGTGGTCTCGCGCCGGTGGCATCAAAGAAACTCCAATCGGCGACCCGTGTGGCCCAGATTCTGAGGTCTTCTACGACTTTGGCGAAGATAAGCAGGACGTCGAAAAATACGGCAAATCTCATCCAGCCTCTGATGGTGCCCGCTTCATGGAAATCGGCAACCAAGTCTTCATGCAATATCGCCGCAACGAAGATGGTAGTTTCTCGGAGCTCGAAAAGAAAAATGTCGACTTTGGCGCTGGCCTCGAGCGCATCACGGCCGCTAGCCTCGACTCTTATGACGTCTTCCAAATTTCATCCTTGAAGCCGATTTTGGATCGCCTCGAAGAGCTTTCCGGTAAAAGCTACGAGTCTAATACTGCCGACATGCGCGTGATTGCCGATCATTTACGCGGTGCCTATATCTTGGCCGCCCAAGGCCTCAAACCTTCCAACAAACAGCAGGGTTATGCACTCCGTCGCCTGATTCGCCGCGCTATTTTGAAGGCGCTCAATCTCGGCATCGAGCAAGATTTCTTGGCTGGCATTTTGCCTATTATTGCCGAAAACTACAAAGATCTATCAAGCAGTATTTTGACTCATCGCGAGGAAGTGCTCGATACGCTTCAAAAAGAAGAGCAAGCTTTCCGCCGCACGATTCGCCGTGGCCTCAAAGAGCTTGGTAAGCTCAAAGCGCAGGGCCTGACCGGCAAAGAGCTCTTCATGCTGCAAGATACTTACGGCTTCCCACTCGAGCTTTCGGTCGAAGAAGCTTATCGTGAAGATATTCAGCTTTCCGAAAATTGGCGCGCCGAGTTTGATGCCGCCCTCGCCGAGCAACGCAACCGCAGTAAAACCGCCAGTAAAGGGATGTTTAAGGGTGGCCTCGAAGATCATGGCGAGCAAACGACCAAGTATCATACCGCAACCCACTTACTCCTTGCGGCTCTGCAAAAACATATCGATGCTAACATCGGCCAGCAAGGTTCTAATATTACCGCCGAACGCGTCCGCTTTGACTTTAATCTCGACCACAAAATGACGCCAGAAGAAATCGCCAAGGTCGAGGCACAGGTCAATGAGTGGATTGAGGCCGACCTTCCAGTCGTTCATGACGAATATGACAAAGCTTATGCTCGTGATACCTTGAAGGCTCATGGTCAATTCTGGGATAAGTATCCAGAGAAACTCACCGTCTATACAATTGGCGACCCAGACGCTCCTGTCTCGCGCGAAGTTTGTGGTGGTCCACACGTCGAGCATACGGGCGTTCTCGGCCACTTTAAGATTAAAAAAGAAGAATCGAGTAGCGCCGGCGTCCGCAGGATTAAGGCAATTCTCGAGTAAACAAAAATCCCCGTGGAAAGCGGGGATTTTTGATAAAGATAAGCACTATATACTTGACTATTTCGAATGAGTGTGGTATAATGAGAAAGTCTTAATCTATATTATTTAAAACCGATAGGCTTGCGTTTGCCGATCTAAAAACGGCACCGCAATAGCGAAAGCTCGGCAAAAACTGTCGGTTTTTTGTAATATGGATTAAGGCACCTTTGCGGTGTCGTTTTTATATATGCCGAAATAAAAATAGAGGAGAATAAAGATAATGAGAAAAACGCGCAGGCGTTCAAGTAGAAGGAATTTTAACCTAAACCCTAATACGGTTTGGGGTGTACTAGGCATCGTTGGTGCTCTCGGAATTCTAGGCTTTGTTCTTAGTGGTGTCGTTATCAGCGATAACAAAAGCGCATGTGGTGCAGCTGACGGCAATACTTATGAAGCCAATCTAATGGGTTGCGTAGCTGACGAAAAGTACGCCTACGATAACATTCTTATTATTGCTGGAAACACTGCAAACACGCCAAAGCCAGAACTAACCAAGCTTTCGCGTCGTTATCTAGTAAACAGTCTCCTCAAAGATGCCGAAGCTAACATCAAAATCTATTCAGCCGCCAAAGGATCCAGTCGTATTTCGTTCAAATTCGACAAAAACGGCGCAGATTTTGCAGAAGTATACGACAAAGAGCAAAACAGTAAAGAAAAAATGAAGCTCATCAATGAGTATATTGATACCATTGAAGAAGCAACGCATGTCGCACCAAAGCTTGACGGCGCTGACTATCTTGAAGCTATCGAGCGCGCCGCTAGCCACTCGGACGAAGATGAGAAAAACCTCGTCATCGTGCTCGGCTCTGGTTTGTCAGACAACGGCAAGCTAAACTTTGCAAAAGATGGCATTTTGACTCGTCGATGCGGCGAGGATTATTGTAGTGCCGAAGATCTCGCGGCTACTTTTGCCGAACGTGATGATCGCGAGAATCTCATTGGCCACGATATTATTTGGGCTGGTATCGGCAGTACCATAGAGCCACAGCACGCGCTCGATAACGATTCTATAGAGAAAATCAAAGACCTATACAGAGCCGTTCTAGAAGCCAAGGGTGCCGAAGTCATTAATCTCGACGACGAGTTCGACGCATCAGACGAGTCTGTTGAGACCGACAAGCATGTTGATCCTACTGATCAACCTATGCGTGATAGTTTTTGGGCGAAAAAGCAAATCTTTGATGAGAATTCGGAGCTTGGCTTCCAGGGCAGTAGCGCCGTATTTTTGAACGAAGACAAAGCCCGTGAAGTTCTAAAATCTCTGGCCGACGCAACGAATAGCGGCCAAAGGTTCAAGGTGGTTACTTCAGTGGCGGTGTCGTCATGCACTACTCCGCGTAGGATTAGCCTTGCAGAAGATCGTGTCGGTCGTATCAAAAGCATGGTCGCCGAATTGGGTGGCAAAGTTGAAAGTATCGAGACCTACGCTTTGCCTACTGGCTTCGTCGATGAATGCCCGGATGGAAGAAGAAGTGAAGATCTAGCAAAGCAAAATCGTACGGTTCACATCGAGCCGCTAAATTAATAAAGGAAAAATATGTCAGAATACGCATTTCAAGCCACGGATATCGAATTTAAACTCCTATTTAGGATGAGAACTGCAATCAAGGCCTACTTTGGTAGAGGTGCCATGTTTAACATCTTTTGTAAAGAAAACGGCATTCAAACCCCTGTAAAATCAGGCCAAAAGTACGCTGTTCCTACAAAATACCTCATGAAACACGATTTTATTGAAGAAATCGGCAAAAAGCGTGACAAGATTATCCTTTCTATCTATGGTCAATATAGTAAAATTACCGCCAATCTTGATAATCGTCTTGCTAAGTTGTCTGAAGAAATCGACAACCGCGAAAAGTGTCTCAAAGTAACCAAAGATAATCTTGCCGAGATAAAAGCCGAACTAGAAAAGACCAAAGATTCTCTCGAAATTATCACTCTACAATCAAGAATTCATGTTATCAAGACTGACATTACCAATCAAAATCTTCAACTCGATGAGATGGAGGCTGAGAAGAAAACTCTTGTTGCGACTGGAGTCGAGAATAAAAAGCAATGGAAGAATCAAGTTCAGATTGTTGTGAATATTACCGACAGTCTTTGCGATAAATTCTGTACCAGCATTGGCGCAAAAATCGTCAAACATCTAGGTTTTAACAAATTTGAATATCTTCCACCAGAGTATTCAGATGCAGTAGAAGAAGTAATTAATTAGGAGAAATATGTGTATATTTAAGAACAAGAGCAAAAATTTCACATACGACAATGTTCCAACGCATTTTAAAACCGTATCTGAATTAAGTATTCAAAGGCTAAGAGGGAAGACTCTGGCTAGTATCGAGCGCAAATATAAGGGGGAATTCGAGCCAGCTGCACTAAAAAGCATGCTTCAATCTGTTGCTGACTCGTTTAACTATCCATACAAGAAACTTTCTGGCGACTATAATGGCTACCGCAATGAGCTAGATAAAGCCTATGAAGCTGGCAAAGCCGATATTCACGCACAAATCATGGACCTCGAGAAGGCAATTGAAGAGCAAAAGCTTCTCTTCGAGCGCTATGATGAGTCGCAAACGCGTATTTTTGGCCGTAGTCTAAGCAAAGACCAGAAATTCGACAAAGACATTACTGAAAAAATGAAGAAAAAATATAGCGAGTTAAAGTAAGGATTTAATATGGCAAAGAATACTAAAATCAAGAAAAATCCAGATATATCTCTTGGCACTTATGTGATTATCGGCATCTCATTTTCGCTTGCAATCCTAGATATGATTTTGCTCTACGGCAAGTTTGTTGAGCTCATGAATATGACTAACGCATTCGCTATGCTTACTGCGTTTATTATTGCTACTGCGGCAAACTTTATTGCGCTCACATGGGGGCGCCAAAATGGGCAAAACCTTGCAAAGCACGCAATTAATAAGGAAAGTCTTGGTACATTTATTAGCTGGGCGCTAATTGGCGTCGGCTACGCAGTCGTACGTATTACATCTATTTGCAAAAATATGAGTGACCCAAACTACAGCACGCAAGTTATTGGCGACGTGATTCAAATTGGCATTCTTGCAATCTCTTATATTGGTACTGGTGTTTTGATCGAAAGTTCTGCGCGCAAGATTTGGGACGCCGAATGTGTCGCCTATCGCGCCGACAAGAAAAAATACGACGCAATTTACGCTCAAGTAACGGACCAAATTGCCGATCTTGAAGAAAATATCGGTATTCTCGAAAAATTTGAGCGCAACTACAAAACTCTCGACAATCAAACTGCAAAGGTAGAAGATGCCATTCGCAAATCCGAAATCGGCGTCATGAGTGATATTGTTGGTCGTACTTGCACGCAGAACCCTTCAATCTCTCCATCTGAGGCAAACAAGGTCATGGATGATGTTCTAGAGAGAAGCGGCCATAGCAAAAGCGACTCCACGATTAAAGCTGTGTTGGAATAGTATGTCGAAATTATATAAGGAGCGACGCACTCCTGATTACGCTACCGATGACGACTCGAAGGTCATTACGAAGTGGATTCTAGCCATTTCATTAGTTGTGGCCGTATTTTACGTATTTGGTTTTCTTGCTATTAATAATAATAACAAAGAAGAATCATCGAATACTGAGAGCATTACCGCTACAACTCGCCCATCAGACGAAGAAACGGTTACTGTTGACATCCCCGATGAACCCGAGGAAGAGAAAGAAGAGCTAGAGCTTGAGCTCTATGCTTCAGAAGGTTTGCCATATTATTATGTAATATCTGTCACTGACGGTGATACTATTCGCGTTAATTACAATGGTAGAAGCACGCCGGTCCGCATGATTGGTATTGATACGCCAGAAACTGTCCATCCAAACAAGCCAGTCGAATGCTACGGCCCAGAATCATCCGAGTATGCCAGGCGACACCTATCTAATAAATCTGTGCAACTAGAATTTGATAATTCGCAGGGCATGACTGATAAATACGGTAGGTTGCTTGCTTATGTATATGTCGACGGCGTTAGTTATAATTTTCACGCCATCAAAGACGGCTATGCGTACGAATACACTTATAACTCGGCATACAAATATCAAAAAGAATTCATGTTCGCCGAATCCGAAGCTGAGTCTGAAAACAGAGGACTCTGGAGCCCGAGCACCTGCAACGGACGACATTAGTTAATCGTGTTATAATATACCTAACCATGAGTATTTTTGGACGCAAAAAAGCAGAAACCGACCCTGAGGTAGAGAAAGTCGCGACACAGAAAGACAGCGACGATTATCTTCTCGCTCTTGACATTGGTACAGAATATGTTAAAGCTTTAATTGCGAAAAAATCTCGTACCGATATTAAAATTGTCGGCGTCGGCAAAGCTCACGAAGCGGCCGGCAATATGGTTAATGGCGCCATCGCCGATATTGCTGGCGTCGCCAAAGTTTGCGAGGAGGCGCTCGTCAAAGCCGAAGATATGGCTAATGTCCGTGCGCGCGAAGTTGTCATTGGCATTGCTGGTGAGCTCATCAAGGGTAACACCGCTTCGATTCGCTATCGTCGCAACAACGCCGACACGCCTATTACCAACGACGAAATGTCCAAAATTATCAAAAAAGTCCAAGCTCGCGCTGGCGAACGTGCCCGCAAAGAAGTTGCTCTTGAGACGAACAACAAAGATGTTGAAGTCCGCCTGATTAATTCTGCGCTCGTTTCGCTTCGCATCGACGGCTATAAAGTCACCAACCCTATCGGCTTCAAGGGTAAAGAAGTGGTTGTTCAACTCTATACGGCATTTGCGCCACTTGTGCACATTTCTGCTATTGAGCGCGTCTGCGATGAACTTCAGCTTGATCTCGTTGCTATCGCGGTTGAGCCTTTTGCGGTCTGTCGTGCCTGTCTTGGTGACGATATTGATTCTTCACTCTCGGCAATCGTGATGGATATTGGTGGTGGCACTACGGATATTGCCGTCGTCGAAGATGGCGGCGTCGAGGGAACTAAGATGTTCTCCATTGGCGGTCGCAGCTTTACGCATCAAATCGCCGAACGTCTCGGTCTTGATTTTGAAGCCGCCGAAAAACTCAAGCTTCTTGCCGACAGTCCAAACATGAAACCCGAGCTTCGTCGCAAATTCGATAAAGCCGTCGAACGCAATATTGAAGTCTGGCAATCCGGTGTCGAACTTGCAATCGAAGATTTTGAGTCTGAAAACCTCCCAGGTCAAATCATGCTTTGCGGCGGTGGTGCTAGCCTATCGGCCATTTCAGAAACTCTCGCTACTGGTGATTGGTATAAGGGGCTACCTTTCGCACGTCGCCCAATCGTGTCATTGATCGATCCTGAAGATGTTCCGGATATGACAAATGACACCGACCGCGAACTCGACCATACCTTTATTACGGCTATGGGATTGCTCCGCGTCGGTATCGATACGCTACTTGGTACTGGCGACGACAAGAGCATCAAGGCCAAACTCGCGCGTCTACTCAAAAATTAATTTCTTTAAACTTGCCAGCCGGCAAATCGCCGAGCTGATATGGTCCAAATTCAATCCGGTGAAGTTTTGTCACCTTGTATCCAAGTGCATCAAAAGTACGGCGAATCTGCCTATTGCGCCCCTCGGACATATTAACTTGCCACGCTTTGCGCGTGTCGTCTAGGCGCGTCAGTCTCAGCTTACTAATACCATCTGGCAAGTTAATGCCAAAATCCGCTATCATTTGTTGATGAAGCGGCATTAGTTCGCGGTCTAGCTCCACGAGATAGGTCTTGTTTTTGACGAAGCTTGGATGTGTCATTCGAAAAGCGAAGTCGCCATCGTTCGTCAGCAAGATTAGTCCAGATGAGTTTTTATCTAGGCGTCCAACAGTCTTTAATGCCTTGTATTCGTCCGGCAGTAACTCGTATAGAGTTGGTGTCTCGCCTTGGCGCCTGCGACTGCAAACATAGCCTACCGGTTTATGAAAGAGTAGGTAGATAAGTTTTTGACGGCTAATAGTCTTGCCATTGTATTCTACCTGGTCTGTCTCTGTTACGCGTGCGCCGATCTCGGCGATTTTACCATTAATCTTCACTTTTTCGCGCTCTATCAAAATATCTGCCTCGCGACGCGAAATCCCGAGGTTGGTCGCCAGATATTTATTTAAACGCAAAGAAGTAGAGTCCATACATCTATTATAGCACACTTTGATTAAAAAGTCAAGCGAGTGCTAAAATTTAGGCCTAATTACTAACATTCGGACTAGAAATATTCGGACTCGAGAACTCGGCTTTTGCCACAGATTCTGGCATTTCAACCTGCGATTCGTCGATTTCGTCATCTTCTGGTTTTGGCATTTTGCTCGCTAGCTCGAGTGCGGTTTTTGTTGTCTCGTCATCTGCCAGCTCTTTCATCATGCGAGCGCTCATCGAATCTTGATCGCTATTTTCGGATAAGTCCTTTGCTAGCTGTTCCTCGAGTTCGTTTACGAAAGCGGGGCGAATCGGTTCAATAATGCCTTCGTCTGGAGCTGGAATAGAAGCCATATCGGATATTTTTGCGTTCGGATCAATTTGGATCTTCGCCTGCATCTGCGCCTGTCCTTGCGCCGCTAGTTCTTGCGCTGTTTGGATCGGAGTCGTAGCCTGTGCAAGCATCGCTGGCTGTTCTGCCGGCTGCGTCGGTACAGAAGGTTGTGTTGGCGCAGCTTGAGTATTTTGTGGTACTGGCGGAATAAGTTCATTGATTTGCGCAGTTGTCGGCACGTTTATTGTAGCGTCGTGCTTAGTTGCTGTATCTGATGCGCTCTTAGTTGTAACGGTGCCAGGTTTGGCAGGGTCTTCTTCGCCGAGCAGATCCGCGAAACGTTTTGCCATGGCTGCGCGCATTTGGTCTTGTGTTGGATCATGAATCGGTTGTAAGACTCTTTCGCCTCCAGCCGTGCGTGGTTGAGCTGGACGTGGCGCTTGCGTAGCCTGTGACATCTGAGTAGTTTGAGCTGCCTGCATCTGAGCTTGCATTTGTGCTTGTTGCTGAGCGCGGAGCAATGCAAGTTGTTGTGGAGTCATCGCGGGTATTGCTGTCTGTGGTACTACGCCTTGAGGTGTTACAGCCTGAGGAGTTACTGCTCGTGGAACTGCTCCTGGCATCGGCAAAGTTCCGCCAGCTTTTGGTACTTGCGAGATTGTCTGAGGCGCGGATGCGACGGGAACGGCCGGCGTCTCGGACGCTGCTGGCGCTTGCGGAATTACGACTACTGGGCGCGCTTGCGGCATACTACCCATGCCGTTTCCCATCATCGTCAAAACCTGTTGCGGCGTGAGTGCGGCACCTTGAACCGGTGTATTAGCTCCCGCCGCAGGCTGAACTGGTGCGGATTGCGTAGCAGATACAGCCACCGGCTTTGCGACGGAAGCTTGATTAAAATTTACAGGATTTTCTCCAGCTGGATTTTGAACTGGAGCTGTAGGCGCAGCTGGCGCTTCAGGGGTAACTGGCGCTGGTTGAGCAGGTGCCGTAGGAGCGCTCGGGGTAGCCGGTTGTGCTGGCGTTACTGGAGCTACGGGTGCAGCTGGCGCTTCAGGGGCGACCGGTTGTGCTGGCGCCTCAGGAACAACTGGCTGCGCCGGTGTGCTTGGCGCAACTGGTGCGGCGCTAATTGGCGTAGGTTCCATTGCTGGCGCTGGCGCTTCGCTTGGTGCACTTGCGACCGAAGGCTGCATCTCTTGATCGCTAGTCATCGCGCGAGTACTGTCCGGCGCTGGGATTGATGAATCTTGTGGCGCTACTACGGTAGTTGCTTCTGTTTTAATATTTGTCATGTCTGGTATTGGTTGATTTAACGGTGTAATTTCTGCGGCAGCTTTGCCTGCGGTGGTTGCAGTTGCATTGAGTGTGGCGATATTTGCTTGTGCGGCCGTGTTTGGCGCATCGCCTAGGACTTCGTGAACTGCATTGATTACATCTTCGATTCCACACTGTGATTTGACAAGATGCTTTGCGGCGCCAAGCGCTTCACTACGTTGGCGCTGCTCATCACTTGAGAGTGCTGTCATCATAATTACTTTGATATCTTTCGTCTCTGGCGTTGAGCGGAGGATGTCTAGCATATCAAAGCCGGAAATCTTCGGCATCATTACGTCTGATATAATCAGGTCTGGTTTTTCTTGTACGGCAAGGCCGAGAGCTTCCTCTCCATCGCCGGCGGAAACAATATTATAGCCTTCGGCGACCAAGCGAATGCTATAAATTTCACGCAAGGACTTGTCGTCCTCTACCAACATAATTTTAGCCATATTAACTATAATTATATAACAGTTATGCTTAAAAAGTGGCTATTTTCCGACCTTTTTGGCGGACTGATTATCGAATAAAAACTTCTGTTGACGATAGGCGTCTGAGCTCAGTCTCGGCAACATGAAGATAAAGCGCGAGCCGTGTCCTTTCTCGCTCTCGACCCAGATGCGCCCATTAAGCGCTTCAACGCGTTGTTTTACGAGATAAAGTCCAAGGCCTGTGCCGCCAATTTCGCGCGTGTCACTGTTATCGACGCGGTAAAACTTCTGAAAAACATGCGACAGCTCTTCGCGAGCGATGCCAATGCCTGTATCTTCTACGATAATCTGCACATTATGTTCATCGGCTCGCACATTCACAATCACCCAACCTGACTGCGTGTATTTGATAGCGTTTTCGATTAGATTATCTAGAATTTCCTTAAAGAAGCTTGGGTCGACGCTCGCGTAAATTACCTGATCAATGCGTTTACCGCCCGAAAGTTGCTGATCGACCGAACCGGAGCCAAATTGATAGCCGAGCCCCTTGGCCGTAATGCGCGGAATCTGTTCGTCGGCAATTTTTTTGGCAAGTTGCACAATTTCAACTGGCTCAAAGTGAGGAACAATGCGGCCGTCGTCGAGTTTTGTCGTGTCGAGCAAATCTTGAAATAACTTGCCGAGGTGTTTTGAGGCTTCGTGTGCCTTTGTAAGATAAGTCATGCCGCGTTCATCGACGGTTGCGGTGCTTGGATTCATTGCGAGCCCAAGGTAGCCTTCAATACTCGCTACTGGCGTACGCATTTCATGGCTAGCCGTTGAAATAAACTCATTACGCTCGCGCTCTTCCTCAAGTTCGCGTGCTATATTACGTAGCGTCACAACATAGGCCGGGTGCTCGCCCTGAGTTGGCGTCACAATCACTGAAACTGGCGTCGTGCGTCCCTCGGAGGATTGTAAATCGAGATCGCGTACTTCATTATAAGAACCGTCGGTGAAAGCCTTCGCAATCGGGTTACGCATTTCGCTGATGCGATTGCCTGTTTTGTCTAGAAAATTCAAAATCGAGTCATAATTAATGCCACTCATCTCGTCGAAAGTACGACCAGTTAGTTCTTCGGCTGCTGGGTTTGCGAGTACGATATTTTTATTCTCATCAACAATCAAAACGCCTTCACGAATCGCGCGAATAACCAGTTCACTTAAGCTTTCTGGCACTACGCTTTGCGGATCGACGTCTAATTTCTGTTCCTCGACGGGCGTCTCGGTAGCTTCTTCCTCTTTTTTCTTTTTCCAAAAGGCCATAGCTAATAATATTTTAGCACAAGAACTTTAATTTTGTGTTTTGCAAATCCAACGTTACTTATTATATAATATAGCTTATGAATAAAGACGTCATTTATATTGAGCCAGAGGATGATATCACTGATATTATCGCCAAGGTCAAAAATGCAAAAACCAAAATCGTCGCTCTTGTTCCACCAAAAAAAGCCGGTGTACTCCGTAGCGTTGTAAACTTCAAATTGATTGCTAAAACTGCACTCCAGCACAATAAAACTGTTGTTTTGATTTCTACCGACGAAAATCTCGTTAAGTTTGCTCAATCCGTCAAGATGCCAGTTGCAAAGTCTCTTAGCAGTAAGCCGCAACTCGCCACTGATGACGAGGCTGAATTTGACGATGCTGACGAAGAAAGTGACATTATCGAAGAAGAACCAGAAACAGAAACTTCGACTTCTAAGTCGGAGAAAAAAGACGTCAAGTCTGATCACGAAAAATCCCACAAAGACGATAAAAAAGCTGAAGCAGCCAAAGTTAAAAAATCCGAAGAAGTTGTGACTGAGGATGAAATTGACGAAGAGGCCGATACTGACAAAAAGGTCGCTAAGAAAAAATCCAATCAAAAAGTTCCAAATATTAAAAAATATCGCACGCAGATTATTATAGGTTCTGTTTTTGCTGTCATTATGGTCGTTGTTTTGGTTTGGGCTTTTGCTTTTGCGCCTGCCGCCAAGGTTATCGTACATGTTCGCACCTCCGACCAAGGTTTTTCTGAAACAATCAAGCTTACTACCGACCAAGATAAAGAAGACATCGATGCTGGTATTTTCTATATGGAGGAAAAAGCCATCGAAAAAACCGCCAGCGCAGATTTTGAGGCTACTGGTGAAGTTGATAAAGGCACTAAAGCTAGCGGTACTTTGACCGTTAAGCGCACTAGCCCAGTTTCGATCGTTGGTAATGGTCGCGATGCGATCACGATTCCGGTTGGCACCAAGTTTACCTATAATGGTCTAACTTATGTCTCGACTGCCGCTAGTACGCTCCGTGCCGTTGATGGCAAAGATTTTGATACTGATACTTGCAAAGTCTCTACAAGCCTAGTCGCTACCTGTGACCTCTCAAAAGATGTCACGACTACAGTCAAAATCGAGGCAATCGAAAATGGAGACAAATATAATATGGGCGCTGTCAATAGTGGCTGGACTGCCTCGATTTCTGGCGCCACACCAACCTCAAGTGCTGCTATTTCTGGCGGCACTAGTAAAATAGTTAAAATCGTCTCCAAAGACGACCTTGCGGCCGCCGAAGAAAATCTCGACATTACTGGCGAATCGGATGCCAAAAAAGAACTCATCGACGAAAATAGCGACGACGCTATCGTTATTAAGAGTAGCTTCAATATCGAGAACGGCCAACTTAGTTCATCGCCGGCTCTTGGCGAGGAAGTTAATGGCGACACGAAGCCAAAAGTTACTAAGAAAACTACCTACAAAGTTTACACAGTTTCTCGCGATGCTGTCAGTCAGTACATCGAAAAAACCGTCGAAGAAGGTTTAGGTGATGATACGCGCACGGTTTACGCAACTGGTGCTGGCAAGGATGAAGAAAAAGTTATCGCTTTCTTTGAATCTTATAAGAATAACAATGGTGAATACACTGCCAAGCTTAAGAGCACAGTAAAAATCGGTCCACGCGTCACGCCAGAAATGATCTCCGAGAAAATCCTCGGCCAAAAAGTCGGCCAAGTCCGCACCATGCTCACTTCTATCAATGGCGTAGCTGATGTCGAGATTAATCGTTCTTACTTCTGGGTTACCAAGATTCCGTCCGATATTAATAAAGTTGAAATTGAAATTACGGTCGACTAATGCGAATTATCGCACTTGATGTCGGTGAAAAGCGTATTGGCACAGCGGTTGCGGATAGTGATATCCGCATCGCCTTGCCTCGTCAAATGATTCCAGTTGACGGTAACGAGTTTTCTGAAATCGCCAAACTTTTTATGCGCGAGAATGCCAAAGCGATTATTTCGGGTTTGCCGCGCAATAATAGTGGCGAAACTACACGCCAAACTGAATCGGTCCAGAATTTCATTTCGACACTCAAGGACTACTTTGAAGCTCAAAACATTACTGCAGTCTTTGCCTTTCAGGACGAATCTTGGACCTCAGAGCAAGCAAAAGACCATATAGCTGTTAAAAAACACTTAGTCACGAGACAGGATCGCGACTCTGGTACCATCGATTCTGAAGCGGCTACAATTATTCTGCAAGACTTCCTCGAGAGCCCACGCCTTCATGAACTCGAAGAAAAACTAAAATAAAAGAGAAGATATGGATAGCGACATCAAGAAACCAACCAAACAAGAAGTCGATACTTCTGGACTCGATGCAGCTCGCGACGAGCTGTTGTCGGCCGTCGAAGCGGGTACTATTCGAGAGGGCAAAGCCGAGGACGGGCTGGAACGTATTAGCGGTTTTAGTAACGATCTAGTTCTAGAAGATAATAAAGGTCTGTCGGCGCTCAGCTCAACTGCAAATATTGAAACTTCAAGCAATAAATCATTACTAGTCGAAGAAGAAGTGCAGTCTACTCGTAAGCCACTTATTGATATTTCAAATCTTCCAACCGAGCATTCGCGCAATCAAAACATCAAAGACAACTCTCCGTCGAGCAATGTGCGCATCGAAAAGTCGCAGAGCTCCAAAATTAGAAACACTAAACTCGAAAAAGAAGGCATGTCTCGCAAAAAACACAAATCTCCACTCCATTTCGTTATCGCAATCATCGGGATTTTGCTCGTTGTTCTCGCACTTATCTTTGCTGGTGCTTTTGCTTGGTATAAGTCTCAACTTTCCCCAACTTGCCCAGATTGTAAACAAGAAATTGTCGGTATTACAATCAACTCTGGTAGTGGATCTGCGGAAATTGCTGATTTGCTCAAAAAAGAAGGCCTTATTAAATCTGCGTTTGCGTTCAGAGTTTATATAATGCTAAACAACATCGGTGATAAACTCCAAGCTGGCGCGTATGAAATCGAAAAGTCTGCTGACGTTCCGGCTATTGCAAAGCAACTCTGCGATGGCGCTAAGGCAAGAATTAAATCTATCACCTTCTTGCCAGGCGGGACGATTATGGATGCGAAAAATAGGCTTCTCGCACTTGGTTTTGGCGAAGCTGAGATTGACGCTGCGTTTAATAAACAATATGATAGTCCGCTTTTTAATGGCCGCCCTACGGATACGAATATCGAAGGCTACATCTATGGTGATACCTACGAGGTTTACGCTAATGCGAGTGTCGAAGATATCTTGACTCAGACTGTTTTTCCTGAGATGCTTCGCGTTGTCGAACAAAACAATCTAGAAGCAAAATTTAAAGCTCAAGGCTTAACGCTCTATGAAGGAATTAAGCTTTCTTCTATCGTGCAAAAAGAAGCTGGTCATCTTGTTGACGACATGCCAGCCATTGCGGGCGTATTTTATAATCGCCTCAAAAATAACCAAGTCTTAGGCTCTGATGCAATAATTGGTTACCGTGCTGACCAATTAAATCCAAACCGTGATCGTTCTGATTTAAGTTACCTAACTACTATTACTTGCCCTTGGAATTCGCGCCGCTGTCAAGGCCTACCTCCAACTCCTATTTCGACGCCGGGTAAAAATGCGCTAGTCGCTACTGCCGAGCCCGCCTCGCACAATTACTTCTATTTCTTGACCGGAGACGACGGTAAAACTTACTATGCAACCTCGCAGGCCGAGCATGACGCCAACGCCAAAGAACACTGTAAGGTTCGCTGCGGCTACATGTGATTTTCTATTTTCGGTCGATTATGTTATAATACATCCAGACTCTCGAGAAAAGCATCAGCGCTTTAATCCGAAGGTCTCGTTGCTTTGTGGGCAGTGACGCTATTTAAATATGAAACGATTCCAACTTATATTTATCAAATTAGTCCCCTATGTCGCAGTCTTTGCGCTAGTTTTTGGTATCATGTATTTTGGTTCTCGTCCGAACAGCAATCAAAGCACGACGCCACTTCTTGCTAGCCTTAATGATAATAATGCTTTCACTGTCACTTCTGATCAAGTTTCCGAATCTTACACCATTGCTAATATTGCTACCTCCGTGTCTTTACCTAGTGCCTCTACTATTAGTGAAAACTATATTACCGTTAACACTCTCTATGAAGTTACTGGTACGACTAGTACCGGTGAAAACACCGTCATCGAGAAGCCTACCATTATCGATACTTCGTCACTCTCGCGTGGCGTAATTTCTTACACCGTCAAAGATGGCGATACGCTCGATTCGATTATTACTAAGAATAAGCTTAAAGCCACTAAGGATCAGCTTCGTTGGAGTAATGGTCTTAAAAATGAAAGCATCTCAGTTGACTCTACTCTTTTCCTGCCGACTGTAGCTGGAATTGTCTATACTGTCAAAGATGGCGATACTGTAGCTTCTTTAGCTGAAAAATATCAGTCAAACACCGCGGGCATTATTGCGTATAATGACCTTGAGGACAAAGAACTCACTTCTGGCATGCGCATTATCTTACCTGGTGGTATTTTGCCAGAGAAAGAACGCCCAGAATATGTCCCGCCAAAACCAAAACCAACTTATACTTACACCTATACTTACGTTCGTGACTCTGGTCGTCGTCACAATATGTTCGAAGTCGGCAGCTATGGCTATTGGTCTAATATGTATTACAGTACAAAATGGCAGAATAACCCTGGCGCCTTCGGTAACTGTACTTGGTTTGCTTGGTATTGGCGTCGTAATAATATGCCATCTAATTACTGGCTCCCAGGCGGTCGCCTTGGCAATGCAAAATCCTGGCTCTACTCATTGAGTGGTAGTTATTACACTGGTCGCACGCCGCAGTATGGTGCCGTCATGCAATCTACTGGTGGCGCCTACGGACACGTCGGCGTAGTAGTTGGCGTCAATCCTGGCGTCTCGATCACGATTCAAGAGATGAACTATGCTGGCCCAAACGGCAAGTTTAATCATGTCTATCAGTCCACGATGAACTGGAATGACGCACTTGGCTATAACTACATCTACGGCCACAAGTAAAATTCGACCGGCGAATTTTTACAAATCGCCAAAAATATGTTAAAATATCTGTATGTTTGTTGATACAGCGAAAGTTTATATTAGAGCCGGCAAGGGCGGGAACGGCGCAATTTCTTTCCGTCACGAAATCTACATCCCAAAGGGTGGCCCAGATGGCGGCGATGGCGGTAAAGGTGGTGACGTGGTTTTTGTCGCCAGTAAAGATGTCGATACTTTAATCGATTTTCGCTTTCAGCCAAAACTTATCGCCGAAGACGGCAAAGCCGGCTCTGGCCAAAAAAGTTCCGGCAAGGCTGGCAAGGATTTAATTGTCGAAGTACCAATCGGCACTGTCGTCAAACGAGGCGACGAGATTGTTGCAGATCTAACTCATGACAATGAACGCGCTATCGTGGCGCACGGTGGCGAAGGTGGCTATGGCAACTGGCATTTTCGCTCATCTACCCGCCAAACTCCGCGCCTTGCTGAACTCGGCAACCCAGGCGAATGCTATGATGGCGAGCTTGAGCTTAAACTCTTGGCCGATGTTGGTCTCATTGGCTTTCCGAATGCTGGCAAGTCTACTTTTCTATCTGTCGTTAGTAACGCACATCCAGAAATCGCCGATTATCCATTCACGACTCTTACACCAAATCTCGGCGTTGCTAAAGTTGACGATTCTAGCCTTTTAATTGCAGATATTCCGGGTCTTATTGAAGGTGCCTCCGAAGGCAAAGGTCTTGGCGATCGTTTCTTGCGCCACGTTGAGCGTACCAAGGTCCTTATGCATCTCGTCGATGTTTATACTGATGATGCGGGCAAGGCTTACCAAGATATTCGTAGCGAGCTTAGGAAGTACTCCACCGAGCTGGCCTCGCGCCCAGAGCTTGTGGTACTAACCAAGACTGAGGGAGTTGACGCAGATATTATTAAAATGCAGTCTGATGCCATCCACGCCGTCAACCCTGACGCAGAAATTATGGCAATTTCCTCAGCCGCTCATCAAGGCTTGACTGAAGCCCTACGTGCGCTTGTGCGACGCATTGATGCGATCAAAGCCGCAGAGGTCGAGCCAGAGGCGGAGCAATCTAAAGAAATTCCGACTATCACGCTCTCGCAAAACGAATCTAAGCGCCGTACGCCGCATCAAAAGTATCAGCTCGGTGAGCGTAATACGATTCTTGCTCTCGGCAAAGATGCCTTTGCCGAAGATGACGACGAGGACCACGCTCTACTTGATGCTGATTTTGGTCAATAAGCGGTAAATTTTACAACAGATTTTAAGCGCAAGCGCCTTGACGCCTGCGCTTATTTTTGATTTAATAAAACCAAGCTGATACGCTTCACGGGGTTCCACTGAAAATGTGGAAAGTGTGGAGACTGAAAACAAAAATAAACAGCGGATTAAAACAAACCAATGTGCCCCAGGGTGGGCGCGTACCAGCAAAAAAGCTCCGAATTAAATCTCGGAGCTTTTTAATATCTTATAACTAGCAGTCCACCTTGGCGCACTACGACTGGCTCTTTATCGCAAAGACTAATAATTGTCGACGGCAAGTTTCCACCCGATACGCCTTTTACTACTGCATCTACATCTGGTAGGCGTTTTATTAGCTCTTCGCTATTGCGGCAGGGTGCTTCGCCACGTGGATTAGCTGAAGTTACAAGCAGTGGTCCAGTCTTCTTGAGCAAATCTAGCATATACTGATGCTCTGGAATACGAATACCGATAGTCTCGAAATTATTAAAATATGGATGCTTAAAACCGCGATGCTTTGGCAAAATTACAGTTAGCTCGCCAGGGAAATAATGGCGGGCAAAATTCTGTGTTTTACGGGTCATGTAGGCGTAATCCTGCATTTGATCAACGTCGGCCACCATCATCGTAAGCACTTTGCCACTACCAACTTCGCGGTTTTTAAGCGCTAGTAGTTTACGAATTGCCGGAGTATTATCTGCCTTTACGGCGAGACCATAGACTGTTTCGGTTGGAACACCAAGAATTCCGCCCCTGTTTAGGGCGTCCATTGCGGCCTTAAAATTCTTTTGTTCCACAACCTTCATATTCTTCCATTATAGCACAAAACATCAAAAAAGTCAAGACGCTAGGTGGTTTTACTCTTATGTTATACTAAAAACATGAGCAATTTGCATTATAATGGCCCAGTCGTCCTTGTGATTATGGATGGCGTCGGACTTTCTGATCGAACCGAGGGAAACGCCGTTAAACAGGCGAAACTCGAAACTTTAAATGACATTATCTCTCGCTATAAATACACAACACTAGGCGCCGCTGGCGAATATGTTGGCGTCCCGGCCGGCGATATGGGTAATAGTGAGGTAGGGCATAATGCTATTGGTACTGGCGAAATTGTCCTGCAGCGTAGTGCAGCTGTCGAGCATGATGTAAATACTGGTGCGATTTTTGAGACTCAGACCTGGAAAGATATCGTCTCGCGCGTCACTAGTAATAATTCTACTTTGCATTTTATGGGCATCTTTAGCGACGGTAATGTACATGCTGATATTTCTCACCTCGAGAAAATGACTGCGCGCGCTAAACAGGACGGCATTCAGCATATTCGTGTACATATGCTAGCCGATGGTCGTGATGTGCCACCGCAAAGTGAGCCAAAATTCATTCAGCGCTACGAAAAATTCGTCCAAGATCTTGGCGATGATATGGATTATCGCATTGCTTCTGGTGGCGGACGCATGGTGATTACTGCTGACCGCTACGAGAGTGATTGGGGCATGGTAGAGAAGGGCTGGAATACTTCCGTCCACGGTGAAGGGCGCCAATTTGCTTCCGCAACCGAGGCGGTCGAGACCTACCGCGCCGAAGAGCCTGGCCTTCAAGATCAATATTTGCCTCCTTTCGTAATCGCCGAGAATGGTGAACCTATTGGCAAAATTCAAGATGGCGATGCTTTGATCTATCTCGATTTTCGCGCCGATCGCGCTCTCGAGATGGCGATGGCTTTTACCTATAATGATTTTCCTCATTTTGACCGCGGTCAGCGCCCAGATGTTTATTTTGCTGGCATGACCGAGTATAACGAGGACTTGCATGTCCCAGAACATACGCTTGTCGGCACGCCACATTTCAAGCGTCCGCTCGCGAGCCACTTAGCTGACCACGGTATTTCTCAGTATGCTATTAGCGAGACTGTCAAATTTGGCCACGTTACTTACTATTTTAACGGCAATAGCTATGATGTCCCAACGGGTGAAACTGAAGTTGAGATCCCGTCCGATACTGTGCCATTTGATATTCGACCATGGATGAAGCACGCCGAAATTGCTGATCAACTAATTGAGGCTATTGAGAGTGGCAAGTATAAATTCCTTCGCGTCAACTTCCCAGGTGGCGACATGGTTGGTCATTTTGCCGAGCTCGAGCCAACCGTGATTGCAGTTGAGTCTGTTGATATCTGCCTGAAGCGCGTAATTGAGGCCGTGAATAAACTTGGAGGCGTTACTATTGTGACCGCCGACCATGGTAACGCAGAGGAACTTATCGACGAGAAAGGCGCGCCAAAAACTTCTCACACTACTAATCGCGTGCCTTGCGTCATTGTTGATGACACCGAAAATGCTGACAAATACGAACTTGTTCCAGGCGACCACGGCCTCGCAAATCTCGCCAGTACTATCTCGACTTTGCTTGATATTGAGCCGTCAAACGACTGGCTCCCAGCCATTATTCGCGAGAAATAAATTAAAAACAAGCACAAGTATTAAGATAGCGCTCGGGATTCCTGGGCGCTATTGAGAAAAGCGCCAAAAACAGTTAAAATATAGGAAATATACGGAGATTTTTCCTCATGCAAATCAAAAAAGCTATTATTCCTGTTGCCGGTTGGGGTACCCGTCGACTTCCAATTACGAAGACTATCGAGAAAGCTATGCTCCCGATTGGCAATCGCCCACTCGTAGATTACGTAGTTGAAGACTGTGTTAAAGCGGGCATTTCTGAGATTTATATTGTTATTGACGAAAAGCCATTCTCGCAGATTAAGAACTATTATGAGGAAAACGCTCAGCTCAATAATTATTTGATTGCTCGCGGCAAAGGCGATCGCGTTGCGCTCGCTAAGACCGACCGCGAAGGCGTAACTTTGCATTTCTATTGCCAGAAAAACGTGGATTCGCGTTACGGTAGTGCCGAGCCAGTTGCGCAAGTTGTGGAAGAGTTTGGTATTAATGAGTCAGTCGCAGTTCTGATGGGAGATGATTTTAGCTACAATGCTGATGGTTCTTCTGATATTGCTCGTCTCGCCGAGCTAATTAATGATAAAAACGATTCTGCTATGCTTGCAACCGAAGTTCCAATGGAGGCAGTCGAGAAATACGGCATCCTAAAAGTTGACGATGGTATTCTTTCTGGCATTTATGAAAAACCAAAGCGTGAAGAGGCTCCAAGCAATCTTATTAATATTAGCAAATACATCATGTCGCCATCACTATTGAAACGCGTCGTTAATTATTGCCGTTCGCATGATTTTGGGCCAAAAGACCAAGAATACCTTATTACCGACCCTATCATTGACCACATTAAAGCGGGCGAAAAAATCCATGTCATGCCTATTCGTGGCGAATATCTCGACGGTGGTTCGCTCGAGGGTTGGTTACATGCCAACAATGTCATTTTTGGAACCAAATGACGCAAATTCAAGTCAAAGTTAAACCTGGTAGCAAACAGCTATCTCGCCTTGAAAAGCAGGCAGATGGCAGTTACGTTGCCTTTTTGACTGCCCGCGCTCATGACGGCGAAGCAAACAAGGTGCTGGTTGAATTGGTCGCCAAGACTTTTCGGATTCCAAAAACTAGCATCGTCATTGCGAGCGGTGCTAAATCTCGCCAGAAAACCCTGGAATTTTAATTGAAGAAGTTTACGTTGGCGATGTCGTCGGGGAGAAATCCCTTTTCGGCCTTAAAGCCAGCTTCCCACTTGTAATCCTTGCCATAGCCGAGGTCGGCCATTAATTTTGTCGACGCATTGCGTAGATGCAACGGCACGGGTAGGCTCATTGTTTTGTCGGCCATTTCCTTGGCTTTTGCCCAAGCGTTGTAAGATTCACGCGATTTTTTTGCACGCGCCAAAGCTGTAGCAACATGCGACAAAATTATTCCACCTTCTGGCATACCAACTCGCTCAATCGCCATAAAAGCATCTAGCGCTAACCCTAAAGCGCCGTTTCCAGCCAGTCCAATATCTTCGCTCGCAAAAATTACCATGCGACGTGCAATGAATTTCGGATCTTCGCCAGCATTCAGCATGCGTGCCATGTAGTAGAGTGCCGCCGAATCATCACCGCCACGCATACTTTTAATAAAAGCCGAGATATTATTATAGTGCTCATCACCTTTCTTGTCGTATCCTGGCACTTTGCGTCCGGCCGCCTCTTTGACGGTCTCTATTGTGACTTTCTCTGGACTAATATTAAGTGCCAATTCAAGATCGCCGAGCGCCGACCTCGCATCTCCGCCAGAAAGTTCGGCTAGATATGCTACCGCCTCAATATCGACTCGCTTTTGTGCACCTTCTGCTTTGATGGCACGCAAAAGTACTTCCATGATACTGTCTTTACTCAGTGGCTGAATTACAACCACGCGACTACGCGAGAGTAGTGGAGAAATCACTTCAAAGCTTGGATTCTCGGTTGTAGCGCCAATCAGTGTTATTAGCCCACTCTCAACGTGTGGCAAAAATGCATCTTGCTGTGCTTTATTAAAACGATGAATCTCGTCTACAAAAAGCACGGTGCGAATTTTGAGATTCCAGTTTTGCTTGGCGATTTCGACCACATGCGCAACATCTTTTTTGCCGCTCGTAACGGCTGAGATTTCGATAAAATCTGCTTCAAATTCGCGTGCAATAATACGCGCGAGGGTAGTTTTTCCCGTACCAGGAGGTCCCCAGAAAATAATATTCACCGGCTCTTTGCGACGCACGATTTCTGTCAAAATCTTTCCATCACCAATCACGCCGTCTTGTCCAACTACCTCATCAAGCGTCTGTGGCCGCATACGCTCAGCTAGCGGAATGCGATTAGGGAGTCCTGCTTCGTCGTTAGTATCTTGTTTGGGCATCCATGCTCCTAATAATTGGACGTGCAGCCTTTAACATCGATAGTTCGCGCTCGGTAAAGAACTTCGCCTGGTATATCATGTTAGTCGTATCGAGCACTTCGAGCGTGGCGATTGCGTCATCAATATCATCAAACCATTCTAGCTCAAAGCCGTCTTCGATCTCGTCTTCCATCGGCGAATTGCCGATAAAATCTTTGGCGCGACAAAGATAAAGGTAGCTGACGTTGTTTTGCTTGAATTTGCCACGATGTTCAACGGTCTTACCGAGGCTTTTTAGTACGTCGACAGTATAACCCGCCTCTTCGGCGACTTCGCGCTCCAACGCTTCGCGAATTAATTCGCCCGAATCAACACCTCCACCAGGCAATTTATAACATCCGCGGTTGGTTGAGTTGATTAATGCTACACGATTGTCGTCATCTATCAAAACCGCGCGCGCCGCCAAGCGCTCATCAAAATCAGAATAATCGCCCACCTCTGGGAGACCAAAATGCTCGTCGGCTAGCTCGTCAATCACAAAATCATTTACGGCTTCTACCCAGTGGCTATCGATTTTATTGTTGCCATCAAAATGGAAGTATCCTTGAACAAATTCGCCAATCAGAATATAAGGCATCCAATATTGATCATCCTCCCAAAGTTTGTCATATGGAATCTCGTGCACATCATACCAGACCGGATTAATCTCGTCCGATGAGCTTGGCTCGCCTTCCCATTCTGTGCCGATAAAGATATGCATTTTGTGACATTCGAGCTTGTCTCTATAAAGAAGATTATCAAAAATCAACTCGCCCATCTTTTGCATTTTGGTGACTTTAACGCCAATTTCTTCTTCTGTTTCACGAATGGCGGCTTCCTCGACAGTTTCATTAGCGTCAACTTTTCCGCCCACGCCCACTAGTTTACCTTTACCAAAGCCTCGTTTTTTGAGGCCAAAAAGAATGCGATCGCCGTCGCGCAAAATCATCAAAGTAGTATTTCGATCAATCTTCATATCGATAATTCTCCAATCGTGCTTCATCTAGCTTACGTGCTCTTAGTATATATAATACACCCCTGTCGTAAGCCCAATCTAAACTTATCGGATATCCGAGGCGTTTTTCCATTCGGCGCACCAAGGTGTAAAGCTCGTGAATTTGCTCTGGCTCTAGGCAAATTTCGGCCTCTTCTTCGCTTTCGAGCGAAGTAGCACCTGTATTTTTATCGATTAAAATCATGTCTGGCTCACTTTCGCCGCCCAGCACCGTGTCATTCATCCAAAGGTTTGCTTCAATCAAAACCTCGTTTGTATCCTTGGTTGCAGGATTTATTGAATGCACTGTCCCTGAAGTCTCAGCGAAGAGATCATTTTGAATCACAATTGCCAACCTGCGCCCCCGACGCATCGAGTTTTTCTGCAAATATTTGACTGCATCAATTAGTTCGTGTCTAGCAACGTCGCGCAAAACTTCACTGTCATGATTTTCGTCCATATAAGAGGGGCGGAGAATTGCTGTTGTCTCTTCCTTAATATTTCTGTCTCGATTCCGACTCGCATTTATACGGTCAAAACCCCGAATAATCTCATTCGTCATGCCATCAACCAGCTCAAAGCCTATCGGCAAGATAAAACCATCCGCCACATTTAGGCCTTCGCGTTTGAGCTTTGAGAGATGTGCGCCCAGCTGCCCCACAAGCCCAGCATCAGTACTGTCGTCTAGGAGTAAAATTCGCCCCATGATGCTTATATTTTAGCATGATATTGACATTTCGGGCAATGTGTGCTATAATAAAAATATCCGTTGCCTCAAGAAGGCGCAAAACGGAAAATTTTTGCCGTTCACCGGCAAGCACTTTAAAAGGAGGAAAATCAAATGTTAATTAATGCGTATGGCTTGTTGACGGGTGTCGACACAATCGATATCCGCAAAGTTTCTGTGGTGTATGGCTCAGAGGTCATACCGGGGCTCAGGATCTTTCCTGACAACCTTAGCATGACTCAGGGCATCCATCTGGACGTCGGCAACGACGAAGACCGTATTCTTGTTACGATCGCCGGCGACCGCATTATGATCGCGCATGCCTGTATGAGCTTCTGTCTTGGATTAGTTCAGGAGTTCAAAGGTAACGTAATTTCGGTCGACAAAAGCGACGGTGAGAGCTACACGCTTTGGGTTGCGCCCTACGATAAGGGGCTCTTCGAGCAAGTGACGGATTATATGATAAAACATCCGCACGAGTTTGCTGAGGATGAGGAGCCCGAAGAGAAAGCGATCCCGTCCAAGGCTACCGCACATCACGACGATGAGCTGCTGACGGCCGAGGCTGACTACGATGAGTTTGAAGATGATGAGGATTACGATGACAATCCGAGTCTCTGGCAACGCTTTAAGTGGTGGGCCTGTGACTGTAAAGACAGGTTCTTTGGTTGGCTGATGGGCGACGATGATTACGAAGACGATTACGAAGACGACGAGGAGGACGATAAAGAAGGCTTCTCGTACGTTGACGAGGATTACTGATTTTTTGATTCTCCTAACCGCCCCCAATGGGGCGGTTTTTCTTGTATAATAAAAACAACACTAAAAGGAGCAATTATGCCAATAATATTCATTTTAATATTTATCTTCCTACTCGTGATCGTACCGGGTTTTCGCGTAATCCGTCAGTACGAGCGTGGAGTTGTCTTTACGCTTGGAAAGTACTCGGGCATTCGTAATCCTGGCCTCCGCGTCGTGATTCCGTATCTTCAAACTATCACCCGCGTCGATGTGCGTACGACCCCTATCGATGTCGCGAAGCAAGAAGTTATCACTAAGGATAACGTCACGGTTGGCGTCGATGCGATTGTCTATTTCCGTGTACTCGATCCATCCAAAGCTTTGCTTGAGACTACTAACTATGTTTATGCAACTACTAACTTTGCTCAGGCGGCGCTTCGTGATGTTACGGGCAATTTCGAACTTGACGAACTTCTTAGTAAACGTGAAGAAATCTCGGTCCGTCTCAAAGAAATTGTCGACGCGGAAACTGACAAATGGGGCATTGACATTGAGTCTGTTAAGCTTCAGAATATTGAGCTTCCAGGCGACATGAAGCGCGCCATGGCAAAGCAAGCCGAAGCTGAACGCGAACGTCGCGCCGCTATCATTACCGCCGAGGGCGAAAAAGCCTCCGCTCAGGCTATTGCTGACGCTGCGCAACTTATCACAAAAACTCCGGGTGCTATGCAAATCCGCACTCTTCAAACGCTCGAGAAAATCTCGCAAGAGCCTAGCCAGAATACCGTGATGGTCATTCCGTCTGACTTCAAGGGTGGTGTATCTATCGCAGCTGGAAAATAAAGAGCAACAAAAAGCACCGATTATGTGTCGGTGCTTTTTTGATAAGGCTTATTTTAGGCCGGCATTTAGCATCGTCTTCGCGTTTTGCCAATCTGCATCAGTATCCCAGTTGCCTGCAAAGCCTGCAGCTGGTTGCGCGCCTCCAAACTGGAAGTAAGGTACGCCACCGCCCGTAATGGATCCGGCTTTGTTGGTATTATTATTGATAGTCTTTTCCATCTCGTCGCTATCCATGCAAGCCGTAAACTCATCCATATTTAGTTCGCCTTTCTCGGCGGCGTCATTAAAGTAGCTCATTTCGAGCTCAGGAATGTGTTCCTTGGCATCTTTTGAAACACCGATACCCTTCGAGAAGTAGTCGGCCCAGAGCTTGTCGAGCATAGTATAGTAAAAGTCCCAGAATTTATTCTGCTTGGCGGCGCAATATGAGCCTTCGGCGGCATTCTTGCTGTTTTCGGACTTATGCGAGACGTAATTCATTCGTGTCATGCGAATTTCGAAGTAGACACCTTTATCTTCAAGATATTCCTTTTGAAATTCATCTTTGTGAGCCTTTACGGCTAGTGAAAACTTGTCGCAGTACGGGCAAAACAAATCTGTATACATAACATAGTGATGCTTTGCAGTCTCTTTGTCGCCCAAAGTCATGTTCTCGTTCCAGGCTACAAAGTTCGGTTTGCCAGGGTTGGCGGCGTTATAAGCAATCAATGCAAATAAGATAACGATGGCGAGTCCTATCGCGATTACTCTTGGTGCTTTATTCATGTTTCTCCTCGTATTTTTTAGCGCTCATAATAACGAAATCTACATAGCCGAGCTGAATAACTGTGTAAATTAGCAAAACAAATGCCAAAATAGTAAAAATCTGGCTTACGCTCTCGGTCAGCGCCATCGCTCCCGTGCCGGCGATTGCGGTTAAAATTGGTGTAATAAAAGTCACGCCACAACTTGGACAGCCTAGAGCAATAAAACCCAGCAGCGCACCAATTCCGCCTGTGCTAGCGCCATCGATTGCCGAGTCGCGTTCGCGATTCTTCCATGCATAAACCATCAGAGCAATACAAAGCCCTTGCAAAAGCGACATAGCGAAAATCGAAATGCCATAAAGACTAGCTAGTCCAGTAAAAATTTCCGGTACAACTTGTCCGAGAATCTTTAGTTTTTCACTAAAACCTAACCCGCTAAAAACCAGCGACCAATTCATCGTGCCATCTTTGAAGAAAGTAAAAACATAAGCAAAAACAAAGCTCGCAATTAGGAAAGTTGCAAGATAAGCCGGTTTTTTAAGCAGTCCTTTTGCTCCCTCAAGGGCAAGCAATGCCTTGTCGCCAAAAACGTCTAGCCAATGTTTGAAGCTTTTTGGGGCAGTCTTCTCGACTTTTGACATTGCGGATGCTTGGGTGGCCTTTTTGCTACTAGACTTTTTGTCAGACTTTTTTACTTTTCGCTTGACCATAATCCGTGAATATTGCAAAACGCATATGCGCGCAATTTACCACTATTATTCATCAGCGAGAACTGTGCGATCGGTTCAGTCGTAAGACCGAGTTTTTGAATCTCTACGCGCTGACCGTCAGTAAGCGCCATCCATTCGATACGGTGCTCTGGCGTCATTGGGTGCAGCTGCATTCCAATGCGCACTACGGTGTGAGTATTGCCAATTTCAATAATTGGAATGTGTTTTTCGCTACCTTCGGCGGTATTTTCGCATTCAAGTATCGTCATTTCGTGACCGCAGCAAGTCGGCACGACATTTGGGTCGATCATCGTCAAAAATAAATTACCACATGTATTGCAGCGATAGAACTTCAGTCCTTCCTGTTCCATATACCTCCTTAAAAATATCTATTCAAATTATAAATGATGATAAGTTTTTTGTCGATAAGCATAAAAACATTTCACAATGAAAAATCCAAAAGTCAATAGATTTTGCATTTCTACCTCTGTAAAACTTCAAAAAATGATAACATAAAAAATCTAAAAATCAAGGTTGACGAATAATTTGCTTTTGGTAAAATAAAAGTGTAAGCAGTTCGGACGGCAAGTTGAGAGGTCGCCGGAGCTACTTCAAAAAGCTTTGTCATTTTATAAAATGAGACAAAAATACTCCCCGGCTCCTTGGGGATATTTTTATTTACGAAAAATACTAAAGTCGCGATCCGCTGTCTTTTATGCGACCTCGCCAAAATCCATGCTATAATAATCCCATGGCGCGTTGGCGGAGCAGTTACGCAGAGGTCTGCAAAACCTCGTAGACCAGTGCAACTCTGGTACGCGCCTCCACATCAAGATTCGCGGGCGAGTGGCGGAATTGGTATACGCGGCAGACTTAAAATCTGCTTCCTTTACCGGATTATGGGTTCGAGTCCCATTTCGCCCACCAAAAAGTCCTTACTCGAACTTTCAACCATAAAAAAATTTGGTTCGTTCGATGTAGGTTCAGGATATATTTTTGGAACCCTTAAAACACAAGAATCACATCCGTAAATATTGCGGATGTGATTTTTTGTCGTCTCGACTAATTCGCTCAATTTTTTTAAGCTATTTCTGCGTGCCTGATTAACCTGTGTAATATTGTCTTTTAATGGTTCCAATATAGTGTCGAAAGGAGCCTTGAATTCTACATTAATATCAAGTGCATCGCTTCCGTTGGATACTAAAAACCTAGATATAAGAGCTTGATTAATTAAGCGCTTAGTCATATCATCGGCGGCTCTATAAGTTGTGCCGCAGTCTTCGATAAGATCAAGTGCTAAATGTAAATTGGTTAAAATATTTTCAAAAGTCATATTATGCAAATTGATTTCATGTTCAACACCTGCTAATTCTTTGGCAATTTTCTTCTGCTCACTTTTCATTAAGTCTAGCGGAATAGCGTCAGAGTAATGCGCTTCAAGCAGCTTTTGACGTTTATGTTCAAGGGATATCTTCGTGCGGTTAAGTCCATCAAGCTCTGAGTTGAATTTTTCCTTCTCTTTCAGAATAATTGCTTGTAGATATTCTTCCAGATATTGGCGTATTTCTGGCGGAAGCTGATAATTATCGTAGATTTGCTCAATTTTCTTTTCGACCACATCAATTAATACAGCTTTCATTTTGCAATCCTTTACTCGTTTACTGTGTCGTCCTGCACAGACAAAGTAGGGATATACATCACCATTCTTTTTCTTTTCATTACTGACCATTAGGCGTGAACCGCATTCTGCACAATATACGCTACTTTTTAGGAAGTGCGGATGCTTTACTGTTCGTTCGCCATTTATTCGAGAAGCAAGGATGTTCTGCACCTTATCCCAAGTTTCGATGCTAACTATCGGTTCATGGCTGCCTTCATACGGAACATCTTTATATACTACGACTCCTTTATAATATGGATTCACCAAAACTTTATGCAAAGTTTTTAGTGTAATTGGAGTCGATGGAATCTTTGGCGTCGAACGAGTCGTAAGTCCGCAAGCCGCAAGATGTTCGGCTAGTTCAGCAACCGTCCAATTCCCGGTAGCATATTCCTCAAATGCAATTTTTATCAAAGGAGCTCGTTCAGGGTCGAGAACAACAGTCCTTTCTTCGCGTCCTTTATCATCGACCTTACGGACATTCATATATCCTATTGGAGCTCTTCCGATAGTGCCACCATTTTTAACTTTTTCGCCCATTCCTTTCTTTACCTCTGTTGCAAGGTTTTGCGAGTAAAATTCAGCGATGGAACTCATGATACCGTGTAGTAGCATACCTGCCGGAGTATCATCGATACTCTCCGAAGCGGATACGAGCTGTACTCCGCATTCGCGAAGGGTACGCATAATATCGATATCATCGCCTCGATTACGTGCGAGACGGTCGACTTTGTGTACGATTACATAATCAATACGGTCGGCATTTTCTCGTACATACTCGAGCATTGCCTGTAGCTGTGGTCGGTCTGCGGATTTTGCAGATGCTCCACGATCGACAAATTCTTTGCCGACAATTGCGCCCATAGATAGAGCTTTCTTTTTATTTGCTTCACGCTGAGCCGGAATTGAAAATCCTTCATCATTGCCGCCGCCACGTTCAGCTTGCCCCCGCGTAGATACACGAAGGTAAGACACTGCGAACTTTGGGGTCATACCGGCCATAAAAGTCTGAGTCGCGTGAGTCATTGCAGTATTACTCATAAGCGTTACCTCCTTCTTATAGTTTGTCCTATGATACCTCTGAAGGGATATCACATCAAGTTAAATAAAGTGATATTTTATAGTCATTTTTGGAGTAGCCAGCCCACAGTGGGGCTGGCTTGGGAGTGGTATATATGTTCCTAGATTTTGCGAATTACATCTTCGCCATAAGCAACGCCGAGACCGGAACCGCAATCCCATCTAACCTGAATCGTTCCGATAGCATCGACAAATTCTACTGTTCCTCGATCGCCAGGAGCTAATTTAGTGTAAGGGTCATTCATAGAGACGAGCTCTACTCTGGTTCCTGCTGGATACATTTTTCGTAGTCTTTCAAGGGTTTCCTTACTCGGAAAGTTCTGCATCGTCTTCACCTCCTTCAGATAGGTGTTCAATAGTTACTTCTGGAGCCTCGATTTCCTGTTGTACTTTACGTGCATCATGACGAGCTTTTGCATCCTCAGTACGCCAACTGCTATTGCCGGAGAGATTTCTCAATAAGAATTTACGGGCAAATTTATACTCCTCGCCTTTAAAATTTAAGGATACGAGAAAAAGACGCATTGTAAATTTTTCATTATCTGAAACGCTCTCTGTAGCGGTAACGCGAGTGAGCATTTTTGCTCGTTTCGCAATGCCGGATACGAGCTGCATATATGCTTTGGCTTCTCCATCAATCCCATGATTAGTAAACCACGGAAAGCGGATTTTACCCTCTTTACGTTCAATGGATAGATCGTTCGTCTCGAGTGCCTTTTTGAGAACAGAAGCTTTACTTGCCACAATAGCTCTAACTCTGCCAAGTTCTGCTTCGTCAAGATATGAGCCCGGTAATTCAATTACAATTTTTCTGGATTCGGGCGTATCTGAAGTTTCTTTCGGCTGTTCGTTTGTAGCTTCTTTAGTAGAAGAATCGGTTGCCTCTTCAGACTTCTCGACCATTTCAAAAACTTTGTTAGAAGCAGATTGTTCGATACTATCTTCAATGGGCTCGAATTCCTCATCTGCAATTTCTTCGGATTCCTCATTAGACTCAAAATTACCTTCCGGTAAAGTAGGAGCTTCTGGCTCCTCCACATGATCTTCAGATGTTTCTTCTAAAATATCTAAATCTTCGGTCGCATTGTCTTGGGTTTCACTTGCAGTGGCGTCGTCAAGAACTTCTTCCGAATCTTCGACAACCGTCTCTGCAACATCGGTTACAATTTTTTCGGTCGGATCTTTTGCTTCGAGAGCAGGCTCTTCTAGCGTAGGCGTACCGTCAATTTCTTCTGTAGACTCGTTGAGGATTCTTTCAAAGCCATGCCATGTGAGTTTTTTAATGATGGCTTCCATTTCTTCCTCGGCAACTTCATCCGGGCATTCCACATCACCATCTCTATTTACGGTAAATTTTCCTATCCGATAAGCATAGCTTGGAGCTTTGAGATATTCTGATTCACACTCAAGAATTTCAACAAGTGCATTAACGAGTTTCTTTCTTTGATTGCCAGATGCAGCGTAATTGATAATAGTCATAATAGAGACCTCCTTTAATTGTGCTGGTTTAGTAGGATACAAAGAGCAATTTCAGCTTCCTTTGTGGCTGGGTGAATATCCCAGTCACGATCATAATTAGCCACGATCTCGCCGTTTTGCTTTAACTGCAATTTTGAGATTTTGCCATTATTGATGCCGAATTTGCTTGGTTCATCGTATACCTTTACGACATAATGAACTGCTATGTACTTTTTTCCGGCTGTCTTATCTTCCGGAATCCCAATCGTTCCTTCAAGCCACATACTTTATTCCTCCTTTTGCACATTCATCACTCTTTAGTGTTTTTTTCGCAAGTGAGATCGTCAGGATTTTTAAGTATGGCCTGCGAGATGATATGAGTGTCTCGTCGGTAAATATATGCACTGTCGCTGAGCTTCTCTTGTGGTAATACAACAGTCCGGTTTACATCTCGTACAGTTTTAATGATTCGTGCGGGTTGCACAAGGGAAAGCGGAAAGATGAGAACCTCATGAATGCTTGACGGCGCAATACAAAGATCATCCTCTATCTGCATCGCAAGATCTTCAAGATATGTTTCATACATCAGAATGGAAGCTCCGAGTATGCGTTCAGGATTTGTTCCAACATACATCGGACAAAATGTTTCGCTCGAGATCTCCATTCCGGTAATCTCAGATATGGCCTCTTCCATAAGCATGATATTGTATCCGACTTTCTTACAGTTTTTATTGGCGGCGTCCATGATTTCATGGAGCTTGATATCCAACGAAACCATATCTACTGCATCAATAACCTTGTATCTTGGTCTATTAGGGTCGGAATGATCCATTAAGACGAATACAACTGCCATATCTAAGAATCTAGCGGAGAACGCGTCATCTTGCAGTGATTCGGGATCAAACAATGCATATCTGACATTTTCGAGAACTACATCTTTGGTGTAGGTTCTATCATCATTAAAATCTAACATCATAGAAATATCCCCCTTTCTACGTTTTTTCAGTTACATTTCGTCGTCATCACTTTCAAGCCCCGGTGCGGTGCCTGTCATGATGAAGTTACTGTACTCTTTACGGTTATCCATCAGATAAACAACCAGTTCATAGTAACCTTCGCGATTAGCAATATACTGAACCGTATTGACGTCAAACATATTGGCTTCGCCAGTATCTCTAACGGCAAGAATCTGTTCTTTGATTTTTTTAGTCATCATAAAGAAGACCTCCTTTTCTTAAGACTACATTGTTAATGTGCGACTAGGCATTTAAAGCCTAAGTATGTAATTGTTCATGAGAGATGTCCTTGTTTCCTCCTTTCTGGTGGGCATATATACCTTTTAATGTGCTGTCGTTTGTTTTTAGGAGAATGACGATATGCAAGCCAAACGACCTTAGCTGCATATCTCAATGTCTGCGTGTTATGGCATGTCATTCTCCTTATTGTAGTTAGGGGTGATATTTTTCATAAATTCCTTTCATTAGTTATCTTTATCGACGAGATCTTTTGCAATTGCGATTAATGCAAGTCCAAGCTTCTCAATATCCGGTTCTTCACGGAATACGGGAGTAACTCGGACGGAATCTGAACGCATTTTGCGACCTCGTGTGCTTTTTTTGTTCATTGATTTTTACCTCCTCAGTAGTTATGGTGTCGGAAGCCTGAAGTATGCAAGCCGAAGGCAAACACCTCAATTCACGAAAAGCTTATTTTGATTTCGACTCCTTATCTTTGTTATCTTGGAATTCAATAATGCTTTTATAGCAGCGCTCCAATTCATCTATAAATCCTCGGAGCTGTTCAGCTGTGCTAATCAGCGAGATGTCGTAACTATGCATATCTATAACTGCTTGGTTAAAGCGTTCGCAAGCGTGCTCCAGCTCGCTGACGGCATCGCTATGCGCGTCATATAGACTGACGAGTGTGTGGTAATCCATATTGATCCTTTCGTTAAAGTTAATAGTCTAAAATAGATAGGTTTTTCGTTTATTGATTATGTTTGCCCGACTTGCACGCTTCAGGCCTCCGGCGACTTTAAGAATGTTCTACTATGAGCTAGTCTGTTTTTGGGGGTGTATAAGGTACTTAGCCGGAAACGCCGGCTAATCCGTTCTTGATCAAGCGTAATTGCATTTTTGCCAAAGGCCTGGGGTATGCAAGCCGAGAGCATCTTTTGCATAGATTACAAAAGGCTCTAATGTTTTGTTTTTGCTGTGTTTGTTTTAAAAGGTGCTTGCTACATACAAAGCTGCGTAAATTCTTGAGTGAAACAGGCTAGGTCTTCTTTGATAGGCTTCGTATCCATATTGAGCACTTCTGCATCTTCCAGTATTCTCTTGGATTGGATGTAGCAGATAGCAAGGCATTCTGAAATAGCGTTGTATTTGCTCTTAATTTCTTCTTCGGTGAGAGTTTTTCGCGTCATTCTTCATCCACCCCGTATTCGCCGCTATTCAGATCTTTTTCATCGAGAATCAAGACATAGATGAGATCTACGACATATGGACGGATGGTTCTTTTGATTTCAGCGATTTCTTCTTTAGAATCCGCCAAGAGCGTCCTGAGCGAGCAGATTGCCTTATAATCAAACTCCAAACAATTCGTAATGTTTCGGAGTAGTCTCTTGTAGTCGCCCTTGAATTCCGCTAATCCTCTTTCAATCTCTTCCTGGCTTGGTCTTTGTATCATGTAATTCCTTTCGTTAAAATTAGTAAAAACAGTCATCTGACCTTTTTCGTCTCAGTGATATGCCTCGACTTGCATACCGCAGGCCTTTGACGTCTCTGCCAGAGGATATCCCCTAGCAGAGATCTTTTGCGTCAAAGCCACGAGCGATTAACTCATCGAGTTCATCCGGCATAATTATGAGAAACATCTTTACGCCTTTTTTATATGTCTCACTAATTGCAGTTTGTAAAACTTCTTTGCGAGCTTTATCTGGTACGAGCCAGATAGTTACAGGAAACACTCCGTGCTTGCGTTGTTCGAGATTGGTTTTGTAGTAATCGTGGTAACGCTCACACTTTTTTAGGATAGTTGTCGGGGACTCGGTTGCCAGGTCTATCTCTATGAACCAGCGATCTTCATATTCGCCACATTTTGTTGCGAAGAATAAATCGGGTTTGAGCTGGGCGGTATTTCCATGATGAGAATACGACCGCCAACAATCCGGTTCAGTATCTGCTTGGCTGAGACTCAGTTCAGAGTTCTGTCGGCAGATTACGTGCATCTGTACATAGCAAGCTGAAACTGCAATTGTGTGGTTTAAATGGTTAAGTGAAGGCTCAAGGTGGCGTTTGCGTGATTTCTTGTTACCAGAGTCAAGTTCTAATAATCTATGTCCAGCTTCGCTTAAATACCAGACCAGAGAAGACGAGCCTGCTCTAACACCACCGATTCTTCGCCCCAGATGTTTAACGAGTCCATATTCTTTGAGTTTTTTCATCTCACGAGCTGTAGCACGAAGCGCCGCAGTCTGAGTTGAGGCATCGGTGTTATGGAGCCGTTGGATTTGCCCGGTAAGCATAAATGTGCATTTTGCCAGCGATTCGAGGATTGCGACATCCCGGTCGCTAAGGCGTTCCACATATGCCCGCAGCGTTCGGTCGGTTATGAGTTTTGTCATAGATACCTCCTCGGGGTGCAGCCGACGTTAGCCCGATAGTGCTAACGGTCGCTTCCCAGACAGTGCTTATGTCGGCGAAGTTTGCCGCTTATTTTAAAGTTCTCGGGGTCGCGGAAGGTCGGTCGGAGGGTCAGTTGATTCTGCGCCTTCCAATGACGCATTCACCGAGATCCTCGTCGGGAGTTTCTTCGTTTGCCTCTATAAATTTGAGGAAATCGGATTCAACTTCGTCTCTTGGGCGACCGTAACGTGTTTGGCTTCTGGCAGTAATATCTGCAGCAGTATGTAATACGCCTGATGGCGGAAATGTTTTTCCTTGTATCCATCCAGTCAGTCTGCCGTAATACATGAAGTTGGAATACACATGGTATCTCGGTAAAGCCATGAAATCTAACATGGTCAAATCCGGAGCCATAGCAGCCATATCTCTGGCGTCGCTGGCATTAAGCCCGAACACGATTTTGTTCCTTGCGTTTGCGTCAACTCCTGCCTGGATTTCCCGTGGGAGCTGTGCCCGGTACTGATGAGCCATTGTGATGCCAACTCCAAGCCCTCTCGCCTGCGCCAGCGCATCGGCAAGGTCAGTCGGGAGCGTCAAGTAATCTTGGAGTTCGTCAATATACATTGATACCAAGTGGCGTCGCTCCGGCGGAATATTCGCCCGAGAAAGGGCTAATGTCCAGCTAAGGCCTACGATTAGGCTCCCAAGGAGTTTGGCGCTTTCTGCCCCGATTACGCCCTTATTAAGGGGGACTAGGACTATCTTGCGCTGATAGAATAGATCGGTCAGCTGGAACTTTGGGTTACTTTGACCGAGAATGCCTCGAAGTCCTGGTCTAAACAGAAACTGTCTGACTTTGTTGAGAACTGGAGCTACCCATTGTTCACGTTCAGCAGGCCTAAGATTACTAAAGGTATCCCAGAAAGGCTTGAGTGCAATTTTGTCTTTTACATTCTTGGTAACCTTTTCACGGAAGTTTTCGTCCATGAGAAGAGTCGGGAGCCAGAGCAGTGTCGCATCTTTGGTGGCACACAGAGTCATGAGTGCAGCACTTAATACATCTTGCGTGCGGATACCCCAGCTATCTGAAAATATCTCTTTGAATACTGCGAGAATTGCATCAGCAATCAAGGTAGAATCTCCAGGTAGGGATAGCGGATTAAAACCAACGGGAGTATCATCTGCAGGATTAATAACCACTACGTCATCCGCTCGATTTACTGGAATACGTTCTAAAATATTTGTAACGAGGTCGGCTTTTGGGTCGAGTACTAAAACACTGCGTCCGGCATTAATGTCTGCAAGAATGAGATTCAGCATCGCAGTAGATTTACCAGATCCGGTCGGGCCAAGTATGATGGTATGTTCGAGCGAGGATTCAGGTGAAATACTCAATTTCTGGACATTTGATGGGTTGAGAGATTCTGCAAATGTTCTGTCCTGATTCCTATTGCGAGGGTTGTCATACCACTCCGGCGGATGCACCATCCGTGGATGAAGTCCAAGTGTACCCGGAAGTTCTTCAATGCCAAAGGGCAAAAGAAGAAAACTGGCAAGCTCTTTAATGGAGAGCCTTAGTGGAAATTGCCATGGAATATGTGCAAAATTAAGATTATCTACCTTTTCCTTTTCCTCGACGATTCTTACGCCAGCAGATTCCAATGTCCTAAATGCACATGCGACATCGTTAATACGACTGCTCGCAGCTTTATTCGTAACGCCTATACGAATAACTGACTCAAAATTATATTGCTCAGCTTTTTCCTTCATAGACTTTCTGATTTCAGCAGATGCCTGTGAGGCATGTCCGAGTGCTGCATCCAGCCAAGTCATGGATGGATCTGACACGTTTTTAGGAATGACATTTGGAGAAAACGCTTTTCCTAGTATAATTTGAAGTACAGCTTCTTCGTTTGGAGCTGTAGCAGCTAAAGCTGCAAGTCCTGCCCGGATTGTCGACTCGGTTATATCCGTCCTGAGCGACAGGTTCGAGCGAGATATTTTGAGCTTCCGGGCGGTCGTGATTGCCGCCCGTTGCTCGTTTGTGAAACTATAAAACTCAATATCTCCATGTATTTTTATAGTCTCGGCGATTCTATTCCAGAATCTTGAGCCTGAACCGATAAGGTATCTTATCTTGCCGTTACTGGCTCGAATTTCCCAAATAATTGCACCGCGATTCTTAAGTGCGGCGAGGTGATTAAGCATGTCTATCACCTGTTCGAGCTTGAATGGTCTATGCCAAACAATTTCTTTCCAAGTAATGTTTGCAAGTCCATTTTTAACCATAATGCGAACTCCTTTTTACCATTGCCCGCCATGCCGGTTCCTCCAAATACGGATTGCGACGTAAAGGCCAATGATAATGAACGCGATGAGTACGATGATTTTCCAAACACTCGCTATAATACAGACGCTCATCTTGATAAGGTAAGCCGAGATGACGAGCGAGACCGCAATCTTCAGGATTCTTGAAATTATGCTTTCTGGAGAATTCATTTTCCATCACGCTCCCTCCTTAAGTAGAATGGCCTTCGCACTGTATTTAGGAACAGGATAGCCAGGGATAAATATGTCGGATTCAATCTCGTTGCCCCAAACACTCCAATCTTTATTACTGCTTGGATATCTACGAGCAAACAGTTCGAGATATGGTCCATCATAAAGTCTCTCAACGATTGCGAAGAATTCTTCGGGCTTATGCGAATGATCCTGGCGTGGTGCGAAGAGCAAGTTTGACTGACCCTTAAACTTCACGGGTGCTCTACCGCGTGTTCCAAATAGGGCTATTTCGCAACCATTTCGCAGATAGTTTCCTAGTCCAAGGCCAATGTTGGTTTTGATCCAGACAAGGAGATTGCGGTAGGTGAACCCCCAAGCCTTCATTACGTCGAGTCCTTCTTGAGCGAGCCCATTTGGTACCCAGAGCCATAAATGTGCATTATCTTGGGCGAGATCTCCAACGGGCATCTTTTTAATAGAGTCAAGGTTCATAAGGTCGTAATGGGCTGCTGCGCCACGTTTACCTTTCTGGTTGATGTCCCACGGAGGATCTGCAACTATGGTTCTGAATTTCTTATAGAATTCCGGCCATTCCAACATGAGAGGCGGAACGGCTGGCTGTTTAATAGGATGTCTTTGGTTTGGCATAAATGCCTCCTTTCCGGGCAACCCTGCATCTGAGTGCCCTGCGCTGTTAATGTTCTAAGGCTTGTTGCCTTTGAGTTGAGTAAAACATGCAATACAAGCAGAAAATATATTGATTTTTTCTGACTTTTAAAGCGATTCGTCATTTCTTAACAGAGGTAAGGAGTGTGAAAAAATAACAGTTTTTACGATGTTGTAATATTTACAACACTCCCGGATTTTTAGAACTTCCGGTTTTATTGAGGTATCATCCGAGGAGCATCCAATGTACCCTCAAGCCGATATGTCCGATTCTCTAAAATTTCCGTGGTAGCAAAAACCGGAGCTAAGTAGCCCTCGATGATTGCCCGGAACGACCTAACAGTCAGACTGTCGCCGGACATTGCGGCATCGATGATTCCTTGCATGATGCTTGGTGCTATATATGAAATAGCGTGGGAGTATTCAAATCCCGTATCAATAATTTGTCTTGCGAGAATACGGGTCTTTGCCTTAGCAGATAGCGGCCCATAGTTTACGAAGCATTGAAATCTCGATGCGATTTCCCGCAATACGCCGACATTAACGAATTCCTTACGAGCAGATTCGGTCTGCCGGAAAATAAGAAGCGGCAAAGGTTCTTCGACTGCCGTGGAGCTATTCGACTCTTTATAACTAATGCAAACTTCATCGTTCTCCATCTCGACCGCATCTAATTTTTCTGCAATCGCAAATCCGATTTTGCGTTTGTTTGGTTTATTAGAAGTAAGGTCGTAGTTTGAAGTAAAAAAGAAAATGCATTGCTTAAAGTCAAACTCGCGAGTCCCATCTGGAAGTGGCTTGCTCGAGGCGCAACGCCCCTCGTCCAGTACCGCCATAAATGTTTTGATTACTTCGGGATGTGCTTTATCCAGCTCATCGCAAATCATAATAGTATAGGGGTTCTTGGCTACAGCTTGAAATACACATTCATCATCATAGCCAACGTATCCGGCTGGAGCGCCTATCAGACGGTAAACCGTATGCTTCTCGGTGAAGTTATTCAGGTCGATCCAGACAGTTGAGTATTCTCGCCCCGTTGATTCAGTCAATATTTTAGCGAGTGCCTTTGCGGTTTCAGATTTTCCGACGCCGGGAGGACCGGATGCGAGAATAGAGACCGGTTTCGTCGGTTTCTTTTTCAACAAGTGCTGCGTCACGATATACGATATCGTTTCAATGCATTCATCCTGGCCAATTATTACTTGAGATAATTTATTACGGATATCTTCATAATTTGGTATCTTAATGTCCGTAGTGTCCGAGACAGTAATCTCATCCCAGTTCGTAAGCTCAGTTGTATTGGAAATACCAGGAGTCGACGAATCTTCGAGCGGAGGAGGAGACTCCTCCGCTGTCAAAGTTCTAAGCGCGCTTTCAAAAACCTGCCAGTTATCCCAGTAAGCATCACCGCAGTCCGCAAGAAGATTTAAGTTAAAATTGGTACCGTCATATCTAAAATGAGGATCAACTCGCATATGGTACTTCCCGTCAGATTTATACATATGTAGGTCAATTTCCCGGGGAGTGCAGCTTGGCGGAAATAGGGTTTGAAACATATATGATTGGCGCTCAATATCTACGCCAGTCTGATCGACCAGCTTTTTAATTTGGAACATTGCGAGGTCAGATAGAGTACTAAAAACATTCAGTGGTATTCTTTCCATTCGATCACCTTCCTTGTATCTGAAATAGAGCCTTTTAACAGTAACAAATCCTCAAGTCCGTGGCAAAGAATGCAATTCTCATCAAAGCCATTCGTGACACTAACGGCGGTCTGCGGAATCCAAACCACTTCGCCGAAGAAAGAATATGTCTCATCCATAGCATTATGGAAAAGATTTATTCCAAGTTCTTGTTCTGCATCTGGAGATATCTTCATAATTACCAAGTTACGGTCTTTGACTCGGTCAAGCATATGTGTATACCTGTTATCTCCTTCACCGTAAAGAAGTAACATCGAAGATATCTGGCCTTCCAATCCATTTGCGTAAGCAACGGAGGAAATAGGAGTACCTGCTGATGTGACGGTGTTCCGGTATCCGCTTTTATAGGCGTCATAACGCCCTTTGAGGACACACCGGGGACAACTTTGCGTAATGCCTGGATAAGTAAATACGACTTCCGCTCCAACACCTCCGGCGTACATTTGCGATGCCATGAATGGTAAACCGTACTTCATTGCAAGTCCTGCGATCCTGGCCTGAGCTTCGAAACTATCCGTACTTGCGCAGAGTAAGATATCTTTCGGATTGGTAAACAACTGATCCCCGACAATTTCTTCAAACTCCTCGTCGGTAAAATCGTCATCGAGATATCTGGCGCAATTTACAACTTCGATATCTGGATTAATGGAGCATAGTCTCCGCTTTAAGGCGTCTACCTTGGATAAGCCGAGGTCTGAATAATATGCTGCCTGGTTAACCAGATTCTTTTTTTCATAAACATCCCCATCAATAGCAATAATCCTGCCAATACCATCTCGTGCTTTTTGCTCAAGAACAGGAGCGAAACCACCAGTTCCAATTGCGATAATAGTTTTGCGTTTCATAATTTCCGGATCGATACCATTAGGGCTAAGATATTCTTGTTCAGCCTTGACGGAATCATGTGATTCTCGCAGTTCAATTACCGGAAGCTCGACTTCTGAGTGCTTTTCGTCGATACATCCTAAATCGTAAAAATGAACGCCATCTTCGGTCTGCCTATATCCGTAGCAATATATTTTAGCCTTCTTACCGTCCAAGCTCGGATGAACTTGTACGATGAGGGCGAATATATATTCGAGTTCGTTTATTGCGAGGATCTTCGAAAACATAAGGTTATCTGGATCAGAAGGATAAACGCATCCTCGAGGATGTGAATGAGCAACAACGGAAATACTTGTATTCTCGTTGTTCCAGAGTGCAAGAACCGCATCTACGGCTTCTTTATCTGGAGTGTAAGTAGAACCGGAGACGTTAGCAGTCGAGTCAAAATAGGCTTTGTCTGTGTGATAGCCATCTGAACTCCCACCAATAAGCCCCGTTTCCGGAATTCTTGAACCAACAGTTTTTCGTAAATATTGAATAAATTCTGGTGTAAATTTGTGTTTAATTGTTTCGTATTTGTTTTTCATGAGCTTTACCTCCTATGGTCAGTCATCAATGTCGCGCCAACGTACTTGTCGCATGATCTTGCTTGCAATAGTATCGAAGTCCTCGGTCCCGTTGATATAGCGGTCGGTACATTCTGCCCAGATCGCAGCAATGGTTTTCGCACTGTCTAAATCCGGAATTTCATGATCCCAACATATATATCGAAAATCCTCATATTCATCCTGAAGCCAATGTGCTGCATGGGAGCCGCGAGGCTTCCGTCCGTAGCGAATCTGACTGATGATATATATTCTCCAGCCTCGATTACCTCCGAGATCGTAAAAGAGAAAATCAACTTCCAATCTTCCGGTTCCTGTCCGATATGTTTGTAAGCAGCAGTTTTCAGTAAACATAATTATCGCCTCCATCTTGAGGTTTTAGGAATGGAGGAGCCTCTTATAAATGAGAGACTCCTCGGCATTGTTGGTGGTTATTTAGAACAAAAAGTGCCGATAGGGACTTCCTGAGTTCTTGGGCCACCGCCTGCAAATGTAGTATTTGCAGGAATGGATGATGCCTTCATCATTGTCTTCACCTCCTTCCCGACAGCCATTGTTCTCGCCTCCTTTCCGATGATTGTCGAAAAGCATGAAAGATGTTATAATATACAAATCTGGGAGTGGTTAGATTTTACTTTTAACACCTCTCGCTTTTCTTGATACCATTCTATCGAAATGAGCGATAACTAGATATGCCAAAGTCATTGCCATGAGTTGCCAAAACCATTGCCAAATTTTTATGAGAGGGGGGTGAAATAAATGGGAGCAGCTAATCAAAAGCCGAGCAAACATCTGAATTACAGTACATTTGTGCGATGCTTTTACGGACATTGCTTCATCATGGATGCAAATAATAAAAAAGTAATATCTGCGCATATTTTAGATGCGGAATATTTATTATTACCGAATTGTGGGGCTCTGAATTACGACGATACTACATTAAGCAGATATAGAAATGGAACGAGGCCAGTAAGCGTACTAGCTGATTTCTACAAACAGGATAAGATTTATGAGAAGGTAAAAGATTTTTATGCCAGTAAATTGCTCACAAGCATACCTCATGATGACAGAATAGAAATTCTTAATAGCCTCCTCGACATCATTAATAATGACCAATATATGGATGAGTATACTAAAGATGTATTATTGAAGCTTGGCAAACTTGAAACGATCGTAGAATTCCTGTCTGCGGCGTGTGTGAGAGCTATTCTCCAAGAATCACTTCACGGTAAGCTTGATGATAGTACGAGAGAGATTATAGATAAATTATCTTTTGCGGATAGAGTTAAATTCGGAACTTATGCAGGGGGAGTGCTCATTGAGAAAATGAAAGAAGAGTATGAGCAGCTAGAAAAAAGAGGTGAATTTTTCAGCCTAGCGCTAAATGAACTATACGACTACACGGAAGACATATTGTTTAATCCATACAAGCAAAAATATAATCACATGGATTGCGTCAACTTCATTAAATGGGCAAAGCAGTTCCGCTCAGAACTAACCATGGAAGAGCTTCTGAAGTATGAACCTATCTATATTTTCGCAAGAGAATTCGGGCTTCTCATATATGAACGCAGTAAGGGAGGCTTCGACAAAGAATCAGAAAGACTCAGTGAAAGTATTTTTGAGGATATAGCAGGTGCTGACGCGGACGGTCTAATACGACGATTTCTCATATAACCTTTAAAGTCAAAAATCCGCCAAGATTTTTTACATCTTGGCGGATTAGTTTTTCTTTCCTTTATTCTTACATCCTGTGCTTTTTCAGGCCGCACTCCTCGCCCATTCGCCATTCCGCTACAGGCTCACAATTATCTGGAGTAGTACCTTAAATCTTTATTTCTTTACTTCTAGGTTTATAATAAATTTTCAATTCCCACGACCAACCCATAGAAGATAATGCTTTAATTTTCAGGATGTTAACGAACAAAACATATGTTCTTGCAGGTAAAGTATCACAAAAATGGAAATATGTCAATACTTTTTTACTACTTTTGTGATAATGTCAAGAGCGTAACAGGGGTGAAGAAATCGTATATTTTTTAGTTTATCTCGCATTTATACTATTCACGAACACTAGATAACATGCGAAGTCTCCAATTGCTTTCCGGTTGTAACTGTCATTTTCTTCATAACCAAGTTCGTCTCGCCATGCAGCAGTTTCGCCTTGTTGCTTAAGGTATCTGGCGAGCATATTGAGATGAGTGATTACCGAATCATGACAGGAAGTTCTGCCCGAATCCTGATCCAGCTTCTCTTCACGGCTCAGAAGCAACCAATTTGCTCTAATAGTGGCATAGCGTGTCGCCACCTTAATAAGATCATCATATAGCTCCAATGCTTCCGAATCTTTTCCTACTTCTAGGATAATCTGTTTGTGGATGGTTTGCATTTGTTCAAAAGACAAAGCTTTTGGAAGTTTTATGTATTCTTTGTAAGTAGTAATCATAAATATCCCCTCCTTCTTGGGAATATATTTTAAATCTAAAATAGCACTTCGTCCACTAAAATCTGCATTATCTTTCCGGCAAATAATATGCGGATAGATTTATCTCATTTTTTTCATTAAAATTCAATTCAACCCAATAATCTCGGACAGAATATGCTCTATAATGATTCTGCATAGAATAGAGTTCAAGTGTTTCAAAATCTATGACACATAGTGGAATTGTTTCGGATTTTTCATTTTCGAAATATGAATGTTCTAGTGTCTCGGCAACTTTGCTCAGGCAATTGGAACAAAGGTTGTTTTCTAAAAATTTTTCGTTTAGTCTATAGCCCTCTGGAAGCGAAATACTCACATTTGCCATTCCGCGAGAAGAGGTGCTCGTTCCGTCATATGAGATATTTTCGTCGTTCATATGCCACATGCTTGAACCATTGTCGGCCTTAGATTCATTGCCTTGGCTGTCATAATTTTTAAGCCGCAGGTCAATAATATACCAATCATTAAGAGAGATGACTCCGATAGTATTAAACTTGCGGTAGTAGCCCATCAAGCTCCGAGCGTTATTCCCACAAAGGCAGCACTCATCGACATTGTCGAGTTTAGACTTTAGATGCTGATAGTCAATTTCGATATGTTCACCTCTATTATCGCCTTTAGATTCTATCTGAGACAGCAAAGAAATCCCAAACAATATGATTGTCATCCAGACAACGATTTGCCAGAAAGTTTTCTTCCGAATCTTGTAATAATAATTCCCATCAAAATAGTTATCCATTTTGCCCCCTATGAATATTCAGATCAAGTATTGGATAGATTTATTATGAAAAGCACTCCGATGTGGAGTGGACTAATACTAGTCCCATTATATCAGAACTAACAGATATGATAAAGAATAAAATGGACTAGATTTGGTTCACCAAAAACAAAACCACCGCACGGGGTGGCTCTGTCGTAGGTACAAATTAGACATCGCTGAAGAAATAAAACGATATCTTGGACGATAGCTTACATTATTTCTAAGAATATTGAAAGCATGAGCGTGAACTAAATCCACCATAAAGAGGTGGCTTATGGAGCAGAAAATAAAGCAAACTGGCATAGATATAGGTGGCAACATCCGCAGAATTCGCCTTGAACGAGAAATCGGACAGACGGAGTTGGTACGGATGATGCAGTTAAAGAACATAGATATCACCAGAGAATCTTTGGTTAAAATTGAAAGAGGTATTCAGCATATTACTGGAACGCAGCTTCGTGGGTTTAGAGATTGCCTCGAGACTACATATGATGAATTATTGAGATAGGGCGGATTATCGAGTGGGTTCTCCGCCCTTTTTCTATTTGACTGATATATAATAATCTCATGGATATAGAAAAAGATGCTGGCGCGATTAAGACATTCTTTCTTAAATATGATCGTATTCTCATAAGATTACTTCTTGGAGAAATAGGCAAACTGACAGAAAATTTCAGCAAAGATAACAAGCAAAAGGTAGTCGAGAATATCTCGAATGCATTTGTTTCCGCCCAAAGTGAGCTTAGGGTATTTAATGCGAAAGTTTATGAGATGGCTTTAGCGAATATTATTGATGATACAGAAGATGCTCTGGAAAGATATGGCACTGATGACAGTGAAACTAATTGGAATGAATATCATAAAGATATCGCAAAACTGATTTGGAATAAATAATACCCCAGATATGACATTTTTGTCTAATTGAAACCATAAGCGAAGTATGGTAGAATAAAGCGTCAAGATTAACGATCCATCGTCTGATGGTGCTAACAGAGGAAGTATCCTTAAATCTTGATAATAATATAAGTGAGAAGACGCAAGATGCGTCTAGGAGGACTTACGATGAAAAAAACAATTTGCGAATTATTTGCCGGAGTTGGCGGTTTTAGAGTCGGTTTCGAGCGACTCAATTCAGGTTGGAAGACCACTTGGTTTTCCCAGTGGGAACCAGGTGCGAAAACACAATGGGCTCATGATTGTTATGTGCAACATTTTGGCGAATCTGAAGATTTAAAAGGAGAAATCCATACAGGTGAAGATATTGCCAGTATGATTAAAGAAGATATCCCAGACCACACCCTTCTTGTAGGCGGTTTTCCATGTCAGGATTATAGTGTGGCGCATACATTAGCTTCATCTAAGGGTATTGAGGGTAAAAAAGGTGTTTTATGGTGGCAAATTAGAGACACTATTATTGCAAAACAGCCGCCATTTTGTATTTTTGAAAATGTGGATCGTTTATTAAAATCTCCAGCAAAGCAACGGGGTAGAGATTTTGGTGTTATTCTTAGCTGCTTAAGCGAATTGGATTATTCAGTAGAGTGGAGAGTTGTTAATGCAGCCACATATGGAGCAGCTCAGCGTCGCCGAAGAACTTTTATTTTTGCGTACAAAAATGATACCAGTTATGGTATGAGCATGAAAGATGTTTCTGCTGAAAAATTATTAAAAGAAGTTGGAATGATGGCAAAGGCATTTCCAATCTCAGACGTAGAAACAATTCGTGAAGGCGAGTTGATTGCGGATATTGTGAAGACATCAGACAAATTCGTTTTCGATTTTGGTCCAGCCGGGTATATGACTAGCGGAAAGATATTTACAACTAAGGTTGACGAATTAGAGGAAGAACCTATTTTATTAGGAAAAATTCTACAGAGAAATGTTGATGACTCTTTTTTTATCAAAGATGAGACTCGTATGGCAAAATGGACTTATTTGAAGGGAGCCAAGAAAATTCCTCGCACCTCAGCAAATGGACATCAATATGTATTTTCAGAAGGGCCGATTGCATTTCCGGATCCTTGGGATAGACCAGGTAGAACCATGCTTACGAGTGAGTCGACTCTTAACAGGAGCACTCATGTTGTGGCTGATCCAGGAAATGGTAAGTTGAGAATACTCACTCCTATTGAGGCAGAGCGTTTGCAGGGATTCGATGACGACTGGACTAATTCGGGCATGCCTCAAAGAATGAGATTCTTTTGCATGGGGAATGCATTAGTTGTTCCAATGATTACTCGTATGGGCAAGGTTCTCGATGAAATTGTTGATAAAGAACCAAAATAGTATAAAGATAGGCGGTGATTATGGTGTCTGAGCATATTTATGATAAAAATGATTTGATTCAGCGTTTCGATAATATTCTCAATAAGACGTTGGAAGAGGTCGACGACCGCGACATGTTTAATCATGTACGCGACAAGGATTTTAAACTGCAAAAAGGTATCGCAGGTGCTGTTATTGAGCAATGCGTGCTTGGATACGAGCCAGACACAAAACAAGAAGCTGATTTGGTCGTAATAGATAATGGCAAGAGGGTCGACACCGAACTTAAGGTTACAGGAATGCGTATTAGTGAAAATGGCGGTAGTCATTATGTAGCCAAAGAACCGATGTCGATTACGGCAGTTGGTATATATGATCTCGCAGAGCAGACTTTTTATGATTCACATTTCTGGAATAAACTCGAAAATATGCTTATAGTATATTATCATTATCTATCAGATAACGCAGTTACGCCATATGAGTATAAAGACTTTCCTATTAAGGGTTATGAGTTCCATAAATTTGATGAGGATGATGTTCGAACGTTAAAACATGATTGGTATTATGTCCATGATTTAGTCTCTAATATCGTTGAGCATCATCCAGGAGAAAAAACGAAAGAATGGAAAGAAGCCGTAAAACAGGAGTATATAGATAGACATGGAGCGTTAAGAAGATTTTTAAGCTACATAGATCTTGCGCCTAAATTCCCACCAAGATTCCGCTTAAAGAAACCAACTGTTAATTCTATTATCGCAAAACATTTTAATTACGACTTAGAGCAACTTCCGGGTAAATATACCACGATTTCAGATATCGACGTTAAGTGCAAAGAATTAACAGAAAAATATTTCGGTCATACGATTGGCGAACTTGCGGATATGTTTGATGTTCCGAGATTATCGTCAAAAGGTACGGAAAATAAAGGCATTACTGAACAAATCGTTGTAAAAATGTTTGGCGGCAATTCGAAGAAGCTCAACCAAATTGAATTGTTCCAACGTTTTGGTTTAATAGCCAAGTCAATTGCTATTACTCCGTCTGGTGGTAGAACTGAAGATATGAAACTTTATCATATCGACTTCAAAGAGATGATGCAAACTACCTATACCGAAGAAGATGGAATCGAGCGAGAATTTACATTTGAAGATTCTGAGTTATATCAATATTTTGCAGATCATGAATTCTTATGCATTCTCTTTAAGGAGCCAGCAAAAGAATATTACAGAGACAAGGTAACTGGAAGACGCAAAGAAACCAAACATCCGTTAGCAATGAATGTGTTTCAGGGCTTTTATCGTCTGTGCTTTACGGAAAAATTTATAAATACCGCCGTAAGAACTGCTTGGAATGATACACGGGATAAAATAATTAATAATAAGCTAGTAGATGTAATCCAAACTCTAAGAGATGGCTCCTTTGTTCGTTTAAAAAACGGCGAAATTAGCTCCGCGCCAAACTTTATTAAATCTGCCCAAAACACAGTTTTTATTAGAGGAGGAGCTAATGATTCTTCAATGGTGAATAAAACTGAATGTGTAAATGGGATAAAAATGATTCCGCAGTTTATTTGGATAAAGGGTTCAGCTGTTTGTGAAGAAATATTTCTTCATTCAGCTGACGAGTCATGAAGCACCCAAAACATTATGACACAGACGCTTCGACTTCAAAAAGAATGTCTAAAGTTAAGCTGAAAAAAGGATATGCAGAAGCAATGCTTGCGAAGTGTTTGTGGCATAGTGGTTATCGATATAGACTAAATTGGAAGGAACTTCCTGGGTCTCCAGATATCTGCATTTTAAAATACAAAATCGCAATATTTGTCGATGGTGAATTTTGGCATGGAAAAGATTGGCCAAATAGAAAAAATAAGTTAAAAAGAAACAAGGAATATTGGATCGAAAAAATTGAAGAGAATATGTGTAGGGATAGACGAGTCGATAAAAATCTAGTTTATTTAGGTTGGACTCCTGTTCATTTTTGGTCGAAAGAAGTTCTCCATAGTCCATACGAATGCGTAAAGAGTATTAATGAGCTTGTTTGGAAAAATGAAATAGAAGATCAGGTTTTAGAAGAAGATTGATGAGTTTGCTGACTAGCAGTATTATATTTTAAGAAACAGGCTTGCTTAAATTACTTTTTCGAATATTCCCAACACTACTTTCGAAAGGGTTGGAATTTGATTGTGTAATAATAGACATGAAGACTCCGTTGTCCGCAAGAGATTTTTATGTCGCGATGACAAGGGCAATGAAAAAAATATATATCATATCAGACACGAATCTTTTTATATTTATTCCAAATTAACATAATATAGCTTAACCTTCGGAACTTTGATATCTCTATCGGTTCCGAAGATTTTTTTAAATGCTTTTTAGAAGGAAAATATGTACACTTGCTGGTACGATTAAAATCTTCAAAGCGCTATCTTGAATATTCTTGCGGCTCGAAATCTCAAATCCAGAATTTTGGAAATCAGAGTTCCGGTACTCGGAAATCGCCATTTTTGTGCTTGACCACTTGTATATTTCTATGGGGATATTGGTCAAGGCCTTGCCGCATCTGCGGTGCACAGTAGCCTTTACCAATATTCTCATAGAAATTATGATTTAGTATGTACAAAAAGGAATCTAAAAAGTGATTTCCACACGCCGGACAGGTGATGGATTTCGCTCCGGATTATTCACTATCTTTTTCCATATCGTATGAGTGTATTCTTTGTACAATGCATATCCCCCATGGTTTCGACGCTCTAATATAAATTACTTCAAAAAATAGCGCAACAGATAAAAGATTGATATAATATTCGCATGGATAAAAAGCGAATATTGGGACAGTTTTTTACCAGAGATGAACTCTGGCTAAAACCCCAAGTGGTTGATTTTATTAATAAGTCTGCCACATCAATTGCTTACGATCCATTTGCTGGAGCCGGTGATTTGTTAAAAGCCGTAAAGGAAAAATGCGGATTTTTAAAGACGGTTGGTTTAGATATAGATAATAGTCTAGATTGGCAATACAATGACTCCTTATTAGATATTCCACATCTTGAGGATGCAATCATCATTACGAATCCACCTTATATTTCGAATTATTCTGCAGCGAGAAAAGGCATACTTAGTGATTTAAGTAAATATTTCAAAACATCTAATTATACTGATATATATATGATTGCACTAGATAAAATGATTCTAGCACAAAAAAATATAGTAGCGATAATACCAGAAACTTTTATTAATTCAAATTACGCTCAAAAAAATCTTCTCGAGAGTATAACTATCTTAGAGGAAAATCCTTTTGAGGATACAGAGACTCCAGTTATTGTTGCATGTTTTGACGGCATAGCAAAAGATTTTTCCGAGATTAAAGTATATAAGAACAAAAATTTCATCAATAGTCTAGGAAAAATCGAAAGTCTTAGACTAAAACCACATTTTAAATCTTTTATTGCCTTTAATGATCCTGGTGGTTGGCTGGCTGTAAGGTGTGTTGACACTACGAGCCCTAAAAATATGATTAAATTTGACTTGAAGGAAAATATAAAATATGATTGGGAACATAGAGTAAAAGTATCTTCACGGCTTCTTACGTTAATAAATGTAGATATCCCCAGAGATGAGAGACTATTGTTTATTAAAAAGTGCAACAAAATATTGGAAGATATGCGGCAAGAAACGAGCGATGTCATACTAAGTCCTTTCAAGGGGAACATGAAAGATGGACGCCGACGTCGACGTTTAGACTTTCGAACTTGCCGAGCAATCATAGAAAGAGCATATGAAGAGATGTACGAAAAAAATAAGGATTGCCATATTCAGCCAAACTTATATCCTACTAAGGAAACAGAAGAAAAGAACAATGTTAACCAATAAATACTACTATGACTATTCAAAAAATCATCCAGAAAAACTTTTTGACCCCTATTATGCGAAAAACAAAGTTATAATCCCGACAAGAATTGAAGAGAAAAATAATCTTACAAAAAATAACGAAAAACTCATAGATCTTATTACGGCCTTTCAAGTCGCTTTAAGTATGGGGAAGCATAAAGAGAGTGAAAGCATAAAAGAAATAATTAAAGCTATAGAAGAAATTCTCGACAATACGGAGAACATTAATTACTCATCATTCTGTCAGTTTTTTATGGTATATAATGCAAGTTATTCAGCTTATGAAGACTTACCCAAAAAGGAAAAATATGATTTTTTATTTGAAATACTAGTCCTATATTGTAAAGAGAGACATGGTATATACAAGAGTCATGGTTATACTAATTCTATACTTCAAGTTGTTTGCGATAATTATTCCCACAAACGAAATTCCAAAACTTCAATTATTAAATTTGAGGACTTATTGAAACCATATATTTCTTACAATCTCAACGACGAATCTAGAGTTGTTTCAGATGACGACTATTATTTTCTTCCAGATAAAACAGGAAAAAAATGTTTCATGAGGATGCTTTCCGCATTAAATCTAAAGATGGAATCTAGAAATATTGAGCAGGGAAAAGTTCCGGATATAGTCTTTAAGCACAAAGGACATTACTATATATTTGAACTAAAAATGATGAAAGGCAGCGGCGGCGGACAAAATAAACAAGCCGTTGAATTTGCATATTTCATTAAATTCTCGGAGCAGAACGAGAAAGTGCATTATGGGGTTCTGCTAGATTCATTATATTCGAATGACTTATTCTACAGTGATCAACCCAAGATTGTAGAGCAACGTAAAGATGTTATAGATGCATTGAAAATGAATCCTAATAACTTTTTTATAAATACGGCAGGAGCAGAATTACTACTAAATGACATCTTTAAAGAGAATTAAAGGGGATAAAAATGAAATTACTTTCATTAAGATTCGGGGAGAACTTTGCTCCTGCATGTGGAACGATATTAGCTCATCAGGAGCTAATCGAAAAGTATGGTTTTGTATGGTATGGGAAATTAGGAAATGCTGTATCTGATAAGATTCTGAAGGAGATTTTTAAAGAAGAAACACCCAAGCTACTGCTTATAAAAAGTGGAACTCCAGAAAGATATTGGGCGTACATCGAAAAAGCGCAAAGACAAGCTCCTGATTTTCAATATATTCCAGAATACTATAGAGATATGATTCCAAAAATAAAATGCTGGTTTAAAATAACGAGAATCGAAAAAGCTCCTAGCGATATTATGTCCAAATGCCTTGTAATATCTTCAGGTGCCCAATTATCGGCTATGTCGAGGTCGTCTATGAACCCCTGCATATTTGTAGAATGTGAGGATGCAAGTAATCCGTAACTAGATAATTGGAAAAGTCTAGAATGTAGTTTTAGCCTGTTGAGCCCATTATAAGATGTAAATTACAGTGCCCAGGAAAATACTAAGTGTGAAACTATCTCTAGTAAGAGGGATTATACGAGTTAATCCTCGTAATCCCATCTTGTCCGCTGAGTAGAGATATTATTCCGCTTCAGGCATTTATATATAGTCCCATCGCACACTCCGAACATTTGAGCAATTTGTTTGACGGATTTTCGTTCTTCAGTATATAAACGGATAACTTCTTCGGTTTTATACTTTCGCCCTTCGACATGACCGGATACATCGATCCCCATTCGTTTTAGGTTATTGCTGATTGTGTATCTGTGGCATCCAAATTCTTGCGCGAGGTCGTATGTAGATATCCCAGCAAGATACTTCTGTGCTATTAGTTCGAGCTCTTCATTTGACAAATGTTTTTGTTGCTGTTTTATCTCAGTTTTGATATTATAAGCAGTAGCTGGATGTGTAGGCTCTGGGCTATCCGGAACAGAGGTCGACGGAGCATATTTGATTTTATTTAGGATTATTTCGTAATTCTTCGAGTTGATTTCCGATAGTCCCACCAATAAACTATGTTTGCCTTCGGGCATTTTTTGTTTATATATAATGCTTATGTTAAAATAGATTTAAAGGAGGGCAATAAAATGTCTTTTAAACTCGGCGACGATTATGCCAAAGAATATGTCAAAGCATGGAATAGTCACATCCGTGGCTTGCGTTGGATCGGCTTTGCACTCGGAACAATTCTAATTATTCTCGGTGCACTTTGTTTTGTCGCACCAGAGAAATTCGCTGCAACAATCTCGCTCGTAATTGCGATGATGATTGTGGCTTTTGGTGTTTATCGCTTGGTCGAATACTTTACAACTCCAGCATTGTTCCGCTTTACAGGCAAGCTCATTTCCGGTATCTTCAATCTCGTTGTTGGCTATCTCTTGATGACTATGTCTAGCGAAGCTACCGTCAAAATGTTTACGATTATTATTGCGATCGACCTAGTACTGCTCGGCATCGAAAAGCTCGCACTCGCAATGAAGCTTCGTTTTTTCAATGCAACGAACTTCGGCTGGCTAATTGCTGATGCGACTATTACGCTGATTTGTGCTGCTTTCTTTATCTTCTTGCCGGCTGTTTCTTTTACGGTGCTTGGCGTCTTTATTGGCATCTATATGGTTACGGGCGGCGCCTCAGTTCTGCTTGAATGTATAAACGCGAAGGAATTTATCATACGAGATGCGAGAAAAACTAAAGCCACGGCTAAAAAACTTTCCGCCAAAGAAGCCGAAGTCGTCGACAAGAAATAACTAAAACTCCCCATCTGGGGGAGTTTTTTTGATGTATAAAACGACAAAAGCATAAACATTATGCTATACTTAAAATATATTAAACTTTCTGCTTTTTAGCGAAGGGGCATAAATGAGAAAAAACAAACAAGGATTCACGATTATCGAGGTAGTACTCGTGCTTGCAATCGGTGGTCTTATCTTTTTGATGGTATTTATTGCATTACCGTCACTAAATGCAAGTCAGCGCGACACTCAGCGCAGGCAAGATTCCGCTATCATTGCAGCTGCGGTTCGTGATTTCATGAAGCACAATCATAATAACGTTCCGCCATCTTCTACTTATAAAATTGAATCAACGGATAATGGCGATAACACTACAACTAACTCATTTGGTGGTAATGCGGCCTCAAAGGCCTTCACGAAGTACTTAGTTGATCTTGATCCGGGTGGGGTCACGAACAAAATCGTCGTTGCAGAGATGCCAGATAAAAATACTATTGGTATGTGGGTTGTTCCAGAGAATATCGAGGTTGATACGGTCTTCATTGTCCCAGGAGTAAAATGCATTAGTGAGGAATCCCAAAACAATACGCAGAAGTGGGAAGTTGAGATTACTCGCAAGCGCAGCAATGTTGCTATTATGCGCCATCTTGAAAAAGGCTATTGGCACTGTCTAGACACCTAAAAAAATACCCCGGTCTTCCGGGGCTATTTTTATATCTACATGGCCTAATAAAAAAACACTCCTTATTGGAGTGGGTTAAATTTCGTAAGTGGTGCGGGTTAAGAGACTCTAACTCTCGACCTCTTCCTTGGCAAGGAAGCGCTCTAACAACTGAGCTAAACCCGCAAGTTGTATATCTCTATTATAGCACAGATGCGTCTGCTTGCAAGTAAAATCGGCGAGAATTTATCACCCGAACTTGTATTTCGCTTGTGTTTGGCAAAAGTTATAAAAATATGTTATGCTATAAGATGAACAGAGAAGACGCATGACGTCTTTTTTATTCGCGCAAAAAATAGTCGAAAAGACTAAGAACCTTAAAAAGGGGTTCTTCCACATTTCAAGGAGGTACAAAATATGGAAGAAATCATTAAAATGGATGACATGCAAAAACTGGCTTCAAGCTTGGTGGACTACATGCGTGGTGACGGCGGAGCCGCCGTTGCGTATGTTGATGGCAGCTTCGAAAGTGAACCTGCGTCCGAGCGTAAGCGTCCGCTTGCAATTTTACATACGCGCAATGTCATTAACCGCCTCAAGCAGGGGCTTGAGGATGTGTTCCATCGCGCATTGGATGCGTCGGCTTACGTTGGCTCAAAGGAGACTAAGTTCGAATTGAGCTACATCCCGACCTTTGCTGTGCGTATCTGCGACTGCTCTGGCTACCGCGGCACGCTTGTCGTGGCGCTTTACGTCGAGTCTGCTGTAGACTACTCCAGATGTTTAGCGAAGATTTGCGATGTCGTTACCGAATCCTGTGCAGCAGAGAATCGCAAGAATCCTAGCCTCGCACTGGGCTACTACGAGATCTTCGGTGGCTTTAAAGTCGACGACGTAGAAACAATCTACTTCGACAGCTATGACGCCACGGAAGTATCTTATCGCATCGGTATTTAATCTTTCCTGCGATCTATCTCCCTTATCATCGCTCTCTTCGGAGGGCGATATTTTTATGCTTATGTTTTTATTTTAATTTTGCTTGCGCTAAGCTAAGAGCATGCAAAAATACCTGCCCAAAATGAGTATGAAGCATCAAAATATCCTGGCTGATTTTTGGCGACGATTTTGCAATTGAGTCTTTCTGTATCGTATTAAACGGCGGGGTATGAAGGCGGCTGGCTGCGACCTAGATCGGCAACAAATCGAGGCAGTAGTCGCCTGCGAGGATGCACAACTAGTTCTAGCCTCAGCCGGTAGTGGTAAAACCTTGAGTCTGCTCGCCAAGATCGAATATTTAGTAAGCAGTCTCGGCATCCAGCCCGAAGAAATCCTGGCGATTTCTTTTACTAAAAAGACAGTTGAAGAGCTACGCGAGCGTTGTAGTGTTAAAGGTGTTGAATTTCGGACCTTCCATTCGCTCGGAAAAAATATTTTAAATTTCAATGAAATCAGGCCGCAAAATCTCATCTCCGAGCAGGAAACTGAAGAATTCTTGCAAAAATGGATTAAAAAGCAATGCAGAAATCCAACTCTACTAGACAGAATATTTGACTTTATATTCTTACAACTCAGCGCGCCACTTAATCCAGGGAATTTTGATAGTCATCCAAGTCGCATTAAGATTAATCGTTTATCTTTGCGCAAAACTCTAAAAAATACCTTATTGTCTGAGCAAAAAGTCTCGGAAAGTACTTTTTGTCGCGATAAAGTTCGTAGTAAAGAAGAGCAATTGGTTGCAGATTGGCTTTTCTTGCATCGGGTTCCATATAAATATGCCGTTGATTATAAAGGATACAAGCCGACTTTTACGCTTGACGGAGTTTTTCTAGATCTAGTTACGATGAATGCGCACGAAACTAGCATTTATGGCGCCTCGTATGTCAAAAATATAAAATGGCGTCGCCGACTGCATACCAAAGAAAGAACCGTCCGCATTGAAATGCGTTCTTGCGAGTGAAACTCTGGCGATTATTTCTCGCTGCTCGAGCACAGGCTTCGTCTGGCGGGTATAAAAATAAGAGAATTATCACGCGAGAAAAAAGCGGAGCTTCTATTATCTGCTCTCGCGAAACCACTGCTAGATGAATTTGAAAGCTTAATAATTTGCTTTTTGTCACACTATAAAAATGGTTTATTTACGCCACAAGAAGTAAAGCAGCGTATTGCTAAGCTAAAAACAGAGTACGAGCAACGATATGCTCGGGATTTTTGGCAGATTTTCCTTGAGTTTCTAAAAGCCTATCAAAATCATCTCGACGATAAGCAATGTATGGATTTTGCTGATATGATCAATAACGCTACACGAACAGTTTGTGAAATTCCGGAATGTGCGCTTGGTTATAAGTATATCCTGCTTGATGAAGTGCAAGACTTATCGAAAAACCGCTATCGGCTAGTTAAAGCAATTCTCGACAAGAATCCGAGTTGTCGCTTATTCGCAGTTGGTGATGACTGGCAATCAATCTATCGTTTTACGGGCAGCGATCTGAATTTAGTTTACAATTTTGCTAATAATTTTCAGCGTTATACGCGCAAAAGCCTCATTGAGACTACGCACCGATTCGGAAAGCCGACTACGTATATTAGTAGTAACTTTGTTCAGGCAAATCCTGCACAATCGCATAAGAAAGTTTTTTGTAGCAATAAAGATAAAAAGACGCCAATTAACATTGTAATGAATGATGAAGGCATAAGAGCTAACGATAGCAGTGGTTTTACGCACGCAATCATACAATTGATTTCTGAAATCGGTTTTGAAAAACTGTCACAAAAGGAACTGCAAATTATCTCACGCTATAATCATGATATTGCGAGATTAAAAGCTGAAAATATTACGATAAATGGCGATAAAGTTACTTGGGTTAATGACAAGAACAATTCTCAGGTTTTAAATTTTGAATTTTGCTCCATGCATAAATCCAAAGGTATTACGCGTGATATAGTTTTTGTTTTAAATATGAATGCAGATTTAACCGGTATGCCGGCTACGCGCGAGAGCAATCCGCTCATTGAAATGCTACTTAGCAAAGAAGACGCTTATCCTTTCGCGGAAGAACGTCGTTTATTCTATGTTGCGATTACGCGCGCTCGCGAGCGGACTATTATTATTGCAAACCCCAAAAATCCATCGCCATTTCTATATGAGATTTCCGAAGAATTAGCGGAGTCTAGACAAAGACTCTGCCCGAAATGTCAAAGTGGCGAGCTAATCAAGAAAAACTTAAAGAAAGGCGAAGTATATTATTGTTCGAATTATAAATACGGTTGCGACTACCTGAAGCGCATCGACTCGGGGTAGATATGTTATAATATACAATATGGCGACATCTATCAACAAGCAGATTGCTAAGAATAAACGCAATACTGTTTTTATTATGATTATCTTTATTGCTATCGTATCAGCCATTGGTGCATTATTTGTTTGGCTTACCGGTGATGAGAGATTGCTTGGAATTTTCATGATCATTGCGACAGTTTATGCTGGCGTTCAGTATTTTCTTTCCGACAAACTTGCTATCCTTTCGTCCGGCGCAAAGCCAATCGAGAAAAATGATAATCCGCGCTATTATAAAATAGTCGAGAAACTTGCTAGTACCGCCAAAGTCCCAACTCCAAAAATATATATAATTAACGACACAGCGCCAAACGCCTTTGCAACTGGTCGCGATCCCGAGCATGCTTGCATCGCGGCAACTACTGGACTACTCGAAATCATGGATGACGATGAGCTTACGGCAGTAATTGGTCACGAGATGTCGCATATCCGCAATTACGACATTCGTTTGAGTTTAATCACTTTCGGACTTACGGCGCTAGTTGGTTTTATTTCCGACCTCGGTCTTCGCATGCTGATGTACGGCGACCGTAACGACGATGAAGATCAGTCTCCGGTTGGTGTATTAATTGCTATTGTTGTAATTCTTTTGTCGCCTCTTGTGGCTACTCTTGTACAACTTGCCGTCTCGCGCCAGCGCGAGTATCTTGCCGATGCCTCCTCGGTGAATCTCACCGGAAACTCTGAAGGAATGATTAATGCTTTACGCAAACTCGAGGCTCAATCGCGTCCTATGCATCAACAGAACGTTGCTTCCGAGTCAATGTATATCGCAAATCCGCTCAAGAAATCCTTCCTCGGTAATATTTTTTCAACTCATCCAAGTATTGCATCGCGTATTGAGCGTCTAAAAAATAAATAAGCGTTATAATTGATAAATAAGATAGAAGAATTATGAAGAAAACCGCCGAGAATAAAGCAGATCAAAGCAAAAAAACTAAAAAGCGCACCTATAAAACTTTTAAGCAATCTTTTTCTGACTCGCGCGAGAAAGTTTGGGATAAAAAGCGTGCGCGCTTAAAATTACACCATTCTTTCCGTCGTTCTTATCGCGAAGACTATAGGCGCGGCTTCCAAGTGCCGGGTTTGCTTAACCATGCAATGACGACTTTAAAAATCGTTTTCAAAAACTGGCGTCTATTTTTACCACTAATTGCAAGTATTGTTGCAGCAAATATCATCTTCGTCGGTCTTATGAGCGAAAGCACTTACGAAACCGTACAAGATTCGCTCGATCAAAGCTATGAGGCTCTGCAGGATGGTGAGCTTGGCCGTTTTGCAAAAGCAGGATTGCTTGTGGTATCTACCGTGACATCTGGCGGTCTCAGCAATAGCATGACCGAAGTTCAGCAACTTTTTATTATCATCTTTGCAATCAGTGCATGGCTAATTACGATTTATTATTTACGCAATCTCTTAGCGGGCAACAAACCAAAGTTTCGTGATGGTGTATATAATGCCATGACGCCAGTTTTTTCAACGCTCTGCGTTATCGCGTTAGTTTTCATTCACCTCATTCCAGCCTTCATCTTTGTAATTGTCTTCTCGGCAGCCGTGCAAACCGACTTCTTATCGCAACCACTGTATTGTTTTATTTTCTGGTTATTTGGCCTGTTGCTACTTTTACTATCAAGCTATCTTTTGCCGGGTTCGATTCTCGCCATGGTCGCAACCTCCGTGCCGGGCATTTATCCAATGGCGGCTATTAACGCTACGACGGATCTAATTCAAGGGCGTCGCACTCGATTTATTATTCGTCTCGTATTTCTAGTGTTGTTTATTGCTGTTATTTGGATTATCGTAATGTTGCCATTAACTTATCTTGATCTAATTTTGAAAGATAATATTTTGGCTGGTTCGGATCTTCCAATTATTCCATTTGCATTGCAAGTTATGACTACCTTCTCGGTCGTCTATGCAACTGCGTATATCTATCTGCTTTACCGAAGGATGCTTGATGACCCAACCAACTAAAGATGTCGTTGAGCGCGTTGCAAAACTTCGCGACCTTATTAACGATTATCGTTATCATTATCATGTCCTCGACGAATCTATTATGTCTGAGGCGGCTGCTGATAGCCTAAAACACGAGCTTGCGCTCATTGAAGAGCAATATCCTGAGCTTGTTACGCCCGACTCTCCAACCCAACGCGTGGCTGGTCGCGCACTAGATAAGTTTAAGAAAATCACTCACGCCGAGCGCATGATTTCACTCGCTGACGTCTTCTCGAAAGAGGAAGTTGCTGAGTGGCTTGATCGTATTGCAAAACTTGGCGCTATTGACCCTGAGCTTTTTGTGGACATTAAAATGGATGGCCTTGCCTGTGCGTTAATTTATGAAGATGGTTTGCTAGTTCAAGCCGTCACGCGCGGTGACGGTAAAGTTGGCGAGGACGTCACAATGAATGTGCGCACGATTGAAAATGTCCCGCTTAGTATTCCACAAAAAGAACACACTGAAGTACGCGGCGAGATAGTAATTTTTAAGGCTGATTTTGAACGCATGAACGCCGAACAACGTGCGGCTGGAAAGCCGGAATTTGCTAATCCCCGCAATCTTGCTGCTGGAAGCATCCGTCAGCTAGATCCGAAAATCGCCGCATCGCGCCCGCTCAAATTTATGGGCTACGATATGGTCTCGCCTAACCTCACTAAAAACTCTGAAGTTTATGAGACGCTAGATAAACTTGGTTTTCGTACCTCGCATCAGCAAAAGGTTTTTCGCGGCCTAGATGCTGCGATGGACTTCATTAACCACCTCAATGAAGTGCGTGGAAATCTGCCTTTTGGCACGGATGGCGCCGTTATAAAAGTTAATGATCGCAAAGTCTATCAGTCGCTCGGTATTGTTGGTAAGACGCCACGTGCCGCCATTGCTTTTAAATATCCAGCCGAAGAAGCTACGACGGTTGTAAAAGATATTGTGATTTCCATCGGTCGTACTGGCGCAGCAACGCCGGTTGCTGTTTTTGATCCAGTGCATGTAGCTGGCACTACGGTGCATCACGCTTCTTTGCATAACGCCGACGAAATCGCGCGTCTTGATGTCCGCATTGGTGATACGGTCGTGATTTACAAAGCGGGCGATATTATCCCACAGATTAGTCGCGTACTAAAAGAGCTTCGTCCAGATCATCCAGCGCCAGCTTTTGACTATGAGCAGGCTCTTGCGGAGCAATATCCGGAGCTTGAGTTTGAACGTCCAGTTGGTGAAGTTGTATATCGCGTCAAGAATGCCTCGGCCGATCAAATTTTGAAACGTAGTATCGAGTATTACGCTAGCAAACCTGCGCTAAACATTGAAGGACTCGGCGAGAAAAATGTTGAGACCTTAGTTGATAATGGCCTGATTTCTAGCTTGCCGGATATTTATACGATTACAACAGAGCAACTTAGTCAGCTTGACCGTTTCGCGGAAATCTCCGCTAATAAATTAGTCGATAATATTCAGGCTAGTAAAAATCCACCACTTGCGAAATTTATTACTGCTATTGGCATCCGCCATATTGGCGCTCAGACCGCTATTGACCTCGCGAGTCATTTTAAAGATTTCGACGCACTTCGTAATGCTACTGAAGCTGAGCTTTTGGAGCTTCCAGGTATTGGTAAAATCGTCGCAGAGTCAATCCTGGCTTTCTTTTCGGACGAAGATAACCTTGCCATGCTTGACGCGCTTGAAAAAAATGGCGTAAAGCCACAATTTATCGACACGAGCAACGGTAAGCTACATGGCCTTTCTTTCGTGGTTACTGGCACGCTCGACTCTATGGGGCGCGACATTGCGGCCGAGAAAATCCGCGCCGAGGGCGGAGAATTCCACAGCAGTGTTGTAAAAACAACCACATATCTCGTGGCGGGGCGCAATACTGGCAAGTCAAAACTTGAGAAAGCTGCCAAATATGGCACAAAAGTCATCGATGAAGCAGAACTTTTGAATCTTCTCGGCGAAAGCTGAAAATAAGCCAAAATAGTTATGAAAATAAATTAGCACTCTTGACTCGCGAGTGCTAATTATATATAATAAGAATATACTAATTAACGGAGGCAATATTACTAATTATGGCGGACGAATTTAGCGAAATTATGGGTCACCTCAGTGAGAATGCCCGCTTTGCGCTCCAAAAAGCCGATTTCTATAGCAAACGTTACAACCAGGGCTATATGGGGACCGAGCATCTCTTGATGGGGATTTTAGCGCAAGATACTTCAACTGGCGCTCGCATTTTGCGCGACGAAGGTATTGACCTTGATAGCGTCGAGCGTGCGCAGGGCAAGGTAGCTGTTGATGTTCCAGCTGCGCCAATGGCAATGATGTCTCTTTCAGAGGCGACCGTGCTTACGCTTCGCATGTCAATGAACTTTGCGCGCGAAAATGGTCTCGAAATGGTCGGTACTGAGCATATGGTTTACGCAATGGTGCGTCAACCAAACTCTCGCGCAGGTCTTTTACTTGAAAAATTAAATATCGACCTTGATGAAATTGCTGAGAATATTGAAAAACTAGTTGAAAAACAAGCCGACGAAAGCAAGCTTGAGCAGCAAAAACGCAAGGCCGGCAAACGTGCTGGTTATCGCTGGTTGTCGAAGTTTGGTACTGATCTTACTGAGCAAGCCAAGCTTGGTAAGCTCGATACGGTTATTGGTCGCGAGAAGGAAATAGAACGTGCTATTACGGTGCTTTGTCGCCGTACTAAATCCAACCCTGTTCTCATCGGCGAGGCCGGCGTTGGCAAGACCGCTATTGTAGAAGGTCTTGCAATGCGCATCGCTAAAAACGATGTGCCAGGCAAACTAATTGGTAAGCGCGTATTTCAAGTTGACCTAAGTTCTGTTGTGGCTGGCACGAAGTTCCGTGGCGAATTTGAGGAGCGCATAAAAGGGATCATTGACGAAGCTGTTGGTGACGATTCGGTAATTTTGTTTATCGATGAACTGCATCTGCTTTCTGGTGCTGGTTCAGCCGAGGGCAGTATGGATGCTGCAAATATTCTAAAACCAGCTTTAGCTCGCAATAATCTTAAGTTAATCGGCGCTACTACGCTCGACGAGTATCGCAAGAGCATCGAAAAAGACAAAGCCTTGGCTCGTCGTTTTCAGACTGTGCTCGTAAATGAGCCATCGGCTGCTGTAACTTTACGTATTCTTAAAGGTATTAAAAAGCATTACGAAAATCACCATCAGGTTGTAATTAGCGACGCTATTCTCGAAGAAGCGATAAACCTTTCCGAGCGCTACATTTCTGATCGTTATATGCCAGATAAAGTTATCGATGTGATTGATGAAGCGTCTGCGATTGCGCGCGTCGCTGTCGACAAGCAGGGTGGCAGCGAATACAAGAAGCTCAAAATCGAGCTCGCCGACCTCGAGACCAAAGTCGAAGCTGCGGCCGAAAAAGAAGATTACGAGAAGGCAGCCAACTACAAGACTCGCGTCGAGCAAATCCACAAAGAATTGGCCAAACTCGAAAAAGCCAATGCCAATATTGATAAATCGCCAGAGGTTACTAGCGAAAATCTCGCTACTGCGATTAGTCTCAAAACCGGCATTCCAGTTAACCGTGTGCGTGGCTCCGAGCAGGAACTTTTGACGCATCTCGAGTCACACCTCCAGAAGGTTATTATTGGCCAAGATGACGCTATCAAGTCCGTCAGTAAGGCAATTCGTCGCGGTCGCTCGGGTATTTCCGACACGCACCGCCCAATTGGTTCTTTTATCTTCCTCGGTCCAACTGGTGTCGGTAAGACTGAGCTCGCCAAAGTTATCGCACGCGAAGTTTTTGGCGGCGATGACTCACTCATCAAGATTGACATGTCTGAATTTGGTGAAAAACACAATGTTGCTCGCCTCGTCGGTGCGCCAGCTGGCTATGTTGGCTACGAAGATGGTGGCAAACTTACCGAGCAAATTCGCCGTCGTCCATATTCGGTTGTGCTCTTCGATGAAATCGAAAAAGCTCACCCAGAGGTCTTCAATATTCTCTTGCAGATTCTCGAAGATGGCGAGCTGACCGACGGTCAGGGTACCAAGGTAAAATTCAACAACTCTATCATTATCTTGACCAGTAACCTCGGCGCCGAAGATATGTATCGCGAGTCCGAGCTTGGTTTCACTGCCAAGACTAAGAAAGACGTCAAGACGCTCGAGGCTGAGCACGCCGCCAATGAAGCGGCCGGCATGAAAGCTCTCCGCAAACTCATGCGCCCAGAGCTCATCAACCGCTTCAACTCCATTATTACCTTCCGCGCCCTCAGCGAAAAAGACGTCTCGCGTATCTTTAATAACATGATTGAAGATCTCAAGAAGCGTTTGGCGCAAAAATCTATCGGCTTGCAACTTACTGAAGCTACCGAAAAGCATCTCATCGAGAAGGGTTACGACGCCAAAAACGGCGCGCGTCCGCTTCGTCGCACTATCGAGGACGAACTCGAGACTTTGCTTGCCGATCATATTCTAGACGGTAGCCTAAATAAGGGCGATATTGCTAAAATAGATTACAAAAGCGGCGAGCTAACACTTAAAATTGTAAAGGAATAGAGTGGCGACTCAATATAATCACGGACTGTATCAAGTAAAACCAGTCAAAACTGGGCATAAATTATTCGGTCAAATCGTTGGCTTTATAGTCGGCTCGTTTGCAGTTGCGCTGTTTTGTGGCCTACTTTACCATCCAATCAACGATACTTTGCGCGGCATGCGTTACGAGCCAAGCAATGAAATGGCGGAGATTATGGATCGCCTCGAGCTGACCGATCGTGGACTATTGGTTTTTAAATCCACGCAACCGGTTTTGCAAAACCGAGACGAGTTTATAGAGAGTGGCTGCAATGACGTCCATGATACAACTTCGACGCTTGGCTGTTACGATTCGACAAATATTTACATCTATAACAGCGAGAATTCAGAACTAGCTGGGCTTGAAGAGTCGACTGCTGCGCATGAGCTTTTGCATGCGATTTGGTCACGTCTGGCGTTTTATGACACTGCACGTCTTGAACCTTTGCTTGATGAAGTCTATGATCAAAATAAAGATAAGTTGGCTGATTATATGGCAGATTATCCTGACAATCAGCATTATACTGAGCTTCATTCGGTTATTGGTACTGAGATTCCAGCCAGTCAATTACCAGATGAATTGCGCGCGCATTATGAAACCTTCTTTGCGAATTTTGACCATATTTATAGCTATTACGAGCAATACGATGGTGTTCTTGCGAAGATTAACGCCGAGATTGACGTATTAGAACAAGAAATCGAGCAGCAACGTGCCGAAATTACCAAGCGTGAAGAGTATTACGAGACTGAGGCGAATCGACTCAATGAGGATATTCGCAGATTTAATCAAAACGCAAACACTGATGGTTATTTTACTAGCCAGCAAGAGTTTGATCGTCAGCGCAATTTATTGATTGGCCGGCAAAAAACTCTCAGCAATTACTATAATGAAACTTCGGCGCTCGTTGATGATATAAACCAAAAAATCGAAGAATATAATACTAAAGCTATTCATCATAATGATCTGATTCAGAGTATTAATAGTAAACCTCAAAACTCTAGCAAAGTAGAAGATTAGAAAGGAAAACATGAAAAACTATCTAGTTCCAACCGTAGTTGAAGAGACGAATCGTGGCGAGCGTGCCTATGATATTTACTCGCGTCTTTTAAAAGAGCGCGTCATCTTCTTGGGTGACGAAGTAAATTCTGCTACCGCTAATATTGTTGTAGCGCAATTGCTTCATCTCGCTTTTGAAGATCCCAAAAAGGATATCAAACTCTATATCAATTCTCCTGGCGGCTCAGTTTATGACGGCCTCGCGATTATTGATACGATGAACTATATTGAGCCAGACGTGCAAACTATCGGAATTGGCCTTCAGGCTTCGATGGGTGCAATGCTACTTTCGGCCGGCGCTAAAGGTAAGCGTTATGTCTTGCCAAACTCGCGCATTATGATTCATCAACCAAGCTCTGGCACGCAGGGCAAAATCACCGATCAGGAAATTGCGCTCAAAGAAGGCATTTACCTCAAACAAAAACTCGCCGAGATGCTTGCCAAAAATACTGGCAAAGACGTCAAGCAAGTTATCAAAGATATGGACCGCGATAATTGGATGTCGGCTGAAGAAGCTAAGACCTACGGTCTTATTGACGAAGTGCTTACAAACTAAAACGCTGATGCTTTTACGCAAATTTTAGCGTGTTACACTAAGAACATGACAAAAGTAAAATCTCGATATGTCTGTCAAAATTGCGGTGCTAGCTTTGCGAAATGGGCTGGTCGTTGCGAAAATTGCGGCGAGTGGAATAGTCTGCTCGAGCAAGCTGGCATAGCCGAGACCGAGTCCAAGACCGCCATCGCCAAGGGTAAAATTTCTGGCAAGGCGCTCGAGGCTGTATCTATTAATACCATCGAACCGTCAGACGCTGGTAGCCGCCTTTTGACTAGCTTTCCAGATCTTGATGCAGTGCTAGGCGGTGGCATTTTGTTAGGCTCCGTCAATCTGTTGGCGGGCCAGCCAGGCATTGGTAAGTCTACGCTTTTGATGCAAATCTGCGCCGCGGTCGCCATGAAACACTCTGTGCTTTATGTTTCGGGCGAGGAATCGGCAGGGCAGGTTAAGCTTCGTGCCGTGCGCCTCGGTGCGTCTTCGGATACCTTACATTTTGCTAGCTCCACCTCTGGTAATGATATCGCCAAGACCATCGAAACTGGCAAATATGAGCTCGTGATTGTCGACTCTATTCAGACACTCTCTATGGCTGAGATCGCTTCGGCGCCAGGCACAGTCAGTCAGGTTAGTAACTGTGGCAACCTTATTATTCAAGCCGCCAAAAACAGCAATACCGCTGTTGTAATCGTCGGCCACGTCACCAAGGAGGGCACGCTGGCCGGGCCAAAAATCCTCGAACATCTCGTCGACGTAGTGCTAAATTTTGAGGGCGACCGCTACGGTGGTTTCAAGACCGTGCGCGCTGTTAAGAACCGTTTCGGCTCAACCAACGAAGTAGCAATTTTTGAGATGGCGCAAAAAGGCCTCGTTGAGGTCAAGAATCCATCCGAAGCACTCCTGTCTGAGCGCCAAAACACCGACGGTAGCATTATCATGGCAACCATAGAAGGTACGCGCCCACTTTTGGTTGAGATTCAGGCCCTAGTTAATCCGACCAGTTTTGGTTATCCAAAACGCACAGCATCGGGCTTCGACCTTAATCGTCTCAATCTTTTGGTCGCCGTACTTGAAAAGCGTACTAAGCTCAAGCTTCAAGATAAAGATATTTTCATCAATGTTGTTGGCGGTATGCGCCTGAATGATAGTGCGGCCGACCTTGCGGTTTGTATGGCAATTGCTAGTGCTGCGGCTGGTCGCAAGCTAGATGATGATATGGTAGTCTTTGGCGAAGTGGGACTCGGCGGGGAAATCCGTAGCGTTACAGCGCCGGATCGTCGCATTGCCGAGGCTAGAAAACTTGGCTTTACGGGCGCTATTGCACCAGCAACCATCAAAGACAAGTTCGTGCTTCCTGTCAGAGATTTGCGCTCGGCGCTGGTTAAATATATGAATAATAAATAGCGCCATCACTTTTACCACTTGCGAATAATCTATAAATATGCTAAAATCGATTCAATATGATTACTAAAGATAACAAAGCCCAGGCGATTGAGAAACTTGCACGCAGCAAGAATGATGTTGGCTCTCCAGAGGTTCAGGTTTCTATCCTTACCGAGCGTATCAAGGAAGTTACTGAGCACGTCAAGGCTAACAAGCATGACTTTATGGCAAAGCGTGGCCTCATTCAAATGGTTGGTCAGCGCAAGAAGCTTCTTAAGTATCTTGAGCGTACCGACTTCGAGACTTACAAAGCCACTGTCGCAAAACTCGGTCTTCGCAAATAATCAAAAAACCGCCACCATTCAAAGGGCGGCTTTTTGTTACTTAATAAAAACAGTAGCGAAAGAGTATTAAAAAAGGACCGACATTAGTCGGCCCTTCCTGGAGATTAGAGTGTTTCGATAAAACGCGCAATTGCATGCGTAAGTGCATTCAATGATTTCGCATACTCGAGCCCGTCAGCTGCGTGGCTGTCTACGATATCGAGTAAGCGCTCGCTCACTTCGTCTTTGCAACGCGAAAGATCGCCCTCGGGATCCTCGGCACGTGAGTCGACATAGAACGCGAACCTCGTTTTTGCGGAGCCAAGCTCCTCATGTCTGGACCCATATGTACAGATTGCGACGGTCTTCTTAACCGCACGTTTTGACGGCATAATGACCGTTTCCGTAAGCTTATCTAAGCTCATTGAATTGCCATCTTCGCTCGGAATCGTTCCGTAGAACACGATCTCATGCTCGTGCATAATCTGGTTCTTTTGCGCACCTACATGTTGCATCGCGACCTCGCGATGGATGCGCTCAAAAGGCTTCACAAGAACAATCGTGCAGTTGTCTTTCTCCAAATAACGGCTAGAGATGAAGAGCTTTTTGCTCTCTGCCCAGCCACCAAATGTCTTTACTACGGGAGCGATATCGAATGCTCCTTCGACGAAAATTCTACTTCTCGTCTCCATGATAATGTTCTTACCCATGTATATTCCTCCATTTCTTTCGCCCGCCCCACGGGGACGAATACGGGTACTTCCTGGCGACAAAAAATGCCAGATACTCTAATTATAGCACACTTTGCAAAATATGTCAACAATAAGCGCAAGCCTTTATCTTGAAAAGTGTGATATAATAGGGGTATTAGTAACTATCGAGAAAATGATAGATATCCCTAGCTAACACCTTAGCTCTAGATACTTATTATTTTCTCGAAGAAAGGTTTGAATGGAAATAATTAATCCAAGCGGAAAACATACTCTAAAGCTTGAGACTGATTTTTGTGGTCGCAAACTCGGTCTTGAGGTCAACAGGGTTGGTTTTCGTGCTACATCATCAGTCCTAGTCACCTACGGCGACACCGTTGTGCTAGGCTCGGTCGTGGTCGGTAGCAAGCCAGTGGTGCAAGATTTCTTCCCACTTTCTATCGATTACGAAGAAAAATATTACGCAGCTGGCAAAATTAGTAGCAGTAAATTTATTAAACGCGAAGGCAAGCCTTCTGACAACGCCGTTTTGGTTGGTCGTTTAATCGATCGCCCAATTCGTCCACTTTTCCCGAAGGGCTATCGTCAAGAAATTCAGGTCGTCACGACTGTATTATCGATGGATCCAGGCTTTCGTCCAGATGTTATTGCAATGATCGCCGCCTCGAGCGCTCTTATGCTTGCGGGCGTGCCGTTTGACGGTCCAATCGCCGGTCTTCGCATCGGTCGTGTCAACGGCGAATATAAGGCCTTCCTTTCCGAGGAAGAGCGTGCCGCGTCGGATCTCGACCTCGTAGTTGCCGGTAAAGATTCTGGTATCACGATGGTTGAAGCTGGCGCTAATGAAGTTCCAGAGGATGTCATTGTTGGTGGTCTCGAATGGGGACTCAAGATGATTCAGCCGGCTATCGAGCTTCAAAACAAGCTCCGTGCTGAGGTCGGCGTCGAAGAAAAGGAATATACGCTTATTCTTCCTAGTGAAGAAGTCCAAGCTCGCGTTGATGCGTGGATGGACGGCAAAATCGGCGCTGAGTTCCGCACCCAAAACACTATGGAGCGCAATCAGCTTATCGATGAGCTCCGCTGGGCGATGCATGACGAGTTCTCGCAAACTATTTCCGACGAAGAAGCCGGCGTTACTGACAAAATGAGCGATGAAGAAAAAATGACTACTCGCACCGAGTATTACGCCGAGCACTATCGTGCCGACTATAATGATGCTTTCGAGCTTGCCGTCAAGCGCGATGTTCGCAAAAACATCATCGAAAATGGCGTCCGTCCAGATGGCCGTAAGCTCGACGAAGTGCGTCCACTCAGCTCTCAAGTTGGTATTTTGCCACGCGCTCATGGTTCATCTCTCTTTACGCGCGGCGTTACTCAGGCCCTAAACATCGTAACTCTCGCACCGCTTAGCTATGCTCAGCTTGTCGATACTATGGAAGTTACCGATGGCAAGCGTCGTTATATGCATCATTATAATGCGCCAGGCTACACTGTAGGCGAGGTTTCTCGCATGGGTAGCCCAGGGCGTCGCGAAATTGGCCATGGTTATCTCGCTGAGCGCGCTCTCATGCCAGTGCTCCCAAGCGAAGAAGAATTTCCATACACAATCCGCAGCGTTACCGAGATAATGTCACAGAACGGTTCTACCTCAATGGCTGCTACTTGTAGCTCGTGTCTTGCCTTGATGGATGCGGGTGTTCCGCTCAAGCGCCCAGTTGCTGGTATCGCTATGGGGCTTATGATGGATGGCGACAAGCCTTATGTTTTGACCGATCTTATGGATGCCGAAGATTTTGCTGGCGATATGGATTTCAAGGTTACTGGTACTACTGAAGGTATTACGGCACTCCAGATGGATATGAAGATTCACGGTCTTCCAGTCTCCGTGCTCGCTGAAGCTATCGCCAAAGCACATGCTGGTCGCATGTTCATCATGGACCATATGCTTTCCGTCTTGGCAGGTCCACGCGATCATCTCAGCCCATATGCGCCACGCATCGAAAAGATCATTGTTAAGCCTGAAAAAGTTGGCGCAATTATCGGTAAAGGTGGTGAAATGATCAATAAGATTACTTCCGAAACTGGCGCCGAAGTGGATGTCGACGGCGATACTGGTCTCATAACGGTCTCTGCTAATGACGCTGCCACTATCGAAAAAGCCGTCAACTGGATTAAATCTCTCGTCGAGGAGCCAGAAGTTGGTAAAATCTATCACGGTAAAGTTGTTTCTATCAAAGATTTTGGTGCTTTTGTGAATATCTTGCCTGGTATTGATGGTATGCTTCATATCTCGCAGATCTCCGACAAACACGTCGACAAAGTCACTGATGTGCTCAAGATGGGACAAGAGGTAAATGTTCGCCTCGATGCGATCGACGATAAAGGCCGCCTCAGTCTCTCAATGCGCCGCGTTGAACAGTAAATATAATCATAAAAATAGCCAGTTCTTTCTGGCTATTTTTTAGTATAATAAATATAAAATAATATGGAGAAAAGCATGACAACTACGTCATCATCTGCATCTAGTGCTCCTCGCCCAGTAGTCGGCGCCGCGCCAAAGATGCCAAAAGTAAAATATTCAAGCAAAGTCATGGCGCACATTAACGCCTTCTCGATTGCTTTTGCGATTTTCCTCGGCCTCGCTGCAATTTTTGCTGCAATTGCCGGATTTACTAAAAATGCAAAAATGCCATGGAGCTTCGGCGTACCATTTATCGGCACTTTTCTAGGCAATAATTTATATGGAGGCTCTGCTCTATTTGTCGACGCGGTCTTCGTGCTTATCTTCGGCGTGCTTAGTCTTATGACTCTTCGCAAAGTCACTAGCATCGATGATATGAAATCAGCATGGCGCAAAATTGTAGTAATTTTTGGTGTTATCACTGCTATTTTTGCCGTAGAGTTAGTTGCAACCGCGATTTACTCACTACTTGGTGCTGGCGAAAAGTCTGGCGTCGCGCAAGGTCAACTCTGGCTCTCAAGCTTCTTGCCTATCTTTATCTTGGGGCTTATCTCGGCGGGCGTAATGTATTTAGCCATTCAGATCGCTAATGGTAAAACGCAAGTTCTTCGCGCCGCAAGCTATGTCGCAATTGCAGTTGCAGTTATTGCCTTTGTACTCGTTCTAATTTCGACTCTTGTTGGCTTTTATAGTAAGAAGAGTTATTCAAACTACTACGATGACGACTATAGCTCCGCGGTAGAAGAATTAAGAGATCTTTTTAAGTAAACAATAGAATTGAGTCAGCCTTTAAGGGCTGACTCAATTTTTTATCTCTATAAAAATTATGGTATAATTTACTTATGGCTAAAAAGAGACGAGGTAGAAAGAAAAAAGCACCAGAAGTAGTAAATAAGCACGAGCTACCAGGCGGTTTTTGGCGCCAAGTAGTAGCTTTTCTAATGATTGTGTTTGCTGTTTTACTAGTCGTTTCTTGGTTTGGCGATTCTGGCGGTAAGCTACTGTCTACTGTTCGTGACTTCATGTTAAATTTGATTGGTTGGACTTATTATCTCTTGCCAGCTATGTTAGTTTATCTTTCCGTCCTTGTCTTTCGCGCACCAGATAATCGCATCGATCCACCAGTTACAGTTTCGTCTATTTTGATGCTGTTTTGGTTTAGCTGTATTTTTGGCGCACCAGGACACGCTCAAGGCGTTGCGCATGGTGGCATTCTCGGGACTGGCGTAAATGATTTTGTGCTTGACCTTGTTGATTTGCCGGTAGCTATTCTTATTTACGTAGTTTTAGCGTTAATTACGGCAATGTTTATGTTTGCTAGCACGCCAGCTGAGTTATTTCGCAAGATTGGCGCCGCATTTAGTACAAAAGAGACCAAAGAAGATGCGAAAAACGCTCGCGTCATTCGCCGTACGCGCGGTGCCGCTATCGAAGACGAAGAGTCGCGTCCTTTGCCAAAGCTAAAAATTCGCAATACTACCGTTGATGAGCCAGAGAAAAAAGAACATCGTGGCATCCTAGCTAAGAAACCAGTCGCCGTCGCCGAAAAGCCAGTCGCTAAAGAGCCAGAAACCGCACTCGTGGCAATTTCCGATCCAGATTGGAAAATGCCACCATTTGATTTGCTTGAGCGCAAGAAATCTCCAGCCGATTCTGGCAATATTGAGGCAAACGCAGCAATTATCCGCGAAACCCTCGCGCAGTTCGGTATCGACATCGAAGTCGAAAACGCTAATGTTGGTCCACGCATCACTCAATATACTTTCCGTCCGCCACAAGGCGTTAAAATTGCGAAAATCGCTACTTATGACCGCGAGCTTTCATTGAACCTCGCCAAAGATAAGATTCGTATCGAAGCGCCAATTCCTGGCACACGTTCGGTCGGTATTGAGATTCCAAACGACAAAGCAGCTTCAGTCGGTCTACACGAACTTTTACGTAGCGCCGAATGGCGTCATGAATCAGCCGAAAAACCGCTCGCCTTTGCGCTCGGTAAAGATATTTCAGGTAAAGTCATCATTGGCAATCTTGCCAAAATGCCTCACCTTCTGATTGCAGGTACTACTGGTTCCGGTAAGTCTGTCATGACAAATACTCTTATCATGTCCATGCTTTACCATAACTCACCAGCCGACCTTCGTTTTATCGTAATCGATCCAAAGCAGGTTGAAATGGCCGCCTATAATGATATTCCGCATCTTTTGACTCCTGTTATTACGCAGGTCGATAAGTCGCTAAGTGCTCTCAAATGGGCAGTTGGCGAGATGGAGCGCCGCTACGCCTTAATGGCAGAGAAGCGCGTTAAAAATATCATCGATTACAATAAACTGATGGCAAAATCCGGCGAAACTACGCCAGTTGAAGACGAGGATGGCAACGTTCAGCAGCATGATGGCGGTAAAATGCCGTATATCGTCATAGTCGTTGATGAGATGGCCGACCTCATGATGATGGCCGGCAAAGAGCTAGAAGTCTTAATTGTTCGCATTGCTCAGAAAGGGCGCGCTGCTGGTATGCATCTCGTGCTCGCGACGCAGCGTCCAGAAGTAAAAGTTGTTACTGGTCTCATCAAGGCTAATATTCCAGGCCGCATTGCCTTTGCTGTAAATAACGGTGTTGATTCGCGCGTAATGCTTGATAAGATGGGTGCTGAAAAACTTCTCGGTCAGGGCGATATGCTTTATCTCACTACTGAAATGATGGGTAAGCCACTACGTGTACAGGGCGCCTTCGTTTCTGATGCCGAAATCGGGCGTGTTACCGACTTTCTCCGCGCTGAGCGTGGACCTCAATATAATGATGAAGTAATCTCACAATCTGTTCAAATTAAAGGTATGTCGGGCATAGATGGTGGCGGTGGCGATATGGGCTCCAGTGATGACCTGATTTATAACGCAGCAAAAATAGCCGTCGAAAGTGGTAAGGTTTCTACTTCGCTCTTGCAACGCCGTCTTGGTATTGGCTATGGTAAAGCCGCGCGCGTAATCGACGATCTTGAGACTATGGGTGTCGTTGGTCCGGCGCCAGGTGGCAATAGACCGCGCGAAATTCTAATCGGCTCTATGGATGAATTTCCGGGCAATCCCGCCTAATGGCTAGATTTTGACAAAGCTAGTATTTATGATAATATATATAGTATGACTAATTACAACAGCAAAAAATGCTATCAGATTTTCTTGCTTCCTCCGGTTGCTATTGATTTTGCTGTCTTTATGCCTGTTCCCGTTGGGTATTAATAACTTTTGGGCGAGCAATTGGGCTCCCGAGACTCATACTTGTAAAAATAATCGCAGTTAATGCGAGCAGTTCTTAAGGAGAAAAACATGAAAACTAGTCAATTATTTACTAAAACATCTAAGACCGCACCAGCCGATGAAACTAGCCGTAGTGCAGAGTTGCTTTTGCGTGCTGGTTATATCTATAAAGAAATGGCGGGCGTTTATGACTTTTTGCCACTCGGCATGCGTACTTTGCAAAATATCATCCAGGTCATTCGCGAAGAGATGAACGCACTCGGCGCTCAAGAGCTTACGATGTCTACTTTGCAGTCCAAAGCCGTCTGGGAAGCTAGCGATCGTTGGAGTGACGAGGTGATGGATGTTTGGTTTAAAACTAAACTCAATGCTGGCGGCGAAGTCGGTCTTGCGCCAACCCATGAAGAGCCATTTACGCGTCTCATGAAAAGCTATATTTCTAGCTATAAAGACTTGCCGATTTATGTCTATCAGTTCCAGAACAAGTTTCGCAACGAGCTTCGTGCCAAATCTGGCATTATGCGTACGCGCGAATTTATCATGAAGGACCTTTATAGCTTCTGTATTGATCGTAAGCAGCATGAGAAGTTTTACGAAGAAGTCGCCAAATCTTATGCTCGCATTTTTGACCGTCTTGGCATCGGTGACAAAACTTATCGCACTTTCGCAAGTGGCGGTTCTTTCTGTAAGTTTAGCGACGAGTTCCAAACTCTTTGCGAAGCCGGTGAAGATATTATCTATATCGACAAAGAATCTGGCATTGCATTAAACGAAGAAGTCTTGACCGATGAGAACCTGGAGAATCTCGGCATTAAGCGCGAAAACCTCACTGAGCACAAGGCCGCTGAAGTCGGTAATATCTTCACGCTTGGCTATAAATATGCCGATGCGCTAGACCTCAACTTTAACGATGAGAGTGGCAAGCGTCAAAAAGTCTTTATGGGTAGCTATGGCATCGGTCCAAGCCGCGTAATGGGCGTAATCGCCGAGATGCTTTCAGACGACAAAGGTCTCGTCTGGCCAGAAGAAATCGCACCATATAAGTATTATCTCGTTGGACTTGGCGAGGAGGGTAATAAAAAAGCCGCTGAGCTTCACGATAAAGCACCAGAGCTCGTCTTCTTTGACGATCGCGACGCGCGCGCAGGTGAAAAGTTTGCCGACGCCGAGCTCATGGGTATGCCATATCGTGTCGTTATTAGCGATAAAACGCTTGCGAATAATCAAGTCGAAGTCATGAATCGCAAGACTGGTGAAACTAAACTCTTGACATTAGACGAATTCGAACATAAACTAGTTTAGATATTAAAAATTAGTTTATTGAACTACAATTCCGTAGCCCTGTGGGGGGGGTAGGGGAAGGAGGAAAAATGCCTAAGACTATTAGTATTACCGAGGCTGGACGTAAAGATTTGGAAAAAGAACGCAAAGAGCTAATTGCTCGCCGTCCAGAGATTGCTGAGAAGATTGCTTTGGCGCGATCTTACGGCGATCTAAGTGAAAATGAAGATTATAGCGCCGCTCGCAGCGAACAAAAAGTCGTTGAGGGTCGCATTCTAGAAATTGAGGATATTCTACTACACGCAAAAATCATTAAAAGCGGAAAGAAAGATAAGGTTGACATGGGTAGCACCGTCTCGCTCGAATCAGACGGCAAGACCAACACTTACATACTCGTAGGTGCAGTCGAGGCAAACCCGCTTGAAGGCAAAGTCAGCAACGAATCGCCTATCGGCAAAGCCATTTTTGGCAAGAAAGTTGGCGACGAAGTTAAACTTCCAAACGGAAAAGTTTTCAAAATTGCAACTATCGAATAATAACTTTCCAAGATAAACATGCGCGTTAGTGGAATATCTAACGCGCTTTTGTTTTAATATAAAAAGGAGAGTTATGAAAAAAGAAGAGAAAACCCGCAAGCGAGCTGTAGCGATGCGTACACTGCATTACTATCTGCAAGCGGTCAAAAAATACAAATGGATGGCCCTTGGCGCTATCATCGCAACGCCAATCGTGATTTTAATTCGCACGACTTTTTCGTCATTGATTTTTGCGAATATGATCGATACTGTTTCAGCTGGCATTCCAAATGAAGAAATCGTCCCAACTTTGCTACCGCAGGCGATTTTATTAGTATTGTCTTACGTGATAGGTTCGGCAATTTTGGGCTGGCTACGTGTTTATTGGATTTGGAAAGTTGAGATTAAAACCAACTACGACCTAGCTGTGACTTGTTTTAATTCGGTCTGTCAGCAATCTATGCAGTTTCATAGCGATCGTTTCTCCGGATCTCTCGTGTCGCAGACTAGCAGATTCGTAAATGCCGCTGAACGTTTCATCGATATGATCGTCTTTTCGATTTTACCTTTCATTTCGATGCTAACTGGCATTCTTGTAGTATTGTTCATTCGCATCCCGATTTTTGCGGTTGCGCTCATTATCTTTGTAATTGCCTATACGGCGATCTCGTATTTTGCATATCGCAAGATTTCGGATCTTACGAAGCAGGAGGCGGCTGCCAACAATCGCCAAACGGGACAGCTTTCTGACTCGCTTTCAAATATTCTTTCGGTCAAGAGTTACGGCCGGGAATCACATGAGCGTCATCGCTACGCTAACTTCAGCCGTGGTACCTATAACGCCAGCATGAATTATATGAACTCAACCATGAAGCGCGATGCTGCTTTTAACGTAATTAATATTTCTATTATTGCTATCATCGCTGCCTTCTTGATTGCGGGCGTACCAGTATTTGGTCTATCGGTATCGACTCTGATCTTGATTGTTAATTACTCGATTTCGGTCATGAATGAGCTTTGGGATGTTAACCGTATTTTTCGTGATATTAATCGCGTATTCGGCGACGCTTATGAGATGACGCAAATTCTCGATGCGCCAAACCTTGTTGAAGATATTGAAGGCGCAAAGGATCTCGTCGTTAAGCGTGGTGATATTGAGTTTAAGGACGTCAAATTCCGCCATGCCGACGCCAAAGAAGCAATTTTTGAGCATTTCAATCTCAGAGTCAAGCCCGGCGAGCGTATCGGTCTAGTGGGTATGTCTGGTTCTGGTAAAACTACGCTCACGAAGTTGCTTTTACGTTTTGCGGATGTGCAAGATGGCGAGGTTTTGATTGATGGTCAAAATGTAAGCGATGTGCGTCAAGTTTCTCTGCGTGAAAAAATTGCTTACGTTCCACAAGAAACCGCGCTCTTCCACCGTTCCATTGCCGAGAATATTGCATATGGTAAGCCCGATGCGACTATGAAAGAAATCGTCCGCGCCGCCAAACTTGCAAATGCTGACGAGTTCATTTCGAAAATGCCAGACGGTTACGACACGCTCGTCGGCGAACGTGGTCTCAAGCTTTCGGGTGGCCAGCGTCAACGCATTGCAATTGCACGCGCTATCCTTAAAGATGCGCCGATTCTTGTGCTTGACGAGGCGACTTCAGCTCTCGACTCTGAGTCTGAAGCGCTCATTCAAGACGCACTCGAAAAGCTCATGAAGGGGCGCACGAGTATTGTAGTGGCGCATCGCCTAAGTACGATTGCTAGCCTCGATCGCATCGTTGTACTCGAAGATGGTAAAATCATCGAGCAGGGCAGCCATGCCGAACTTCTCGAAAAACACGGTGCTTACGATCATCTTTGGTCGCGCCAATCCGGTGCTTTTCTTGAGAATGCCGACTAAATTAAAGCCTCGCAAGAATGCGAGGCTTATCTTGTGAAATACTGTGATTATGTTATTATATAAATTATGGCAACTCTAAAAGATTTTCGCGATGAAAGAATTCGCAAACTAAACGAACTTCGCGCAGAAGGTATCGATCCTTATCCTGCGCATACAAATCGTAATGTAAAAATTGAAGATATCTTGAAGAGTTTTGATAAGTATGAAAACCAAGAAGTCTGCGCCGCTGGTCGTATTACTAGCATCCGTAGTTTCGGTAAACTGGCTTTCGTGGTTATTGAGGACGACTCTGCAAGTATTCAGATTTTCCTTAAGGACGCCGCGGCTAAGTTTACTAAGAAGCTTGATACTGGCGATTTTCTTGAAGCTTCCGGCACTGTCGGCAAGACTAAGACTGGCGAGATTTCGATTTTCTGTGAACAACCTCGTATTTTAACTAAAGCTTTGCGTCCGCTCCCTGGTCGCGATGGCTTTACAAATAAAGAAGAGCGCCTCCGTCGTCGTTATGTCGATATGGCGGTCAATAAAGACGTGCGCGAACGTTTTATTCGTCGCGCTAAGTTCTGGACTGCTACGCGTCAATTCCTTAATGATCATGGCTTTATTGAGATTAATATTCCAGTACTAGAACACACTACTGGCGGCGCTGATGCAAATCCATTCGTTACGCATATGGATGCGCTAGACCAGGACTTTTATCTTCGCATTTCGCACGAGCTTCCACTCAAACGCTTAATTGGCGGTGGCTATGAGCGCGTTTATGATATTGGTCCACGTTTTCGTAATGAGGGCATGGATGAGGAACATTTACCGGAGCATATCGCGATGGAATCTTATGCTGCCTATCAGGATTATCAAGAAGGCATGGACCTTTATGAAGAGATGATTAAATATGTTTGCAAAGAAACATGGGGCACTTTGCAGTTTGAACACGAAGGCATGAAGGTTGATCTCGATTGTAAATGGCCACGCATTACCTACGCAGATATTTTGAAAGAAAAACTTAATATCGACGTTTTCAATCCAGATATTGATCAAATTAAGCGAATTTTGCGTGAGCATAAGATGACTTTTGATGAGAATGCTAGTACGCCACGTTTACTTGATTATGCCTGGAAAATCATTCGCAAAGAGTCGGCTGGTCCATACTGGCTAATTCATGAGCCAGTTGAACTCTCTCCGCTTGCTAAGCTTCATGCCGAAGACCCACGCGTAACTGAGCGTTTCCATCCAATTATCTTTGGCACTGAGATGGGAAATGGCTATTCTGAGCTCAATGATCCACTTGACCAGCTCCAACGCTTTGAAACTCAGCAGGCTATGCGCGATGCTGGTGACGATGAAGCTCAGATGCTTGATATGGACTTTGTTGAGATGCTTGAATATGGCATGCCGCCAACTTGTGGCTGGGGCAACTCCGAGCGTAATTTCTGGCTCTTTGAGGGCGTCTCAGCACGTGAGGGCGTTCCATTCCCGCCAATGCGCCGCGACTAGTTATTAGAACTCCAAAAATATCGTACTTATGCTTTTAAGTGCGATATTTTTATGCCAAAATGCCAGCATGGCAGAGAAAGAATACGAAGAAATAGATTTAAAACATAATTTTCTAAGGCCGCTCAGGCTCATTCCGGATAGTCCAAAGTCACTCTGACTTCGTGGCAAATTGCCGGATGTTATGCCTCGCCCAAAGGTCGTTAGTATCGTAGGCTCTCGTCGCTGTACGCGTTATGGTGAGGCTATCGCTTATAAGACTGCGTATGAGCTTGCTGAAAAAGGCATTATGATTGTGAGCGGTATGGCTTATGGTATAGACGCTTTTGCGCATCGCGGTTGTCTTGACGCTGGTGGTACGACCATCGCCGTGCTCGGTACGCCTATAGACTATATTTACCCAGCCTCAAACCGTTCGCTAGCTGAGCGCATTTTGCAAAAAGGTGGAATTCTATCAGAATACGCGCCCGGTACGCAAACTAGGAACTGGCATTTTCTTGAGCGCAATCGTATTGTTTCGGGCTTAGCAGACGCGCTGTTGATTGTTGAGGCGTCCGATCATTCCGGCACGCTCACGACTGCTTCTCTCGCGCTCGATCAGGGCAAAGATGTCTTCGTGGTGCCAGGCGATATTACGCGTCCAATGTCTGTTGGCTGCAACCGTCTCATCTCGCAGGGTGCGCAGGTCTTTACCGAGTTGAATGATATTTTGAGTATAGTCGCCCCCGAGAAACTAAAACATTCATCGCCGCAACTCGAGACATTAAGCGAAATCGAGCGCTCAATTTGGCAACAAATCAAAGACGGTATCGTTGACGGCGATGAAATTATGGAAAATTTAAAATTAGATGTTTCGGACTTCAATCAGGCAATTATGTCGCTCGAATTAAAGCGTTATATTAAGACGATTGGGTTTAACCGTTGGATGCTCTGCTAAAAATCTTTATTAGCCTTGTTGCTTATGCTAAAATAATAGAAGAAATATTCTAATATATAGAGGGCAAAATAAATGGCAAATAAAGTTATGATTGTTGGTACCGGAAACGTCGGTATGAGCTACGGCTACGCCTTGGTTCACCAGCGTACTAGTGTCAACGAACTAGTACTTGTCGATATCAATGTCGACGATGCCGAGGGTGAGGCAATTGACCTTCGTGACGCATTGGCTGTATCGCCAAGCTACTTAAAAATTCGCAGCGGTTCCTATGCAGATGCTGGCGACTGTGATCTTATCGTAATTACGGCTGGTGTTCCGCAAAAACCTGGCGAGTCTCGCATGGACTTACTCAAGAAGAATGCCGCTATCTTTAAAGATATGATCGGTCAAATTATGGCCACTGGTTTTAATGGTATTTTCCTGGTCGCGAGCAATCCAATGGACGTTATGACTTATCTAACTTGGCGCTATTCTGGTTTACCGGCTGCGCATGTAATTGGCTCCGGCACTGTTCTTGATTCATCGCGTCTACGTTACCGCTTGTCGCAGCGCTTGCGTGTCCATCCAAAGAATGTCCACGCCTACCAAGTTGGTGAGCATGGCGATACTGAATTTGCACTCTGGAGTTGCGCGAATGTCGGTTGCCAGCCAATTCGTACACTTTTGGGCGAGCAAGATCTTACCGAGATCGAAGATTATGCTCGTAATGAAGCCTACGACATCATCAAAAAGAAGGGCGCCACCTACTATGGTATCGGTAGCTGTCTCGCAATGATTACAAATTGCATTCTGAATGATGAATGCCGTATTCTTTCCGTCAGTAACTATGATGAAATGAGCGGCACTTATAATGGTTTCCCGGCTATTGTTGGGGCAGACGGTATTGTTCGCCGTCTCGGTATTAAAATCGATGCTAAAGAGCAAGAAAAGCTCGACCGCAGCATCAAGACGCTCCGCGAAGCAATCGCTGAAGTTGGCGAAAATTAACTAGGAAACATCAATGCGCCACCTCAAAATGGCGCATTTTTGTCTCCAAACCGCTTATACTATTGCAAAAATCACTAAAATATGCTATAATAGAGATATGGACTTATTTTTTACACTTATTTTAACGGCTATTTTTGCCGAGACTTCTTTTTTAAGCCTCAGACAAATTAGCAAAAATAGCCTCCGTGGTGGCCGCATTGCGCGCCGTCGCGTTTTTGTCGACACTTCCGCCTTGATGGACGGTCGCATTTTGGCGGTCGCAAAAGCCGGCTTTTTGGGCGACGAGCTTCTAATCCCGCGCTCCGTTATTCGCGAACTCCAGCTTCTCGCCGATGGAGCTGATGCGGAGAAACGTGCTCGTGCTCGTTTTGGTCTTGACGTTGTAAATGATCTTGAGCGTCTTGAAAATGCAGAGGTGCGCGTCTTTGCAGATGCTGCTGGTAGTCGCATCAAAGTAGATGAGCGTTTGCTAGAGCTTGCTAAAGAAAATCATGGTATTATTTTGACTAATGATTTTAACCTTGCCAAAGTTGCTGCTACGGAACATATTTATGCAATCAATATTAATGAACTCGCCCAGGGACTTCGTAGCGAATATTTACCTGGCGACCATCTGAGCGTTCGCGTTATCGGCGCTGGTAGTAATCCAAAGCAAGGTATTGCCTATCTTGCTGATGGTACGATGGTTGTCGTCGACGACGGCGAAAAATACGCCGGCAAGAGTTTTCCGATTGAGATCGAATTTGTCCGTTATTTGCAGACTAATGCCGGTAAAATGATGTTTGCGAAGGTCGTCGAAGTAAAAACTCAGCCAATCAAACATAAGCAGATTCTTCCGCATCCAAAACTGAAGAATGCTAAAACTACTCCCGTAGGCACTAAGCGCATTGCTAAAAAAGTTGAAGCTAAGAAGCCCGAACAACAGGGAAAAACTTCAGCAAAGAAACGCTCTCGCAAAAATCGCGAATCGCGTGCCGAAGACTCGCTTATCAATCTTGCTAATAAATAAAAATATCCCCCACTCGAAGGGGGATATTTTTATTAGCATTACTTCTTCGCTGAGCTCTTATAACCAGCTACATCTTCTACCGTAAAGACGACGCTACTTGGCTTGACGTTGGTTTCGTAAGTAATTTCATCGCTTACTCCGTCCAACTCGCCGCTTTTTACGACTGTACCGTTGACAGTTAATGTATAAGATTTGAGGCTATATGTACCAAAGCGCGCCGTGCCAGAAACTGTATACATCGTAGTGCCCGAGCTATCATCGTCACTAATGCTTACCGATGCGGTCGGTTTTTTGTCTGAACATTGATGTACGTCATCCTCGGATTGCGCATCGTAGCCATCGGCGTAGTACTCAACCTTATTAAGTACTGGATCGACAATCTTACTAACGCTTACTTCGATGCGGGTTTCATCTGGCGTACAATCGGTTGCGAGCTTCTTTGAGATTGAGTCGAAAATTTTCTTTTCAGTGGCATTATCATTCTTGTTCTTTCCGTACCAGCTTGGCCAGATATCGGTGCGACCATTCACGGACATCGTCTTGATGCCGGACGGCTTCTCAATCTTCATGCCAGAGTGCCAGCGACCATCTTCGCCGTAGACTTGCTCATGCACGGCATCCATGTAGGCGGCACTAATCTTAAATGCTACCGTATGTGAGTCACTCGTAAGAACGGCGCCGTTGTGGTTGCCGGTCCAAATCGCAGTTGCGAGTACCGGTGAGTAGGTCATAATCCAAGAGTCTTTCGCGCGACCATTACCGTTTTCGGTCGTACCGGTTTTAGCTGCGAACCAGGTCTTGCTGCTGTAGAAACCAGGAGTCGTCGCGAGACCGCCGAAAATCAAGCGCCTAGCATTTGCGTCGGACAGAATATCCGTCACCATGTATGCTACTTGTTCATCGACTACACGCTTACCTTCTTTATCGGACCAAGAGTCGATTACTTCGCCGTTCGAGTTCTTTACTTCTAGCCAATAGACGAGATCCTTATAGGTACCGCCACGCGCAAGCGAAGCGTAAGCGTTGGCGTGTTCGACTGGACGTACACCACAACCACCACCAATCGCCATCGAGAGACCAGCCTGTTCGTTGTTGGCGCAATAGGATTTGTCGCCCAAATCATGTGCTACTTCAAGGCTCTTATCTATACCGTTGACGTAAAGTGCTTTTACGGCTCCAATGTTTAGCGATCCAGCTAGTGATTGACGAATTGTAATATTGCCATAGAATTTACGCGATGCGTTGCGTAGGCTACATTTGCCATAAGTACCCCTACAATAGATAGAATCAATATTCACGTCTGGCCAAATTGTACCGGGGCCATAATTGGTACCACTGCGCTCCATGAATAATGGTGCGTAGTCAAGAATTGGCTTAATTGTCGAAGCAGGTTCAAGCAGAGAAGTTGCTGCATTTACTTGTCCATAGCTTGGCGTGCTCCAGTCTACACTGCCAACCATCGCCATTACTTGCGAAGTCTCTACGTCTACTGAAACGAGCGTTGCATTGTCGGCGCCATTTGTATAGAAGTATTTTTGGCCTTCCTTAACGGCGTTTTCGGCAAGTTGTTGGGCGCGCAAATCGACAGTAGTTTTAATCGTAAAACCGCCTGCGCGCATGGTCTTAATACCATATTTTGCCTCGAGCTGAGACTTCACTTCTAGCACGAACCAAGGCGCTTTAATATTATTGAACTGTTCGGACTCTGGATGAATCTGCGCTAAAATATCTACTTCCTTAGCTTTATCGCAATCTTCCTGAGAGATATATCCCATCTCTACCATTGAATCAAGCACTTTGTGCTGACGTGAGATTAGGGCCTTATTTCCAGAAGTATTATAAGGGTTAAGTACGCCAGGGTTGTTTGGTATGGCCGCAAGAAGTGCCGACTCGGCAAGATTTAAGTCTTTTGCGCTCTTATTAAAATAGGTTTGCGCAGCGCTTTCCACGCCATTACGGCGACCACCATAAGGAGACTCATTAAGATATAACGTAATAATATCTTCCTTGCTATACATCTTCTCAATTTCGATCGCAAGAATCATTTCCTTAATCTTGCGCGGAATGCCGCTCATAGTGCGATCAGCGGCTTCTTCAGAGAAGTAAACCTGCTTGATGAGTTGTTGTGTTAAGGTTGAGCCACCCTGCACGGCGCCACCGGTCAAAGTTACATAAGCAGCACGCAAAATACCCTTCGGGTCGATGCCGATATGGTTATAGAAGTTTTTGTCCTCAATCGCGACAGTTGCTTGGCGCATATAAGAAGAAATCTCACTTCCATCAACTACCAAACGGTAATCGCCGCTTCCTTTATCTTCCCAAAGCACTTCGCCATTGCGATCAAGATAAGTGTTTACGGTATTCGTAACGCGCTTCGCGAGTTCTTCTGGATTAATTGCGGTCAAATCTTTTTTGTAATAAAGGAATAATCCGCCTATGCCTATAATACAAATCAAGAATACAGCTGCACAGAATTTTAAGAAGCAGAATAATCCCTCACGCGAGAAGATGGCTTTAAAAAGTCGATCTGGGCGCAAGCGAGCGAAAAAGCGTGCGACTGGATTTTTGGGTAACTTTGCTAATTCTTCGGCCTTTTTGCGTGCACGTTCATCTTCTTTGACGCGACGCTTGTAGGCGAGGTTTGAATATAAACTCATATTGCCGGCATTTTTCTGGACGGTCTTTTTGGTCGTTTTCGACTTTTTGGCGTCAGAAACTTTTTTGGCAATTTTATTTGTTCTCGCAGTTTTAGATTTTGCCATATGTCTATTATACACTACCAATTTTTAAAATGCATAATAAGCGCGAGTGTTTTACGCTATCTGTCGAATGTATTATAATATAGAAATTATGAGCCATTATGATCCATTAAAAATCGAAGAAAAGTGGCAAAAGCGCTGGGAAGATGAACAGGCTTTTGTTGCAAAGGATGACGATCCTCGACCAAAAAAATATTTAGCAGAAATGTTCCCATATCCTTCTGGTGCTGGTCTCCACGTTGGACATGTGCGCAACTTTTCTATCGTAGACTGCCTTGCGCGTTTTTATGCTCAAAACGACATGAATGTTTTGCGTCCGTTTGGCTACGATACTTTTGGTCTACCGGCCGAAAACTATGCCATCAAAACCGGCATTTCGCCACAAGAAGTCACGAAGACTAATATTGATAATTTCCGCAAACAGGCTAAGCGTCTCGGCTACGCTGTCGACTGGTCGCGCGAAATCAATACTTCCGACCCCGAATATTATAAATGGACTCAATGGTGTTTTCTTCAGCTCTATAAAAAAGGCCTCGCTTATCAGGCCGAAAGCTATCAGTGGTGGTGTCCAGTTGATCAGACTGTACTCGCAAACGAGCAAGTAGAAAATGGTCATTGCTGGCGCTGTGGCCATGAAGTTGAGAAGAAGAAGATGAAACAATGGTTCTTCAAAATTACCGCTTATGCCGATGAACTTCTCGAAGAAATCGACTCACTCGACTGGCCAGAAAAAATCAAAACCATGCAGAAAAACTGGATCGGCCGCAGTGAAGGTGCTGAGCTCGACTTTTGCATTAAAAATAGTGATGCTAAGATTCGCGTCTTTACGACTCGTCCAGATACGCTCTTTGGCGCCACTTTCTTGGTGCTTGCTCCAGAGCATCCGCTCATTAAGGATCTTGCGACTGCCGACACGAAAGATGCGCTCGAGAAATATTGCGCAGATTCCATTAAGAAAAGCGAGATCGAACGTCAAGAAAATAAAGAAAAGACTGGTATCTTTACTGGTAGCTATGCGATTAATCCAGCCTCTGGCGCTGAGATTCCGATTTGGGTCGCCGACTATGTTCTAAGTGGATACGGCACGGGCGCTATTATGGCCGTCCCGGCTCACGACGAACGCGATAATGAATTTGCTGAGAAATTTGATCTACCTATTATCAAAGTTATCGAAAAACCGCTCGGTTCCAAAGATGATGACAAGTGCTATCATGGCGAAGGCGAGCTCGTAAATTCTGGCGCATTTAATGGCCAGCAAAGCTCGGATGCACGTGAACAAATTATTGCTTGGCTCGAGCAACAAGGCATTGGCGAGAAAAAGGTTACTTATCGCATGCGCGATTGGCTCATTTCGCGCCAGCGTTACTGGGGTGCACCAATTCCGATCGCTTACGACAAAGATGGCAATGCGCATCCAATTCCGGAAGACCAACTTCCAGTTATGTTGCCGAAAATTGACGATTATAAACCGGACAGCTCTGGTCGTAGCGCTCTCGCCAAATCCAAAGAATTTATGAAAGTTACGATTAACGGCGAGGAGATGACTCGCGAGACTGATACTCTTGATGGCTATGCTTGTAGCAGCTGGTATCTCTGGCGCTATACTGATCCGCACAATAAAAAACAGGCCTGGGATCCAGCTAAAGTTAATCACTGGGCGCCAGTCGATATTTACTGTGGCGGCGATCACGCTGTAGCGCACCTGCTTTACGTTCGCTTCTGGTGCAAGTTCTTTGCAGATGAAGGTTATCTAAACTTCCGCGAGCCTATCAAGAAATTACTCTACAACGGCTACATCAATGCGCCAGATGGCAAGAAGATGAGTAAGAGCAAAGGCAACGTTATCGATCCGCTTGATGTTATTAATCAAGGTTATGGCGCCGATACGCTTCGCACTTACGAGCTCTTTATTGGCCCATACGATCTTGATGCGGCTTGGAGCACTGAGGCGATTGGCGGCGTTTATCGCTTCTTGAATCGCTGCTGGACACTTGTTTTCGCAAAAGAGTTAAACAAAGACGACAAGAATCTTGTCGAGCGCAACAAAGTTATCAAAAAAGTTACCGAGGATCTTCATCGCAGCAATTTTAACACTGCCGTGGCCGCCATGATGGAATTCGTGAACACACTTTATAAGCAGGGTGCTAACCACGAAGACTTGACTGTTCTTGCGAAGATGCTAAAGCCATTCGCACCACATCTTGCCTGCGAAATGCTCGAAGAATTGAAAGAAGGCGATCTCTGGCCAGAATATGACGCTAATGCGCTAGTCGCCGACGAGGTCGAGCTTGTCGTCCAAGTTAACGGCAAACTTCGTGCGCGAATCATGATTCCAGCCGACGACGCTGAAGACAAGGAAAAGCTCGAGACGCTCGCGAAAACCGACGAGAAAGTTAAAAGCTTTACTGAGGGCAAAGAAATCATCAAGACTATCGTGATTCCAAAGAATCACCTCGTTAATATTGTCGTGAAGTAATAAAAAACACCTCGAAAGAGGTGTTTTTTTGTTTTAGCGCTCAAGCCACTTAATCAATCTGGCATGCATTACGACGCGCTCGGAATTAGTTGCTCCATAGCAAGTCGATAGGGTAATAATTTTGTCACTTGCCTGCATATTTGCGTTGAATTTATAGGAACTTCGCGCTTTTAGCATATTCAGCCATTCAAGATATTCGGCATCGCTATGAAAATCCGTTTGAATATAATCGCTAGTTGTTGGCACGTGATAGACGCTAAATACCTGCCAAAGCCCACTCACGCTATCGTTTACAGTACGCACAGTAAAGTTATTATCATCACTTACCCAGCTGCTAGAAAGGATATTTTTCAGCGATCCAAACATCGAGCCATCTGAGCGCGCGTGTGCGTAGAAAATTGTATTGCGGTCCGTCCCATCTAATTTGTTGCGAAAATCTGCGAATACCCAGCCCGCACTATTGTAGGATTTATCAAAAGAATGTTTGAGATAATATTCATTATTTGTTGTTTGAACTACCGGATAATTAATATTCGTACCCGTTACTTGAAGCCAGGCCTTCGTATCCGAATTTTGCTGGCGTAGAGCATTTAGATCAACGTCAATTAATTTCTGTTTAAGATATCGCCAATATGGGCTGTCTTCCTGCTCGTCCGATTCGGCCGTCTCGGCATCGGAGTCGTCGAGCTCAGCAACATTTGTGCTTTCACTTATCTCGCCCGTCTGTTCCTGAGTATTTTTTGCATCAAAAAGCCAAGTGATAATATGATATCCAGAAATCGCGATTCCAACTACGCAAATAAGTGCTATAATCTTTGCCATTGTGAGCTTGATATGCGATTTTGTTTTATGGATATGCATTTTTTCTTTTGCCATGACTCAATTTTAGCACACTCATTTAGCGCACATTCGCGCTAACACCTTGCAAAAGCTAAAAAGATATAGTAAAATATGAGACAAAGTAAATATCAAAGAAGGAGCATTTTTACATGCCTGAACCGAAAAAACAGAGCAGCCCTCGTAAGACCGGCCTACGCCGTAGCCACTTGCGCTTGAAGCTCGCTCGCAGTGTGAATCGTCATTCACCTGTCAAAGCTTTCGAAACCGCAAAAACTACCCCAAATCTCAAGGTAAAAAGCTGCAAAGTCTGCGGATGCAAACCTTGCAAATGCGATAAGAAAGAGGACTAATCGTGGCAAGCAATCGACATCTCGGTAGAATCATATCACTTCAGAGTTTGTACGAATACGAATTCCGAAGTAAGGCGGGCGACAAAACGGCCGATATCGATAGTATTGTCTCAAAAAACATTGAACCCTACGAAAAAGCACTAGGTGATGTGGATTTTGTGCATGACCTAACTCGTGGGGTTTTTGACGAAAGAGAAGCACTCGATAAAGAGTTGCAACCGATGGCTCCTGAATGGCCAATTTCAAGCATTTCGTCAATCGATCGCAACGTTCTAAGGATTGGCCTTTTTGAGCTTTCGCGCCGCAAAGACTCCGTTCCGCCGAAAGTTGCTATCAATGAAGCAGTAGAACTCGCCAAAGCCTTTGGCTCAGATAATTCCTCTAAATTTATCAATGGCGTGCTTGGTACTGCTTACCGAAATATTCAGGGAGAGGAACAAACACAGCATGCAGAACCAAAAGAATCCGACCCTGCGACGCAATCAACAACAGAAGCGTCAAGCGGCTCGGACGAGTAAGGTAGCAGCGCAGTCGAAGCCGACCCCAAAGTCGAAATCGGCCAAGAAGCCGACTACCCGTAGTACGCGTAGCTCCAAAGGTGTAAAAACGCCAAAGAGTCGTCGCGGTGGCTACAAAATTCCGGAAGCTCTGCCGACGGAAACCTACAAAGAACCAAAATTCGATAAACTTCGCCAAGTAGTCTTTCACAAAAAACCTGAAATCAAGGAAATTGTGCGTGAGCCTACTGCTGGCGGTATCGTATTTCGCATGACGCCAGACCAGCGCGACATTGAAATCTTGCTAATTCAAGACAGTAAAGACCGTTGGACGATTCCGAAAGGCCACATCGAACCCGGTGAGACTGCCAAGCAGGCCGCCGTCCGCGAAATTGGCGAAGAATCTGGCATCAAAAACGTTGACGTTCTAGCTTGGCTGGGAAAGATACACTTTAAATATCGCCGCCTTGAAAAACTAGTCCTAATGACAACTCAAGTTTACCTTGTGCAATCGCTCGATAATTCCGAGCATCCAACCAAAGAGAAGTGGATGAATGGAATTCGTTGGTTTAGCTTTGCCGATGCACTCGACGCTATCGAGTATGCCGACATCGAAAAACTCATGCTAATTGCCAAGAAAAAGATTCGTGACGGTGAATTCTAAAAGCCTAGCTTACTCAAAGCTAGGCTTTTGGTTTAATTATTATGGTAAAATTATAGAGAAATGAATAAAGAACAACTTGACGAATATCGAGATTTCGCCAAAGAAAAACTCGGTATCGATTTTAATAATATTCAGTTATTTATCGACGCATTGACGCACCGATCTTACGTTAATGAACATCGTAAAATCGCTCCAGAGCACAACGAACGCCTCGAGTTTTTAGGCGATGCCGTGCTAGAGCTGGTGACTTCTGACTTTTTGTATCGCAACTACGACGAGCCAGAGGGCATCATGACTTCTTGGCGCGCTGCGCTTGTAAATACCGAGGCAAATGCTGTTGTTAGCGAGCATCTCGGTTTTGAGCCGCTTATTCGCCTTAGCAAAGGTGAGCAAAACGGCAGTGATCGTGCTCGTCATGTTATCATGGCGGATTGCTATGAGGCTATTATTGGCGCAATTTACGTCGATCAAGGTTATGCTTGCGCCGAAAAATTTATCACCAAAAACTCGCTCTCGCGCATTGATGAGATTTTGGAGTCTGAGTCTTGGCGCGACGCAAAATCATACTTGCAAGAAATCTCGCAAAAAATCGACGGCGAAACGCCAATCTATCGCGTCATTAAGGAAGATGGTCCAGACCATGACAAAACCTTCACGCTTGGCGTTTTTATTGGTAATCACTTGAAGGGCACTGGCGTCGGACACAGCAAACAAGAGGCGCAGGTTAAAGCCGCTTCTGAGGCGATCCGTAACTATAAGAAATCTCATCCTGAAGAAACTAAAAACAAATATTCCAAAATCCGCCAAGGCAAGTAGTAAAAATGCTAAAATAAGCATATGAGTTTTTCACTAATTGATGCTGACCCTTATCTTAAAGATTTCGAGGGTGACATTGACTTACGCATGCAAAATTACGCTCGCGTGCGCAAGAATTTGCTTGGCACCAAAAAAAGTTTGCTTGATATTTCTGAGAATCATAAATACTACGGCTTTCATCAGGCCGACGGTGGCTGGTATTATCGCGAAAATGCCCCAGGCGCCGACGAAATGTACTTAGTTGGCGACTTTAATGGCTGGGATCGTTTTACGCATCGCATGAAACGTCGCAAAAATGGTGATTTTGAAATCTTTTTGCCTGGCAAAGATGCGCTCAAAAATGGCCAGAATATTCAGACTTTAGTTTATAGTCATGGCAAGGCGCTCGAGCGCATTCCGGTCTACGCGGATTATGTTGTACAAGATGCCGAAACGCATCAGTGGTGTGCGCAACTTTTTATTCCCGACAAAAAATATCACTGGAAGAAGCGCAGTTTTCATCCGCAAAAGCCACTCCTGATTTATGAGTGTCATATCGGCATGGCCCAGGATAAATTTGGCGTTGGTACTTACAAGGAATTTACGGAGAATGTCCTGCCGCGCGTTGCGAAGCTCGGCTATAATACAATCCAAATCATGGCCATCGCCGAACATCCGTATTACGGTTCTTTTGGCTATCAGGTCTCGAATTTCTTTGCGGCTTCAAGTCGTTTTGGTACGCCGGACGATTTGCGTGAGCTCATTGATACTGCACATGAACTCGGCATTGCGGTCTTGCTTGATGTTGTGCATTCGCATTTGGTAAAAAATACTCGTGAGGGAATTGCGGAATTTGACGGCACCGATTATCAGTTCTCTCCGCATGGCGCAAAAGGCAATCATCCAGCATGGGGGACACGTCTTTTTGATTACGCTAAGCCGGAAGTATTACGTTTTCTCTTATCTAATCTACGTTATTGGATGGAGGAGTACCATTTTGACGGCTTCCGTTTTGATGGTGTTACTTCTATGCTTTATCACAATCACGGTCTCGGCCAAGATTTTGATAACTACAAGAAATACTTCTCGCTTAATACTAATACCGACGCAGTAACGTATTTGCAACTAGCCAATGAATTGGTTCATGAGCTAGATTCTGATGCAATTACCATTGCCGAGGATACTTCTGCTATGCCAGGGCTTGCACTGCCAATCGCGGACGGCGGTATTGGTTTTGATTATCGCATGGCGATGGGCGAGCCAGATTTCTGGATTAAGACTCTCAAAGAGAAAAAAGATGAAGACTGGGATATCTGGAATATTTGGTATGAGCTCACCTCGCGCCGTCCAGGCGAAAAAGTTATTGGTTACGTCGAATCACACGATCAGGCGCTTGTTGGCGACAAAACCGTCATGTTCCGTCTCTGCGACAAGGAAATGTATTATGGTATGGAGAAGAAAAAGCAAAACCTTGTCATCGACCGTGGCGTAGCGCTTCATAAAATGATCCGCCTTCTCACTTTGACGGCCGGCGGCGACGGCTATCTCAACTTTATGGGCAACGAATTCGGCCACCCTGAGTGGATAGATTTTCCACGTGAGGGTAACAACTGGAGTTATCAATATTGTCGCAGACAATGGCATTTGGTAGACGATCCAAAACTTCGCTTTGAGGATTTGAATAATTTTGATGCCAAGATGATTAACTTTGTTAAGGAAAATCACATCCTCGCTGGGACTCCTGAAAATCTCTGGGTTAGCCAAAAAGATAAAGTTCTCATCTATAAACGCCGAGGCAAGATTTTCGCCTTTAATTTTGATACTAAAAGATCCTACGAGGGTTACCATATTCCGGCCGATGCTGGCAAATGGAAGCTCGAGTTCTCGACTGATGATAAGGAATTTGGCGGACATGGACGTTGCTCAGCGCAAACTTATGACTCTTTCCGCTGGGAAGATAAAACTGGCTTCAAAGTTTATTTGCCGAGCCGTTCGGGGCTGGTTTTCTCGAGAGAAAGCGACTAATACTTGATTTTTTCGGCAAAATTTGCTATAATTAGTAGAGTTAATTAATTTAAAGGAGAATTATGCTTGCGATTCGCTTACAGCGTAATGGCCGTAAAGATTTGCCTCTTTACAGGATAGTCGTCCAAGAAGCGCAACGTCACCCTCTTTCGGGTCGTATTGTCGCTCAGGTCGGCAGCTACAACCCACATACCAAAGCTACTGTCATCGACAAAGAATTGGTTAATAAATATCTAAGCAACGGCGCCCAGCCAAGCTCTCGCGTTGTTCGCATCTTGACCAATCAAGGTATCGAAATGCCAAAATGGGTCAAAGCCTACAATGAAAAGCACGCTGTCGCTAAACACGCCGACAAACTTCGCAAAAATCAGCCAAAAGAAGAAGCTGAAGAGACCGCCGAAGAAGCTTAAGCAAAAATCCACCCCACGCGGGTGGCTTTTTGAAGTATAATATAAACATATATAAAACCTAATGGAGATAGCTATGTCTACAATAGATCAGCAGTTCGTAGAGTATATCGTCAAAACTCTCGTAAACAATCCTGATAAAGTCCAAATTACTCGCACCATCGACGAAAAAGGTGTCCTTCTAAGCCTAGAGGTTGATCCAGAAGATGTTGGTCGCATTATCGGCCGCCGTGGCGCTACTGCTCAGAGCATTCGCACGCTTTTGCGCGCTCTTGGTACCAAGAACGATGCTCGCTACAACTTGAAGATTGTCAACAATGATGATTTTGAGCCAAAAACTCACGAAGACGCAGCTGTCGAAAATGCTGAAACCGAAGCCGCTGGTGAAGAATCCGATTTGGCAAAAAAGCATCGCGAAGACCTTGCAGAATTCGACGATTTGGATATATAATAATTCTAATGCTTTTGTTCAGGCATTTAAGCTAACTGCGAGTCAGCTTACATAAAAGTTGAGAGCTTATATGTCCAAAAAGCCACCCGAGGGTATGGGTGGTTTTTTGGTTAGTCTTTCTTTATGCTATTGGTCTCTTTTTTACTCAGTGCGACTAGGCGCCAGACTACTAGACCAATTAGTCCAAGACCAAGCAGAATCATCCAAATATACGTATATTTATAAAGCCCAGTTAGATAGACTCCACCGAACCCTATGATGACACCGCTCATAATCGCCATCCAGCGCTTCTGGATTAATGATGCGCCAACCAAAATCGCAGCTTCTTCGAGTAGGAAGATGAGTCCAATTGCGAGGTCCTCATGATAGCTATGCGCAAATAAGGCAATCAGTGAACCGAAAATTGAAAAGCTTAAGTGCGCCACGGCCACACGCCACGGTTTCTTCACTCCCTTCTTCTTCCAGCCTTCAAACAGGAACGACGTTAGCAAGAATGTAAGGCTTAGGACATTGATCTGGACAAACTTCTGCGCGTCCAGGATATTATCCCTACAAAGACTATATCGGCCACCGTGAGTAAAGTTATCATAGGAGTACGCGCCACAGCTCTGCAACATCGTCGTTGCGACGTCAGAGACGAGCACGATGGCAACAAGCGCAGTGAAATAAATGCTAAGCTCAAGTAAAATCTTTTGTTTGCGCGCCATCGCAAAGATAAGCCAAGTCGAAAGTGCTGGTACAACCCAAGCGATAAAATCGTATTTGAAATAGTCCATACCTGCGATAGCGGCGACTATACTGGAAGTTAGAGATGCGATTAGCGTAAAACGTAGTGCCTTCGTCTCGTCAAGACCTGCTATGATCGGATAAAGCACTACCGCAAGCAGGCTTAGAATCGTGAAGTAAATAAAGCTATGTAATGTAGTCCAGCTACTCTTGAAGATTGTAGTACTAAGTACGCAGGCTAGAATCACGAGCGCGACATAGCTTGCATAAAGCCAATCTAGATTCTTTCTGCGAATGGCATAAATAGCACCCAATGCGGCAAGCAGAGCTAGAACTACGCAAGCTACTACGCCATAACGGTTACTCGGTAATCCACCTGCAATAAGTAAAGTTCCCGCGAGACCAAACAGTGCGCCAATACCGGCATTCCCCTCGAGTTTATTGTCTTTTTCGTCCTTATGCTTTATTAATAGCGTTGCGACTGCCTGAGCAAAGAAGCTAAATGCCCAAATAATTGAGAAGTTAATTATTTTTGTATTAATGCGCATGCCGGTCATAAAGATGGAATAGTTCATACTGTCGGCTATCAGGAACAATATGAGAAATTGTCCAAGAAAACGCATTTTTATATTATTTACGGTTGACCTCTGTTTGAAGTATCGCCACGCATAAATCGCGAAAATTAGCAGTAATACAATTGTGCGGTGAAGTGGGAAGTCTAACGCAAAATCATCAATAAGAATCGAGCCAGCAGCATAACAGAGCAACAATGGTGGTAATACAAGGCTAAAAACAAGCGCGCCCGACCTAAAACAAACTGGAAGCCATTTGACCTTCTCGAAATAGAAATAATTAGCAATATAACAGATAATAAATACTGGTAAAACTAACTGATATGGTATGAATTCTAATGAACCTGGGAGCTTCGCAAATAGTGACCACAGTAGACACATTGCCCAGAAATAACTAAAGCCACCTAATATTGTATTATTTAGTACAAATGCGCCACCTGCGTAAAATAGTAGACAAAGTAAACTCGTAACTATTGCAGCCATTATCCCGTCATCAAAGATATCGATGAAAGACATTAAACAGCACGGTAGTAGTATCATTGAACTAGTCAAAAACGCTGAGCCGACCGGTTTTAGGACCGCAACATATTTATATATGGCGTACCCTATAGCAAACAATGCTAAAGCCACTACGACAAATAGCGGTGCTACGAGTTTGCTATTGATTGTAGAGACCATTACGAGCAGACCCGCAATGACGCAGAAGCAGGCAACTGCTAGAATCCAGTTTATCGAAGCGTAAGGATTTTGTTCTTTTACCTTAGTCTCGATGCTTGCTCGCGAAGTGGCGTTTACGCTCACGGCTTGTGGGTCAATATCGTAATTCTCAAGCTTATCGCCCTTACGACATTGCGCAAGTGCATAATCGGTCGCCTGCTTTTCGGAATAGCCACTATTAAGATAATAATCGCGCCAATCGCGAAAATCCTTCGAATTCATAATCTTCTGCTTGCTATTATTTTCATAGATAATAATCGCAACAATAGTAGCCAGTAGAACTAGCAATGACACGATGAACCTCCATATTTTCTTAAAATAAATATAATCGTTTTCGCACAAAAACACAAATAGAAAAGTGCTTGATTTTACTTGTAAAAACGAGTATAATTTGCTCCAAGAAGTAGTGTGCTTTGATTTTTTCTTGCAGCCCGTACCGGCAATACGAGCTCAGTCAAAGCGGGATTCTTCCGGCCAAAGATATCAACACTAATAAACAGCGAGGAACAGTGGATAAACCTACTAATACTGCAAGCAGTGGTCGTATTTCCTTTACCGAGGGCGACCAAGTACTTCCAATACCAAATCTAACTGAGCATCAAACTCGTTCTTGGGACGAATTCGTCAAATATGGTCTCCAGGAAGTCTTTAATGAGCTCAATCCTATCGATGACTATACTGGTCAAAAGATGAGCTTGCGCTTTAAAGATTATTACTTCAAAGAGCCTATCGAGGATGATCGTTTCGCGAAGGAGAACCTCACCTCTTATGAGGCTCCACTTCACGTCAACGTCGAGCTTACTAATAAAGTAACCGGCGAAGTCAAAGAGCAAGACATCTATTTTGGTGACTACCCATGGATGACTGATCGCGCTAGCTTTATCATTAATGGTACTGAGCGCGTAATCGTATCGCAGCTCATTCGTTCGGCTGGCGTATTCTTCTCAGCCGAGACCGTTGGCGGCCACAATTATTACGGCGCCAAGGTTATTCCAGGTCGCGGTGCTTGGCTCGAGTTTGAGACCGACACCAAAGGCGTAATCTATGTCAAAATCGACCGTCGTAAAAAGGTCCCAGTAACCACACTTTTGCGTGCCCTTGGTCGCAAAAAGAGCCAAATTCTTGACGACTTCAAAGAAATCGACAACGGCGACATTCACTACATCGAAAATACACTCGAGAAAGATCCATCCAGCAACCCTTCTGAGGCTGCACTTGAAATCTATCGTCGTCTTCGCCCAGGCGATCTCGCGACTGTCGAAAACGCAAAGAACATGATTGATCGCACCTTCCACGACTATCGTCGTTATGACTATTCTCGTGTTGGCCGCTACAAGATCAACCAGCGTCTTGGTTTTGATACGCCAAACGACGAGGTCCACCGCACTTTGCAGATGGAAGATCTCGTTGCTATCATCAGCGAAATTATTCGCCTCAACAATACTCAAGATCCAGCCGACGATATCGACTCGCTCGCGAACCGTCGCGTCAAACTTGTTGGTGAATTGGTTCAGCGCCAGTTCCGCCTTGGTATGCTTCGCCTCCAGCGCAACATCCTCGACCGTATGTCTATGGCCGATGCCAATGGCGAAGTTTCTCCAAGCCAACTCGTTAACTCTCGCCCAGTTGTAGCTGCTGTTAAAGAGTTCTTCAGTAGTTCTCAGCTTAGCCAGCTCATGGATGAGACTAACCCATTCTCCGAGCTTTCACATAAGCGTCGTTTATCCAGCATGGGTCCTGGCGGTCTTACGCGTGAACGCGCTGGCTTTGATGTGCGTGATACTCACCCAACTCACTATGGCCGCATCTGCACCGTTGAGACACCAGAAGGTGCCAACGTGGGTCTCGTGCTCAACCTCGCAACTTACGCCCGTATCAATGAGTATGGTTTCATTGAAGCTCCGTATCGTATCGTAAAAGACGGCAAAGTGACTGACGAAGTTGTTTACGTTGATGCTGCCGCCGAAGAAAACATGATTATTGCAGATACTAGCGCAAAGCTCGACAAAGATGGCCGCTTTGTTGACGAATATGTTTCTGCTCGTAAATCTCTTACTCCAACTCAGGTTCCAGCCGCCGATGTTACTCACATGGATGCTGCTCACAAAGAAATTCTTGGTGTTGCTGCTTCTATGGTGCCGTTCGTCGAGAAAAACCGTGTTGACCGTTCTTTGATGGCCTGCGCTATGCAGAAACAGGCAGTTCCACTTGTTAAACCAAGTGCAGCTATTGTTTCTACCGGTATCGATGCGGAGGTTGCCAAGAATTTGTCGCAGATTATCTACGCCGAAGACGACGGTGAAGTTGTAAAAGCCGACTCTAACTCTGTTGAGGTTAAATACAAGAACAGTAAAACCACTAAAACTTACAATTTGATCCACTTCATGAAGACTAACGAAGGTCGCTGTTATGATGAGCGCACCAAAGTTCTTCGTGGTCAAAAGGTAAAGAAGGGTGATGTTCTTATTGAGGGTGCCTCCATTGATAATGGTGAGCTCGCCCTTGGTAAAAACTTGCTCGTAGCCTTCATGCCATGGCGCGGCTTCAACATGGATGACGCTATCGTCATCTCTCAACGCCTCGTTCAAGATGATGAGCTTACTAGCATTAATATTCGCGACTTTGATGTCGAGGTTCGCGACACTAAACTTGGCCCAGAACAAGTTACTTGTGATATTCCAAACGTCTCCGAGTCAGCTCTCCGCCACCTTGGTGAAGACGGTATCGTAACTGTCGGTTCTGAGGTTCATAATGGCGATATTCTCGTTGGTAAAATTACGCCAAAGGGCGAACAGGAGCTCAGTTCCGAAGAGCGCCTTCTTCGCGCTATCTTCGGCGAAAAAGCCAAAGACGTTCGCGATACTTCCGTTCGTATGAACGGCTCCGACGCTGGTAAAGTTGTTGGTGTTAAGATTTTCACTCGTGAGCAAGGTCACGACCTCAAATCTGGCGTCCTCATGCAGATTAAGATTTACGTCGCAGAGCTTCGCAAGATTAGCGTTGGTGATAAACTTTCTGGCCGTCATGGTAACAAGGGTGTAGTTGCACGTATTCTCCCAGTTGAGGATATGCCATTTATGGAAGATGGTACGCCAGTTGACGTAATTCTCAACCCTATGGGTGTGCCTTCTCGTATGAACCTCGGCCAGCTTTATGAAACTCACCTCGGTATGGCCGCACGTGCACTTGGCTATCATGTCACGACGCCATCCTTCAACTCTGTATCTGATGAGACTATCTCTAACGAGCTCGAAAAAGCTGGTTATGCTCGCGATGGTCGCGTTACGCTTTATGATGGTCTCACTGGTGAGCCACTCGAAGAGCGCGTAACTGTTGGTGTAATGTATATGCTTAAGCTTCACCACATGGTTGCCGACAAGATTCACGCTCGCTCAACTGGTCCTTACACTGCAGTTACTCAACAACCACTTGGCGGTAAAGCTCAAAATGGTGGTCAGCGCTTTGGTGAGATGGAGGTGTGGACGCTCGAAGCTTACGGCGCTGCCTCGACGCTCCAGGAAATGCTTACTATCAAGTCCGATGATGTCTTCGGCCGCGCAAAGGCTTACGAATCTATCATCAAAGACGAGCCAATCGAAGGTCCAAAGCTTCCAGAAGGCTTTAACGTCCTAGTAAAAGAGCTTCAGAGCCTTGGCCTCAAGATTGATCTGCTCGATAATGGCAACGCTCATGATGCCGATCGCGTCATCGAAAAGACTACTGAAGCTGTCGCTCACTCTCGTGACGATGCTGCTATCTATGCTCAACACGAAACTTCCAATATTGATACCGAAGATCTCGAAGGTGCCGAAAGCACTGTTAGCGAAGATGGCGAAGAATATGTTTCAACTGACAGCGACGAAGATAGCGCTGAATTAGACATCGAAGATAATGAAGAATATGGGGAGGACCAATAATTTATGGCTTGGCAAGATAACTACATCAGCGCGAATGATTTCGACGCGATTCGCCTATCTGTCGCCAGCGAGGAAGATATCCTCAACTGGAGCTACGGCGAAGTCCTAAAGCCAGAGACGATTAATTATCGTACTCAGAAACCAGAACGTGATGGTTTGTTCTGTGAACGTATTTTTGGACCATCAAAGGACATTAATCCAAACGATCCAAAGCTCAAAGGTGTTCGCTCGCGCGAAGCTGCCGTCGACAAAGATGGTAATATTGTCACTAAAAGTATTACTCGCCGCGAGCGTATGGGGCATATCGCCCTTGCTGCTCCCGTAGCGCACATTTGGTTCATGCGTGGAACTCCATCCGCTCTCAGCCAACTTCTTGATATTACTGTCAAGAATATTGAAAAAGTTGTTTACTTTGCCGGTTACATTATTACCGATGTCCAGCAAGAAGAAATTGATAAGCGTCTCGAGGACCTCGAAACTCAAACCGAGCTTGCTCGCCACGCTATTCAAGAACGCTATCTTGAAGAGGCAAAAAACAAGAACACTGAAGAAATCAAAGCTCTCGAAGAAGCGAAGAGTAAAGAAGTCGAAGAGCTCGAAGATGATTATCGCACCAGGAAAGAAATTCTTACCGGTTTCAAGAAAGGTGCCGTCATCAATGAAATCGAGTATCGCGCTCTTGAAGATAACTATGAAGACTATGTCGACCTTATCGAAGTCGAGATGGGCGCTAGTGGCATCAAGAAGCTTCTTGAAGAAATCAATCTTAAAGAACTTGTAGAAAAGCTTCACGAAGATGCCGAAGAGAGCAAAGGTCAAAAACAGAAGAAGATCATGAAGCGTCTTAAGGTGCTTGAGGGTATGCTAAATGCCGGTATCAAGCCAACCGACCTTATCATGAGCGTAATTCCTGTACTTCCTCCAGATCTTCGCCCAATGATTTCCTTGGCTGGTGGTCGTTTTGCAACCTCTGATCTTAACGATCTTTACCGTCGCATTATTAACCGCAACAACCGCTTAAAGAAGCTTCTCGAGCTTAACGCTCCAGAAGTCATCTGCCGCAATGAAAAGCGCATGCTTCAAGAGGCCGTCGACGCACTTATTGACAACAATGCCTCTCGTGGCGGTCGTACCGCTAACTCACAGAACGGTCGTCGCAAACTCAAGAGCTTGTCTGACATGCTCAAGGGTAAGCAAGGTCGTTTCCGTCAAAACCTTCTCGGTAAACGCGTCGACTACTCTGGTCGTTCCGTTATCGTTGTAGGTCCAGAACTCCGCATTAATCAATGTGGTCTTCCAAAGCAAATGGCGCTCGAGCTCTTCAAGCCTTTTGTAATTAGTTGGCTTATCAAGCACGAATACGCACCAAATATTCGTTCCGCTTCTCGCATGGTTGAAGCTGGTGAGACTGTGATCTGGGATGCACTCGACGAAGTCATTGAAGGCAAATACGTTCTTCTAAACCGCGCTCCATCACTTCACCGTCTCTCTGTTCAGGCCTTCCAGCCAAAGCTCGTCGACGGTAAAGCAATCAAACTTCATCCGCTCGTCGCAAACGGCTTCAACGCCGACTACGATGGTGATCAGATGGCTGTCCACCTTCCACTTTCTAAGGAAGCTCAAAAAGAGGCCGCTGAACTCATGTCGGCCAGCAAGAACTTACTAAAGCCATCCGATGGCGCCCCAGTGCTTTCGATTACGCAAGATGTCGTACTTGGTAGCTACTACCTAACCTACGAAAAACCGTCTGCTCAAACTGAGCGCAAAGCCTACACTAGTGTCTACGAGGCTGAGCTCGCCTATGATATGGGCCTCATCCAACTTCAGACTCCAATTCGCGTTCACACGAAGGGCCAAAAACGTGACACTACTCTCGGCCGCGTATTCTTTAACGAGATTTTGCCAAAAGAGTATCCATACGATAATGAGGTTCAGAACAGTAAGCACTTGAAGAAAGTTATGGCTAATATCCTTAACCAATTTGGTGCCGAAGCTGCCGTTGAAGCCGCTGATGCTATTAAGGATCTCTCTTTCAAGTACGAAACTATCGCAGGTGTCTCCACTTCAAAGGATGACTATCCAGATTACCCAGAAATCGAATCTATGATTGCTGAAGGTGAAGGCAAAACTGCCCTTATCTCGCAACAATTCGATGACGGATTCATTACCGAAGATGAGCGTTATCGCCTCACTGTCGCCGCTTGGCGTGAAGTTGACGATAAGATTTCTTCTCACGTTAAGGATAACCTCGCCCACCTCGATACTAACGTCTCTATCATGACCAACTCTGGCGCTCGTGGCTCTGCTGGTAACATTAAGCTTGCATCTGCGATGATCGGTATCATGGTTGACGTATCCAACCGCGAAATTGAGCTTCCAGTCAAGTCGAGCTATAAGAAAGGTCTCAACACTCTCGAGTCCTTCATCGCAACTCGTGGTGCTCGCCAAGGTCAGGTGTCTACGGCTCTCCGTACTGCCGACTCTGGTTATCTCACTCGCCGTCTCGTCGATGTATCTCAGGACGTCTTTACGGTCGAGGGTGAAGCTCCAGATCCAGGCTTCCGCATCTATAAATCTGAAAGCGAAGCTACCGGTATTGGTTTTGCTATGCGCATTGCTGGTCGTTATTCCGCTGAGGCTGTTGAGAAATATGGCCTTCAGGCAGATGAGCTCATCTCGCCAGAAGTTGCCGCTCAACTCGAAGCTGACGATGAAATTGATAGCATTAAGATTCAAAGCGTTCTCACTTCCGAATGTGACAATGGTGTAACTCGCAAGGCTTACGGTATCGACATGTCCACTCGTGAACCAGTCGCTTATCATGAACCAGTCGGTGTTATCGCCGCACAATCCGTTGGTGAGCCAGGTACGCAGCTTACGCTCGATACGAAGCATAGCTCTGGTGTTGCAGGTTCTGGTGCAATCTCTCGTGGTCTTCCACGCGTTGAAGAGCTTCTTGAAGCTCGCACACCAAAAGGTCAGGCCTTTATCTCAAACATTGAAGGTGTGGTTACGACTTGGGAGGACGGACGTCACAATGTCGTTCAGGTTACCCCAGACGCCGGTAAAGCCGCTCACTATCCACTCGATGGCCGTAAGGCTAAAGTAAAAGATGGCGCAAGCGTCAAGACTGGCACTGTAATCGCTTCTAAGGCTAAAGGTGAGGCTCCAATCATCGCTGAGTTTGATGGTATCGCTGAACTCACTCAGGACGAAATTATCATCGTTGCCAATGCTGGTTCACCACTTAAAGTCTCTGTTCCAGCCGACTACGCACTCGCAGTCAAAGACGGTGATCGTGTTAAACCGGGTGATCGCCTCTCTGAAGGTTCTCTAAATCTCCAAGATCTCATGAAATACAAGGGTATCGAAGAGACTGAACGCTACATCCTTAACGAGATCCTCACTATTTATGCCGCACAGGGTCACGAAATCTCCAGTAAGCACCTTGAAATCATCATTCGCCAGATGTTCTCTCGCGTTTCGATCGATGAGCCAGGTGATACCGACTTTGTCACTGGTGATATCACCAGCAAAGCTGCTGTCGCAGAAGAAAACGCTCGCATGATTGCTGAAGGCAAAGAACCGGCAAGCTTCTCTCAGATGTTGCTAGGTATTTCCAAAGTATCTATCTACTCTGACTCGTTCTTGTCTGCTGCTTCCTTCCAGGATACAACTCGCGTTCTTATCTCGTCTGCAATTTCCGGTCGCGTTGATCATCTCCGCGGTCTCAAGGAAAACGTTATTATCGGTCGCAAGATTCCTGTAGGTACTGGCGCAAAAAGCCAAACTGTAGAATCTGCTATCGAAGACGAAGACTTTGGTGAAGATACGCTAGAGGCTTAAATAAAAAAGTAGCACCGTAAAAGGTGCTACTTTTTGTTTCTCATCTATTTTTGCTATAATAAACATATGGATGTTATACACAGTGTAATATTAGGACTCACTCAAGGCCTGACCGAATTTATTCCCGTATCCAGTTCTGGTCATCTCGAAATTATTCAAGAGATTCTTGGTGGGAGAACATCGGATTTTCATCTTTTTATTGAGTTTATAAATTTCGGTACGCTTGCAGCTTTGTTGTTCTTTTATCGCAAACGTATTTGCGAGATTTGCGTTGATATTTTCAAGAAGCATAATTATAAGTTATTTCTTAATCTCGTTATTACATCTATTCCAGCTGTCATCGCTGCGCTTTTACTCAAAAAACTGATCGAAAATGCGCCTTTCTTCTCGAGCCTTATTACAATAATGTGCGCCATGGGAATCATCGGTATTTTAATGATTATCATCGACAAGCTGCCACATATGAGCAAGCTCAAAGATGAAAACTCTCTAACGCCACTTCGCGCACTCTATATTGGCCTCGCTCAGACTTTCGCGCTTATTCCTGGTGTTTCGCGTAGTGGCTCTACTATCGTTGCGGGGCGACTTGTCGGTTTAAATAGTCGTGCTGCTGCAGATTACTCTTTCCTTGCGAGTATTCCGATTATGTGTGGCGTAGTCTTGATGTCTTTTATTTCTAGTGATTCGCGCGCGTATATGGCGGCCAACTGGGGCACATTACTACTATCTAATGTCATTGCTTTTGCATCAGGCATGGTGGCAATTAACTTTGTCTTGAAATATTTGCGCAAAAAAGAATCCCTACAGGCTTTTGGCTGGTATCGCGTCGTGATGGCGATAATCATCCTAATTTTTGTCCTACTCGCCTGATTAAAAGCTGGCGCCACCCCTTGACAATGTGTTAAAATATATTCGTGAATACAGATAAAATTCGCAATTTTTGTATTATTGCGCATATTGACCACGGAAAATCTACTCTCGCTGATCGCATGCTGGAAATTACTGGCACCGTGACCAAACGCGAAATGAAATCGCAGCTTCTTGATAGTATGGAGCTCGAGCGCGAAAAGGGAATCACAATCAAACTTACGCCAGTTTGTATGTCCTATAAGGGCTATACGCTAAATTTGATTGATACACCAGGGCATGTAGATTTTTCCTACGAGGTATCACGTTCTCTGCAAGCTGTAGAGGGCGCCATTTTGGTGGTTGATGCTACGCAGGGCATTCAGGCGCAGACGCTTGCGAATGTTTATCTTGCACTCGAACAAGATCTTACTATTATTCCAGTCATTAACAAAATCGATTTGCCAGCTAGTGATGTTCCGCGTGTTTCAGCGGAGATAATAAACTTACTAGGTTGTTCCGAGGATGAGATTATTAAGGTTTCCGCTAAAACTGGTGAGCATGTCGACGAAGTTCTCGATGCGATTATTGATCGCATTCCTGCGCCAAGACATAGTGCTGGTGAAACGAAAGAAGTTGCCGATAAGAACAGTGATTCAATGCGCGCCTTGATTTTTGATAGTTATTTCGATGATTATCGTGGCGTTATTTTATATATTCGCATGTTTAGTGGCACGCTTTCAAAAAACGCCAACATTCACATGATGGCGACCGGATCAAATGATATTGCGCTCGAAGTTGGTATCCTAAATCCAAAGATGTCGCCTCGTGATGAACTAAAGGCCGGCGAAATTGGCTATATTGTTACGAATCTAAAAGCTACGCGTGAAGCAAAAGTTGGCGATACGGTCACTTTGACTAAGAATCCAACCAAGCTCGCGCTTCCGGGCTACAAAAATGTCCATCCTTTTGTTTATGCGGGATTTTTCCCAGTATCTAATGACCAATATAATGATCTTAAAGAAGCACTAGAAAAGCTTGCTTTGTCGGATTCAGCACTCCAATACGAGCCAGAGAACTCTCCTGTACTTGGCTTTGGCTTACGTATCGGCTTTTTGGGCCTATTGCATATGGATATTATTCGAGAACGCTTGGAGCGTGAATTTAAACTAGATCTTATTGTAACTAATCCTTCTACTGATTATCGTGTTACGATGACGTCTGGCGAAGAACTCGATATTCGCTCGGCGTCTAGTCTACCTGACGCAACTAAGATTCTTGAGATTTGTGAACCATGGGTAAAAGGCGAAATTATCACTCCGAAAGAGTATATTGGCGCAATTCTCGATCTCATCATCACAAAACGTGGCCGTCAAAAAAATATTTCTTACATTGATACGCGCGCTATAATCAATTTTGAGGCGCCAATGGCAAACCTTTTGACTGATTTCTACGATCAACTTAAGTCTTCAACCTCTGGCTATGCGTCATTTAATTATGAACTTGCTGGTTATCAGGCCGAAGATCTCGTGCGTGTGGATTTTCTAGTCGCCGGCGAGCGTGTTGATGCGCTCTCTGTCATGGCACATCGCAGCGAGGCGGACGCGATTGGTCGCACAGTTACGAAGAAGCTTAAAGAAGTAATTCCGCGCCAAAACTTTGAAGTCGCATTGCAAGCCGCTATCGGAGCTCGCATTATTGCTCGCGAGACACTCGGCGCCTTCCGTAAAGACGTGACGGTAAAAATTCATACTGGTGATCGCGATCGTAAAGCAAAACTTGTCGAGAAGCAAAAGCGAGGTAAAGCTCGCATGAAGCGCTTCGGCAAGGTGGATATTCCGAGTGAAGCCTTTACGGTTATGCTGAAACGAGATTAAAAAATACCGCCTAGAGGCGGTGTTTTTTATTGAAGCGGAATTTCGCGATTAAAGTCGCTGTCTTGCATTGCGAATTTTGCAAGTTGGTCGATGACTTGTGTGTAGACGCTCTCGCGATCGGTGTGTCCATTTACTGGCAACAAGATGCCGCGCTTTTGGTAAGTTTGAATCACTGGCATTGTTTTTTCGATAAATTCCGCGATGCGCTTATCAAGCACCGAGCGAACTTTGTCGTCTTCGCGTGCACCTCTATCTTGCAAAGTTTGAGCAGCTTCCCAGCGGTTACGGATCTCGGCTTCTGAAATATTGAGTAAAATGACGGCTTTGATTGGATGTCTAGATTCTTCGGCAGCTTTTATAACGTCGTATTCTTCGCCTTCCCAGCGCCCCACGCTACTTAGGATAAGCGGAAAATCGCGCAATTCCGCAATCTTAAAATAAGGTAAAACAATGTCGCGGAATTTGTCTGTCGAAGCAAGTAACCCTTGGTTCATCTCGCGGAGTAAATCTTTATCGTTTTCCTCGGCGGCTCGCATGATCAGCCCGGAGCTCAAAAAACGTCCGTCCAAATCTTGGGCTAGGCGCACTCCAACGGTATCTTTTCCGGAAAAAGGCATACCAAATATGTTTATACTTCCGGTCCCTAGCCAACGCTTAATTAAATTAATTTTTTCTTCCATAAATATATTATAATCTATAACATATGGATAATCAGAATGCGAATGGTGGTTTTTCGCCAAATCCAGCTAACTTTTCGGGTCAATTTGGCTCATATGATCCAAATGCGGGTCAGCAAGTTATTTCTAGCGGACAAAATACTCCGCAAAGCGCGCCCATCGATCCTACGACTGGCGTTGTGATGCCGCAAGCTAATTACGGTCAGGCAATTAAGGCTCCCGTTGAGCCAACTCCAGCCCAACCTGAGGCGCAGGAGCCTACCTCCCAACCAACCGTAGAGACGAGCTCTCAGTCGGAAAACTCGGCCGATAAATTTATCGTCAAGCCGAATCTTGTTAATCTGCAAACCAAGTCTCTCGTCGAGTCTCAGCGCGAAATGTCGGCTGACGAATTAGCTAAGGCAAATGCTTATGCGGCGGAGATTCAGCGTCAAGAACGTGCTGTAAAACGTCAAAAAGCCGCAAAGCGTATTGGCGTTTATATTGCACTCGGTATATTTGGTATTGCATTTCTTGGCGTGTTAGTATTCTTATTGGTTCAGATTTTAAATACATCTCGTGGTGGCATCCAAACCGGTGGCCAACAGGGCGATGGTGATAAAATAAAGCTCAGCGTAATTGATGGCTATCAATGTAAGACCGAAAAATGCACTCGCATGGATGATATGCCAGACGGCCGCATTATTCTGCGTGATGAAGGCTACATCATCTATAATAAGCAAGATTCTACCGCCACTCCAATTACGATCGACGATCAAGAATATAACTCTATCAAGAGTTTCAATTGGGGCAAGAAAGTTTACGCTGTGCTAGACCCGGTTTCTGACAAGAGTGGACTCTTTTCAATTTCTGATAATCGCATGGTTGTAGACTATCACTACGACAAGTTCTATACCGATCCAAAAAATAGCGATATTTATGGCGACATGGCTTGGATTACAGACCAGTACATTATTGCGAGTACATCGTCTCCGAACGAATATAGCGTCGTCGACCTTTTGACTGGCAAGAGTATTCTTCGGGGTAGCGAGCGTGTATTTATGCACGATGGCTATTTCATCGGATATGAAGCAAATAATGAACGCCGTGCGTACACATCCGGCTCCAGTAAAGCGTTTCTCATTGTCAATGATGGCGATAACCTCTTTACGCGAGATGGTATCCTGATTTATGTTTCCGGAAATGGTAATATAGTGAAATATTATGACGCAAATGGTAGTATTGTCCCAGCTAATAAGATTAGCTTCTGGGGTGAGCTTAGCCGCCTGCAGCGCGAGAAATTAGTAGCAGAATTAAAAGGCAATAATAAATACTATAAGATTCCTGGCAATAAATAAAAAATGCCCCTGATAACAGGGGTGTTTTAGTCTAAAACTAGCAAACCTTGCCATAGAGTGCTAAAAGCGTTAAAATAAAAGTATGACAGATCGTCAACGCGAAATTCTTTATGCAATTATCGAAGAATACGCCGAAATGGCGGCTCCGGTTGGCAGCGTAACGCTCGCAAAACTTTTCGACGTCTCATCTGCGACTATTCGCGCAGAGATGGGTAAACTTGAAGCGATGGGCTATATTATGCAACCACACACTTCAGCTGGACGTATCCCGACCGATGCCGGATATCGCATGTATGTTAACTCACTACAAGAGAAGCTTGAAAGAGACGCTCATAAGCCTCGCTCTGAGCAACAAAAGATTACCGAAGGTAGCAACCGTCAGACGCGCGCACTCGCTACGCGCATTCAGGCTCAAACGCGCGCCGATTATGCAATTCGTGCTGCCGTTGATAGTCTCGTGGATCTAACTGGCAATCTTGGCCTAGCTACTGTCGGCGACCAACTTTATATTTCTGGCTTTGGTGGGTTGTTCTCGCAGCCAGAATTTGCCCAAAGTTCCCGCGTGCAGGCAGTAGGCAAATTGCTCGACCAGCTAAAACCTTGGCTAAATGAAGTTTCACCCAATGAGGCAATTAACGTCTATATTGGTACCGAAAATCCGGTTGGCAAGTCTTCGGATGTCTCGCTGATTATTTCGCGCTTCTGTTCGCCTTATTCTGATCGCAGTTATATTGGCGTACTTGGTCCGACTCGTCAGTCGTACAAGCGCGTCATGTCGCTAGTTCGTCACGCAGGATTAATGTTGGAGGAAATTATTTATGAACGACAATAATATAAACCTAGATACTATCGAAGATAACCAAGAAGCAAAAACAGATTCTACTGAGCAGGTTACAACCGAGGCGGATCAAGAAGCTGCTGCCGAGGATCGCGGCGAGGCCGTTATTGAGGCTGCGAAAAACATGAAACGCAAAAATCCCGTCGATGAGCAGCAAGATGCAAAAATCGCTGAGCTAATCAACGACTTACAGCGCACGCGTGCTGATTTTGAAAATTTTCGCCGCCAAAACGATATTCAACGCGAGCAAGATCGCAATTACGCAAAGCTCGATACGGTAAAGAAAATCTTACCACTAATCGACGACTTCGAACGCGCGATTCAAGCTCAACCAGAAGTTCTGTCTCCGCTTTCAAAGAACTTCGAGAAGACACTTAAAAGCATTGGCCTTCAAAAAATCGACTCAGCGATTGGTACTGAATTTAATCCAGACTTGCATGAAGCAATCAGCGTTGATGGCGACGGCGACAAAGAAACTATTGCCGAGACTTTGCGCGCTGGTTACTATTATGGTGACGAAGTTCTGCGTACGGCTATGGTGCGAGTCTCAAAGTCATGAAATTCACCGTAATTACACTCTTTCCAGAGATGTTTGATAAGGTTTTTAATACCTCGATGCTTTGGAAGGCTCAGGATCGTGGCTTAGTCGAATTTGAACTTATTAACTTACGCGATTTCGGCATCGGCCCACGCCATCAGGTTGATGATACTCCGTATGGTGGTGGCGACGGAATGCTTCTTCGCGTCGAGCCAATTTTTGCCGCCGTGGAGGCCGCAAAGGCCAAAAACCCTGATGCTGAAGTCGTTTTAATGACGCCGAAAGGTAAAATTTGGGAACAATCTGACGCCGTTCGTTATGCTGAATCTGGTAAAAACTACATTTTTATTTGTCCACATTACGAAGGCTACGATGAGCGTATTTTGACGCTCGTAGACCATCAGCTCTCTGTTGGTAAATTTATTTTGACCGGTGGTGAGCTTCCGACTATGACTGTGATTGATAGTATTGTGCGTCTAATTCCGGGCGTGCTTGGTGGCGAGCAATCTGCTGAGATCGAAAGCTTTAGCGACGGCGATAATTATGAGTATCCACAATATACGAAACCAGCTGAGTTTCGAGGGCTAAAAGTGCCAGAGGTTTTGCTATCTGGTAATCATGGCGCTATTGCTACTTGGCGCGCCGAAAATGCTCCAAATAAACCTGCGGAAGACTAGAAAATGGTTTTATCTTCGCCCATCGAAGACATTAAAGGCGTTGGCCCAAAAACGGCCGAGCTTCTAAATAAAGCTGGCATTTTTACGCTTCGAGACTTAGCGTATTATTTGCCACGCACCTATGAGAACTATCAACAAGCTCAAAAAATCTCAGATTTACGCCCGGGCCAAGTGACAATTAAGGCAAAAGTTGACGATGTGCACAGCTCTCGTCGTGGTCGTCTCACAATAACCGAGGCAGTCTTGCGCGATGACTCTGGCGCAATTCGTGCAATCTGGTTTAACCAGCCCTACCGCGCAAAACAGCTCGATGATCATCGCGATTTTTATTTTTCGGGTAAAATGGAGTTTTCGTATGGACATTATCAGCTCTCGAATCCTTCCGTTACGCTGGCTGGCGATATTGATAAGGCTAAGTCCGACGAGTTGCAACCTATTTATCGCGCTACTGGCTCGCTAAAATCGCCAGACTTTAAGAAGTTTATTGGTGCCTGCAAAAATCAACTCGCACTTAGCGATGATATGATTCCGAATCTACCTGGTCGTGCTGACGCTTTCTTGAGCGTGCATTTTCCCGAAAGTGAGGCAGACGCTAAAAAAGGTCGTGACTATTTAGCGGAGGAAGAGTTGTTTTGTTTGCTGCTTGCATCTAGACTAAATAGAGAAGAGAATAAACGTCTCAAAACCGAACCTATCGTCGCCGACATTGAAGCGCTTAAAAAGTTTATAGCAACCTTGCCTTTTAAATTAACTGACGCTCAGCGCCGCGCAACTTGGGAAATTATTCAAGATATGGCATCCGAAACGCCAATGAATCGCCTCTTGCAGGGCGACGTTGGCGCGGGTAAAACTATGGTCGCTGCGCTTAGCGCATTTGTGGCAGCCAAAGCTGGTTTTCAGACGGTTATCATGGCTCCGACTGAAGTACTAGCGGCCCAGCACGCCGAATCCTTATCAAAAACATTCGGCAAAGAGCTTAGTATTGCGCTATTAACTGGCTCAACTAAGCATAAAGCTGAGCTCAAAAAGCACATCGCGGCTGGCGAAGTCGATTTAGTAATTGGCACGCACGCATTAATTACAGACGATACGAAATTTGCTCGTCTTGGACTGGCGATTATTGATGAACAACATCGTTTTGGCGTGGCTCAGCGCCAAAAGCTGTTATCTAAGGCTCGTAGTATGCCGCATCTATTATCAATGACGGCAACGCCGATTCCGCGCTCGCTACAGCTAACGATTTTCGGCGATCTTGAAGTATCGATTCTCGATCAACTTCCGGCTGGTCGCCAGGCTATTACGACCAAAATAGTCGCCAAGGCCGCCGAAGAACAAATGTGGCGTGACATCAAAAAAGAACTCGAGCTAAAACATCAAGTTTATTATATTTGTAAAAAAATCGAGGATAGCTCAGCAAGTGAACTTTCGTCTGTCAAAAAAGAGTTTAAGCGCATCGCAAAGATGCTAAATGGCTATACCGTAGAGTTATTACATGGACGTATGAAGCCCGATGAAAAAGACGATATTATGACGCGTTTTTCGAAGGGTGAAATCGATGTGCTTGTAAGTACTACTGTTGTAGAAGTTGGTGTAAATGTTCCGAACGCTACCGTCATGGCAATTGCGGATGCTGATCAATATGGCCTTTCGCAGCTGCATCAGCTTCGCGGTCGCGTAGGGCGTGGCAGCGCAGCGTCATATTGCTATCTTATAAATTCTAAGGATGCGCCGTCTAGGCGCCTACGTGAAATTGAAGGCTCACAAGATGGTTTCTATCTTGCCGAGGTTGATTTAAAACTTCGTGGCCCAGGCGAAATCTATGGCTCGCTTCAGCATGGCGCACTCGATCTTCGTATTGCAACTATTACTGACACGAAGCTGGTCCATGCTGCCGATATTAAGGTTAAGGAGTTTTTACAAAAAGGCTATAATGTGTTAGAATATAAAGAGTTAAGCTCTGCTATTCAAAAATATCAACGCCTAACCACTCTTAACTAATGTATTCATCACTTGGAATTATTCAAAACGACCGACCTGGGTCATTAACAGGCACGCATCAAAAACTCGACCGCGCGGCTAAGATTTTGCTAAACAAATACGTGCCGTCGGCCTCTCGCATTTTTCCCTCCATTGACGAAATTCTGCATTTCGAGGGCGCATTTGGGCCAGACGGCCTTAAGCGCAAATCTCCGGGCGTCGACGAGCCAGAGCACTTTATCGAGCCAGGCCACGATAATGGTATCCTTATCGGCTATATTCGCGATCACCAATATAATCTAAAAGAGGCGCTAAAAAATGGAAATAAAGAGCGTGCGGCTTTTGAGGCGGCTTGGCTTGCACATGCACTCACTGACGGACTTACGCCCGCTCATCATTTTCCATATCGTCAAGTTGTTGACGAGTTGATGTCGGATAAAGACTATGCAAAACTCTTCGGCGTCAAAATTAAAGGTATAATGCGGGGCGATACTCTAGCTCAGGCGGCTCGTAATAATTGGCTCTATTGGGGAGCTGGCGGGATTATGACGAAGCATATTGCTTTCGAATATGGTGTTGCTTATACTATTACGCCACTCGCCTCAAAGCGTCTAGTTCCGAAGGATCTTAAGAGAGCAGACTTTAAGAATATCGACTACGAGCATGTTTTTTACAATTCGCTCGAAAAAGTAGCAACTCTCGACATGTATACTCAATTCCTAAAAACTGGCTGGACGACGGAACTGATTGTTGAGACTCGTGAAATCTTGATTCCGGAAATCGTGCGAGTAATTACACTAAACTGGGCTGCCGCAATTCAGGCCTGCGAGCGAGAACGGGAGAAAGAACAAAAGCAGAAACGGGGCCGAAAAAATGCGCGCTAAAAATCAACTGCGGATTGTCTCCGGATATCTAAGCGGTCAATTAATTGACACCCCAAAAACTAGCGCAACAAAACCTATGGGCGAACGCGAGCGTATTGCAATTTTTAATCAGATTCGCTCGCATTTGCCGGAGGCCAGAGTTCTCGATGCTTTCGCTGGCAGCGGAGCTCTCGGTATCACCGCGATATCTAACGGTGCGAACTCTGTGGATTTCCTCGAGAAAAATCCTGAGGCTATTAAAACAATTTCGGCAAATTTAAAAAAGCATAAGTGCAATGAAAGAGCCAAAATCGTAAAGAATATTGACGGTTTATCTGTTTATGATCTAATTTTCGCCGATCCGCCATACAACAATCCACAATACGAGCTTGTCGAAAAGATCGTTCAAAAACTAGCGCAAGGTGGAATTTTGGTCTTGTCTCACCCTAAGGAGCCAACGCCACCAACCTTTGATGGACTTGAACTACTTAGCGACCGCAGTTATGCTGGCGCTTGCATAAAAATCTATTTCAAGCAATAAAAAGCACCGCAGTGCAACCACTGCGGCATAAAAGTACTAGGCGTAAAACTTAAGCGAGTGCTTCGTCTGGCGTTTCAATAATATTAAAACGACCGTTCTCATCAACTTCAACATAAGCGACCGCTGAATAATCTTTGTAGCGACCAGATTGAAATACAAGATCGAGCCCGTTCTGAGCCGAAATATCTACGATTCCAATATCGTCGTTTTCTATGTTATAAAAATGCAGCCTTAAAACTCGCGCATTGCGACGAGTCGTGATTTTATAGAGAAAGAAGCTACTGGCTCCTCTAAAAAGGATATCCTTCCAAATCCGCCTAAAACCAAAGAAGGGTCCTTTTGTGGGGTGACATTTGTCAGTTAGCAGATTGTGGCAGCTTACGATTCTCAGTCCATATTCGTGAGCATCTCGACTTGCGGCCGCAATTTCTTTTCCCCTAAAATCTACTATCGATGCGAACTTTTGCGTATCATTCTTGCGCAAAACGTTCACCCCCTTTCAAAAAACAGGGACCAAATAGTTACAATATCCATTATAGCACACTTTTCATAAAAAGTCAAGAAAGCGTAAGCAAAAAACTTAAAAACTCAAAAATACTTATGCTTGCAAAACCGCAAGAAATAATTATAATTAGCCAAGATTAGAGGAGAATATCTCTGTTGGACCTTAACTATGCGTGTCTTTCCAAAAATTTAGAAGGAGGGGATCTTTATGAAAAAGACCACACTTGGGATTATTATTCTTTTAGTTATCGCAATGACGCTTTTGGTTGGTTGCGGCTACGACGCACCCAAGAATGATGCTAAGAAAGAGCCTATTGATATTACGGAGGCCGCTGAAGACAAAACGCTTCCGCGAGTCGATCCAGACGATGTTTATGCCGCCTATTATGACTACCTTATCGCGCACGAATCGGCAATCACTTCCTGTCAGCAAGACTTAATTTACGCTGGCGGCGGCGAAAGCTACGCTCGCAACATTCTGGTCGCCGATATTAACAACGACGGCATCGATGATTTGCTTTGCGCTCTCAAAGAAAGTGGCGACGACTGTGACACAAAGCTCCGCATCTTAAGCTATGACGGTGAAATTCGTACCTTGCTCGAGCAGGATTATCTCGTGAACGTTGGCGGAGGCACAAAGTACGCTTGGATGCTTTTGTCTGACGGGTCGCTCGCCTCGGTCCGAACTTCGAATGGCGACAATTTTGCTTATTTCTTTACGAAGTACGAAGTGGACACTGACGGTAAACTTGTTCCCGCATCAAAACTTTGCACGGAATTTGAGCAAGATGGAAGTCAGAAGTTTTTCGTTGACGATAAGCTTGCCGATGAATCGGATTTTGCGCGCGAGCTAAAAATCTATCAAGCAAAGGACCTCAGTCTTATCCTAAAGACTGGTGCCTACGATTATGATAGTTTCTTTGCATTTTATGCGGATTTCGACCCAATCGCAATGACTTTTGCGGATGCATTAGAATTCTTGCAGCCGTCCGCCGAGATTGTCGATCTCGATAAATACCTTGGTGAATGGATTTATCATGGCGAGAATGACATGGAAGGCCGTCTTACTGTTAAGGATGTAAACGGCGTAATCTCTTGCGACTTGCAGTTCTATCGTCTAATCGGCGACCAATTCAGTGCCTATCCGATTAGTGATACGGATGCGAGCATTGAGTTTTGCGGTGTTCCTGGCATCATTAGCTTCGAAGACGGCAAAATTACAATCAAGCTCGAGGACAATCGTATCTATAACGATTCGACCGTCAGTCAGTTTCTCTTTGCAACCGAGTTTGCCTTCGAAAGACAATAATCTCAAAGAACACCGCAGTTTCTTCTGCGGTGTTTTTTAATTAGTGATTATCTTTGCAGTCAACCGCTCCGTCTTCGAGTTCGTAGAAAGCGGCGATTTGACAACACAAGCATTTTATGCTACAATCTAAATAAGCATCCGGTGAGTTGCTAGCATTTTAATATGCTTTTATCTACCGCAGATATATCTGGGCCTGCTCAGAAGACCTAGTTATGTCTGCGGTAGTTTTCCATGCTCCGCAGAAAAGGTTATTGTTCATATTTTCTGATGGAGGTGGAAAGTGTGGAAAGAATTAATAGCACTAGTGACGAGTGGACCTTGCATGATATTGAGCTCGTCTCGGATGAGTCCAAGTGCGAGGAGGAGTTAGCCGAAATGACTGGTCGTACCATCAAAGCGATCCGCCGCATGCGCTATCGTGTATGCGGGCGTAGCACCTTCTCGAAAGGCTACTGGACCAAAGCTGACGACGATTTAATCCGTGCCGGAATCTTGACCGATCGCGAGGTTGCTTCAATTACGCGTTTTTCGGAGGCGCAAGTTAAATGTCGTCGCCACGTGCTCGAGAGCACAAACCTTAGCGGTCGTCTCTGGACGCCCGAGGAAGACGAGATGTTGCTTCACGGCAGCAAGACCAACGAAGAGCTCGCGGATGAGCTTAATCGTACGGTGGTTGCCATCGAAAATCGTCGCGAGCAGCTCAGGGGGTTAAGAATTCGCGCCAACGACATCGCGCAGACGCCTAGCGCTAGAAAGTGCGGCCTATATCCGAAGCGCCCTTGGACGCTAGAAGAAGACGAGATGGTAGAAAGGCATGAAATTCCTGATCGTGAGCTATCTAGCCTGATCCAGCGTAGCGTCACTGCTATCCAAAAACGTAGACACGAGCTTCGCAAGTCCGACTAAAAGCATATTCTTTACGAAGCCGACCGCAAGGTCGGCTTTTAATCACGTCAATCCTTAAAGTAACACTAATGGCAAAGAAGAGCATTGAGAAAACTAATGTAATGCGCATTTTAGATCAACGCGGCATCAAATATCAGAGTTATAGCTATGTTGATACAGACGCAATTAATGGTCTAGATGTTGCGAACGCGTTAAATCAGAATCCAGGTCAGGTTTTTAAAACTCTCGTTACGGTCGGAGCTAGCAAGAAGCACTATGTGTTTTTGGTGCCCGTCGCAAGCGAGCTCAATCTCAAAAATGCCGCCCGCGCCGTCAGCGAAAAGAGCATTGAAATGCTAAAAATGAAGGATCTTTTTGCGCTCACTGGCTACATCCATGGCGGTTGTTCGCCTATTGGTATGAAGAAGCAATTTAAGACCGTCATCGATGTCTCCGCGCAAAATTTTGAAACAATCATATTTAGTGCTGGCAAGATCGGCTACCAGGTTGAGCTTAGACTGGATGATCTTAGGAAAGCTATCGATTTTGAACTAAAAGACATTAAAGACTAAGTTGTTATTTCGTAAGGGGAATTGGAATAAATGGCAATTTGTGTACTATATAAAAATCTCCGATTTCTCGGAGATTTTTACGTGTAGGCACTTGATCGCCGTGGAAACATCTGAATCTACAGGAGCTTTTTTCTTCCAAGTTTCCTATTGCTTCATCTAATTTATCCGTATTGATTTCGAGATTATCAATAGCCTCTTGCAAGCCATCCATAGAAATGTCGAATTCCGTATAGTAGCCGTTACCATTAGGATCCGCTTCAAAGTTTATTAAGAAAACAAAAGTTGTCAACTGTCTTGTGCTTATTTCTGTATCGCCCCGGCAGACCTCGTTACGACTGTTCGTGGCGCTTTTGATATGCTGCATAATATTAATATGGGATGTGCATGCCGAAGAGCAAGTTCATCTCAAGCGTGAAACGTTGCAATAGAAATTACTGCAACAAAATCAAAAAATAGTATATAATCTAAACATAAACTGAATGACAATAAACCGAAGTGGAGGAATATGAATCCAAATGATACGGATGGGCATCAAGTTGGAAATGGCCTAGGTGTCGAACAGCCTAATACTTTTGCGCCAAACACTGGTGACGCTTTTAATGCGCCGCAGGCGCCAATTATTTCCTCCTCCCCTGATCCCGAAGACAAAAAAGAAAACTCCATCACGCGCGCCTTCGGCGGTCGCTCTCGTGCCTCCAAAATTGCCGCCCAAGCGCCAGTTCAGCCATCCAACTTGCGCCAAAATGCGCCAGATTTCTTCCAACAAAGTATGCAACAACAAGATATTATTCTAAACGCCGCTGCTGAGCAAAAGGCCAAGGGCAAGAAGGGCTTATTGATTGGCGGAATAATTGGCGGAATCGCTATCGCCATAATAATTACAGTAGTAATTTTATTCGTAGCACTTCCAGGGGGCGACAACACTAGTACTCCAAAAGTTAATCAATATAAAGATTTTCTTAAAAATGGAATAGAAGTAGTGAGTAAATATGACGACCTACTTCAAGCTGCTGAGGAAGACTCAATCGGTTTTCAGGTTGGCATAACCGATGAGGATTATAAGGAATCTAATAACGAGCTAACAAATAGCTTCAATGAAATTGTTTCCTTTAGAGAGTCTCTCGCAGAGCATCTAAATGCGGAAATAGGAGACGAAAACACAAAGAAAAGAATTAATGAACTAGAAGACGAACTAGTCTCTAGTCTAGATTCCAGAATTTCCGTATATGAGAAATATAGGGATACGGCGTTGGCTCTTAATGAAGTATACTTATCAGGCGGAAGCGATGAATCCATCGAAGCACTTAGTAGAACCTCCGACAGTGAGCTCTTAGAACCCACGATTGCAATTATCCAAAACTTTTACGCCCAAAAGAAAAGTCTAATGCAAAAGTGGAGTAACAATGGCTGCGACAATTTTCAAGAAAAAGCAGTGTGTGCAAGCATAACCGAGTCCATCTTAGAATTAGACAGCGAATATAATACAAATAAGAGCCTAGCTAAGCTTTTTGCGTCATACAACAATCAAGATAATAGAGCGCCAAAAACCATTATGAGTGAAATTGTTACTATTATAGAGGAAATGGAAGAAAATGAAGAATAAACCGACGGGCAATATAAAAACTCGCATCCTAAGTATATTTTCACTATGCACCTTATTCGCTTCTTTAGTACTATCAATTCCAGCAAACGCCGATAGTATATCCATTGCCAATAGAGATGACGTCTACAATAAGCTAGATGCCGCCGCACAAATAAACGTTATTATGAATAATCTAAAAAAATGCTTCAACGGCGGAAGTACATATAACTATACGAGTGGAGGCGTTAGCGGAATAAGCGGCAAAAGTCTTTCAGAAGGAAAAATATTTAAAGACGCAGGATGGGGTGGCAATAAAGCTCAATCTACAAGTCTCTGGCTTGAGCAGATAGTTCAGACTCCATCCGATCCAAACTATACTCCTGATAGTGCCATCTGGTGCTACCAAGGCCAAGACGACGGCACAGGACTTATGCAACAGTATCAGAAGATTACTGGCTTACCAATGGCGGAGATTGTCTGCAAAGAAGGAAAAGGATTAATCTATCAACGAGCTAAGACTCAAACAGGCAATGGTAACTATAGCGTACCGCACTATGTATATGGCGAAGATAAGAACTGTAGTTCAATGAATGATACTGGGGCCATGTACGTAATTAAAGAAAACTGGTCAGATGGTCTCAAAGAATCGTATGAGGCTTTTCGAGAAAAGTCAGATAACCCATATTTGCCTACCTACGACGAGATCGGAATGTTTAACAACACTGACGGTTATTTTAATTATATTAAAGACTACAACATCATGTGCAAGGCCGATGTTACCGATAGCAAGCCTAACGGCACAGACGCGACCGCATTAACTACGTATGAAAACTCCAATACTAAAATAATCGCCAAGACAAAATACTACCATGTTACAGAAAATAAAACATGGACGAATAGTCTAAGTGAAGATAATCCAGTAAAATCGTGTCAGCAGCTTTTGGATCGCATGCACGAGCTTGAAGACAAATATAATGGAGTATATGATAACAGCTCAAGTATTAGTGCTACGGATGATCGCAAGAATGGCTACGAGGGTATTATACTCGCAAAGCTAAAGAAGGCTTGCGACGAGATGAAAGACCAAGACGGGAAGCCAGCGTATGATAGTCTCTATAAAAAGCTAGAAGAAATCACAAAAGACGAAGAAGCGTCCGAAGATGACAAGCAAAAGGCGCAGGAAAGTATGGACAAAATCTCTGCCGCCAAACAAAAAGGCACATATGTTGAGATAACGGGAAAGAAAACAGATAAAGAAGGTCAAATATTCCAATGTCTCAATATAGACCAGATGCAAATTATTGTCGATAATTATACTAACCCAGTCGATAATATCGGTGCAAATGGTGCCGAAAACGACGAGAACGAAGCCTGTTACGCCGGCGCTGGTGCTATGGGCTGGTTGCTATGTCCGGCCATCATGTCACTCGAAGGGTTAATGGATCAGGTCTATTCATTTGTAGAAGAACATTTTCTAAAAATCCGCTCTGACAGCATTTTTAATGGCGCGGGGTCTGGCCAGTTCAGGACTAATGGAGTCCACGAAGCGTGGAGTAAATTACAGGCTATAGCCAATATTGTATTCATAATATTTTTTATCATTGTTCTATTCTCGCAGATTACAGGCGTTGGCATTAGCAACTATGGCATCAAGAAAATGCTGCCAAAACTCATCGTTACCGCCGTGCTTATTAATCTCTCCTATATAATTTGCGCCGTCCTGGTCGACCTCAGCAACGTATTAGGTGTAGGGCTCAGAGGACTGCTCGAGTCTGGACTTGGCATACAGGCAGCCCAGGGTGCTGGCGCGGGCGCGACCGTATCAGGGTTCCTCGTCGCAGGGTCAATAACCTTAACCACAATCATTATTGCCGTCTGTATTAATCCAGGCCTCGTTGTAACATTATTACTATTCTTAGGATCAGCTGCGATCGCTGTGTTGTTCTTATGGCTAATTCTTGTAGTCCGTGAAGTAGTAGTGATTCTAGGTATTGTACTTTCTCCTGTCGCATTCGCATGTAGCGCACTACCAAACACAGAGTCGCTCTTTAAGAAGTGGATGAAAATTATGCAAGCTATGCTTCTTCTTTATCCTCTTTGCTCGCTGGTAGTCGGCGGCGGCCAATTTGCTGGACGCATTCTTGCAAGCGTAGGTCAAAGCAATACAGAACTAGGCTGGACCTTTAATCTCGCCGCTATGGTCGCGCAAGTAGTACCATTCTTCTTCATTCCAAGCCTCCTCAAAGGCACACTAGCCGGCCTCGGTACGCTTGGAGCTAAACTTACACAAGGCCAACGTGCTCTCAATGCAAATACGATGGGACGCATCCGCAACTCCGATCGCTACAAAGATTTCCAAATGCGCTCTCGCGCCGGAATGAAAGATGACGGCACTCTATCGAAGCGCGGCGAATTAATGAATCGTGGACCGCTTAAAGCATTCAATCGCGGAACTAATGCCGCACGCGCAAGCTATCTAGGCCGAAAAGGGCAGATCGATAGGATGAATAAATATAGTGATCCTAAGTATCTCGAAGCTGCGCGCGTTGCTGATGAAAATAAGGCTTATAATGAGGAAATCGCAAATGACGTCACGTTATTTAATGAGAAAGGTACGAGCGGTGCAGAGCTAGCAGATATAGTCCGAGAATCTGGCGCACAGTCGGCAGAAGGAATTGCAGCGCTTCAAAGATTAACGCAAATGAAAGATTTTGATAATCTGCACAATGCAATGTCTCATATAGATGCATCAAAGTTAGATGCAAGGCAGCAAGGTATAGTCAGCGATACGCTCATGTCTATGAAGGGCGACGATAAGATTGCCGCTATGTTTGGTAAGCAAATTCGCAAATATGATAAAAACAACCCTGATAGCCCTGGCCCTAAGACGCTCCAGGAATACATGAAAAGTAGTAAGTTCGAAACAGATTTTCAAAACTTCAGTGGGCAGGAACTTGCTACTCAAGACGATAAAGTTCTTCAATCCGCTCTATTCCAAAACGCAATGCTACAACACGCAAGTAATGATCAATGGACGGGAATGGTCGCAGCTACAGGTGATCTTAATCAAAAGAACCTTAACCAAGTTAACTCGATTATCAGTAAGAAGGTACAAAGCGAAGTCAGCGCTGGAACAAGCCCAGAAAATAGCGTATTTAGCGGAGCTTCAGCTACTCAAGTTTCTACAATCTCCAGCTCTACGCTTGACGCAATTGGCGAAGAAAAAGCAAAACAAGTCTTTAGAGGAAGCATCGAAGAACTCAACTCGTCTAATAACGCAAATCTACGTGCAAATATGAACGCAAATGTAAAAACAAGATTGGGAATCCGCGAAGCGCAGTCTACTGTTAATCAAGGACAAAACCAAAATCAAGGTCAGAATCAAGGTCATGGACAAGGTCAAGCTTAATAGCTAACATATTATTAAAAATGGACAACGATAACAAATATACCCAATCAGGCGATCCAAGCAACGCTATCTTCGACAATGCTAAAGCTAGTATTCGTCCAGATTTCGATAACGCAGCAAAAGAAGCTAGCGCAAACACGCTTCGTGACGCCGAAAATGAATCTACTAGTCGGCAGAGTGGCGCGAAAAGCGCCAACTCGTCTGGCGGCAACATCTCTTCTGCAAAAGAAGCGGAAGAAAGTTCCAATAATCCAAACGGCTTTGCTAATAAAGTAACTGGTCAAAACGTGCCAACAAAAACAACAAAAGGTAAAGCAAAAGGTCGCAAAAAAGGTCCAATCATCGCCATCATAATATCGCTCTTTGGCATGGGTGGTCTCATGTCGGCTAGTCAGGCTTTTATGCCTTTTTCGCTAATATCTCAATTCCAAGAGCATTTTGATTCTATTGGTACATCGCAAAATAGGCGCAGTAACTATTTTTTGAAACACCAGCTAGATCGCGGCCTAGTTAAAGACCCTATCAACGCAAAAATCTTTTCAAAAGACAAATTTAAGATTAGCGACAGACAACGCAAAAAACTGGCACGCCAAAACATCGAAGTTAACGACGAATACGAAATCGGCGGCAAAAAGCGCACTGTAATGGAATATACTGATGCAAAAGGCAACAAAAGTATTGTTGTTGCGGATAAAAGCCTCGCAGACGCAGATAATGGCATCTTTTATTTCAAAGATTTATACGACGCAGATTCTAATTTCCGAAATAGCTATTTCGAAGGAGCTAAAACCTGGCGAGGCTCAGTAGGCGCTTGGTTTGATAATCTAACAAAAAACCTCCTCAGCAAAATAGGTATATCTAGAGGAAAATGGGCGAGCTATGATGCAAAAACGAATGATATCGATGATGTAAAAGATACTCTTGGCAAAAGTGCAGGCGAACTCGAAGCCGATGGCAAGATGAAGAATTCCAATGTCGAAGAAGGAGAAGTTGATCCAAACACCCAAGAGGCCGGCGATCTCGAAATGAAGACATCAGACATGGATCCAAATATCAAAGGCGGAGATTCTCCAACAGAACTTAAAGCAAAAATAGACAATATTGCAAACAGCAAGATAACTAAAGCCGTAGACGGCGTTGCAAATATCGCAAATTACGCCTGCATCGCGGCAGATGTAGTCGGCGCAATTGGACTAATCATAGCCGCCTCAGAAATGGGGCAAATTCTTCAACTTGCGAGCGGTATTTTTGAAAGCTTCCAAAAAGCACAAATAGGCGATGGTGAACAGTCGCCCATCCACGAACTCTCGAACCAACTTACTACAAATACAATTACTGAACATTACGGCGACAACTACGATCCAGACGATAATCCTACCGACATTAAGGAAACAGAAGGTAGCGCCATGGAAGCCGAAGGCATTACTTCACTCTATAGCGGCAAAGCCGTCAATGGTAACGACGAAAGCGTCAAGACCTTTAATATTTGGGGACACCTAAAAAAATCCATGGGTGCCGTGGGGATCGCAATGGATTCATTCATGGCCTGCACATATGCAAAAATGGCCGCGGCAACAGTTAATATCATTGGCGACGGACTTACAGTAGCGGCATGCATTGCATCTGGCGGTATTGCATGCATAGTATCTGCTTTCGGCAAAGGCTACTTAGTCAGCGAAGTTGCACAGTTTCTTGTGCCTGCAATTGTAGGATTCTTCTTACCAAAAATAGCTAACTATTATACACGTAATCTAACAGAAGATCTTCTTGGTGTAGACCTCGGCAATGCTATCGCATCAGGGGGACATGCTTATATGGGCAAAAATGGCCAGTACGGTGGCAATTCAGTCGCGAGTAAAGACTCATTATTGGCTTACATGGTAGAGAACGAGAAGGTAATAGCTGAGAACGCACGCTACGAGCGCGAAACGCGCAGTCCATTCGACACAACTTCGCAATATACTTTCTTGGGCTCAATCGTTAACAATTTAGCTCCTTATCAGTCTAAATTTTCATCGCTGACCGGCATTATATCGTCAATTGGCGATATAACCACCAACTCCCTGTCGTCAATTATCCCTGGAGCTTCGGCTGCTGAGCTTGCAAATACTGTATCCGAAAACGCAAAGAACACTGCCGAAAACTGCCCATTTCTTGAATCAATCGGCGGCGTCGGCGACGCATTCTGTAACCCATACTTTATTACTGATGTCTCTACTCTAGAAAGCGACCCGACGCAGATTATAGAAGACTTAAATAGTGACGGTCAGTTTGAAGAAACCGACAAGGAAGCGGAAGTCCCGACAATCAAAGACGGCTCTAAGCTAGCAAAATACATTGTCTTTTGTGGCCAACGCGAATCTACCTTCGGTATCGCCGATCAAAACATCGCGTCGCAATTCGACACGTCAACAGGTAGCAACACAGTCGACGGCATATTAGGCGCATTACCATTCGCGGGCGACACGATGGATATCTTTTCAAATGGCCGCCGCGTTAGAAATATGGGATATATCACCGGCGAAGCATGCGTGACTGGTGCTAAAGCTCCAGCTGGCTCGACCTGGCCATCATGGGAAGAAACTAAAAAATACCAACGCTTTGCGGAAGATCAGCGCCTGCTCGAAAATATGGGACTAATTGAAAAATCATCCGTTACGGCCTATCTGGAAGAATATTACGAAAAGCATCCGCTAGACAATTCTTACGAGGGCATCCTAGCTCGTCGCTCAGGACTCACTAAAGATCAAGTTATTGCATATCTGGACAAATTAGAATATCTCGCAAAAATCGCAGAATACGACCCAACCGGCAAAGCGCCTATACTTAAAGGTAATGCACGGGAAGATCATCAATTCCGCATTGAATCTAAAAACAACGAAGAGTATTTACTTGGAGTTAATATCTTTTATGTAGAAGAGCACAGAATCAGAAACTTTGCATCATAAAAAATGCCCAGCTTCTTACGGCTGGGCATTTCTAGGTACTAGTTAGGGAATCGTATAGCCAGCAAGCGATTGCCAAGACTGAAACTCACTTTTCATAATCTCATCCTCAGTACGCCCAAGCATTAACTGCTCCATTTCATACGCAGAGAAACAGATTTGTTCTAAACTAATCGACCACGCAGACGAAGGTACGCAATAAATCATCTCTTCATACCCAAAATAGTTCGACATACCAGCAATCTCGATTGACGTATAGTCGTAAATATTTTTACGAGCCGTGCCAGGATTCAATATAAAATCCCAACGAGTCTGATTCGGATCAACCTTGGCTGCTGCGCGGCGCGAATTCTCAAAATCCGCAGTTGTAAGTCCAATTGCCTCTGCCATATCTTCGAAAAGCCAAACGTAATAAGTACCACGTTTGCCTTCTCTTGTCTCGATAAAATCCCAGACATTAGTCTTGCAGGGCAGCTCTTTGTCGCCAACCGCATAATGATAATATCCATCAGTATCTTTTTCTACGGTCTCGATATAGGACTTATCGCGCTTGTAGTACCAAGCCATAAGCGCCATAGCATCGCTTCCATCCGGCTTTTCGCCAATGTTAACTTCCGGCTCAGCCGTAGCTTCGCCATTGTTTTCGTTGCCGTTGTCGGTGATCGTGCTGTTTTGGCCTTCAGAACCGGTTGCTCCCGCGTTCTGCTCGCCTTGCTGCCCGCAGCCCGTAAGAGCCAGGGCGAACACCATGAGTACTGCTAAAATCCCTAATAAACCTTTCTTCTTCATGATATCATCCCTCCTTTTTGATAGTTCCGAAGAAGTCTCCAAATGTGCCGCACCGAGATTGTATTGTTGTAAGATTTACAACCTCTGTACTTGGCGCGAATTATATAGCAAAACCCCAAAAAATGCAAGCATGAGCGGTATGGAGCTACTTTTTGACCGCATTATATAGCTACTTTTTCATCCAGGTAATAAAAAATCCAGCTACGAAAGCCGGATTTTTCTATAGTCTATCATTAATATGAAGTACTCAGCACTAAACTCTCTCGGTTTTTTGCGCCGAGAGAGTTTCTATGCTAGCACTAATACCTTATTGGCATTTCGCGTTGGTAGGTCGTAAAGGCCTGAGAATAACGCAATGCCTGCTGGTAGGACCAAATATAGGTCTCCGGACTAATCTTAAAGATTTCGGCTGGCTCAGCGACAATCGCTTTATTATTGTTATTATTATCCGTGGTGCTTCTTGCAGTGCTATTGCTGCCACCGCCGTAGGTTCGATAAAGATGCAAATATCTCGTCATAACTGGGCCATTAATCGTAAGCTGCTGATTGCAATTATTGACATTAATGCCGTTATTTTTATCAGTTGGCGAAACGTTGCAGGTATCTATTGTATCGGCAATTATCCAGCCATCATAGTTTGTGGCGCGCTGATTAAAGATGACTTTATTAGCAATAATGATCTGTTGTGGCATCTTGTGGGCCGAATTATAAATCTGATTGTGATATAGGCAATCGTTACCAATCTTATCGCCGTAGTAGAAATTCGCATCAATAGTGAGAGTTCCTTTTATGTAGATGACACTCGTGCGACTATCATAATCGGTCAGAGCTGCGGACATACAATAATTCGAAAGGACCGAGCCGCCAGATATAGTAAGGTTGCCACTGGAGTAGACGATCTTAGTACCATTAGCCAGACAATCAAACTTTGCGTCAGACGGAGCCTCATATCGCCCAGTAGAGGTGTTATAGGTGCAGACACCAGCTGGATCGACAGTCCTATTCTTAAAATCCTTTAGAGGTTGGCCAGCACTGTTAGTGCTAGCGACATAGCGAGTTGTAATCTGTTCTATAATACTCTCTGGTGAGCTTGAGGTTTTTCCTCCTAATTGAATGCCACCCAAATCTTTGCTTGTACAATCAGCGTTTGCAAGCGTCATAGTAGAGAAGCGACATTCACGCCCGCCAGCTGCGTCGTTTGCAGCGCCACCCCAGAGTCCAGCGCCAGTAGAAAAACCAATGATTTGCTTTGCGCTCATTGCGCTATATTCTGCCCATGACCCAAAGAGATAGTTCGTAGAGCCAACCATGCGATAGGCAGTAGTGGTCTCAATTCCATTCTTTGCGTATGCGCCGCCGTTTTTTACAGAGATGCTCGGTTTCTTTCCGACTGTATAACAGCTTGGTTTTGAACTGCGCCATTGGCGTAGATTAGAAGAATTTTTGAGAGCTGCACTTTGTGACGAATCATTAATTGTGCCGCTACCAGGAAGATCATGGCTATCTGCGGGCCAAACTGCAACAGCGGCGCAAATTTTTGTTCCGATTGCAGTATTGGCGGGTACAGAAATTTTATTCCCATCAGAGGTAGTAACTATTACTGTATTACCATCAGTGCCGAATAGATCGGAGCCAGATTTGTTAATCGTATAGCCAAGTCTTGCTGGGTCATTAGATAGATAGTAGCCAATCACGTTGCCACTTTTATCTTTAATCTCGGTACCAATGTTATGCTTAAGCTGAGTCTCGGATGTAGAGCTATTCACGGCCCAAGAGTAAATGCGATACTGTGTTGTTTTTGGGAAGGTCTTATATTCTTTATCCGCAGAATTGCAATTACCCTGAACTTGAACATTACAACGTGGCGTTACATCAACTTTAAAGCCAATATCAAATGTAGTGCCTGCGTTTACCGGAACATTCTTTGGGTTAGTATTGAGAGGGGAAGTCACAAGATCGTAGTTGTATGGAACTTTTACTTGACCAACCAACGCATTATTACCGCTATTTGGCTTACGTGGATAGGTTAAGGTTTGGCTTATTATACTACCAGCATCCGAGTTGCGTCCGACATAATCTTTAGTTCTACAGTTTAGCGAATTATGGTCTGGTATCTGATAATATGGGCCAGGGTTCGAGCTTGGGCAGCCTAAGTATGTAACTGTAGGAGAAGCAAAACTCTTCTCGTAGTCATCTTCGCTACCCCAGCTTGAGGTATTAAAACCGATCAGAACTGTATATGGTTGATTACCATTGCCTAAGTCGCTAGGGAATAGATACTTATTTGGGTTGCTACTGGTAGTATTACCGCCTGTAAACAAATATTGCGAGTTATATCTACTATCCCCCCAATGATAGTAGTCGTCGTGGAGTTGTCCTCCTGCACAGATGTCATATTCGTAACGAATTCTATCTGTTGGTTTTGCCCAAATGAAGTCCTCACCATTGCTCACGAGGGTTTTACTCTGGTTGTTTGAAATGTTCATAAACTTCATGCGGGCAGTATTAGTGCCGTTTTCGATACCGTAGTAAGTATTATCGATATCGCATTTTACATTCGCATCGCGAGACACGGTCGCGCAGCGGGTAGAATTGCCAGTTATTGTGTCCCACCTATAGACTGGAATCCTTCTACCTTTTTTAGTATATCTATAATGATCAAAGACTCTAACTTTGTACGAATAATTCAAGGTCTGACAGAAAGTACGTGATTCTCCGGGAAATAGCGTACCAGTAATAACTTCATCATTAAAATCGACCACTGTCTTTTGGCCCGAGCCTAAACTCGTCGTTCCGCTATGATTGCGTCCGGTACCGTCTGCTATGCCGCCTCTATTACTAGACCCAGACGCTGTAGTATTCCAGCTCACACTTACGGTGCCACCATTACTATCATTTCGCTTAATTTTATGTCTAAATTTAACTGTGTAATTTCCATTATTTGATTTTACTGCGCTACTCGGGTTAAGAACATTGCTCGCAGTATCAGTAGAAGCCATCGCATCGACTAGACCCGAAGCAGACGCATTACCGCGTTTAACTTCTACGCATTTCTCTGCATCAGCATCAGTAGAGCCACTTTCTGAAATTGAACTTTTGTAATATAAAACTTGACATACAACAATAGTTTCGCCGGGACCAATACTACCAGTAACGGTGTCAGTCCTTACGTTGCGCCATCCCGCATTCGCAGCATGATGATCACCGCTTCCACTAGTTCCGCCACCCTCTACTTCTGTGTACCAATGGTTAGCGGGATCATATTTAAAGTTATTGTCCGTACGTTTAAGACTATGAGTAAAGGTAACAGTAAAAGTATCTTTAGCGACGGTGCCACTATCGCCCGTAGCAGTGACCTGACCAGTATATGTCGCTTCCTTTTTTCCCATATCAGGACCATAGCAAAAAGCGTAAAGATCATTAGGGAAAGACGAACCTTTATACTCCGTTCCATTTATGGCAAGGTACGCTTCTTTAAAGTCGGCTAAGGCCTTATTTTCTGAGACTATACTCTCTCCCTTATATATAACGGTATTACCACGGTAAATATCCTGACGAACAGGAGAATGGGTTTTATATCCAGCCCAAGCAATACCTGTCGCATGCCCCCATGTGTAAGTCTGCATATGTCCCCAGCTTCCGGCGCTGGTTTTATAAGTATATGGCGATCTACTTTCAACTCCGAGACCCTTTACATTTTCATAATCAGTAAAACCACCATAGCTGCGACCTTGTGCATTACGACCGAAATGATAAAAACCACCCACCTCGGCACATTCACCGGAAATGTAGACTGAAGAGCTATTTACGTTCATCGGCAAGGTAATATCGCCGTCATAGCCGCCATTGTATTTAAAGTACATCCAAGAATATCCGGTGCATTCCAAAAGATACATCGCATTGCTACCAGAACAACCGCCTCCGCCGCCACCGCTACCCGAACTACTTCCACCTACACTCCCCGAACCGAGCCAACCACCGGCATGGGCCGAGCCAGCAAACATAACTGACGCTAGTAGACACCCAACTAGTGTCATGAGAATCTTCTTACTCTTCATCGTACGCTCCCTCTATAGGACCTTCCATAAGTTCTGGTCGGTATTTAACAACGATATCTAGATACTCGTCCATTTTTTCAGTATCACCTAGTGCAACGTAAATATTATAATAAGTCATATAGTAGTCTACATTAAGCGACTCTTCGTCACCCTTAAGATCTGCGATAGAATCTAGTACTTCAATTGCTTTCTCATATTCGTAAGAGTAGTTAGTTAGAAAATCAGCATAGTAAACTCCTATATAGAACTTAGTGAGCCCTTCATGGCTAGCCATTTCATCCTCGAATATCTTATTAGCATCCTCATAGGCCTCATTGTCATACCAGAGCTCAAGTGCACGCTCGCGGACTTCCGTCGCATAATTACGACTATCGTCCTCTGCTTGTATTTGTTTCTCGGTATTACTTTTTTCAATAGATGGATTAATTACATATATAAAGGTTAAAGGCACGCCAATGGCAACAGTCAAGACAACTGCCAATGTAACAAATTTATGCCATTTAGCAAAAAAGAATCTAAAGACTATATTTTGTCGAATTTTTTCAGATCTTGCTCTTCGTTTAGCATTGCGTTCGGCCTTCTTATGGGCCTTGATTTCAGCGTTCTCTCTGCGCTTTATTTCGGCCTTACTATGCTTTTCTTGTTGCTTTAGCTGGTTCTGAAACTCTTTTCGGCGGCGATCAAGCTCTTTATCATGAGCTTCCTGTTGACGTTCTTCGGCCTTCTTACGCGCATCTTCTCCTTTTATATTCGTGAAGAGTCCTTCAAAACTAGTTTTCTTGATGTCACCAGAATTAAAGGATATGCTTTGGTTTGTTGGATTAGAAGTTGTTTCCTCGCTCACGTTTTGTTTTGTGCTAACTTCTGTGCGAGTATTCACTTGATTATCTGGTCCTGTATCAGGGCCAGTCACCTCCAAATCGTTTATGCTCATATATGTAGTATACAATACATAGAACAAAAACTAATACTATATTGCACGCTATACTGAGCGTGCTTCTTCTGCTGTAATATTGTTATCAGGAAGAAAAGTATAAGATACTGAATTGAATCAACTGCCTTTCTTTCCGTTAAGGAACTTCGAAGGAGGTTCTTTTTTGTTCTACGCGATTAGTCTAACCATAGCCTCTATGATATAATATAACTATGACGGCCAAACAAGTTAAAGATAAAATGATTCGTAGCGTAGCCCGTAGCATGGAAGCTGAAGGTGCTAACTATGATCGTGTCCTCAAGCGCATGCAGAATCGTTTAAAATCTGCAGAAAAGAAGAACAAAAAGTCTTAAAGCTTGTATGGCAGACTACTTTGTTGAGGGTGGCGACGTATTAGAAAATAAACTCGGTATCACCGATCCAGAACAACTCCGCGAAGCTGAAGAAGATGCTTTTTCCGATACCGCTGCAGATATCCTCAATGAAGACCTCTCAGGCGCTATTCTAGATTTCAATTTCTTCAAACAACTCCACGGTCGTCTCTTCGGAAAAGTTTATCCATTTGCTGGTCAAATCAGAACAGTAAATATTACGAAACAAGACAGCAGTATCCCATTCTGCTATGCAGACTTCATTGAACCAGAAGCAAATAGAATCTTCCAAGACCTGGAAGTAAAGAACTATCTCAAAAACGAAACCAAAGCAGAATTCGTAGACAACATTGCAGAACTTGCTATGGATCTGAACGCCCTCCATCCATTCCGCGAAGGTAACGGTAGGACCATTAGATTCTACCTTCAGCTACTAGCAAACAATGCAGGTTACCTCCTCGACTACAATGAAGTGGGCCGTGAAGAAATTATCGAGGCAGATAAGCAAGCCTTCCTCGGCAACGACAAGCTCATCAAAGAAATGTATAACAAAATCGTCGAAAAAATTGACGAAGGACTAGCCGCCTGACTGTTCGTCGGGCAAAATTAATGCAAACATAAAGAAAACCCCGAGAAAATCGGGGGCTTTCTTCACGCCGGTACGTGGACATAAGCGTAAAAAATAACCCCCAAAGAGGGGTTATTTCTAAATCGTTGCTCGCTTTACGATGACGTTGAATTTTTCGTCTTGCAAGGAGACAATGTTGATTTTCATTTTTGTTTACACCTCTTTTGTTTTATTGTTTGTCTCAACCTCACTCTACATAAATAAATCATAGCATGTATTGAAAAAATAACGCAAGCATTTTGCGCAAAAAGTATCTAAAAAATAGCTGAAATAATCTAGAAAATTAGCACTCATGGCTTGACAGTGCTAATTATAAGCTCTATACTGAAAGTACAACGAAGCCACCAGAGGCAGAAGTAAGATAAATTAATCAATGAACTCTGATGCTGGCCTCGCCACTAACGCTAAAAATAATAAAAGAAAGGATAAATATGCGATTCCCAATCGACAATCTTTTTGACGAAATGTTTAGCGACTTCGATAATGACTTTTTCAACGATCCATTTGATGGGGCGCACGGTCGCGGACTTATGCGTTCTCCAAAGCGCGAAGGTGGACTCATGTGCACGGATGTCAAAGAGACTAAAAATAACTATAAACTTGCCGTTGAATTGCCAGGTTTTAACAAGGAAGATATTAAGGTTAAGCTCGACAATGGCTTCCTAACTATCTCGGCCGAGCATAAAGAAGAAAAGAAAGACGAAGAAGATGGCAAGATTATTCGCCATGAGCGTCACTTCGGTTCAATGTCCCGCAGCTGGTACGTTGGCGACGAAATGAAACAGGAAGATATCAAGGCTAGCTATAAAGACGGCATTCTCTCCTTAACCGTTCCGAAAGCTGAGCCAAAGAAAGAGCTTCCGGATGACCAAAAATATATTGCCATTGAAGGCTAAACAACATCGTTCAAAGATTCGCTAGAAAAAATCCACCTCAGCTCTCGGGGTGGATTTTGCAGTGTACTGAAGCTAAGTTGCTGACCATGCTGATCAAGTTTTACGACTCAAAAAGGGTAAATTAAGTAAATCCTAGCGCGATGTGAGGGGTCGTGGCAGCATCCATAAAGCACCAAATCAAGCAATTTAAGCTCAATACGAAATAATAGATTGCACTCAGGAAAAATCAATGCTGTAAAAAGGGACGCATCGCTGCGCCCCTTATCAAATATTTTTCCCTCCTTTTCTACGGACCTATGGCGTACTTCTTATTGAAGTCGCCAATGGTCATATCGTTGTCGCGCAACCTTTCGAGGTCGCGGCGAATAATTGGGTTATCACCAAGCTCAAAGACTGGTGCGTCGGCTACTTCCCAGTCTAGGGCGTCTCCACCCAAGAACCAGTACTTACCATCCCTTACGAATCCGCGGTGGCCGATAATCTCTTCGACCCCGTCGACCAATTCGACTTGATCGGGCTGGCCCTCCTTATCGAAAGGATACAGTCGCCGAAAGTAGAGTACTCCATCTTCGACCTCAATATAGCCGTCTGCGTCACCTTCGAAGAACGGATAGGAGAACGCCTCACCATTCTCCGCGATCAGTTGTGCATTATCGCGTCCATTAATCAGCCATACTTTATGGCCTTCCTGAACGCAGATGTACTGCATACTGCTATTCATGACAATGATCTTGGCGTCCTCTGACAAATCTTCGATTTGCCATTCCCAGAAGACATCTCCGTCTTCATACTGACGAACATAGCCGTCTTCCGCGAAAAAGCCTTCTTTAAGCTCTTCTTTTGTCGCCTGGACATCAGTCATCTGGGTTTCAACTACCGTCTTGCCGTTGTTTTTGACTAATAATGTTGTCAGGAAAACAATTATTCCACCCAATGCTATCATGATTACGATCGCGAGACGTGCGACCAAGTTGCTTTTTCTCATTATTTTTCACCTCGAAGAAAAGGATGCATGTTACTCATGCATAGGTTTAAAGCTGCATATCGTTTCTGTTGAGATACCAGAACGATACATTATTTATTATAGCACACTCGAGTAAAAAAGTCAATATAGTTAGCGCTTATTTTGGGGCTTGGGTCTACTTTCTATGATATATGATATAAGACAATAGTGAAGAAATCACTAATGCGATCGCAAATAATAACAATATTGTCGTGAATGATATTCATGCAAAAGGTATTCCGACCACGATTTATGATGGTTGTAAATATACCGGAAAGTTCGAGGTTGAATAATGGAATGGCGGGAAGCTTTTTGACTTGGTTTAACGCAGGGTATTACGGAGTTTATTAATTTTGGTACTTTGTTGACTCTCGTGATTTATTATCGCAAACGTATCTGGCAAATTTAAAGGATGTATTTGTCAAACACGACCTAGAGCTCGCGACAAATATCGTAATCACGTGTATTCCGGCTGTCATATTGGGCGTTTTGTTGAATGACCTAATTCAATTCTGAGCAAGACGGAAATCATCAAAATTGGTGCAGATATAAAGAAAAACCCCCGAGAAATCGGGAGTTTTTCTCACGCCATTTTGTATCGAAAGTGACGTCTAAACCTGTCTCTCGACGTTTGCGTGGAGTCACAGATAAATCGCGCACGTCTGAGTGCGTAAATCATTTCCCCAAAATATCAAGCCGTGCGAGCTTTACTCCTATTATTCTCAGATAGTATAATGTCGTTATGGCAAAATTTAAGGTAGCATATGAAGAGAGTGGGGGTTCGAAGCCGCGCCAACACGAACGTGAAACGGCCGAACTTTTAGCACAGCATTTTCAAAGCAACCTTATCTTTATGCGTCGATCTTCTAGTAAAACGCCAGATCTATATGTATTAAAGACCAATATCCGCTGGGAACTGAAGTCTCCGACTGGTGGTGGAAAACATACAGTGCAGAATAATTTACGCGAAGCAAGTAAGCAATCCGAGAATATAATTCTAGATTTAACCCGTTCTAAAATGACGGATATTCAAGGTATATCCAGGGCGAAAGAATTTATCTCGAACGAAAGGTCGCGCATAAAACGTCTGAAGGTTTTGAAGAAAGACCGGACTGTCATTGACATAAAATAGCAATAAGCGTATAATAGAAACATAGGAAGAAAAGTATAAGATACTGAATTGAATCAACTGCCTTTCTTTCCGTTAAGGAACTTCGAAAGAGGTTCTTTTTTGTTATATAGCCGCACTAAGGTCAGGGGTATTGCGCAAAACGTTACATTATCTTCTGAAACATATGGCGCACCTTGTCCAGGCGGCTGTTTGGACGGCGGGGCTGGATGACTGGCTTGCCGACAGCGGCCTGATACCCTTTCAGTTTTGTAAGGCATACGCTCTGCCCGTTGGTGTAAAAGGCCAGATCAGTACGGTATGCCTGTATACAGCGGGCGGGAATCTCGCCAGTAAAGACAACTTCATCCTTTTTTACCTGGACCGTTTCGATGGTGGCAC
>SFVX01000022.1 GCA_004561445.1 bacterium | reverse complement strand
TCGAAAGCCAAATCGAGTTGACCGGCTTGCATCTTCGTTTCTTGCAGGCAGAAAAAATCGGCATCGAGCGAAGCAAAGATTTCAGCGAAGCCCTTGCCCACCACCGCACGAAGTCCGTTCACATTCCAAGAAATGAATTTCATATTATTTTTTTTCTTCTTTATCAATTTGTTGAAGTTTCATTTCCTTCACCACACGCTCAAATTCTTCACGAGCCAGTTTGCGAGCAGCAAACGAAAACTTAAGGGCAAGCACCAAAGCACCTACCGAAATCAGAGCGCCAAACACCAGCACCCAACCTGGCACAAGCAGACTCTGCCCAGCGTAAAGCACGGCACCAGCCACGGCTATCGCCACAAAATCAAAAATCAGCGCACGTTTGCGCAAAGTCTTGTAATCCATAATATTAAATGTTTTTTATTACCAAAATTTGTTCAGCTCCTCGCTGTACTCAAATCCTGCGTCCTTCAGCTTTTTTTCGAGCCAATCACGGTCCACATCAGTTGCTTTGCAAAATTCGTCGAGTGAACTATACACATCACGAAGCTGCGTATTCACATAGCTAAAGAGCATAAACGGGTCTTGGGGTAGTTTGTCCATTTCTTAAAGTCATTAACCCAAATCGGGCATTAGGGTTTGTGGTATTTCGGATTTTTAGAAGAATGATTTTTGTTTGTCTTTTAATGAGTGATAGCGAGCTATTACGAATTAAAAACAAGCAAAAGGCATCTTATAAAAGCCGAAAGACCGCAAGAAGTAATATAAAAAATCCTCATACGGCCTAATGACCGATTTGGGTTTAATTTACAAAAATAGCCAATTTTCCCCACACCACCAAATCCCGCCACCAAATCCCGCAAAATTCCCATCGTTTTTTGCTTAATAGTTATGTTCTTCTAAAAAATGATATTAATTTCGTATTTTTGCAGAGTAAAACCGTAAGTGTGTATGGAAGAAAAACAAAATATAAAAGTTGGCGTTTCACCTACTATCGATAATCAGTTGGCTGTTCCCACTATTCAGAGCAAAATTGCATTGATTCGAGATCAGCAAGTGCTTTTGGATAGGGATTTGGCCCGATTCTATGGTGTAGAGGTTTCGCAGATGAATCGCCAAGTAAAGCGCAACATAGAACGTTTTCCTGAAGATTTTATGTTTCAACTCACAAAAGCAGAGAACGAAGCTTTGAAATGCCAATATGGCATCTCAAAACAGCGTGGTGGTGATCGTCGACTGCCATACGCATTTACAGAGCAAGGAGTGGCTATGTTGAGCGGTTTGCTTAGAAGTGAAGTTGCGATTGCAGCAAATATAATGATTATGCGCGCGTTTGTGACGATGCGTCGCTTCTTGACGATGAATGCTCAGATATATCAACGTCTTGATAGGATAGAAGGGCAGCAACTGATGGATAATCAATGGAGGGCTGAGACTGAAAGTAAAATAGAAACCATTTTAGACAAATTGGAGGAGAAAACTCCAAGTCCAACTGCAGAACAAATTTTTGCTACAGGTTGTATTTGGGACGCATGGCAATTCGTTTCTGAACTTATTCGTGGGGCAAAGGTTCGAATTATTTTGATTGACAACTATGTAGATGACCGTGTTTTGACATTGCTATGCAAACGAAAAGAGGGAGTTTCGGCAACTATCCACACTCGTTATAATCAACATTTTTTACTTGATTTAGAAAAGCATAATCAGCAATATTCAGCAATCACTGCGGTTCAGATACCTCATAAGCATCACGATAGGTTTTTGGTGATTGATGATGTGGTCTATTTGCTTGGGGCGAGTGTTAAAGATATGGGGACTGGTTTGTGTGCGATTACGCGCCTGGTCACAAAGCCAGAGGAAATTTTGGAGATGATAAAGTAAGTTTTTATAGGTATTAATAAGATATATTTTTTTGTGATGAAGAATGTGGTTTGGTTCAGTTTTTTGGTGATGGTGGCTGCGCTTTGGTCGTGTGGCGGTAAGGCGACTGATGATGTGAGGGCCGACCGTCCGGATACGATTGTGATGAAGTTGGGTCCCGATTCCACGTTGGCGGTGATTGGCAAGGCATCTACTGCGGAGCGGCTTCAACTGGTGCTGAAATTCCAAAACGAATTTCCCGACACGGTGAACGTAGCGCTCCCCGATGCGTTGAAACCGAAAAAGGCTGCCGATGGAGAAAAAGCCGAAGGACTGCTCACCGTGGGCAAGGTGGTGATTGCAAAAATCTCGCGTGAGGAATCTGGCGAATACGTGCTTCACGGCATCAGCGATGTGACCGAGCCATACCTGAAGGCATGTGAAGCACAAGGCGGCAAAGCATCGGTTCAAAATGCAAAAAAGATGAATTATTCGGAATGGCAACCCATTGGCGCCAATTTCAACTCAATATTACTGAAAGGCACCGACGGAGTGCGCGACACAGCCACCGTGACCGACGGCAAACTCACACTCCGCACGCATCAAACAAAATCTCCCCAAACCATCATCTTCGTGAAATCCAAGAAAAAACAGAATGGTTAATTTTGTGGAGTGATGGAGGACTTGAAGTTACATAGGTTTGAGGCGGAGATTGGGGGAATTGAGGTGCCAGAGCGGCTCAACAATCCTTTCGAATATGCGCCACACCC
>SFVX01000021.1 GCA_004561445.1 bacterium | reverse complement strand
ATCAGGATCTGGATAAGCATACAATAGAGGTGCAGAATTTTGTGAATTTCCTGAAGCAACGTCAGCAAAACGATCCGGACGGTGTTTTGGGCAGACTGAGTTTGAATAAATCGAGTTGCTTAAAAAAGCCAGTGTTTATGCGGGTTTCAGCGATTTCGATTAGTCTTTTGATAACAAATTGATAACAGTCATAGCAAGTGCCATTATTCTTGTTATCCAGTGGTTTATGGGTAACGGAACAATTAACAGGTGGCTTGCAGACTAAAGTTCGGAGCTTGGCTCTGAACAAATTCCATATTATAAACTAAGCCCTTAGCTGTGGTTAATAACCATAGTTAAGGGCTTTTTTGTCGTTGCCAAAGCATCTGTAGGGAGCTGCCAGTGGCAGGTCCTGTAGGTGCTTATTTATCTTTCAAGTGGTCTTTGAATGCTTCCACGAGAGCGTCACTTAATTCCTGTGATGGAACTTTTGCCCAACGCTGTGTGGTGTCGAACTCTGGATAATGGTAACGCCAGTTATCGTATTCTTCTCTGTTGATTTCTTCGGAAGATAGCTTGTCTGCCTGTTCTTTCCAAGCATACAGCATTTTGAGGAGTTCATATGCTTCTCTGCCTTTGTCCTTGTTGACCTTTAAGCATACCTCTCCGTCTGCTTCACTGACAGTAAGACCGTAAATATCTTCAAGGGTAAACAGAGTGTGCATAAGACCGATATAGCTGTCTATGTCAGGAACATCAAGAGCCTGTGGAGAAACATCAAGCACCTGTGCCAATGCATTTGTAAGGTCTGCTTTCGGTTTGCGTGTACCAGTTTCGTACTGTGCCAAACGCACATCAGCACTCTTTTCTGGAAAACCGATTGCTGTACCGAGATACTTTTGTGTCATACCACGCATTAGTCTGAAAAAATGTATTCTTTCGCTGATAGCCATAATGATACGCTCCTTTTATATTTAGTGAAATAAGTATAGCAGAAATGTTTAGTGGAAGTCAAGAAAAACCGAAACAAAAATGTTTAATATTTTCTTTGCAACCACTTGACAATAGCAAATATGTTTAGTAAAATAAATTACGAATTAAACAAATATGCTTAATGCGACAACTGAATGACCGTCCGAAAAGCCAAACCGCCAAGACCTCGTCGGAGCAAGTTCCGTATCGTTCGCTTGTGTGCAAGCACAAAAGCTCATTCGCTGCACTGCTCCTCCTCTTCCCCAAAAGTCTCCGACTTTTCGGGAACCCCTATACGAGCGAGCGCCTGATGTACTGCGGTGCATTGGGACAGCACAGCGCCTGCCGACAAGCAGGAGTGCCTGTTGGAACTTTAACACGGAGAAAGCGGCAAGCAAAAAATTATTTTAAGAAAGGAAGAAAAAGGATATGGAAAACAGATTTATCCGAGCCGAAGATGTGGCTCAGGAACTAAACGTATCAAAACCTTATGCATATAAACTCATCAGACAATTAAATGAGGAATTGAAAGCAAAGGGCTTTATTACGATTGCAGGGCGTGTAAATCGCCAGTATTTTTACGAAAGGCTCTACGGAGCAGGAAAGGGGGAAATGTAAATGCCGGTATTTAAGAATGAAGATAACGGTACTTGGTATGTGATGGCAAGGTATGTGAACTGGAAAGGGGAACGCAAGCAGAAATGCAAGCGTGGCTTTGCTACCAAACGAGAAGCACAGGAATGGGAAAGAATGTTCAAATTGCAGACTTCTTCAGACCTTGATATGAGTTTTGAAGCCTTTACGGAGCTTTATATCAATGATGTGAAGAACCGTTTGAAGGAAAACACGTGGCTTACCAAAGAGCATATCATACGCACAAAGATACTTCCGTATTTCGGGAAACTGAAAATCAGCGAGATTTCCACAAAGGAGATTATTACTTGGCAGAATGAAATGCTTGCCTATCGTGATGAGAAGAAAAAGCCTTATTCACAGACGTATCTGAAAACGCTGCACAATCAGTTGTCCGCCATTTTCAATCACGCTGTCCGCTACTATGAACTGCGTTCCAATCCTGCGGCAAAGGTGGGAAATATGGGACGTGAGGAACACAAGGAAATGCTGTTCTGGACAAAGGAAGAATACAAGAAATTCTCTTTTGAGATGATGGACAAGCCTGTTTCCTTTTATGCGTTTGAAATGCTTTACTGGTGCGGTATCCGAGAGGGCGAGCTGTTAGCTTTGACTCCGGCAGATTTCAACTTTGATAAGGAAACAGTCACAATCAATAAATCCTATCAGCGTTTGAAAGGGCAGGATGTGATTACTTCTCCGAAAACGAAAAAGAGCAACCGCACGATTAAAATGCCGAAGTTTCTGTGTGAGGAAATGAAAGAATATCTCGGTATGCTTTACGGATTGAAGAAGAAAGACCGTATCTTTACGGTGACGAAAAGCTATCTTCATCACGAGATGGACAGAGGGGCAAAGGCGGCAGGCGTGAAGCGTATCCGCATTCACGATCTCCGTCACAGCCA
>SFVX01000020.1 GCA_004561445.1 bacterium | reverse complement strand
TAGGGTGTGAAAAATCCACAAAAAACAATTCGTGTGAAATTTGTGCTAATTTGTGGCTGATTTTTAACCACAAATTTCACAAATCACACGAATAAAAATCTCCTATGTCAAATCTTGTGTCCCCACTCTCTTAGAAGTTAGATCCTCCGAGTGCATCAATAAAAAACACCCATTATACCCAATTAAAATCCTATTAACTCCAAAACATAAAAAATCGGTGCAAATAGGATTTTAATGGATTAAATAGGTGTGAAGAAATCCACAAAAAAAATCGTGTGAAATTTGTGCTAATTTGTGGCTAAAAATCACACACGAATTAGTGTGGGTAAAGCCTGCCACAAATTAACACAAATCACACGAATATATTTTGAATTTAAAAGCGTGTGTGGGTGCAAAAAAACGAGGGTGTGTCAAATTTCCGATGCATCATAATGTTTTCGTTTTGGGATATTTAACACAACCTCGCGGAATTTAATGGTTTAACCACTTGAGGTGGTTTATTGGTCAAGAATCATATTGATGAGTGAGGTCACATCGCCCATATCTATTATGCCATCACCGTTAATATCAATATTTTCCACATAGGTTTCTTTGATAGATTTGAAGTTCTTCCAATATTCAGCTTCTTTATACTTAGAAACACATCCTTTAGGAACGAATATGCATGCATCGTAGGAAGAAAAGGTGTCCTCCGCGATTACTGGAGGCTCTGGGTTGAATGAAAAAACTCTCGCAAGCCCTGTGCAACCCTCGAAAGCCTTCCCAGAAATATTAGTGACTGAGTTGGGAATGGTAACAGAGGTCAGACCTGTGCAATCTTTGAAAGCACCTTCGCCAATTTTGGTGACCAACTTGGGAATGGTGAGTGAGGTCAAGCCTGTGCAACCCTCAAAAACATTCGCACTGATTTCGGTGATGCAATAGGGGATAGAAATTGAGGTCAAGCCTGTGCACCCTTCAAAAGCCCCTTTGCCGATTTTGATAACGGTGTTGGGGATAGAGAGTGTTTTCAACCCAGTTTGGTTATACGCAATAAAATCGGGGATTGACCTCACTTTATCGCCAATAACAAGGGTGGTAAGTGGACAATCTTTAAACCATGCATCACTGCTCTCACTGGGTGAACCACAGCCTTCAGCATTAAAAGTCACAGTGGTCAAGCCTGCGCACCCTTCAAAAGCCCCTTTGCCGATAGTGATAACGGAGTTGCCGATAGTGAGCGTTTTCAACCCAGCTTGGTTATACGCAATAAAATTGGGGATTGACCTCACTTTGTCGCCAATAACAAGGGTGGTAAGTGGACAATCTTTAAACCATGCATCACTGCTCCCACTGGGTGAACCACAGTGTTCAGCATTAAAAGTCACTGTGGTCAAACCAGTACAGCCATTAAAAGCACCCTCGTAGATCCAACTAAGGGAGACGGGGAGGGAAATCGAGGTCAGCCAGCTATGGTTCCTGAACGCATCGTACCAGATATCACTGACTGTGTACCCACCAACATTACTTGGTATAATGATAGATTTACTACTAACGTATACACCAACAACACTAGCTGTACGGCGTCCTTCGTCTGTATGGTACTCGATGCCTTCGTCTAGTAACTGGGCGGAGGCGGATAGGGTGCTTAGTAGCACCGCTAACATGAGAAAAATTGTTCGTTTCATCATAGCATAATTTTATTTTTGTTTGTCTTTTTTATTCACATATTCTTGTATTTGTTCCTCTATCCAATCCGTGACATTGGGAGAAATCTTTGAGGCAAGGTCTTTAGTTATGCTTTTTGCAAGACTTGATAACTTACTACGCATATCTTTTGGCAGGTCGTTTGCATTGTCGCGTAGCGACTGGTTGATTTTCTTCACAGTGTCGGCGTGCTTGTCTGCGCCAAGAAGGAAAAGCAAGTCTTTGGCTGTTACCGACACAATGTTGGAGTTGAACGAACTGTCGGCGAAACTCCCGATTTGGTTCAGCTGGTCGTTGAGGAAAAGGCGCAGCATCTTGTCGTTGACGCAAAACTGGATTTTCTTGCCGCCATCAGCAAACTTGTAGCTGGCAGTGGACATCAGCTGCATCAGCTCCTCGCGATAATCGGAGTCGTTTTTCTCAATCACTAAATTCACCTCATAGCGCAGTTGCTTCACTTTTGCTTCCGTGATTTTCAGTTTGCGGCTGATGGCGAAATCGCTGCAATCCTTCAGTTCGTTCTGAAGCAGAAGATGAAACACCGCCAATTCATAATCTTTCTTGTTCAGCCTCCCGAAGTGCTGCGTGCAATACTCAAGAAATGATTTTGCATCTTTGAAATCTTCCATATTTTATTTTTTTTAGTGTTTCTCACGCCCCTGTTGAAACTGGTTTTATGGTAAAAAATGGCACAAAAAGAAAGCGTCCTCACCCACTTGTACAGGGGGTGGGAGAATACAAGCACAGCGAAGGCGTTTCTGGTTGCCTCAAAATCCCTCAAGGTTGAAAATTGGCGATTTTCTATAATAGGACTTGAAGCGAAACGCTTTCAAATTAATATGTCAGTTATGCACACCACAATCCACCACGCAGCCCTAAGGCAAACAGCAAATGCAATATGCACCCACAAATTTAAAATGATTTTCCCAATTTTCCAAGAAAATCCTTAATAATCCATAAAATTAATGGTTAGGGGTTAGAGGTTAGGGGTTAGCGAGTTAGGGGTTGCCGCATCCGAGTGCTCCCCAAAAGCCCTATCACCGCCTAAAAAATCAAAAAATCGGTGCCAATAGGATTTTAATGGATTAAATGGTTCAGTGGATAAATACTGGGGGGGACTGAAACAAAAGACATAAAAAACAGCCTTTTGGCGATGCCAGTGCTTCGCACCTGCCGTTGGTGTTGCGGCATGTCTGATTTCAAGCATGCTTGAATCTGCCACACCACAACACCAACGCCGCCCTCGCTGGGGAGGTCGGTGGCATCGCCAAAAGGATAAAAACCGCTCGCCTTCGGCGAAAAACCAAACCCGGTAGGGACGTGATACTTCACGTCCGCCCATGATTTTAATACCATGTTGAATATCAGCCATTTGGCGCGGACGCGAAGTATCGCGTCCCTACCATGCAAAATCGTTTTGGGAGATTGGAAGATTTGATTCCGCTTTTTTCCAAGAAATCATTTTATCATTCGGGGTTTTTCGCCGTGAAACGGCGAGCGGTTTTTATCCTTGGGGCAATGTGGATGGCCCTCGTGAGAGGGTGGCGGAGGGATTGTGTGGTTGGCGGCATGGAAACTCGTTTCCAATGACGCAAAGCGCACAGTCGCACCGCCAAATGCAAAGCATTCCACATTGCTCCAAGGCTGTTTTTTATGTTTTTGTTTTTGATTACATTCACGATTCGGCAACAATGCATAATCTATACCCAGGATTTTTCCACTGAAGTGATTCAATAGGTGTGAAGAAATCCACACAAAAAAAATCGTGTGAAATTTGTGCTAATTTGTGGCTGATTTTTAACCACGAATTTCACAAATCACACGAATAAATATTTTCGATGTTTAATCTTGTGTAAGGTCCCCTACCCTCTAATTTCTAACCTCTTACTTCTAACCTTCTAATTTCTAACTTCTAACTTCTAACTTCTAATTTCTAATTTCTAATTTCTAATTTCTAACCTTCTAATTTCTTGGGTTACCAGTTGGGGGTGTCGATGGCGTTGCGGCGGTGTTCTTCTTTGAGGGGGGAATCGGGGTCGATGGCGGCGTATTGCTGCA
>SFVX01000019.1 GCA_004561445.1 bacterium | reverse complement strand
TCTGACTAATGCCATCCGTGGCAAGTCTGAGTACGAGAATAAGCATATATCAATCCGAATAGGAGTAATACAGAGAAAAAAGAAAAATATATAGTATGACAGAACAAGAGATTTTGAAATACTGCCATTTCTATAAGGGCGAAGCGATGATACCGCAATCTCTCGACCAAAAGAATGAGGGTAAATTATGGGTCGCAGAAAAAGCTATCTGCGAAGATTTCTCTCATCTTATCGATAGAGATAATCCTCGCAGAAAGATAGCTGAAATAGTTGCTGCATATGTAAGCAAATGGTCTCCGATGAAGTTTCGTCCTATTATGCGGACTTACTTTGAAAAGGTCTCAGACCTCGAAGATGAAATTATGAGGTCTTATAACTGATATAGTGTGCCATTTACGACATAATATATCTTTGCCCCTTTTGCTTTCCATTTCTGAGCAACGCTCAGATAACGAGAGCGAGAGGGGTCTTTTAGGTCGTAAGGGAATGTCAGAGACTCTACGCAATCTATCGTCAGGTCGCCGTGATACTGCAATTCAAGATAGCTACTAATGTGGTCTCGCTTGAATTTCGCAAGGTCTGATGTCTGAACACTTGAACTCATAGGCGTATTATAGAGGTCATCGAAAGAGCAAGAACGAGGGTCGCTTACCAAAGATGGCTGAAAACGCTCTCCGAGAGAGTCTCCTGCCGTCCACGTTGCTATCACTTTGTCTTTCTTGAAACGAACCTCGACATTACCATATTGCCGTGCAGTATTATGAGCCATTGACTCCACGATATTATGGTCAAGCAAATTGCCATATTTCTCATAATCATGTCTCGCAAGTTGGTCAGCATCGAGGTCTTTGCCTAATCCGAATAACTTATGAGCTGCACTTAATCGTCCGTGAGATGAACTAATCTTTCCTGTTGTCTTTGAACTGCCGACATATCCTCCTGATGAGCCTGTTTCAAAAGTATTCTTGAACCACGAATTAAGAACTGCCTCTAATGTATCATCATCGATATTCATTCCGAGGTCGTGTTCATCGAATAACTTTCTCATCAATTCCTCAATCTCAGCTTTATGTTGTTTTGCATTGCTGCCATATCTTGACGTTCTTTCATAAGCTGCAATCGCCTTTTCGAGATTAGGCAAAGTCTTTGGCATATTAGAACCGAGTCTCGCTTGTAAATCAGCAATAGTCTCGTGCTTTATACTCTTCGATTGATACGTCTTTGCTTTCTTCTGCCCTTTCGATTTGAGCGCATTGTATTTATCATTGAGTATCTGAGCCTTTGCTTTTGCGACTACAATATCAATATCGGGCGAGGAAAGAATTACCCTCATTTCGTCTGCGAGTAGTCTAAAATCTTTACTCCTTGATATAGCAGAGTAAGCGATAGCATCTGCAACACTATCCATTACTTCTTTTACATCGAGCTTCTTCTGTACGAAAGCAAGCTCTTTCTTGTATGCCGCCTGAGAATACTTCCAAGTATCAGGATAACGCTTTGCGCCCTCTTTTGCAATCCAATTGATTTCAAATTCGAGTTTCGATTTTCTGCTTTCAAGGTCGGTAGGCATTCCGCTCATTGTACGTTCAACGGCTTTCTGAATGGTCGTTGCCATTGCAACAGATGTCTCCCTCGCCACCTGCATAGGATTGTCAAGTAGCGTGAGACCCTCAATCTGAGCCTTAATCTTTTGCAGTTCATCAATCCGAGCTTTGATTTCAGCAAGAGTACCTTTCTGCATCGCTTTTTGCATTTTCTTCAAATCAACATCTTTAATGCCGTTGAGTTCACCCCTGAGAGATATACCACTCTCGATGATAGAACGCTTCTTCTGAGCGAGTTTAATAGCCTCAGAGCGAGCGTCATCATAGCGTCCATTACGATATGCGGTCTCCATTGCAGATGTATCAACGCTATCAATACCTTCAAAATCCGAGAGTAACTGATAAACGCTCCTACGAGTGCGAGCTTTCTTCTTGATAGCCTCTACTTTCTCAGGTGTGCGAGCATTATGCCTCTGCTCAGCGATTTCAAGGGGAGTGAGTTTCTTTTCATCAGGAGGATTGAGGATATTATCAATTACAGCCGCATTATTCTTGATGAAATACGGCTCAGTACCTCTATCTCGTGATGCTGCTATCTGCTCAGAATGCTCAGTCACCCAATCTTTGAAGTTTTGAGGATATGATGTGATTTTCTTTCCTTTCGGTGTATATTTCTCTCCACGCAAGAATGCTTCTGTAACCTTTGCCATTTCCTCTTCATCTATCAGGATAGGAGTAGCAAAGCAGAAGCATTGAGGATGCCATCCATCGAAAACAAACTCAGCAGGGTAGTCACCCTGTAATTTATCACATATATCTTTTTTAGGGTGATTGTGCGAGAGTTGTATTCTTTGCCCGAGAACAAAATCCATCTGCTGCCACCTCTCGTTATCCGCTCTACGATATGCAATATTAGTCTCAGTCCGTGCAACTCGCATAGCGTTCTTGGCAGAAGATTTATAAACTCCTGCACCTGTTTTATAATCATCACGATTATAGTCTATCCATTTATATTTCCCTGTGGTTTCATCTTTGATACGCTTCTTC
>SFVX01000018.1 GCA_004561445.1 bacterium | reverse complement strand
GGATAGCAACCGCCCCCGATGATGTTCCAGGATTTTACCTCCCTGTCCTTGACTTTACTCCACCATGATTCCCTGGTTATGCAGGTCGGCTTATAATGGTTCGGGTTATCGTCTGAAAGCTCCCAATCCTCAACATCCGTCCAGAAATCATATTTTTCTTCCTCACAATATCCGTCTATGGATATACAGACACCACCACCATAATTCTGTAAAAATTCCTCCAATAACATAAACAAATCTCCTTCCATATATCTCTATACGCATATTATACACAAAACGTGTGTATAAGTCAAGAACCTAAAAAGAAACCATTTATTGAAACGCTGATCGGAGATAAGATAATAGAGTTTGTAGAACCTGACAAAAAGAAAAAGCCTAAAGAAATATAATTTCTAAAGACTTTAGATACTGTAAATTATTTAATATATACACTACCCTAGAGCGGAGTGAGAGAAGCAGAGTTTCCCCCTAGAAACAGAGGGAAACAACCGTACAATACCCCGTCGCATCGTTCGGTCGCATCGTTACTGCCTTGTAAGATCAATACCCGTCCTGACCTGATCAGCAGTACCCCACACCGGATAACCACTCACTTGTTTATTTTTCAGGAGTCCAGCCAACTCCATACGATTTACTTGTTTTGCATTAGGCGAACCGCTAAGCCTTGACCTGTTTTTACGTCCTTAAAGGGCATCTGACGTCAAAAAAATACGGTTGCCAAAACTAAACTTTTGTAATATAATCCATTATGAAATATAGTTATGGATGTTTGGCATCCATCGACCAACTCGTTGGAGCGGGTTGGTCTTTTTTTGTATAATCTTAAGTTATAATACGATTATAAAAAAATCGTACAGCAAAAACAACAAATTTTTCAAAATTTTCAAAAATTAAAAAGAATAACCATCCATAAACTCAGTCATACCCTTCTTAAATTTGTGTTTTAAGCCATCCAAAATAAGCTCATCATCAATAATAGCCTGACGAATTCCCTCATCACAAGGGCGCTTAGTTTGCAAATAATGCAACTTTCTCAAATGCCCCTCACGCCACTTAATCTGACGTTTAACATGCATCAAATCCATATATTCCTCTCTTTGGCGCTGGGTACCTGGCACGCGGTCAACGGGTCCCCACCATCCCCGTTTCCCGCGTACCCGGTACCCAGCGCCACAAGAGCAATTACAAGAAACGAGTGTCACAACGAAAACTATTGTTTTACATAATTGCAAGAAATAGGGTCAACAACATATCCATGTTCCAACAAAAAACGATCAACAATACACATCAAGAGATCATTCAATTCTCCGTCTTCAAAATTTTCTTCTAAGTATGCTTTACAGAGAAAAGAATCCCATTTTTTTATTTTTTGACCGCGATAAACAAATTCCATGGACACCTCCATCAAAAAACGAATCAAAGAAAATAGTTATCACCAAAAAAACAATATCACATAAAGCAAAAAACATCAATAATTGACAAACACATAGAAAGTGCTATTATATTAAAAAAAATCAACAATTCAATAATAAAAATAAATTAAAAAGCGTTACCTTTTTCCGTAAGTCTTTTTAGTGAAAACCCCATTTCGACGAAATTTTAAAAATTAGTAAAAATCTAGTATTATCAGTACTTTCATGAGCGAAAACAGTGATAATTAGAGGTATTCCCAGACCACGTATTACATGACCGTGGTTGCCGTAGAATGAATGTAATAAAATCTTGTTAAAATAAATCAACAAAAAAATAATAAAATTTTCTTTTTTCGTTTTCTAAAATATTAAAAAATGTATCTCAATTTCGCTAATACATTTTTGACAATATCCATTTTGAGATACAATTTGAGATACAAAAAAAATCAACTCAAAACAAAACCTGCAGAACACAAAACAAAAAAACCCGGCTTAAATCAAAATAAGACTGACAGAAAAGCCAAAAAGCAAATCTATAAACAATCTAAGACCAACTCAAAAGAACTGGCCTGCTTAAGTTACAGGATAAACAAGGGCTCCCTTGCGGGAAGGTTTTCGCTTTCGTTACCTGGTTTCGTCTTGCCGATTAAGCTTTTTTTTAGGCAATAGTATTTTTCCGTGCGCTACGAACATATGAACCGCTACGCTCTCATATTTGGCTAAATAAAGTTTTTTGAAATAAGCGCCTCGAAGTAAGCGCCTAAGAACACCTACCCTCCTACCCCTTGAAGGCTACAGGCTAATATATAAGCTATGAGGGGATAACCGGGTAGGGGCGCTATAAAATGTTCAGACCTTCAACCACAATTCTGCTTTGTACTCATCATCTTTCGTATACATCCCCCAGGACTTCACTTGAAGATCTTTCAGATCAGACCACCAAGGTTCATCTTCCAAGCACACTACCGTGTAATGTTCACGGAAACAATCCGCATCCTCGACACGATCTAATACAGTCTCACGATCTCTAGACCAGATACAATCAAAAAATCTTTCGCTGCAGACAACTGCAGCATCACGCATCAAAGAAATGCAAAAAAGAGAATTATGCTCATAAACCTGAAAAAACTCACTTACTGTCATTAGAATCACCCTCCTCAATATCTAAATTCCAAATCCAATCAGTTATAACCTGAGAAACCGTAGAATGCTTGCTGGATGCATATTCTTTCAAACGCTGATGCGTCTCAGGCGATAAAGATATATTAACTCTAACCTTTGACATGACAAACCTCCTTAAGTGAATCAGAAAAATCAAAACCATAATACGTCATAGCGTCACGCTCAAGACTTGCCATGCGCTCACGTGCATTCCACTGTTCATCATCCGTATGAGCACACAAATAATCTAAATAGGCTAACTTATAAAATTTTAAAATATAATCCTTACTCAATTTTTTAGACATAATACTTACTCCTTCAGATAAACTGTCAGTTCCACAGGATAGCAACCGCCCCCGATGATGTTCCAGGATTTTACCTCCCTGTCCTTGACTTTACTCCACCATGATTCCCTGGTTATGCAGGTCGGCTTATAATGG
>SFVX01000017.1 GCA_004561445.1 bacterium | reverse complement strand
TTTACTGTATGAAAACGGCTATAGCCAAGGAGGAATTCAACTTGAATTCAAAGTTAAAAAATGATTCGACAGACTATTTGTTCAAGGCTATTCTTTCGCTTGAAAACGAGGAAGAATGTTACAGATTTTTTGAGGATTTATGCACAAGCGCAGAGCTTAAAGCTATGTCACAGCGATTGGTTGTAGCAAAAATGCTCAAGGAAAGAAAGGTTTATACCGAAATAGTCAAGGAAACAGGTGCCTCAACCGCAACAATAAGCCGAGTAAAAAGAGCCTTATTTGACAATGATACATACGGCTATTCTCTTGTGCTTGATAAAATGTCCGACGGAGATGAAAGCTGATGCCGAGCTATGTTTCCTTTGCACAGTTTTATGACGGCTTAATGGAGGACGCCAACTACAAGGAACGCTGTGACTACATCCTTGAGCTTGCCAAGCGTCACAATCACGAAATGGGACTCACCCTCGACCTTGCCTGCGGAACAGGCAGTCTTACTCGTGAACTTTACAGGAGGGGCGTTGATGTGTACGGAGTTGACGCAAGTGCCGAAATGCTGTGCGAGGCAATGCAGAAATGCGCTGACGAGGGACTCGACATTCTCTTTTTAAGACAAAAAATGCAGAATCTCGATTTGTACGGCACAATTAACACCTGCGTATGCACTCTCGACAGCATCAACCATCTGACAAAAATTGAAGATGTAAGAAAAGCGTTTGACCGTGTCGGACTTTTTATGGATAACGACGGACTCTTCATCTTTGATGTCAATACTGTCTACAAACATCAAAAGGTGCTTGCCGACAACACCTTTGTGCTTGAAAATGAAAAGGTCTACTGTGTCTGGCAGAACAGTGCGGAAAACGATGACATTGTTAATATATCACTCGATTTTTTCGAAGAAGAAAACGGCGTGTATTATCGCTCAAGCGAAAATTTCAGCGAAAGGGCATACAGTGACGAGCTTTTGCAAAAAATGCTTGCAGAGGCAGGCTTTGAGGTAGAAGCAGTGTACGGGGATATGTCATTTGAAAAGCCAAAAAATGACGAGCAGAGGGCGATTTATGTCGCTCGAATGAAAATTTCACGCAACAGTGAATGATAAGAGGTAAAATATGGATAAAATAATTCGTTGTATAACATCAGACGGCGCAGTTATGGCGTCAGCTATTGATGCGTCCGATATAGTATTTACTGCAAAAAAACTGCATCACCTGTCACGCAGTGCAACAGCCGCTCTCGGCAGACTTCTTTGTGCAACCTCAATGATGGGCGCACAGCTCAAGCAGAAGGACGCAATTATTAACCTGCGTGTAATGGGTGACGGCGAGCTCGGTCCCGTAATCGCAGTAGGCGACAGCAAGGGCAATGTGCGTGGATATGTAGGCGACAGCAACTGCCCAACCGAATATTACGGCAACGGCAAAATCAATGTGGCTAAGGCTGTGGGCAAAAACGGCACCTTAAGCGTTATGCGTGATTACGGCTCAGGCGACCCTTACATCGGACAGGTTGAGCTTGTGAGCGGAGAAATTGCCGAGGACATTACAAACTACTTCGCAACAAGCGAGCAGATTCCGACAGTATGTGCACTCGGAGTGCTTATCGACAAGGAGGACGGCGAGGTTCTGCTTGCAGGCGGCTTGCTTATCCAGCTGTTGCCGGGAGCATTTGAGGATACAATAGAGAAGCTCGAAAAGAACATTGAAAAGCTTGAGCCGGTTACAACAATGCTGGCAAAGGGTATGAGCATTCTCGACATCTGCAAAACTGCGCTTGAGGGCTTTGAGGTTGAGGTGCTTGATGAAAACCCTGTAAATTATGTATGCACCTGCTCAAGAGAAAAGCTTGAAAGACACTTTTGCACTCTCAGCGACGATGATTTGCGTTCACTGCCCGATGAAAACGGACGGGTGATTGCAAACTGCCATTTCTGCAATAAAAAGTACATTTTTACTAAAGAGGACATAGAAAAGCTGATTGAGGAGAAGAACTCTTAATAGCATTAAGATGTGTATTCCAAATCTCAACACCTAAAAAATTAAAAAATTTGCAAAAAGGTGTTGACAAAAGCGTAAAGGTGCGATATAATAGCAAAGCTGTCCTAAAGAGAGCAAATGAAAATCCTTAAAGAATTGATATAAAGCTATAAAAAGAGAAAAACAACTCAAAAAGTTTTAAAAAAATTCAAAAAAAGGGTTGACAAATGAAAACAGCTGATGTATAATAACAAAGCTGTCCTTGAGACGGAAAGCTTTGAACAAAGGCTGAAATCTTTAGCGAAAGACAGCGTAGGACCTTGAAAATTAAACAACGAAAATAGAAAGAAACCCGTAATGACTTTGAGGAAAGCTCAAAGAATTACAGTGAGATGTACACTAAGAATACATCAGGAAATTCACGGATAAGTCGCAAAGCGAAATATTCGGAATGAGCGATTGAAGCTCTGGAATTGATTTGAGAGCCGAAAGGCTTTTAGATACAAATTTTAGAGAGTTTGATCCTGGCTCAGGACGAACGCTGGCGGCGTGCCTAACACATGCAAGTCGAACGGAACTATTTTGAAAGATTTCTTCGGAATGATAGATTTATAGTTTAGTGGCGGACGGGTGAGTAACGCGTGAGTAACCTGCCTTCAAGAGGGGAATAACATTCTGAAAAGGATGCTAATACCGCATAACATATCGGGATCGCATGATACTGATATCAAAGATTTTATCGCTTGAAGATGGACTCGCGTCCGATTAGTTAGTTGGTGAGGTAACGGCTCACCAAGACGACGATCGGTAGCCGGACTGAGAGGTTGAACGGCCACATTGGGACTGAGACACGGCCCAGACTCCTACGGGAGGCAGCAGTGGGGGATATTGCGCAATGGGGGCAACCCTGACGCAGCAACGCCGCGTGAAGGATGAAGGTTTTCGGATTGTAAACTTCTTTTCTTAAGGACGAAGAATGACGGTACTTAAGGAATAAGCTCCGGCTAACTACGTGCCAGCAGCCGCGGTAATACGTAGGGAGCAAGCGTTGTCCGGATTTACTGGGTGTAAAGGGTGCGTAGGCGGCAATGCAAGTCAGATGTGAAATCTATGGGCTCAACCCATAAACTGCATTTGAAACTGCGTTGCTTGAGTGAAGTAGAGGCAGGCGGAATTCCCCGTGTAGCGGTGAAATGCGTAGAGATGGGGAGGAACACCAGTGGCGAAGGCGGCCTGCTGGGCTTTAACTGACGCTGAGGCACGAAAGCGTGGGTAGCAAACAGGATTAGATACCCTGGTAGTCCACGCTGTAAACGATGATTACTAGGTGTGGGGGGTCTGACCCCTTCCGTGCCGGAGTTAACACAATAAGTAATCCACCTGGGGAGTACGGCCGCAAGGTTGAAACTCAAAGGAATTGACGGGGGCCCGCACAAG
>SFVX01000016.1 GCA_004561445.1 bacterium | reverse complement strand
GTCCGTGTAGCTGGTGCAGCAGCTGCCCAACGATATAATCTGTGGCAGCTTCGGCTTCTTCTGTGCCCATCTGTGCGGCCATACTGTCTATGAGATAATCTACATCCTTTGCCAGGTATGTTGCCATCTCCGCAACCCCTGCGTCTCTGCCACCCTTGACCCGCTCAATGGACACCTGCGGCATGTAGTCCAGTCGCGCCGCCCTTGCCCACGCCGCTTGCCAGTCGGCGTGAGTCCAGTAGAGCTTGTCCCCTTTGGTGGCATAGCTACGATCAACAGCTAGGATAAGGTGATAGTGAGGGTGGGCTTGCATCGTATCATGGTTTATCGTGATCTCTAGTGTTCTCATGCACCCCCGCACTCTGTTCGTCCATGCTCGGTTGTTTGTGAGCCGCTTAAACGCCGCCGCCATATCATCAATGGCTTGCCCAAGCTGAGGCAGAGGGATATTTTTTACGGTCAGTGTCAGGAACAAATACTTGATCTGTTTTCCCTGGTGCTCGTCTATGTAATCTAGGATTTTGCTGGTGGTGCCGAAGATGCGCAGAGACCGCCTCCAGTTACACGCTGGGCATAATCTCTGCTTGCAGAAATTCGCCTCCACGATTTTGGCCCCCTCTCCTTCATCGACTATCCCGAGGTAAGTGCCGCACTCCCTCACAAGCCGCGCCCTCTCACAAAGGCCCAGGCGCTCAAAGGATGCCGCGAGCATATACCCCCTGTTCTTCTTCTCTTGCAATTTCCCTAGTGTTATGATAATATCTTTCATAGAATGAAGCCCCTTTTCTGTGGTTTTGGTTTTGTGTGGTAACTAAATCATACCATCGGATGGGGCTTTTTTCAAGCCCAAATGACTGTAATTATCGTGTTTTTCTTGCGGGGAAATGACTGCCGGTGTTTCTATAGTATCAAGATAAGGGCGGCGGGGCATTTTGCCCCGCCTTTTCGCGCCCTGGATGCCTTGGCATACAAGGCCCGGCGCGGGGTGTTTCACAGTTTGTGAATTGACATTTTTTGGAATGTCAAGCGGCGCAGGCCAGGGGCGGCGGAGCATGTGCCGCCCCTGGCCGGGAGGGTAAGCATCGCAGATCAGAGGGGGCGGAATCCCGAGGGGATTCTGTGCCCCCGTGCCCACCTCTGCGGCCTGGCTGCTCGGCCTGCCGTGCCCTGCTGCGGGGCTGTGCCAGCATTGCGGAGGGTGGGCAAGTGCCCACCCTTCCCGGCCAGGCCCCCGGCCCCACCCGAAGGGCAGCACAGCCACGCGAAAAGAAGCGGCTGGGGCGGCAAGGGGGGCCAAACCACAACAACGCCCGAACGGGCACAAAGGCACACGGCAGCACAGCCAAGGGGCGAGCAAACCACCCAAAGCCCCCCACCCTTGCCGCTCCCAGGGAGGGCCGCCAAGCCCAAAACCGGGGGGCGGTAGAGCGGAGGACACGAGGCAGGGCCTACCCCGGGGGACGTGTTTTGGGCCGATTACCACGATCGTCCCGAGACGGGCATTGCAGGGGAGCGCAAGGGGGCCGCAAGGCCCCGCCTTTGGCGGCCCCCGGCCCTTGCGCCCCCTGCTAAAATTCGAGGGGGCCGCATCCCAGCGGCCCCCGGCCCAAAGGCGAGAGCGCGGCCCGGGCGGGCAGGCAACCCGCCCAATTTATTGGGCGGATTGCCGATGGGGTGCCCGCATACCGCAGCTCTCTTTGTGCCCGGCCCCTGCCGGGCACAAAGAAACCGCGCGACAAGTGGGGTGGCAGCTGCTGCGGGCGGCGGAGCATGTGCCGCCCGCAGCAGCTGGCACCCCCGCGAAGTGCGGCACAACCTCCAGGCAAGGCAACGCCTTTCCGGCAGAGCGTGGCAACCAATCATGGCAGCAGCCACATCCGATAGGGCGTTACTGCTCCCTTATGCTTACTACCCCATCGAAAGGGGGTTTGATGCGGGGCAGTTTGCTGATGCACCAGCCCCAACTCCCGTCTTGGTCCCTGTAGGCTACCGCTCTGATAGTGTGCCCCATGAGGTGTCCAATGGTTATTGGCTGGCCCTCGCTGACGGTTATCCTTCCCTCGCCGAATGCGTCCACCAGCTGCCACACATCTTCGGCTTTGCTATACTCAAGGCGTCCGTATCTTTCCCTCTGCATGTGCTCTCCTTTCGTTGGCCCCGGGGGGGCATGGTTGGGAGGGGTGCGTGGGCGGCTGATCCCCTCCGCTGGTTGTGGCCTTGCCAGGTTGTCCCGTGTCGATAGGTGCCGGTACAAGGCCGTCTGATGATTTGCACGGGCAATCGGAATCCCTAAAGGGATTCCTGCGCCCTCTGATCTGCGATGCGGTTAACGTGGCTTAGAGAGCCTACCAGGCCCCGTTCTCTCTGCCAGGTGATCTGCCATTGCGTAGATCATCGTTACTGCAGGGTCGCTGTGGTTCAGCGCTCGTTGCACGGCTGCCAGGTCGCCCGTGCGCTGCATCTTCCTAACGGCGTACACTTTCCGGGCGGAATGAGTTCCGATGTTTCCGGGCAGGCGTGCCGCTTTTGCGGCGCGCTTGACATCGGCCCAGACTGCCTGCCTGGTCTTGTGCCCGGCACTGCTCCCTTGTTTCCCTGGGAATGCCCAGACCTCCCCCGCCTGTGCCTGGATATCCCGCAGCAGTCGCGCCGGTATAGTGATCCGCCTGGACTTCCCCGTTTTCTGCTCCCGGATGGTCAGCCGCGGCTTAAGCTGCTCCGTGCGAAGGGCAACCACATCACCTACCCGCAGGCCCGAGTGAATGCACAGCTGCATAATGAGCCGGTTCTGTGGCATAAGTAGGGCGAGGACTAGGTCTAGGTGCTTATCATCAATCCATTCTGTCCTGATGCTATCCCCCCTTATTTTCTGTTTAAGCCTCAAACTTTCCGTTTTTTGAGCATAATATATATGTTAAGTTTAATCTAAATACAGAGTCCGATGTAAAACACAAACCCCCTCCACCTAGGTGGAGGGGGTTCATGCGTATCCTTTCCGCTGGCTGCCATGCCCGGTTATGTCCTCGCGGCTCTCATGTCTGCCGCCGAGATATTAAGGCAAAGCCCCTATGTTCATGGTATCAGGATTGTAAATCCTTGTCTGTGCAACAGCGCGAGATGTTGTCAACGGTTTCGGGTGTGTGTGCCAAAATGAGTGCAGCCTGATCGTATATCAGGCTGCGCTCTCGGGTGATATCTGAGGATATCACCCAACCGGGCAGACCGTCCAGGGCATCAACCAGGGATGCTATGGTTTCGGCCGGCCCCAGCAGCTGCACCAGGGCGGCCCCTGGCATTATGGGAATTGGGTTGTGCATGTGATCCTCTCCTTTTATGAGCCGGGGACATACCGCCCCAGGCCTGCATTCCAGTGGTATTTTTTAATCGCCTGGGCCACATCGCCCCGGACTGTATCTGTAAGCGGTCCCTCCTCGGGGTTGCTGAGCCTGAGCGCCTGCTGGGCCTTGCGGAGGATGCCGGTATAGCTGACGAGCCGCCGTCCGTGTAGCTGGTGCAGCAGCTGCCCAACGATATAATCTGTGGCAGCTTCGGCTTCTTCTGTGCCCATCTGTGCGGCCATACTGTCTATGAGATAAT
>SFVX01000015.1 GCA_004561445.1 bacterium | reverse complement strand
TCATCATAGGTTGCCTTGGGTTTCCGCTCTTTGGTATACCCCTTGACGCTGATCACTTCCGGTTCGATCACTTCCGCAGGCTTTTCATCACCGACGGGTGTACCGAACAGATTCAGCTGTCCGTCCAGCTGGTCATGGCGTATTTCACTGGTTGAGCCAAAGACCTTGTTCTTAAGATACGCAAGCTGAGACTGGAGATTCGCGATCAGAAGGTCTTTTTCACTGTCCTTCGCATTGCGTTCTTCCAGCATCTTCTGCAATGAACTTATGAGTTCGTTCTGAGTGCTGATTGTTTTATTCAGTTGTGAGATTGTATCCTTAAGCTCTAAGAGCTGGATATCTTTTACTCCTGAAGGCATGGTCTTCTGCTCCGTTTTTTGATACTTCTATTGTACCATAAACAGGTGCAAAAGCCTAGAAAAATCAAGCGTTTCAGGCACTTTTTATTGCCTTTGGCTGCTCGATCTCAAGACCGGACATGAGCCAGTCAAACTGCCTCCATGTAATGGTTTTCACCTCGTCACGGTTACGTGGCCACCGGTATTTTCCGGTGTTATGATCGAGGCGTTTATATAAAAGCACAAAACCGTCATTCTCATGAAGGAGTGCCTTTATCCTGTCATTGCGTCTGCCGCAGAAAAGGTAGAGCGCGGTGGTATGCTCCGGTTCAAAGTGAAGCTGGTCTCTGATGATGGCGCACAGACCATCGATTGATTTTCTCATATCGGTGTAGCCACAAATGATATAAATATCTGTTGCAGCTGTAATGTCGCCTAGCATGATGCACCTCCCACAGACCGGATGATCTGTGCTAAAAGTGCCGGATCTATATCATTTGAAATCCTGATCAGGGCGGAGCCGAGTTTGATCTCAGCAGTTGCTTCCATACAGTTTGTATCCGTATGATCCGGAAGCACGCTTAAAAGCTGTGGTGTCTCTTCGTGCAGAACAGGCTGGTCAACGATTTCAAGTTTGACAACATCCTGTTGTTCCGAAGGCTTATAGCCTCCCCGGCCTGTTGCCGGCGGAATATCATAGCAGGATTTTTTGCGAAGCCGCTTGACCCAGTTGTAGAATGTACCGGGTTTGATCCCGTGCTCGTTGCACCACTGAAAATCGCTTAGTCCGCTGCTGCGACATTCCATGATGAGCCGGTATTGCTCATCGGCAGTTCGTCTTTCTGTCTGCATAAATGTAACCTCCATAATTGTAGTAAAATGCTTGCTTACTGCTAGATCCTAGCGCCGGATCATAGAGTAAAATGCTGGCATATGTGATTACTACTATTATGGCAAATATATGACCAAGCGAACAGATACCCTTATATTAGGCGCTTACCTTTAAGGAGAGGTTATAATGAACAAAGTAAATATAAAAGATAGTCAAAATTTTATTACTTCAAAATATCACATAGAAAAAATAATGAATTGCATAAGTTTAGATGAAAAAGATAACATCTTTGAAATAGGTGCAGGGAAAGGTCATTTTACTGCTGAATTGGTAAAGAGATGTAATTTTGTTACGGCGATAGAAATTGATTCTAAATTATGTGAGGTAACTCGTAATAAGCTCTTAAATTATCCTAACTATCAAATAGTAAATGATGATATACTGAAATTTACATTTCCTAGCCACAATCCATATAAAATATTTGGCAGCATACCTTACAACATAAGCACAAATATAATTCGAAAAATTGTTTTTGAAAGTTCAGCCACAATAAGTTATTTAATAGTGGAATATGGTTTTGCTAAAAGGTTATTAGATACAAACAGATCACTAGCATTGCTGTTAATGGCAGAGGTAGATATTTCTATATTAGCAAAAATTCCTAGGTATTATTTCCATCCAAAACCTAAAGTGGATAGCGCATTAATTGTATTAAAAAGAAAGCCAGCAAAAATGGCATTTAAAGAGAGAAAAAAATATGAAACTTTTGTAATGAAATGGGTTAACAAAGAGTATGAAAAACTGTTTACAAAAAATCAATTTAATAAAGCTTTAAAACATGCGAGAATATATGATATAAACAATATTAGTTTCGAACAATTTGTATCGCTATTTAATAGTTATAAAATATTTAACGGCTAAAAACAATAGGCCACATGCAACTGTAAATGTTTAGTTATAGGTAGGGTAGCATAAGTTAAAATGCTATTCTGCCTTTTAAAAGTATGGTATACATTCCAGAGAGAGATTGGATATGTTCCCGTATACCGATAGTGCCAAAAGCGAAGTGGATATGTTTCCGAGAACGGACGTACTCAAATGACATTCATTCTGTCCTCTCCAGCCAGCTCATGGAGGGAAACGACCATGAGTAAACTTCTCCCCTATGAAACAATCGTTAAAGCCCATGAGGGCGACCCGGACGCAATCGACACGGTTCTTTCCCACTACGCCGGATATATCCGCTACTTCTCCAAAATAAACGGACAGGTCAACTCCGAGGTGGAGGACTATGTGAAGCAGCGGCTCATTGCCGCGCTGTTCAAATTTCGCTTTGACCGTTGAGTTATATCCAATGTCAGACAAGAAAAAAATCAAGCTGATTTTCAAACCGTCTCATTGCATGGAATAATCTGCTCCACTATAATTAAGGCAGGAGGTGTTGAGAGATGGCGAATGAAGATAAAAAAGATTTTAATGCCATGCTACATGATAGCAAGGATATGCCTAAATTTCAGATTATTACCGACCAGAAAAGCATTGAGAAATATGGCGGAAGCAGAATGTATTTTGCCCCACCAATCGAATATGATAAAGTGATGAAACTAATTCCTTATGGCAAAGTAATCACTGTCGGAAAAATCCGTGAATATTTTGCTAAACTGAATGGAGCGGATTTCACAGAGCCTATTACAGCCGGGATTTTTGTATCTATTGCAGCATGGGCGAGTTACCAGCGTTCTGAAGATGAAACCCCGTATTGGCGAACCTTAAAGGCAAACGGGGAATTGAACGCAAAATATCCCGGCGGTGTAGAGGCACAAAAGGAAAAGTTGGAAGCGGAAGGCCACACAATTATTCAGAAAGGACGCACAAATATAAAGTATTTTGTAAAGGACTATGAAAGTATTCTTTTTGATTTGAGATGAGAAGTTTTTATTTGCTAAACGCGTTATCGTCATACCAGCCAGCCCTAAACTTTCAAAACTGAATACCAGCCGCCACCGGCGACCAGCGAAAGCAGTAAGTCTGAAAAAGATTTGCTGCTTTTTTTGTTGCCCGTTCTGGCTCCCGGCCATTTTGCCCCCTGCCGGTTGTAGTAGTAAATGAGGGGAGAAATTTTCCCGCCCGGATATTTGGCATTTTCAAAATCTCTCCGTTGTAGGAAGTGAAAGCAAAATTTTTCTGTCCCGCCGGTTGCCAAAATCCCCGTTCCCGGATTACTAAGGCAAAAGAAATTTTGAAAAATCTCTGTCCAGCGGGTAGCTGACGGCTTTTCAAATGTATCTTTAGCGGAAAAGAAAAATAGCGCAGCCAGCGGGTAGCAAAGCCCCTCTGCGGAGTAATATTGGCGAAAGAAAAAAGGCAGCGAACAGCGGGCTGAAAGCCCCGCCCTGTTCGCTCAAGTTTCTACCACGGTGCCAAAATCCGCAATTCTGCGGTTTTGCCCCTCGCGGGAAACTTGTTGGGGAGTGCCTTCCCCAAACCCTGCTATGCGGCTTGCGCCGCTTATCCCCGCCGCGCTCATGCGGCAAGAAAGGAGGTCACGACCATGCGAAAAAAATACAACACACCCCACCGCAGCCGCGTTGTGAAAACCCGGCTGACCGAAGATGAATACGCCGACTTCACAGCGCGGCTTGCGCCCTATGGTATCAGCCAGTCGGAATTTCTCCGGCAGGCGATCCGGCGTACCACCATACGCCCCGTACTCCATGTGTCGTCGGTCAATGACGAACTGCTCTCCGCTGTCGGGAAGCTCGCAGCCGAGTACGGCAGGATCGGCGGCAACCTCAACCAGATTGCCCGGTATCTGAACGAGTACGGCGCGCCCTATCATGCGTTGTCCGGCGAGGTACGCGCCGCCATAGCCGACCTTGCCGCCCTCAAGTATGAAGTCTTAAAGAAAGTAGGTGACGCGGTTGGCAACACTCAAACATATCAACTCTAAAAACGCCGACTACGGAGCCGCCGAACAATACCTGCTCTTTGAGCATGACGAATTTACCATGAAGCCCGTCCTTGATGAAACCGGCAGGCTTATCCCCCGCGAGGACTACCGGCTGTCTACGCTGAACTGCGGCGGGGAGGATTTTGCCGTTGCGTGTATGCGGGCCAATCTCCGCTATGAGAAAAACCAGCGGCGGGAAGATGTGAAAAGCCACCACTACATCATCAGCTTTGACCCGCGGGACGGGCCGGACAACGGCCTGACCGTAGACCGGGCGC
>SFVX01000014.1 GCA_004561445.1 bacterium | reverse complement strand
CCCAAGTTCTTAATAAACGTCTTTTGATTTAAAACAATCCCTTTTGAACCATAATATCCAAAGAGTTTTTGAAATGTAAGGTCCTGATACTTCGCCGGTACCGTTTCTATCGTTTCCGTTCTTCCATCAAGTATTTTGAAAAGTTCAATTTCTCTCTTAGGGTAATCTTTCATATTACATTTTGATGATCCTATCCTTAAAAACCTCTTTTCTTTAAATGCCGTAGGAATTTCGGTTGCCGCAGGAATTACCAAACCAACGACTCTCTTTCCATAAATTTCTGTTTCTTCAAAACTAAAATTTATGCTTGGTGACAGATTTCTCGCAAGATAATTCTGATACGGTTCCTTGTTATATTCACAATACTGGTTAAATGTTGTTCCTACAATTTCATGAGTTTTATCATTTACTCCCCAAATGAAATACGCATATTTTTTATAATGAAAAGCCGCCGCATTTGACAGGGCAGATACATATTCGCCTAATGCCTCAGGCTGAAACCAGTTTTCCTTAAATTCAAACCATTCCTGTTCATCACTTAAGGCACATAAATCTAAAACAATTTGTTTAATATCCATTAGTATGCTCCTTTACCCAACTTTTATTCCCAACCAAAATAATTATAACATGTTGGGAATAAAGTTGGGAATAAAAATAAAAAACTTCAAATTTTTTATAAGGTTTCTTCTTTTCCCCTTGCCTTTTGTGGCATAGGCTTTTCTGTATCTCCTCCGGCAACCTTTGCTTTCATCACCTCCAACTTCGCCTTCAGGGACACTCTTTCTGCAGGTGCATCCGCATACTGTCTGATGCCCTTATCCTGCTCTGTACCCACTGCTTTCTCTGCAATCGGAATATTCTTCGCTGGACGGTCTGCAACCTCTTTTTCGCTCTTTGGAGCTTCCGGCTCATCATCCATATCAATCCCATCATTGCCCTTTTCATCCATGTTAAGCAGGGCATTTAATGCAGACAGACGCTCTAACTTCTCTGCAAGCTCCGCTTCCTGCGCAAAAGGCTTGGTTACCTCCACCTTTGCGGTTTCAAGCTGATGCTCCACAGTTTCAAGTTTTGTCTGTGCTTCCATGAGTTGCTTTGGCATGGATTCCAGTGCATGGTTGATACGGGCAATATTTCCAATCGGGTCTGAACCGACTTCCAGATTGTGGGAAAGCTGACCTTTCAGGTTCATCACAAATTTGTGGTTGAACGCATCAAAAGATACTGCCATCTTAAAACCTGCATATTCACCAATGACCGCAGGGGCATTGACTGTTTTTATTTCTTTGCACATCTCCACAAGGGCTGTTCCGGCTTCTTTTTTATCCGTATAGAGCTTGTCCCCCACTTTCATGGAAAACTGCTCTTTATCCACCGGAAGGTTGGCTTTCGCAGCCTGAATGTCTGCCTGCATCCCGCTGATACGCTCCTTTAAAATTGTAATCTGCTGGGGATAATGCTTTGCGATGTTGTCCTCCAGTCGGTATTTCTGACTGGTATGGTTTGCTTTCATAAGTTTCAGTTTTGAAACCTGAATATCGAGGTCCATCTTCTCCTTGATGTAAGGATTTCCTGTTGCCAGAGCCTTGACCTCCGCATAAGTAAGTGCTGCTTCATCCACATCCTCACAGGAACGTACCGGAGATTTGCTTGTCATGATCTGACCGATGAATTTCTGCTTGTTCTCAATGAGCTGCCACGAATAACTATCAAAGGTTCCTTCCGTCACATAGCGGAAAATCTTGACCTTTGGATTAAGATTGCCCTGTCGCAAAATACGCCCTTCCTGCTGTTCAATATCAGTCGGTCATTTTTTGCGGACAGTTCATACATGCTATCCTTTTCTGTTCTCTGCTCCTGCGTTTGCTCTCGTTTGATTTCTCCCTCCGTATCTTCTTGGCACAAGCAGGACAATACCTTGATGCACCAGAGCCCGGGACATATTCAACGCCGCACACCGTACAATTTTTAGCGGGCATTGCTGCCCACCGTTTTGTAGGTATGATATGTAATTCATCGACAAAGCCGATGAATTTATAGTAAATCTTGATTTCCTGCTTCACTGTTCCGTCTGCCATCTTCTCACGCTCCGAAACAAGTATCTTGTCTATGAGTGCGTTTATAACTGTTGCATCCAGTTCTTTTAAGCCTTGATAATTTCGGATAAGGGCGAGGAAGTCACGGATTCCCCGTGATTTCTCGTAGCTTTCATTAAGAGTTTCCGTCACCTCTTTCAGCCTTGCTTCAATTTCAAGCTGCTCTTTCTGGTATTTCCCCGACATCATCTCAAAATTCCGCTCGGTAATACGCTCCATGACCTTATCCTCGTAGAGAGAGGAAAACAGCCTGTCCAGTTCCGCAAGGCGTTTGTTCAGCTTCTTACGTTCTTTCTCTAATGCTTTCGCCCTGCTCTGGTCTGTTTCCGTGAGCCGCTTTTCTATGGCCCTGACCGCCTTTTCATCATTCACTGCCATATCCGCAAAACAGTTGATGTCGGCAAGAACGGCATTGAATAAATCCCTTGCTTCTATATTGTGGGCACTACACTCGCTTCTTCCGTTTCTTGCATAATTATTACATGAATACTGTACACAGTCGATAATCTCTGGGCGTTTCCTCCTGTGTACGTTCATTGCCCGCAGAGCACATCCGCAGTCCACACACTTGATAACGCCTGCAAAAATATTTACAAATCCTCCCTTGTTCTGTGGAAGCCTACGACTTGTAATAAGCTGTTGGACAATATCAAATTCCTCCTGCGTGACTATTCCCTCATGGGTATTGGGTATCACTTCCCATTCTTCGGGCAGCTTAGAGGGGCGTTTCTTGCTTTTCATATTGGCGGCAATCCGTTTGTAGCCTACAAGATTTCCCGCATATATCGGGCTTCTTAAAATGCTCCTCACGCTGTTCCCACTCCAAATATAGCGTTTGTCCTCGTTCCCCTCAAAATGACGTTCAAAGCCTGTTTCGCCACGCTCCGCCGCATAAGCGGCAGGGCGTAGGATATGCTGTTTATTAAGATGTCTGCAAATTTTGGCAACTCCATTCCCTTTTAATGCAAGGTCGAATATCTCTTTTACAACATGTGCCACTTTATCATCTATCAGCAGATGGTTGTGGTCGGCAGGGTCTTTGATATAGCCATAAGGGGCGGTAGTTCCCATGAATTTCCCCTGTTGAAACCTCGCCCGATATGCCGATTTTATCTTAACAGATATGTCAGCGGCATACATTTCGTTTAAAATGTTGCGGAAAGGCGTGATGTCCATAGCAGATTTATTCAAGGTATCTACGCCGTCATTGACCGCTATATACCTCACGTTATGCTCTGGGAAGAAAACTTCCAGATATAACCCACAATCAAGATAGTTTCTCCCCAGACGGGATAAATCTTTCGTAATCACGCAGTTTATCAGACCGCTTTCAATGTCTTTTATCATATTCTGGAAACTTGGTCTTTGGAAATTTGTACCAGAATAACCATCGTCCACATACGTTTTTGCTATGTGCCATCCCTGCTTTTTCACATAATCCGTGAGGATGGATTTCTGTGTCGCAATGCTCGCACTCTCGTTATCCGTACCATCGTCTTTAGATAAGCGGCAATAAATGCCGACTAAATAGATTTTCTTTTCTTCTTTGATTCCTTGCGTACATTCTAAGCGGACAGCCCCTCATTGTCGAAGGTGTCGCCCTCGGCAATCTTCTTCCGAATATCCTCGGAGATAATCGGGACAAACGCTTCTGTAACGGTCTGTGTGCCGACATATTCACGGCTGATTATCATCTGCACTGGTGCTTTTGGCACGATACGCTTTCTCTTTTTATCTGCTTTCTTATCCTCGCCCATACTTAAATCTTCCTTTCCAGACAGGGCAGGGAAGAGTTTGGAAATGTCCCCGCCCTGCCAATCAGATACCATTAATCCTCGCTGTTTAATTCTTTCTGTAATGCTTTAAGGAGTGCCGCCGCTTCATCAGCGTTCAGCGTGATTCCCTTGCCGCACTTTTCACGGTTCGGGGAAAAGCTGCGGATGTCATACTTCGGCTCTTTCCCATTCCATGAAATGAGATTGATTTCCTTTGTGTAGCCACTGTCGCCCGTAGACAATACTGCGATTTCCTTTACGATTTCATACTGGATTTCTCTCATTCTCCATACCTCAACTCTCTGTATTTACTTCCCGAAAAAAGAAGATTAGCGGCTGTCACGGTTGCGTTTCCTCTGCAACTCACGCTCCAAAAGTTTGATGATGGTTTCCTCCATCTGCTTCGGCGTTGTGTTCTTCGGAAAGTATTTTTTCAGCTTGCTTGTGTTGATTTTCAAGGTTTCTTTCTGGTTGCCCTTTTCCTCCGTCATAATCGCAAATATCGTATCCATGTCAAGCCGCCCGCTCTGGCTTAACTGTTTCATCCGCTGTGCCTGTGAGAGTGAGGGCGTTGCTTCTTCGCTCTCCATCGTGGCAAAGAGGTTTTCCTGCTCGTCTTTCTTCAAGAAGGACAGTTCCACCGCAGGCGTGAGGGCGATTTTCCCCTCGTCCACCATCTGCAAAATCGGCGGTATCAGTTCCGTCAGGCGGATAAAACGCTGCACGGTCATCCTGCCCACGCCGAAGCCCTGTGCCACCTTGTCGTCCGTCCGCAACTTCGTCACAACTTGTGACGAGGTTAAGTCTGTGCGGAAACCCTGCCGCTTCATGGCTTCGGATTTCATCTTGTAAGCAAACGCCCGCTCCGATGGCAGGATATTCTCACGCTGCAAATTGCTGTCTACAAGGGTGATGATGGCTCGGTCACGGTCTAAGGGCAGGACAAACGCAGGCACGGTATTTATCCCTGCAAGTTCAGAAGCACGGACACGCCGCTGTCCTGCAATCACTTCATAACCGTCCCCGTCCTCTTTCGGGCGTGTGATTATCGGCGTGACAATGCCAAATTCCTTGATGCTTTCCGCTAACTCTGACAGTGTTTCATCTTCTGCCACATGAAACGGATTGTCGGGGAACGGGTACAAGTCTTTGGTCTTTAACACCTTAAAATCCTGTTTCTTCATTCACATATCTACCTTTCTTTCGCTCTGCTTCTATGATTTTTCTGCAATTCTTCCAACACTTCGGGCGGTATTTTTGACAGCAGCCGCCCCATCTGCTCGTTGGTTCTCTGCAATTCAAATATCTTCTGATTCGCTTTCTGCACCTTTAGTTCCTGCTCGTACTTTTCATCACGCATACGCCCCGCATAGTCTGATTCCTGCCCAATTCTCTCTTTCAAACTGTCGATATACGCCTGCTGTTTCCCGATTTCCTTAGAGAATTTCTCCACGTCTGGCAGCCATGCAGAGAGTAAATCTAACGCTTTATCCCTTTTCTTCCCTGCGTTAAAGGCGTTGATGTCGGATAGGGCAGACACGATTTCTTCATACTGTTTATCAAGCCTGCCGCCTAATTTATAGAGCCATGTGGGGACGTGTTTCCGCTTGGTTTCCATTGAGGACTGCCCCCGTTCAAGCTGATTCCACCGTGAGGACATCCGCTCATGGTAGGCGGTCTGCCACTCGGATAATGATTTCTGGTTGCCTAAGATAGCTTTCGCTGACAGCTTATTGTCTGGCGTAATCGGCACAAAGCAGAGGTGCATATGGGGCGTTCTCTCGTCCATATGGACGACAGCGGAGAGGATATTCTGCTTTCCAACACGCTCCGAAATGAAGTCAAGAGCCGTCTGGAAATACGCTTTTTGTTCTTCGGGCGGTAACTGGTTCATAAATTCTGGTGAAGCTGTGATGAGCGTTTCCACCATCATCACGCTGTCTTTCCTTGTCCTGCACCCCGCTTCGGCTACCATGCGGTTAATCTCTTTCTTGTAGGTGTACTTTGGTGGTGCTATGAGATGGTAATTGTTTTTAGAGCGTTCCATATCTATATCTGGGTTGCTTTTGTAGGCTTCTTTCTTCCGCTCGTTGTGGCGTTCACAAGCCGCAACGCCGCCCGCTTTTCGTTTCTGGAAACGCAGGATTGCATAAGGCATAGGCGGATTCCTCCTTTCTTTCGGCGGGTGACCGTCCTTTGGGGTGACAGCGGTGACGGTGGTGACAGCAGTTTTGGGATACCCCCTGCCGACTGCCGCAACTGTCACCCTCACCCCCTGCATGACGGTCATGTCGATGATGACGGTGTTTTTGGGATACCCCCCTCGCAAGAGCCGTCACCGTCATGCCGCCATTCTTTTATCCGAAGCCGTAAGGCGTAGGATAGCAGGGCACAGCCCTGCCTTAAGGGAGTCCAGAGGGAACGTCTGGCACACGACTTTGCAGGGCAAAGTGTAGTGTGTTACACCCTGTAAACGCAGTCGGAAAAATCGGAATGATTTTTCTGACCGCAGGGGTGGTTTTACACGACCGAAAAGGGCGAGTAAATCTCACGCCTGCATTTTGCGTTTACGGGGTGTTCTCCCGTAGGGATGACAGCGGCAGGGTATCCTAAAATCACTGTCACCACCGTCACTGCTGTCACCCGCAGGGCAGAGCCGCCAGCTTTACATGGCTTTAAGCGTCAATGACAGTAACAGGGGGGTATCCTAATATCGCTGTCACCACCATCACCGCTGTCACCCGCCCTCCTTGCAAGGGCAATCCGCCTGCCGTCTTTCCTGCGGCTGTACTGGTAGCAGATACGGTTCTCGCTTAAAAATGTGGTG
>SFVX01000002.1 GCA_004561445.1 bacterium | reverse complement strand
GCAGAAGATTTATAAACTCCTGCACCTGTTTTATAATCATCACGATTATAGTCTATCCATTTATATTTCCCTGTGGTTTCATCTTTGATACGCTTCTTCCACTTCCTCTTCCATTCTCCTGTCTCTGCATCTTTATAGCGAAATCTCCTAAACATCAAATCAGGCTCATTAAGATACTCACGAACCTTTCTTGACATAGAGGCTGCACTATCACCCTCACCAATGGCAACGGTCATTGCAACTTCCATCTCATCACGTAGCTGTCTAACGCTCTGCCAAACTCTATCTGATAGGTTCAGACCATTATCAGAGCGAGCTATAAAAGCATCACGAGCGTTCTCATTACTTTGCGTCCACGCTGCAAACTCAGGAGAAGAAAGCACCTTTTTCCCGAAGCACGATTGCACGAGCTTATCACATTCGATATTCGCCTGCTCCCATTCGAGAGTGATGCCCTTTTTGATTGCCATCGTAGCGACAGAATGAAGCTGACGCAAAAGCTCCTCTACCTGCTTTTGCACCTTCATACTTTGGTCATCAAAAGAGAACATCACTCCTTCATCAAGGGTTGGCATACTCTTATTCAGAGCGAGGATTTCGTTCACCGTAAGAGCGAACTGCTGCCTCACTTTCTCCGCATAAGCCTCTGTTCTTGCTATTCGCTTTGCGATTTCTGATTTTGCATCTTGCTTCTTCATTCAAACATTGCGTATTTTATGCTTTTCCTTGCGTTTCCTGCGTTTTTTTCTGCTTCTTGGTATCTTCTTCATCTTCCTCCTCTTCATCGCCATCTGACGCACTTCCTGCGCCCTCGCTTCCATCAGGAGTGCCGAAGATACTCATTTGCTGCTGCTGACGCTCTTCCTGCTCTTGCGCTAATCTCTGTTTCTCACGAGCGACATCTTTCACGAGCGGATTAAGTTCAATCGCACCTTCTGTAGAGATAATTCCTGCATCTACAGCCTTAACGATATTGGTCAAGCTATCAGCAATATCATCTCCAAACGGCTCTTGGAACTCGTGACCGATTTCAAGACTTTCACATTCACCGCTCAATGATACATCAAGCACATTTGCGATGATAGCCGTAATCAGAGATGCTGTTCTATCTAACAGCTCATCGTGTGTTTCCTTATGTTTAGAAGCCTTGATGTCTGCAAGCATCATCACAGTACGGAGAGCTTTTGCAGAGAGCTGAGAAACGGATTTGAGAGTATCGGTAGTGATATTCGGGGTGAAGGTCTTTTGCAGAATTTGAGTGTGCAGCCATTCGATTTCGTCTTTCTTCGATTGTGGTGCACTATCCCAAGTAAGATACTTTGCTGCTTTATCCACTCCATCTTTATCATTTGTGATAAGCATCTTAGCAGCCTCTTTCTTCTCAGGCATATTCTTGATTATCTCTGCGCTCATTATAGCGATAGGGTCAGAGAAGTAGTCATTCGTATCTGCTGTTCGAGAAGCTATAAACTCTTCACGATGAATAAGAGGCTCGACACCCTTCCATTCCTTTTCCTGCTGAAAGAGTATGATAGGTATCTTACCAATGAAATTCTGCTCTTCGTTGACTTCCCATCCGAGACTCCTCTTAGCACAACGATAGATGGTCTGCTTGGTGAAAATATCAAAATGATAAACCACATTATCCTTTTCTTCTTTCACATAATATCCCCATCCAATAGATATGATATTCTCATATTGGTCCCATCTTACATAGATTTCATCTCCTTTGCTTCGAGCGAGAACTCGTATCTGCACATCAGGCTTGCCATCATCATCACGGAATACTCGGAAGAGCATAGCACTCTCTGTTTCTGCTCCTGCAAGACGCTTGCACTGCCTTATCTTACTATCAAATCTTGTGCGCTTGATAACATTCAGGAACGCATCAAATGCCTTATCTGTTCCTTCTGACTGCTGAACCCATTTAATAGGTCTGCCGTATAGGAAAACAAGCGCAATTTCATTGATATAAACAGGATAGGGAATAGGCAGCTTCCATACTTTCTCTGTTCGCAGGAACTTGCCTTTCTTATCTGTAATTATCTTATCCTCTCGCTTCATCACTTCGTGAGAGAATGTATCATACTCGCTCAGGGCATCGAAGATTTTTTTCTCCTGATTGCACATCTTATCTTTGACTGCGGAAATATCCTTAGCAGCCAATAATTGCTCAAACTCTTGGTTCTTTCCAACGAGAGCATTCACATAATTGCGAAACAAATCAATTAATATCATATATTTCAAAATTTAAGTTATCCTAATCCAAAATACGCTTTATCGAGGTTATCAAAATCAATATCGCTATCCTCTTCGTATAGGTCATTTATAGCATATCCGAGAATATCTACATACTCATCGTGAGGCATTGCAGGGAAGCCACAAATCTCATCAAGGAAATCATCATTCCACGAGCCTTCAACGAGTATCACTCTTCCGCATTCGCATCGAGGAGAAACAACTCTTAATCTAACTTCTTTATCATCGGTTGGAGTTGGTGTCTCCTTAACATTGAGGTCGGTACATTCTTTGAGCATCTGAACAACGCTTATACCATTGGCTTTCGGCTCGATATTCAGCTTGCTCTCTGAATTTCCTTCGTGTGCTGCCATATATTCAGGCAGGAAGCGCAATAGGTCGGGCATCTCTTTATACACCTTCTGAGCATTGTAGATATAGATATATCTCCCAATCTTGCAGGCTGCAATAATACCGCTTGGGTCATTATCTTGCCCTTTCTTCTTCTTGTTATAGGCAGTATCGAGATAGAAGTGCATCGGCTCTTGAAAGCGCAATGCTCTAAAGTCTGCCATTGAGATTGTCGGGAACCAATCACGCTTGACGATATTACCACCCTCTATTGTCGGATGCTGCTGATACAGAGCAGAGAACTCACGAGGAGCACGCTCTTTCTGCTTCATCAGCTTCTTCAAAGAATGTCGTTGCGGCCACAGTGCGTCTCCTATATGCCTCTTGCTTATTCCTCCGTCATTCTCTTGCTCACAGATAGCAGGGATAGATAGTATAGTCCAATCCTGAGGCTCTAATTTAAGTATTCTTCCTGCGAGGTCATCTTCGTGCCATCGAGTCATAATGAAGAGCTGCTTGCTATCGTTGTGCAGACGAGTAGTCAGAACGGTATTATACCAATCCCAAACACGCTGCCGATAGATAGGAGAATAGGCTTCTGTAGCATCCTTTACAGGGTCATCAATGATAGCAATATCTACAGGAGTACCTGTTAGAGAACCGCATACACCGACCGCTTTATAGAAGCCTCTATGACCTACCATCTCGAATAAATCAACATTTCTCAGATAACCTTTGGTATCAGTCCTCACATTAGACCCATTGAGATAAGTATTCGGAAATATCGCTTGATATTCTTTACTATCTATGGTTCGCTGTATAGACCGAGAGAATTGCTGTGCGAGGTCGGAAGAATAGGAGCATCCTGCTATCTTCAAGTCGGGGTCTTTTCCGAAAGCCCACGCAGGGAAGTTTCTTGATATGATTTCTGACTTTCCGTGCTGTGGTGGCATAAATACCATTAAGTTCTTTATCTTCCCCTCTAATAGCTGTTGACAATGGTCTGCGATTATCTTATGAAACCACTCCAAATCATACTTTGGATTACTATAACCGAGAAAACACGAAAATGTCGTTGGAGCTTCGAGACGCAGCTTCTCTTGCTTCAACTTCATTATTCTTTTCTTTATCTCGATTTCATTCGATTTCATTGATTATCGGCATCCAATTTTTCGAGCCTTGCAATTTCTGCGTTAATCTCTTCAAGGGTCATTTCTTTCTCTTCATCTTTCTTTAATACGATGTCGCTCTTCTGCCTATTCTGATAGTGTTCGGGGTCAAGATTAGTAAGCAGGAAGATGGCAGCACCTACATTAGGAGGCACTACCACCTTTTCTTCATCCTCTACCATCTTCACAAGTTGCCCTCTTGTACCGTCTTGATTTGAGCGATATTCCTTGTGCTTCTTAATCTTAGTATATTCACCACCTTTGGCAGCTTGCGATAAAGACACAGAAAGCTCATAGGTCAGCTTTGACTTAAAGGTTTCTTTGCCCCTCTCAATAGCTTCCCTGAACTCTTCTCTTTCGAGCCACGTTTTATAGGTCTTATAGTCGATGTCCATATGCTTGCAGAAGTCTTTCATTAAAGCTCCTCCATACTCCATCAAACCATTCTCTGCGACCCATTCTTCGCATTGCTTGATTTTTTTCTGATTATACTTAGCCATTTCTATTCTGCAAATCAATTAGTTTATAGAACTCCTTTCGTAGCTCACTATTGAATTGGAATACTCCTGTGAAATGAGAGACGCACATATTTCCGTCATTTCTAACACCTCTCATAGTCTTGCACAAGTGTTTCCCTTTCATTACAATAGCGAAACCGAGAGCCTCGTTATTGAGAGCTTCTGAAAGCATCTTCACTACGTCTTGTGCGAGCCGTTCCTGAAGCTGCAATCGTGCAGCGCAATATCCGACTACTCTCGCAACCTTAGATATACCGAGTATTCTTCCTTTGGGAGAGGGGATATAGGCGAAATAATACTTGCCGAAGAACGGCAGAATATGATGTTCGCACATCGAGTAATAATCTCCGCTATCGAACACAATATCGGAAACCTCTTCTTCATTATCAAATGTGGTGATTTTAGGCTTCTGACTTTCATCATACCCCCTAAATATCTCTTTCCACATTCTCATAATGCGGTCAGGAGTTCCGATAAGTCCCTCACGTTCGGGATTTTCCCCAATAGCACGAATAAGCGTGCGGATAGCATCGCTCACCTCATTATCCGATGGTCTAATTACTTCTTCCATATCATTTTACTTTTAGTATTTTCTGAGTCTGCAAAGAGAGCGTCCATTTAGGATGAGCAAGAATATACTCTACGCATTGACTGATTATATGCTCATTAGAGAAAGCATCTCCAACATCGCAAGGCTGCAAGAAATAAAGCTTTGCTTCGATATTGAGATATTTGGCAGGGTCTATCAGACCATCAAAAACTACCTTCACCTCATCAATCTTTTCTTGCTTGATTTCTGCATTCTTGCAAAACAGGTCTTTAGGCGAGCAGGTCACCCAATCTACATTATAAGGCAGCTTCCTCGTTCCATTAGTCTCTACCTGAATGAAATATCCAAGCTTATGGAAGAAGTCAATCGTTTCGGCATCGAGCTGCAACGATGGCTCTCCTCCTGTGAAAACAATATTCTTTGCTTCATATACTGCGATTTCCCGAGCTATTTCTTCTTTGGTATAGTCTTTATAGGGTTGATGCTTTGTATCGCAAAATCCGCAAGATAAATTGCATCCTGAGAGCCGAATAAAGATGGAAGCTGTACCTGTATAAGCTCCCTCTCCCTGCAATGAATAGAAGATTTCATTTACTCTCATTATTTGCCTCCTTTCTCTGCAACATAGACAGCAATATTTCCTTCACTCTCCTGCACTTTAGCTTTGTAGCATTCAGGAATTTGTTCAGTCACCCATCGGGCGATATTCTCAGCAGTAGGGTTGAATGGAAGCAGCTCATTGAAGTTGCCGTGGTCAAGAAAACCGTGTATCTTCTCTTTTGCGTGCTTAAAGTCGAATACCATTCCATCTTGATTGAGCTTCTTCGCTTTGCAATAGACGGTGATAATCCAATTATGTCCGTGCAGGTTCTTGCACTTGCTTTCATAGGAGAGGTTCAGCCGATGGCATCCTGCAATCTCCATAGTCTTTGATACGTAATACATAGTAAACTAAGTTTATTTATTGATTTATTTTTTTCTCGTGAATAGGTAGAAGAAAGGAGTATCGAGAACTGCCAATCCTGCTTTTAGCAGATATTGCCCAAGTATCATACATAGAGTGAGCTTAATTCCTCCGTCTTGGAAAAACCATCCTAATCCCAAACCGAAAGCGATTGATATATATATCGCTGTATCGATGATTTGAGATGTGAAGGTTGATATATTATTCCATATCCATCGAAATTCAGGGTCAGCGCAAAATATATCTCTCACTTTATGGAATATCCAAACATCCCACTTCTGAGAACACAGATACGCAACAAGCGAACCTAAAACAAACATCGGAGTCTGACCTAAAAGCATCTCATAAGAGTGCTGCATTTCTTCGTTATAAGGCGGTAGGAACTGCGTCAGCAGGATAAGCAATAAAGCAATCATCTGAGCAAAGAAACCTCTCCAAACAGCTTTATTTGCTTCTTCCTTTCCCCATATCTCGCCGATAATATCTGTGCAAAGAAAGGTCATTGCATAAGTGAGAGCCGCACCAGGAATGAGTATCGGAGTTCCTGATATACTCAATCCTGTATCAATAACCTTAGCAGTTACTACATTGGCAACTATAAGGCACACTACGAACACCACATTCAGCGTGATGAGATTTGAATTAGTCTTCTTCATACTCGGTCGGGTCTTGTATTCCTGCATCGTGAAGAGCTTCCTTGCGCTCTACGCAAGTTCCGCACTTGCCGCAATGTTTCTCTCCACCTTTGTAGCAGGAATAGGTTTTAGAATAATCAATACCGAGCTTCTTGCCAATCTTAGCAATATCGGTTTTACTGATACCTGTAAAAGGAGCATCGATGCCCACGTGCTTGTAAGTACCGCTCATCATAGCTGCTTCCATAGCACTAATGAATGACTGACGGCAGTCGGGATAGATTGCGTGGTCTCCGTGATGGTTGGCAATAAGCACCTTTTCTAATCCTCTGCTTTCTGCAAGTCCGCAAGCAATGGAAAGCATAATGCCATTTCGGAAGGGCACAACGGTAGATTTCATATTTTCAGCTGCGTAATGACCCTCAGGAATAGCTTCTGCTCCCTGCAAGAGAGAACTTGTGAAGTAGTCGTGAATAAAAGCAAGAGGTATCACAATATGCTCGATACCGAGCTGCTCGCAATGATAGGCAGCGTATTCGGCTTCCCTCTTGTTATGATTACTGCCATAGTCGAATGTGACCGCAAGAGCTATATTCTCTTTACGATAATGCAGGAGGGTAACGCTATCCATACCTCCTGATAAGATGATTAAACTATTCTTCATGTCAATATAATTTTGGTGAAACAATGCTTTTTATATAGCGGTCGGAGTTATAGGAATTTCTCTGCATACATTCCGAACTTGACCCACTCATTGAAGTTATTGACAGCTCCTTCTCTTGATTTTAGTCGGCAACCATCTTTGCTCATTTGCTCCATCAGCCCTGTCTTTGGATTGAATTTATAGAGATAGCCGCCACGATTGCCGTATAGCCAAGCTGTGCTATCTACGCTATCAAAATGGTATTTATGCAAGTTTGCAATAGTGGTATATCCCAATCCGTGTATCTTGCATTTATGCTCGTGGGCGGTCTTAATGAACCAAGGAAAAGCTTTCTCGTATATCTTTCGTGGTATCTCTTTCGTCACAATTCCTCCGATGGCGACATAGGGATATTCTTCGCACATTCGTATGAAGTATTCTTTCCCTCTGTTTTTATGCCATACAGGGATAGGCTTCTTTCCTGTCAGAGCTTCAAGTTTCTCTCTGAGCCGTTCAACCTCTTTTATCCCAACTACACTATCAATATCAAGCTCAAAGAATAATTCTACCTTATGGCGATTTATGAATGCTGCATATTCTTCGACATACTCATCCCAATTAATAGCTCCTTTGTGAGAGCCTGACATGAACGTGAAAGCACCACTATCAAGCAAGAAAGACCCGAAGTGCTTGACAAGCGTCATAAATTCCTCGTTCTTTCTGAGATAATAAAAGCTCTCAAGAACATTGATACCTTTTAGCGCATTCTCTCCTGCAAGAAAATCAGAACCGAATAGATTTTCTCGAAGTATCTTCTTTTTATTGTTGTCGCCTGCAATAAATACTTTCATAGCCTCAATCACCTCCCCTCGGTCCCGAGGGGATGCACAATATATTTTCATAACCTTAGACCAAAAATCTCTTAGATTTCCACTGATGCCTCCTGCGAGAAATATCTTCATAAGAAATACATTCTTAATCTTGTTATCCGATTGGTTATCAATATGTTTTACCCCCCCCCGTACATAATAATGAATGATTAACGAGCGGAGCGGCAAGACAAATCTTCATTATATTACCATCTATAGTTTTATATTTATTATATTATATACTATTTAGATAATTATCCAACCGTAGGCTATTACTTCACTTTGATGCCGCTGAAATCTTCGGATGATAGAGCTGTTTCAATGAGAGATTTGATTTCGTCTTTCTTTTCTGCAAGCTCATCAGGGATTGATACGGTCAACTTCTCTCCTTTAGATTTTTCGTCTTCGTTTCCTACGCCATCAAAGAACTCATCCATATTGATTTCGCTCTCTTGGATAGGCAGGTCAAGTCCCCAATCTTCAAGTTCTGAGGTCTCCCATTCATTAGCAAGGCTTTCCCAATCCCATTTACCGAAGCCGTTGTTGTCAAGTATAGTATAGGCTTTTAGATGCTCTACAGATGTATCTTTCGGAATAACGATACAAGGTGCATTAGAGAAGCCAAGCTCTCTCATCGCTTGATAACGCATATTACCACCGATGATGATGTATTTTCCATCTTCAATAGGATAAACAATCAGACCTCGTAATTTGAGCATTTCGGGGTACTTCTGAATATTCTCTTTCAAGAGTTCAAGCTTCTCCTTTTTAATCTCACGAGGGTTGGCAGGAAGTCCATCAAGCTGACCTTCGTTAGGTTCGAGCTGAGACATCTCAATCGATATATATTTCGTATCGATTACTGCCTGAGTTATTTTTTCTTCTTCTTTCATATATGAATTGATTTATAAAGATATATCTGCTACAAAGGTACAAAAAAGAGTGCCTAAAAAGCACTCTTTTAAGATAAAAAAATAATTTTCACTTCAAATAGGCTCTAATTTCATCCATAAATGCCTCAAATGAGCGACATATGATGTATTTATAACCCATTTCTTCAACTGCTCTCTGAAATAATTTTTGCGATGGCTGCTGCCTCCCTTTCTCTGTTTTCATCTCAATGCACAGAGCGTGGAAGCCTTTAGAAGGATAGAGTAGAATAAGGTCTGAAACACCTGCGAGCGTTCCCTCTGCTTTCATTATCTTTCCCTCTATCGGTCTTCTTGCTCCTCCATTTGGCACAGCGAATAACAGCCTTGATAGCTTTGGAAATTGAAGCCTAAACCATCGAACACAATTCTGCTGAATGATACTCTCTTGATGTCTCATCGCTATCAGAATGGCAAATCATCATCTTTCTGAGATACTTGTGTCTGCTGATTGCTGTACGCAGGCTGCACATTATTCTGTATTGAAGGAGAGGTAGCGTTATCAGCTCTACGGTCGAGCATCTGCATAGTCTCACCCTCTATCTCAGTGATATATCTCTTTACTCCGTTCTTATCATCATAAGACCGAGTGCGCATCTTCCCTTGAATGAATACGGAACTACCCTTGCGCAGATATTTCTCTGCTATCTCTGCAAGATTTCCCCACAATACTATGTTGTGCCATTCGGTTCTATCAGGATATTGAACTCCTGATTTGGAGGTATATCCTTTTTCTGTGGTCGCTATTGCAAAGCTTGCCACCTTTCTTCCGTTTTGAGTATTGGATATTTTCGGCACATCGCCCACATAACCAATAATCGTTGCTTGATTTAATGAAGCCATATCTACGATGTTTAATTATTATATATATTTATACTTCTTTATTTACTACTATTATTAATTTTTCTTAGCTCTCTTATAGCGTTATCAATAGCCAATCCGAATAAGCGTGGCGGCAACATTTTCTGCTTACTTCCTCTTCTCCATTTCTGTGCAAGATGAAGCACCTTAACGGTCTGCTCCCTTGTCATATCAAAATCGAATGTCAGGAAGCTGCATATATCATCACATCTCTGCTCTCGATGGCTCAGGTTGCAAAAGCCATATCCATCCGCATCTTCGTGCTTGAAAATTGGGCATTCACCGCAATAAGTATTCTCATCCGATATAGTCATTTCAGGTCCTCCTCGAATAGATTTTTTTGAATTGGTTCTTTATGCTCTTTTTCCATAAGAGCATTTACCCTTGTTATCTCTGCATCAATCTCAAGCTCCAAAGCCTTACTTAGCTTTAGAGCTGCTTGTGAACGAGTGCGGAAGTACTCTTTCTGATACTTCCGCATTATCGTTACTCTGTCGAAGAACTGCTTAGCATTCATTCTTTAGGCTTATATGAATATACATCCATTATTGCGGTCTCTGAAACGCTGACTATCTCGTAATCAGCCATAGTTCCTTTCATTCCTGCCTGAAAGCTATTCAGCGCATCGACCAAATCTTTTGCTTGAACGAGATAGTTTGTATTACTACGCTTCTCTGCAAGCGTTCTCTCGTTGATAGATATATACGCTGCCTTAATCTTGTAGTATTTATCAGCAGAGGTATCTTCATTGAAAAATATCTCTGAGATATTGGTTCTCTTCACTGCTGATACGCTGAAATCTCCCTGCATATACGGAGTGATTTCTTCGGTAATACGAGCTTCTGCTTCTGAGAAGCTGAGAGCATCAACCAAATATGGTTCGTTCACCATCTTCTGCATACCATTCTCTAAAGTCTTTTCGTATCTGACTTTCGTTTCAATCCAATTTGCCATAATGATTGTTTTAATTATTAAACTTGGTTTATCTATTATCTCCTGAGCCTGATAGCTTGCCTCTTTCTTGGCGAGACTTTAGCTTATCGATATTCATCTGTGCTACATCTTCGAGCTTCATTCCGAGGTCGTTGGCAAGGGTCGCACAATACCATAACACATCGCCAATCTCTTTTGCAAGCTCAATCCGCTTGTCGTCAGGAAGAACGATAGCACCCTTTGCGTCAACCAAAAGCACCGTATCACGGATGACTTTCTTAACCTTGTCGGCAACCTCTCCTGCTTCTCCATTCATTCCGAGGGCAGGATAAATAACTCTGAATTGTTCGGGATAGACGGCAGTTGTCAATGCTGCCTCTTGGTACTCATTAACTGTCATAGCTAATCTTTTGTGATTTGAAAATTTATTTGTTGAACTCTATTACGAATGACCGCTTTTGCAAGCTGCACATTCTTTTCTTGAAAATCAAATTTGCCTACCTCTCCTGCATAAGCATCGAGGATTGAATATAGAGCCTCTATCTTCGGGTTCTTGACGCTATTCTTGCATCCTCCAAGCCGAGACGCTATCAACGCATCTACGCTCTTATTATGCTCATTATACAGGTCAATCATTATCATTCCACAGATAGCCTCGCTTCGCATATCGCTGTACGGCCATTCAGGCATCTTCTTTTTGAACTCTTGGTTTACGGATAACCATAGTATTTGGAAATCCTTCTGATACTCTTCGATGAAGCGCATTGCTTCATCCTTGATATTCTGCCTATGTTTATAATCGAGGTCTTTACCTATCTCTGTATCATACTCTCTTTCCAAAGCATCATAGGCTCTTCCGAGCTTCTTCAAGATGGATATTCTTTTATCGGCTGCGTATCGTCTGCATTTACCTGCGTAATAGAAAGCAAGATGTGCGAATATAAGAGGTACGAAAGCTATAAAGATATGTTCATCAAAAGAGAATTTATCCTGTATCTCTTGGGTATCTCTCTTGCACTCTTCTATAAAAGCTCTCTCTTTCAATATATCTTGGGTCAGTATCATCCAACCAAATCGAGAAGCATTTATACGTTGCTCTTTCTTGCTATCTGAATGACTATATACCACCAATACCAAAGTACCATCTTTGAGGTTCTCAGTCCTTTTAACGATATAGGATGCTCCTACCTTTACTGATGGCTGCACCTTATCGCTGCAATATCTATCAGTGATTTCTATAAGCTCATCCCGCTTTGGCAACGGATGCTTTTTATCAATTTTTCCCATAGTCTATAATTTATCGGTATCTGAATTTAGTGAAATGAATGACTGCGAGCGGTTCAGTCAGGTCGTATCTATCAAACCAATTTCTCCAATCGACCTCAGATAATCCATCATTATGAGCGAGGGTTTTGCAATTTACGGAACACTCGCCTACGAATTTCGGATGAATAGTTGCGCATCCTGCGACCACCATCTTCTGAATGCCGATACCATCGGCTTTCGTGAGGTTGCAGATGATTTCCTGCTTACTTTGATATGGCTTTCCTGACCATTGACGGATGGAGAGTTGAGCTTCTCCTCTCTCGATTTGCTCGAAACGCTTTTCCCATAGCTCATAATTCCCCCGAATGGTATGCAGTTTCGGAAACTCGCAGAATGTATCTGCATCTTTCTTGAATGGCTGACCTGCATTGAATGCTGCTCTGAAATTGGTCGGTTCACCTTTTCTGCGATGATAAGCAGGAAAAACCTTTGATAGTGTCAATACATAAGTTTTCATCGCGAGCCTCCTTTCTGCAATATAAACCAACCCTGCTTCAAGAGTTCTGTTCTACGCATAGGTTCGCTGATATTTCTTTTGATAGCTCCACAACGTTCGCATCTCTCGTCAATAAATATCCTATAAAGATATTTTGCCTTTTTGCTGTTACTTTCAGGAAAACCAAACAGATTGTCGCACCTCACAGCGTACACCTCTTCAAATATCTTATGACCAAAGTGTTTACAAAGCCATTCGTTGATGATTTGTTTTATTTTCTTTTTCATACTCAATCCTCCTTTCTTTCAAAATTCTCGCATATCTTGCCATATTTCAGAGCCGAATAATATAGCTTCTGATTTATAAACTTAGTATTACGAACCTCTTTAGGCTTCATATCGCATATATAACCGAAGTTATAACTTGCCTGATTTATCGAAGTCTGTCCTTTATGATAATGCACGCAATCTCTGCATCGGAAATCAGTCTCTTTGAGGGTTCTCTGCTTACGCTTGAATACCATCACCTTTCCATTGGATACGATTGCTCTGCAATCATCAGCTATTGTGTATTCTCCTTCTTGGAGCATTACTCTCATACTCATCTTAATCTCTTTTTATATTCATTAAAACCTTTCTTAAATCCTTCTTCGAATGCTTTGCAGCATATCTCCGAAATCTCAGGAGTGCATCTCATCAAGTATCTGCATCTTCTGCAAGCTCTGCTTCTGCCATTCGTCTCTTTAGCTATACGCTCAATAGACTTTCTCGCTGCATCAGGCTTACGAATGAACTCTATATCCGTACTGAATATCTTCTCACTACTCCAACATACATCGGATAGCTCATTGAAGTCTATGTTTCTATCATCCTTATCCGTCAAATCACCGATTTGCAGATAAATTCTTTTAGGTATATTCTTCATAATGCGTTGAAATATGATTTAACATTGTTTTCCTTGCGTATCTTGCGATTTCTTTTCAAAGATGAACAAATACTTATTCTCGCATAAAAACTCGCTTAAAACGCTTTATTTTCGATAAGTCGCATTCTCAAATACGATTACTTCAAGCATCTCATTAAAACGGTCTGCTATACGCTTGCCGTATTTCTCAGACACTTGCTTGCTCGTGAGATTGGTCGTGATAGCAGTGAATAGCTGATTATCGTACCGATACTCTATCAGGTCTATCACAGGATTTAGTACATTTCCATAATCAAGGACCTCTGTAGCTTCTCTGCCCATATCTTCGATGGCAATCATCGGGCGCATCTTCAATTCTTGGAAACTACGATAATCCTTGGCGTAATGAGCTATATCTTTTGCATCAATAATCGACATTCCTGTTTTCCTATCCTCGAAGCCGCCACAATCATTAATCATATTGATTGCTGACCGAAGAGCATATAGCAGGGTAGTCTTGCCATTCCCACATATCCCACAGAACATTATTCCGAACTTAGAATTATCTGATGTGAGAAACTTAGCGAGTCTCCTGATATTATCTCTCGTATGCTCATCATCGATAAACATACGATGGCGATATTCAACCTCTGCCATATATGATGCCATCAGGAAATCTATTGATTGTTCCTCGGTCATTGGAAAGCTAAAACGAGGTCTTGTAATCTTCCGATGAAGAAGCTTCGACTTCATAGCTTCTACGTTTATCTTGTCTTTCTTGTTGAGAAATTCCATTGTCTTGGATTTTGTTTTGTTTATTATCATAATTGCCCTCTATTACCTTCGGGAAGTTATTGGGCAGAATGAGCCACGAGAAATCAGCAATCCAACCTTTTTGGTTCTTGCCGTTCAAGAAGTCGCTACGAGCTGCTTTCTTCACCATCTCAACTAATGCTTCTTTTCCAAACTCCCTGCATCGAGCGAGAATATGCTTCCTGCGTACTCCTGCAATAGTGCGAAGTTTTGGAATGAGAGCATTTGCAGCATCCATTTCGCCATTAAAGAACTGAATAAATTTCGATAAATCAATCTTCGGAGATTGCTCCTCCGACATCTTGTCGGAGTAATCATCTGAACGAAGTGAAGATGATATATTATATATATTATTATCTTTACTATCTATATATTCTTCTCTTGTGGCATCAAGGTGTGCATCGAGGTGTGCATCAGGGTGTGCCTTATGGTCTGCATCAAGGTGTGCATCGAGGTATGCATCAGGGTTATTGTATTTATCTGATTTACAGCTATTTTTTGATGCTTCAAGGTATGCACCAACCTCTGTACTAACCTCTGCATCACTCTCTATACTATTATTTGCTTGATACTTGTCATAATTCAATACCGTGATAATAGATATATTACTACCGACTTCTTTGCTTATCATTTCTTCTTCCTGCAAGAGGTTAAGGAACGGTTCAACCATAGAGCGTGAGCGTCCCCACCTCTTGCATAAGAAGGAAAGGCTTGCGATAAACTGACCTCTACGCAGGGCTACGAGCTGCTTCCCTACAAGCTGCTTACGGTCTTTCCAAGCTGCCATAAAAAGAATATCAAGCCACCATTTTAGTCGCTCGGCATCCTGCCATAGCCAATGCTTAGCAATCTCCGTATCTATCTTTATCCACCCTGCCATAGCTCAGTTATGCAAATAGAAATTTCTCCCAAATATCGATGAACTGCTTTCCGCAGTATTCACCAAGCTCTCTTGTCTTGAAGGCGAGCCGAGAGCCGTAAACCGAGAACGAGTGCGATGATGCGTAGTACGCACCCGCAAAGACGAGACCGCCATTCGCACTCGAGTAGCTGTGCGAGCGACCGACAACACGGCACGCTTTCTTCTCATCCTCATCGAGTTTCTCGTATTCCTCTTTGGTATATATGTAGAACCAAGGATAATAACGGCACTCATCGCCATCGAACTTCGGCTTCCATCCCTCATTCAGAGCTTCGGCAATTACTCGGAGCTTTGCGAATGCAAGAATATCCTCTGTGCAGGTCTTGTCAGCAATAGCATAGTAATCGATTACTGCCTGATTATCGTTTCCGAGTATTGCGACTGCATCATCAAAGGTCTTTACACGTTCTTTGATGTCCTGCGACTGAAACATATCCTTGCCGAACATATTCTCCAATAACGCTTTCTGCTCTCCTGAAGCTTGATTATATGCGTTCAGGATATTCTCTTTATTAATTGTTACTTGATTGTTCATATTCAATCTTTTCTAATCGTTTAATAATTTTCTTTGTTAATCTCACTGCATTACACAGCCTCAAATTATCCCTCTCTGCGTCTCTTCCTATATTATTGATAATGATAGGCAGAGAACGTATTAAGGTCTGCACTATATCATTCGGTACATTTCTCATACTACCTCCATAGATTTAATTCTAATCCATTTTTCGCAATATAAACAGGTTTCCCTGACACTCTCTCCATTTCTTCTTTGAAAAGCTCGGAATGACTATTATTATCAGATAGATGAAGAAGTATCAATTCTTTTACCTCCGATAGGTCATTAGCTCTGATAATATCCTTTGCTGTCTGCAATTCCATATGAGAATGAAGAAGCCTATCTCTCATTGATACAGGAACTATTCCTGCATCAATATTCTCCTGCAATATCTTATCGCAGTAATTTACTTCTATCATTATATGGTCAAGCTTCGGCATAACATATTCAAGCATCATCGTATCTGTAATGAAGAGCATCTTACCCATCTCCTGATGCTCAACGATGAACCCTAAGCAGGGAACATCGTGAGATACAGGTATTGCGAAAATTTTGAAGCTTCCTATCTTATATCCGTGCATCGGTTCAATCGTCTTGCAGAATGAGTGGTTGGATATATTGTGTGATACGAATACATCTTCAAGAGCGAGAACCTTTATACCGCTTGATATAATATCTTTAAGAAACTTAGAATGGTCTCTATGTTGATGGCTGATAATACAGCCGAGAACATTGTTTATCTTGAAGTGCAGAGCCTTTTTTACATCAATAGCAGGAATACCTGCCTCGATGATTAAAACACCGTCAGACGCTTCTAAAATATAGCAATTCCCTTTGGATGATGAGCCAAGAACTTTGAGTACCATTCTTTGTTTCTTTAGATAGATTAGTAATTAGGCATTTCTTCCTGAGAAGCATCAGTAGAAGCATTCTTAATCTCTCCTGTTTCGGTATCTACCTCTTCATAAGAGCTTTCATCAATGGTAATAGTCTGCTTGTTTGCTTGCTCTTCTATGATGTCGTTCCTGCTTGTCATTTCTTGCTCTTCCACATCTTTTGAAAGAGCGTTCTGCATCTCCACAGAAAGATAGCCATACTTCGATAGTAGTCTCCTGATGGTGGTTTTCAGAGCCATATCATTGAAATTGCCTTCCCAACCAACTTTCTTGCTCACGATACCGTCATTAGCCTTAGATATAAGCTGCTCGATAGTGGTATTCTTACCTATGCTTGGAGAATATCTCTTTGCATAAGCTGCCATATCTTCCACAGATACATATAAAGTCTTAGAGAAGCCATTCAGAAGCTCAAAATAGCAGAAATATCCTACAATCTTATCACTCTTCTTCTCGCCATCGAAAGCAATCTCTCCCGAAAGTTTATTCACCTTGCGAAGCTCTCCTTCATAGACATAGTCGGCATTGATTGTGCGATATTGCCCTGTGCGCATTGCGAGCTGAATATATCCCTTATAACCAGGAATGAAGGTAGGAGTGGGAACTTTAGTCCAAGTACCATCAGGGTTCTTTACGCTGTTGTTATAAACAACGATATAGGCGAAACCGAGAGCTTTATTGAGAGGAAGCCTCAAAGTAGCTGCTCTTAATGCCTCTGCAATCACCATCTGCGGTTTGCAGGTCTGTAAGCTCTTATCTCCTGTAAAGAGGTCGATGAGCGATGCTACAAAAGCATCCTTATGCTCTCCGAGAGCGTTATTGAACTGAGTTTGAACGGATGGAGCATTGATAACCGACTTAAATAGGTCGATAGGACGCTCCTGCTTTGCAACATTAGTCTGCTGCTGACTTACTACATTTGTCATAAAGCGTTGAAATTAAAAATTAAACTTATTGAATAGATAACTCATTATCTGTGGTAACTACGAGCTTGATTACCTGAGAATGCGATGGTATAAACTCATTCACGCTCTCTGCGTTGTCGATAAATATTGGTGCGGTGATACCCTCGAACTTGCAAATAGCATTGATTATATCGATGCCCATATTAATCTGCATCGCATTGTTCTGCCCTGAGTAGGGTATGCCATTCACTACAGCTTCACAGGTTTCAATCTCTCCACCGTTTATCTGCTGCTCATACATCTTGAATTTTACGAGAGAGAACATACCATTTATGCGCTTATCGATTGCTTCAATGCGAGCTTTATTGAAAGCTGCCATTGTAAACTCGATACGCTCCAAATCTGCAAGTTCCTGAGCACCCTCTTTATACTGAGCTTCAAGCTCTCCTATACGTTGGGTATTACGAGTGATAGTCTCTCTATTTGCAAGAGTTCTTTTCAGGGAGTCTATCTCTGATTTAAGCAGAGATAATTCTTGCTTCTGAGATGAGGTATCTACATTATTCGTAGAGCTACCTTCAAGAGCTTTTTCCTTAGCAGAAATCTCCTCTGAGAGCTTTTTGTATTCGGTATTCCCTTCGATGACAGGATAAGCATCAGGCTCAACCAAGTTGATTGCATACTCTTCTGCTGATTTCAGCTTCTCAATATCTTCGGATGCTTTCTTAATCTCGCTATCAATACTTATAATTGCTGCTTCTGCTTCCTGCATCTTCTTTTTGTTCTCTTGACCCTTACGATTATTCTCAGCTAATCGAGAGGATTTAGCAAGATTGAAGTTTTCAGTCATTTCTTGCTGTTTCTTCTCAATATCGTCAATATCGAGAGGACGCTTGCAGGTAGGGCAGACGAAATCATTCTCGTTGAATGTAATCGAAGAAGCATTGATGCTCTTCCATTCTGCGATTAATTTCTCACGGTACGAAGTGCATTCTTCAATAGTGCGCTTCAATCCATCTCTTCTATTCGATAGGCTTTGGATATTCCTTTCGAGGTCTGAGATTTTAGATTGTATATCATTCTTCTTAGAAATAGCTGCTCTATATTCAGCAGTAACCTTTTCTTTAATCTCATACTCTAATCTTAGCTTCCTCTCTTTAAGTTGACCAAGTTCTTTTATCGCTTCTGAGCGTTTTTGGGAGATGGCTTCATTTTTCTTAGATAGGTCAAGCATTTCAGCTTCAATCTTAGCGACCTTATCTTGTTTATCCTTTATAGATGCTTCAATAGCAGGATAGTCGTATTCAGATAAGGCTGATATATCTCTCTTGCGCTCGTCAATGCGTTCAGGAATAGCTTCTATTTCCGCCTTTATCCTGCGTTTCTTCGCTTGAATTTCCTTCTTGTATTCCTCCATCGTCTTTCCTGTAAGAGAAGCGAGGAGAGCTGCAAAATCATCATTCCCTGCCGCTATATCTGCATCCGATAATTCTCCTGCCATACGGAATAGCATTGCACGCTGCACATCAGGCTTCTGAGATACGAAGTACTTAGGATTGGTGATGAACTTGAATACCTGCTCTGAGCAGATATTAGAAATCTTCTCATTCCATTCTTTAAGAGACATCGGCACATTATTATACAGACGCTCTTCCTCGTGACCTGTGAACTCTTCTTCTATCTGACCTCTACGCTTTACCCATTTTTCATTGAAGCGTCTGCAAAGTTCGATAGTCTCTCCGTCAACGATAATAATCGCACTCACCTCGTGTGGCAGCTTCGGTATCGCTTTACCATTTTCATCGAGGGTCTTGATATTAAACGCTTTCCTGTCTTGGCTATCTTTTCCGAACAGAAGCCAAGTGAAGCCATCGAAAATAGATGTCTTGCCTGAGCCATTACGACCACAGATTGTCGTAATGTCTTCATTGAACTCAATGGTCATATTCCTGAAACCTTTGAAGTTCACGAAATGGATTTCTTTAATAATAATACTTCTCATTGCGTTGAAATTTATTTATGAATAACATTGTAGGTTGTTGCCCTACGCTTGATTTCTTGATTGGTCGGAATGCGCTGAGATAGCTGCCATTCCTCTATTTCCGACTTCTTGAAATAGGTCTTTCCTCCCTGCTTATAGTATGGTATCTCTCTCGCAGATGTCAGATGTCTAATCCTGCTTTCTGATACATTAAGAAGGAGAGCTACATCAGAAGTAGTTAGCACCTCTTTAGTTCCGATAATAAGAAGCCTTTCGATACGCTCTAATCTCTTCTCAATATCCATTACTCATCTTCTTTAATAAGGTTTGATAACTCAGGTATAAGATTTCTCTTTTCCCATATCTTGATAAGTTTGATATAAGCCAAAAAAGCAGACACTCCGATTGCTTTAGATATGAGCAGGCATTTCATCCAATCAATCATTGATAAGTTATCATCAGGAACTGAGAATATCCCTAATGTTGCTATACCTGCAATAATGAGCAGGATATAATATCTCCAATTAGTTAATGCTTTCATAATTACATCGTTTTAGGGAATAAACTATCAATACTCACGTTGTATTTCTCTGCTATCATAGTCTGTGCAAGCTCATCAGGAACTTGCTGACCGCTCAGCCACATTCTCACAGTAGCTTCGCTTCTTTTGGTCAGCGTAGCGACCTCTGAAACGAACACCTGTGCCGCAGTCGGCTTTTTCTTCTGCTCTTCATACAGAGCCTTGAATGTTTTTTTGTTCATACATTTATTATTTTATCGTTAATTATTCGCTTATTAGGCACTTATTTATTACCTTTGCCACAAAAAATCATTTAAGTGACGCAATAACATTTATTATTGATGCTGCAAAATTAAGGCATTGCTTTGATATATCCAACAATGTCGAGGCAATAATTTGAATTTTTAAGAATTATTAAACATTTGCTTTGAATTATGGAAGAAACTATAAAGGAAAGATTGACCGCTTATCTTAGATATAAGGGCATCAATAAATCGGAGTTCGGAAGAATAATAGGTGTTTCTAACGCTTATATCTCTTCTATAAGAAAATCTATTCAGCCTGATAAAGCTGAAAAGATTGCATCATCATTCCCTGATTTGAATATTGCGTGGCTTATGACAGGAGAGGGAGATATGATTAAGGGAGCTATTACTCAGAATGCTAATGGAGATAATAATACTCAGATAGCAGGCAATGGCAATCTTATTAATAATGCTGCCACTCTTGATAAGGCAATAGATGAAATCTCAGCTATGAGAAAGCTGCTTGAAACAGCTATACAGAACAACAAAGAGCAAGCAGATAAATTCTTCTCAATAATAGAAAGAATAACCACTAAATAGATTTCTATGGAAGCAATCGAAAAGTATATCACTCTTATTCAGTATCTAAAAAAGAAGATACAGAATGAGCATTTATCTTATCAAGAAGTATCTAACTTTGCTATTAATATAGCTAAAGAGATTGACCGATGCAAAGTGAATAATAAGCCGTGCTTTGTTTTGGAACGATTATATGAGGAGATAGTTTGGCTTAAATGTGAAATCTCTAAATAAAGTAATTATGAATAAACATTCTTATGCTGCCGCATTCGCATTAATAGGTGCAGGCATCGGTGGATATATTGCAGCAGAAAGCAAAAGTGGCAATTTTCTACCTGTTATATATGGTCTGTGTATTGGATGCTTCTTAGGATATTTCTTTGCAGGTCTAATATCTGAAAAGAGTAATATCTTACAACGAAACTTTCAAAAACTTGGAGATATTAGAGGAAAGCAATTAGAAGAGATTATATCAGCGGTCGGAGATTATACTTCATCTCAACCCTGCAATATCACAGATAGAAATAATGAGCAGGGTATGTTCTATACGTGGATGGAGGATAGATATTCTGTTACTCTTCTTTTTGGAGCTGACGGCAAATGTATAGGAGTCCATAAAGAAACGAGAATATGAGCAAACGTAGGGTTTACAGCAAATATACATTAGATGTAATGGAGCGTTTCTTTGATGCAATAGAAGAGTGCAGAAAGAATAAGCTAATCAAAAGCTATACTGATTTCTGCAAAGATAATAACATCGATAAGGCTCACTTCTATACTCAGAGAAAAGATTTAAATAGAGGCTTCTTTGAGGTTGGATGGCTCGTTCCATTGATAGATAATTGCGGAGTATCTTCTCTTTGGCTATTAACAGGGAAAGGTATGATGTTCGTGAAATAAAAAAGGCGGTCTGTATTGACCGCCTTTATTTTAATCTTCATCTTCTTTCTTTTTGAAGAACTCAGGTATATTCGCAACAGCTTTCTGCTTATTCTTATCAAGCACCTTTGCATAAATCTGAGTAGTATTCAGTTCTCTGTGTCCGAGTAGCTTTGATACCGTATAAATATCGGTGCCAAGGTCAAGCATCATTACAGCGAAAGTATGCCTTCCGCAATGGAATGTAATCTTTTTATCTATTCCTGCTCTTAATACCCATTCTTGAATAGTTTTATTTGTGCAGGATGGGGAATGAATATCGGTAAAGATATATTCTTTTGGCTTACCTCTTTCTCCCATCAGAAGAGCTGCCTGAGGAGATATATCCAAATACTCCTGCCCACTCGTTTTCTTCTGCTTGAAAATTATTCGGGTAAATCCGCTCTGCTCCTGCACATCACTCCAAGTCAATCTCAATATATCACTCCGTCTTAATCCTGTCAAGCACGAAAACAGAAAAGCTGCTTTTATCTGAGGATATTCGCAAGGTGTATCTATCATCTTATGAAGCTCTTCAATCGTTAGATACATTCTTGTTCCTTCCTCTGCCTTAAAATTATAGATACCTCTTGCAGGATTGAAAGCAATAATCCTATCATCGTATGCCTTATTTAGGCAAGCAAGCAATTTCGCAAAGTATGATACTTTTGAATTTCTTGCAAGCGGCTTATCTTTTATCCTCTTCCTGAAATCGTGCCCCCAAGCGACAGCTTCATTTTCGAGATAATCCTTAAATCCCTGAACCCATTCAGGTGTTATATCTGAAAAGGTTAAATTCTCTCTCTTATCATATTTCAGAAGATGATGTAAGCAAGAGAACCAATTACCCCAATTACCTCTGCTTTCTTTTCCAAGTCTGCTTTGGCACATCGAGCGATAATACTCATAGAAAAGAGTATCTTCTGCAAATTGAGATTTGAAGCCGTACTCTCCATTCTGCATCTCAACAATCTTTTGCGCTTTGATTGAGTTGGCGAGCTGCAATGTTTGTCGGTTTCTCTCTTTATCCTCTCTATTCTTCTCAGGAATGAGGTAGAGCTTCAAGAACTCATACTCACGCTTCCCATTACGGTATATATCGAGATAAAGCGATATATTACCGTTCTTCAACGATTTTCGCCTAATCTTAATAGGCTCTTTAATGTCTGCCATATAGTTGCGTTTTTTTGTTATTTCTGTTACTTCATTATTTGGGATAACAGAATAGTAACGCAAAGGTAGCATTTTTATAGCATACCAATGGCACTTTTTCTAAAAATCTTTATTTGCAGAGTAAATCATTAACATTTGATAATGATGCTGTTTGAGTGCGTATGTGTGCTATTAAAGCGATTTTTAATTTGCTTTGAATTTCCTGCCTTACTTTCCGATACAAAAAGTAAGGATATGCACCTTATTTGATAGATATTTTATTGATATACATATTGTTAACATTGTGCTTTGAATTGCTTTGAATTGCAAAAGTAACAAACGAGTAACAAAAACCCTCTCAAATCGCTTAAATGCTCTTCGAGAGGGAGTATTTCAACGCAACTAATGGAGATACCATTAGTGCCACAAAGATAATGCTTTTTTATCGAATATCTTTAGAAACTCAAATAAATCTGCGTATAAGCGTCAAAATTGGTTTCCTGAACAAATATAAGCAAATAAGGGATAAAGCGAATAACGAATAAGGAAAGAAGCGTATCGAGGTCTTTTCCCACCATCCAAGCTCTCGCTCTACAGGAGTGGGGATTTCTATCTCTCTATCCTTATATATAATGCTATCTCTACGCTCAATCTTTGTATCTACAACTACAGGTTTATTCTGAGGCTTTGTTCGTAGGTCATGGAAGAGCGTGCCATCAGAGTTGATACGAGCATTAGAAAGAGCGTAATCATTTTCGAGGAAAGAGACGCTATCCTTGATAATGCGTTCAGATATTTGCGCAGGTATCTCGATGTATGCAGTATCTTTAATAAATACCTTCTCATACCTTATTTCAGTCCGAACGCTATCTCTTTTTTCTATACTAATAGCTTTCTTTGAAGATGAGCATCCTCCAAAAGCTATCAATATAGAGATAAATATACATATGTATATAATCTTTCTCATATCAAGATACACTTTTGATGAACGATTTGATACCCTCTACATGAAGAGCGGTTACTGCCGATTTGCCTTTCTCGCTAAGAAGAAACTCTAAATCTTCTTTATTGTCATAGAAAAGGTTTTCGGTCAGAACTGCCGCACATAGCGTATCTCTGCACATAGCGAGGTTCTGCGTTATGTAATACTCGGAAGGAACAGAACGATTTCCCTTCAAACCTAACTTAATAGCTTCTTTCCATAAGCATTTAGCGAGTATCTTGCTTCTACTTGATGCGTTCATAGAAACGTGTGCAGAGAAGCCCCGAGCTGTCAGCCATTGACCACCTGAGCCTGCTGCATTGTTGTGTATAGAAACAAGAAGAACATTCTTAGTTCCGAGCTTTCTGCATATAGTATTTACCCTTGCACACCGCTCTCTAAGACTGATGTCGTTTTCTTCTGTAACGATGCGCTCTGCATCATATCCTTCACGATTGAGAGCTTCAACTACTCTCTTTGCAATCTCTCGGGTATAGGCATACTCTTTAAGAGTGCCATCAGGGGAACGCTTTCCTGAGGTATCGACCCCATGTCCATTATCAATCAAGATTTTCATTTGTGTAAACGATTATAAAAGTCGGTTTTGATATTATCATAGGCGAGCTTTATGTTGGTGTATGCCCTGCCGTTATTCTGACCATCTGCGTGATACACTTCATCAATGACTACTTTGGCGACCTGCTCAATCCATTCTTCGTTGCAGAATGCTGATAAGCATTTCCCACGATAGGTAAAGCTATCAAATCTGCTATTTCTATCTTCGTGAATGACTTTAAGTGATTTCTTTATCTTCTCCTCTGTCTTATCACGGTCTGCGATATGGTTCTCATCACGAACTTTCTTGATAAGCCTGCAAACCTGCTCCACAGATAAGTCAAAAGCAAATCCTGTAAGATTGCGAATGCGAAGCTGCGTCTCAGGTCTTAATCCTTCTGCGAGGTCAGTCAGAAGCTCATTTTGCCTCCGTGTCTCATTCAGCACCTCTCTAAGATTATCTTTATTATCTTCCATTATCTGAGTGATAATAGACTTGAACCACTTAAACACTGCAATCATCATCGAAGCAGATAATAGGAGATATATAGCTCCCATCACTACCAATGCGCCATAGTCAGAGATATTTTTGGCGACTTCTGTTACCTGAGATACTTCGTTCATAATATAGATAATTAATTTTCAGCTACAAAGGTAATCAAAATAGTGCTTATTAGGCACTATTTTGAGTTAAATCTGAATTTTTAATTCCAAATCATTTATTCTATCTCTTATGGATTGCCTTTCTGAGTATAAAGAAGCAATATCGTAGGGCAATTCTTTTCCAATTAGAGATGCTTCATAGCATTTTATTACCTTATAATCACTTTCAGATAATTTATCTTTTAGTGCAGCGATTTCTGAGCGTATTCCTTTACGGTCAATTACTTTCTCATATCTAAAAGATATTTTATCTCCTGCGTCATAAGGAATAATCCGAATAGAAAAACCATCAGGAGCATTAAGTTGATTATTGTCAATAGTTTCAACCTCTTTCCATCCTTTTTCTTTTAGAAGTTTTTCTTGCTCTTCAATAGAAATGGTCCGAGTTTTTACTTCCTTTCCATCGTAATATTTCTCGGTCTGAACTCTAATTTCTTTGGTTCTTAGATAACCACTTTCATTGATATACCCATATTCTTTCATAATAGTTTTCTTTTTTAGAATTTCCAACGACTAACAAGCCATACTTCTGTTGAAACAGAATTAATCAAATATTTCGCAAATGTAAATTTCATTTCTTGACCTGACGTTGCTTCGTAATAATCATTCTCAGAATTATCATCGTATATTTTTTGCCCTGATTTAGGATATACCTTAATAGCCCCTGCTCCAATTTGTTTTACATAGATAACCTTTCCTTCCATTCCGTCTGACGGAAGAATAGCTTGCGCAGTTATCCCGCTATTAGATAATCCGACAATCTGAGTAACTCCCGATGTTATTTGGTAAGCAGTATCTTTATATGTATCTCCAACATATTTTTGTCGAAGTATCAAACCTGCTGCAAGCAAATCCCAAATATAAGCACCATAAGCAAGAGCGGTTCCTGAATTGCTTGCACTACCATATAATCCCGAAATTATAGTACTCTCTTTATCCCATTGCCAATCATTATTAATATTTCCGAACCCGAGTCCCACTATAGAACCATAATGAGTATATCCCGAAGATGCAGGAAGTGCATTGGTTTTTGCATTATTGCAGAATATACCACTTGCTGATAAGTAAGCTACCCCATTATTATTCCTTGTCTCTACAACTCCTCGAGAAGAGTCAATATCAATAGTGGAGGCTACTCCACTATCAAGAGAATAATCACCTCCTGTAGAAGAAGAGACTAATTTAATGCGCCCACTCTTCCCATCGAGAAGAAGCGAATAATCACTACCACTCATCATAGTAGAACGTATCTTCTCATCAGAGATGTAAAAGCCTGCTAAGAGTGCTTCTCCGAGTACTTTAATAGCATTCTTAATCTTTGCATTATTCAGTATAAGAGTATCTTCCTCTTCATTATTAAAATCTAATACATCGCCTAATTTGAATATATTTTTCACAAGGTCAAGATAGCTATTCCCATCGGCACTAACAATCTTATCTGTAGTGATACGACCAGGCAATATCTCCGTATAGCCATATAAATCTACATAGCTTCGTGTATCTTCAAGCTCACTATTCAATACACCTACGAGCAGGATATAATATCCATCGATGTCATCCATATCAATAGCGGCTTCTGATAATAAGAAAATGCCTTTTGCACTCGTATCTTCACGGCTTACCTTTGCATATAGATAATATTTCTTTTCTGCATCTGCAAGCACAGGAGAGAGATATTCAGACATCTCCCATACCTTATACTCACTCGAGGTGTGAGAGCTTGAAATGGATGATATTCCAAGCGTCATATGTTGCAGAAATCCGTGAGGGCAATGGAGCTGCTTGTTCTCGCTATCATAGGTAATTTGAAAGCTCTCATCGACTATCAAATTATCTCTGCTTATCACGAAACGGAATTGCAGGCTTTCGTCTCCTATTAGCATCGCCATCGTCTGCACCGTGATAGGATTTACCGATGTAGAGAAATTGAGCATCGATTTTTCGAGCATTCCGAGTGTTTCTTTCGCATCTCTGAACCTACGCTTGGTGAACTGCAATATACTCTTCTTGGTATCATCTATCAATACTTCTTGATTTTCGATTTCTCTGAGTTGTGATACAACGGACGAACCCGATACTGAGTTTGAAATCTCAATGGTAGGAGAATATGGAGAATATAAGAAATCCTTAATTCCTACAATCCTTATCTTTTCTCCTTCTTTTGCAAATTGAGTGTCTGAGAAGTTAATATATCCTCCAACTTTTAGACTGCCACCAACCCTGAGCCAATTACGCTTAGCCCATAGCCCTTGAAGAGTACCTGTGAATGTAAATTTTTGGTCTTCATTCTCGTATAGATGTCGAGCCGCTTCCCGAAACATATCCCACGAAGCTCCTGTCTTATCCGCATCGTTGCATATATAGCTATCAGGAAGCATAATACCGAATACTGCATAAGTATCAGGATTATCTCCTGCCTGAGGCTTATATACATCGTTTGGCATCGTCTGACCATCAATCTCTTGCGGAACAATCTCAAATCTTCTCTCAGCGTGCTTATACTTGAACTCAAATTCCTTTCCTGCAAGCATACCCGATTGGAAGATGATGGTAGCTGTCTCACCCTCTATGATATAATCGTTAAAATTCAATTCGGATGGAATAGAATTATCAATAAAATCATAGAAGTTTTTATCCTTATCAATGCACTCAACAGATGATACAGTCCCTACCCGAGAAGGATAAATCTCTGAGCAATCAAGACTATCTTCCTTAACCGCATCTGAAATCGTATCAATACGTTCTATATATAGACCATCTTCATCGCTCTTATAGGTTCTTCCTTCGTATTCGAGAGTCTTTCCTTTGGGTAGCAACAACTCCGCACTTCCATATTTAGAGCGGTCGATATTCTTATCTCCTCCCTGCACGTATAGACGCTTGATAGGCATCTCTCCACTTGGTGTGGTTCTTCCAATACCAGGAATAAAACCATTTCCTTTGCCGTATGAGAGAGGCAAAGGGTCTTCCTTAAAGTATTCAACCTTATGAAGAGAAATCTGCTTATTCACAATCTCCCATTCTGTCTCAAAGGTATCTGCGACCGATTGAAGAGCTGCATCGATATACGAATGATTAAACTCGATTGTTTTCTCATTACTTTCTAAGCAAGTTCCAACAGACCACTCCTTGCTTCCTTCTTTAGCGTTAAGGTTCTTTACAATCTCTTCGATGAACTCGTGAGGCTTGGCGCACATTGAGAATTTCAAGCGTTTATCAACCGAGTTTCTGAGCTTAGTGATTGCCATAATCTGCTCATCATTGCCCATCGTTATTGTGTACTCAATATTTCTCTCTCCATTCTTCTTGATATTCTGAGGAGACCAAACAGAGAACCTCTCATTCTGATATTCACACCACGTTCCGACAGGAAACTCTATATAGGTAGGAAGAGAGAATTTAAGAACGAGCTGTGGCTTCTCCATCAAAGCACGATAGCGATATGAAGCATCGCTTTCCTGAATATCAATAGAAGTATCATTATAATACAGAGTAATCATATCATTATTTCTTATAAGTGAAAAATAACCATCCGAATAATCTCACAGATACGAAATACAGCATCGCAATCAAAGTAAGCCAAACCATTCGATAAGGATTATTTTCTCGTAATTGTATTAGCTTAAAACATCGCAAGAAAAGCTGTTTATCTGCGTTCTGCCGAGCGTTCTTATCTCCGCCAATATCGTAATCATCATCGTGACAACAGCACGGCAAATCGAAGTATTTAGCATAGGGAGGCTTGATAAATCTAAGCACTCCCTTGCTGCATCCGCATCCTTTACTCATCAGTCAATAAACTTTCGTAATCAATGCTATCTTTCTCTTCCCATCCCTCATTCAGGCAGTCAGAAACATAAGCAATAGCCTTGGTGTAGAAATCAGTAAACTCAGCCAAATCCTCGAAGGTATGATATACCGCATTTCCTCTCCCATCTTCTCCGAGCTTGAACTTTACAGGCAGCGTTGCCCCTGAGGTCTGAACAGCAAGGTCATAGGCTGCTTTGTAGTTCATCTGATTTTCTGTGGATAGATATACATTGACTTCATTCCATCGGAAGCCCTGCAATATATTGCTGTCGGTCGTACCGTCAATGAGCTGAGTAATATCTTCTTTTAGCTCGGTCTTGGTTGGCTTATGGTCATAGTTCTTGCGCATGTTATATCCATTGCCATCTTCATCTATGCCATATCCAAATATCAGAAGATAGTTCTTAACTCCAATCTTAATCACTTGGTCTTGACGCTTTTCAGCTCCGACCTTGTAAAAATCGCTCTGCTTCATTGCTTATGTGAATTTATATTTAACTTTATTGTCTCCGAAGTATTCTGCTGCAATCACAGTAGAGAAGGGTATCTCTCCCATATCTTTCGCTTGGGCGAGGTTCTGCTTCATTTCATCGCAATCGGTGAAGAACTTGCTCAACTCGTTGGTACGAGTATCACGATACATCACCAAACAGCGTTCACCATATTTGGTCTTTACATCTATTTCAAAGTCTAATACTTCAATCCTGATGTTTACGAGCTGACGCAACTGCGTTGCTTTGTTCGGAAATCTCTTCTTACCGTCTGACGGCTTGTATGAAATTCCGAGTTCTGAAAATGTTTTCATTCGTTTCTTTTTAAGTTTGTTTAATTCACTTGGATAGAGCAGGGTCTCCAAGAGATGCCAACACTTACCGTGCTTGCACAAGCCCCATAGAGAGCCTATTACCGTCTCTCTCTTCTTCCTGCTCTTTAGTTTGGCGAGCTTTCTTGCATTCTTCTGCTTTACCCTCTTTCTCAGCTTGGCATAAGTATATCCCTCTTTTCTCTCATCAGGGAATATCTTATAGCCGAGGAAATCCAATCCCTCTTCTACAGGAAACACTCGCTCATTCTTCTTTATCTCCTGCCCGATATGCGCAATACATTCGTGCGTGATGTCTCTGCACCACCATAGGTATAGTTTTGAGTGATGCCCTATTAGTCCGTCATCGCAATATCGGTAGAAATGCTTAATGCCATATCGGTCTTTGAGATAATGGTCAAGAAAGATTGAAAGCAGGAGATTGCAAGAGGTCTGAGAGTCTCGCTTGCCGAGGCTCAGACCTTCATCCATCATTCGTGTGAAAGCATCCAATATCTTCAAAAGGAGCTTATCCTTGAATACCTTCCTGTAGGCATACATCACGAAATCCTGCTTTATCGTCTCATAGCACTTACGGATGTCGAATTTATACCAAAACTTAATATCGGGATAAAGCTTCATATCCCTTTCGATATACTCTTTTAGGTCGTGCATACCTCTGTTCTTGATAGATGCACAGGTAGTCCTGATATATCGCTTGCGAAGATGCTTATCCACAACACTCATCACGGCATTTACCTTGATGCGTGCAGCCATACAATATACCTGTATATTCCGATGCTTGCCACCTTCTACAATATCCTTCGGTGTAAATCCGCCATTCTGTATCTCTATTTCGGTAGGCTGTCTATGAATAGGCATCAAGGATATATTTCCCGACAAGATTTCGTTCCTCACAGATGCAAGAAACTCCTCACGGTGCTCCAATAGCCATTTGCCTTCTTCAAGCGACTTCCTCAGCGTGCCGTGAACAACCGTATCAAAGCTCTCTTCAAGATTGCTCTGCTCGATTATCTCTTCTATGATATATCCTTCTTTCTTTGCCATATTCTGCCTTCAATTCTCGCAGGCCTAAGTTCCTTGAAATGTTTCCATCCTACTAAACTCTACCTGCCAATGATATTTTTCAGTTTTCCAAAACGTTCCATTTCTTGTCAAATTGGAATAAATTGCTGTTACTGAGGCTCGGGTTTCTCGTCCGCAGCTATCCACTATCTCGTAATGGTATGCCGTAGGAACGATTTTATTGAATTTCTTAACATTATTGTTTGCGAGCCGAGAGCCGTTATTCGAGTTCGAGTTCGATGATGCGTTGTTCGCATTCGCATAGACGAGACCGCCATTCGCATTCGAGTTGTTGTTCGAGCGACCGACAACACGGCACGAAGAAACCCTCTACCTTTTCGGTTATCTTTTTTCGCTTGGAGGCGGTCTTAACCGACCGCCACGCTTACGCTTTATCGATTTTTCGTTCATTTCGTTATCTTTATTGAATTGATATTTTTCCCCTGAAGGCGAGCCGAGAGCCGTAACCCGAGTGCGAGTTCGATGATGCGTGGCTCGCATCCGCAAAGACGAGACCGCCATGCGCACTCGAGAGGTTGTACGAGCGACCGACAACACGGCACCTGCTTGCAGTATAGTAATTACCATCGCAATAATTGGTAGCCCATACCGAATTATCCGATGAGCATTTCGAGGCTATCACATCGCAGTATCTGCCGTGCTTGGTTCGTGCTATGGCATATCCTGAGGTAGTGATACCTTGCACCACTCGCTCTGTCTTGGTGATAGGGTCAAAGATGTGCCACTTTGCATCAATCGGATAGCTCGACACTTGGTCGCTCATCTTGTCTTTCAGAGCCTGAGCATATGTAGGCACGTTAACGGCTACATTATCCATAAACTCCCATGTGCAACCGAAGAAGCTCTCAAAGCCGAGGCACTTGTTGCCCGATACTTGACCTTTATAGCTATCTGTATTTCCGAGCGTATCAGTATAGCCTGTAGTGCCTCCTGCACCTCTACCATAGCCACAAAGAAGCTGAGCATCCCTATTGCCTGTCATCGAGAAGTAGAGTATTGCCATCAGCTTGCTCATCTCATAATCGAAGAGCTGATAGCCGCTGCCTCTGCGTGCTGCAAGGTTCTGAAAGTCCTTGCCTGTGTAGTTCATACCATTCAGAGGAGTATTGGTCGGCTTGCCTTCGCTGTCGTATGACCACTCAGAGGAGGTGGTTGATGTATTTGTACCAACTCTGATGGTCGCTCCTGAGATTGAGCGCAGCTGAGTGATGGTATCGATACTTGCGTGATAGATACCGCCAAGCCATTCCTCCGATAATACCCAATCAGGCTCAATAGCTTCTACCTCTGAGCTATCTACAGCAATAGCTTCGAGGTTGTTATTCGCAGTTGCCGAGGCAAATACGAAGCTCTTCGCTCCGTCAGGCACATCGATGAAGATATACTCACCCTCTACGAAGTCAAACAGCGTATTGTTCACAGCCATATTATACTTCTTGATGATGACTCCTTCCTCGTTCAGGAATACTGCTCCGATATTGGCATTATTCAGACCAGGCCATCTCACTTGCTTCATACCCGACACATCGAGCTTGTAGGCATTGTAGTTAGGTGTATCGGTGAGAACTCCTGTCGTTTCGAGGGTGCTCACTCCTTCCTCTATATTGGTAACTATCACAGCCTTTCCTTCTTGCAGAATGATGTCGCTCAATGTCTTGCGGTTGATATTCTTAGCAGTCGACAAAGGCTCATCTTTAAGGCTGCTCCAACAGATATACTTCTTTTGGTTCTTGAAGTCGTTGATACCCTTATACCAAAAGCGAGGACAACGCATCATAGCATCGTTTCCACTGCCTAAGCTATCCTTATAATCGAAGTCAGAGCCATCGGCAAGCTTGGTGTAGTTGCTTTCAGAAATCTTCACTCCTTCCCAAACTCCTGTCGATACATTGAGCTTTCCTGTTACAGGTATCAAGCCTTGTCGGATACGCAAGATATGACCGCTCGGAGCATAACTATCTCCGCTCGTTCCATTGTCGAGATTGGTAACATTGGCAGGGTCGCTCATAGTATCATCCTGCACCACCATAGTGAATTGCGCATTATAAAGCGAAAGAACAGGGAAATATGCTTTCATTGATGCAATAACTTCATCATCAATCAATGTATTCATAATCCATCGTCCGCTCAGTCCATCGCACGCATTATCGAGGTCAGAACCTATACCTTTTGCTCCCGATGCCATAAGAGCTTCAAGTATCTCTTTCCCTGCTGTGACATCAATATCGGAAACATTAATATCTTTAATTGACGCACCGCCATCGATTACATCTTTAAGCATTGTATAGGCATCAATATTTGTGCAACCTACAAGCTGCAACCTCTTCACATTAGAGAAGCCTTCAATCGTCAATCCTCCATTTGGATAAACCAAGTTGGGTAGATTTATAAATGAAAGATTAGTCATAGTGTTAGGAAGCTGCAAAGTCTCAATAGGAGAGGTCTCGGCAGGAGTGAATGATTGAAGTTTCGAGCCTTGTGCAAGCACAGATACCAATCGTGGGCAATAGGTAGCATCCATAGATGTAAGAGGGAAGTTTCTTATATCAACCTCTTCGAGGAATGGCATTTGACCGAGATTAAGAGTATTAAGCTCTTCGCCTGTAGTTGTTGCAGGAGAATAACTTGAACCACCCAATATCAGTTTTCTGAGGAGCGTAGCCTGCGATATATCCCATCCGCTTTGCTTTGGAGTAGCTTTACGAATATCAAGCTCTGCAATATTGTCAGCACCATAGATATAGAGCATAATACCGCTTGCAAGATTGGTATTCTCTGAATGAAGAGTAGCACTCTCTCCTGCTTTCAGATATACGCTCTCTCTGAGGTTCATCGTTTGGTCAACACCGATACCAAAGAAACCATCCTTAGCGGCTGTAATAGTTACACTCATATTCGTACCTGTGCATCGCATTGATATAGCGGATGAATAAATATCACCGCATTTATAGAAGCCATCACGATACAGGAAGCGAGTTTTCACAAAGTCTTGAAGTCTCTGAATACTCAATCCGTGAAGAGCATAGAAATAGTTATCATTGCTCTCGGAATGCTCTATATACTTACGGATGCCATCATAGCTTGAAACGAGCTTCGGCCACTTACTCAATCGGTCGGTAATCCAATACTTCTCAATACCCTGAGGAGAGAATGGCAACAGACCCGATGGTAGCTTCACGCTTCGCATAGCTGCACATATAGCTGCTACGGTAGTGGTCTTGGTCGTATCGCTTGTATCATTATCGCTCTCGTAGTCTTTCAGCCAAATATAATCAGCGTTTGCAAGCTGTGTGAACAGTACGCTATCGTGTCCTTGATAATAACCTGTAGGGTCATTATTCGGGTCAAGCAAAGCAGGAATAGTTAGTCCGCAGTCATTGTCAGAACCGAGAATGGTATCACCATCGTATAGATGATTGAGATACATTCTAATCACTCCATCGGTATCAAGATAGAAGCCAACCATCATATTCTTCGAGCGTTGGTCAACAGCAGCAATGTAATCGGTAAATATGTGATAGCATATCATCGAATATACATTTGCCATATTATGAAGCTCGTGCTTGAACTTCAATAATCGGTTTGCTTTTGTTCCTGAAACCGATTTCCCATCAAGAACGATATTCCCATGTGAACTATCTAAATTATGATTGCATTGCTGACACCAAGATAGCCATCTGAATAACTGATAAGGCACTTTCCTGCCATCCTCGTAAGCGGCATTCAAGTCATCGTTATCGGGATAACGGCTCTCGAAGTATGTAAGCCAAATAGGTTTACCCTTGCTATCAGGAGCAATCATATCATCAACCGAGTTCACTCCTTGAAACCAATCAAGAGCATCGTAGGTCCGAAGCTCGTAGTTCTCTACAGGATTTACTACATCGCCTGTAATTCTCCATCTTCCTCCTGTATAGCTCATTGTTCCTGTAGTCTCTACCCATTCGCTTCCCGAATATCTGAATACTCGATGCTCAGGACCACAGAACTCACTCAAAACATATATCTTAGTGGTGTCCCAAGTGCTTTTATCAAGAGAGGCGAGGAAATTAGTAAGAGATTGGTCACGAGCAGCAATAAACTCAACGAAATCTCCATAATTCAAGCATCCGTTGTTATATCCTTCAACCTTCTCAAATCCGAATACGGCAGCATCTCCTTTATCGTCATTCCAATTTCCCTTAGCGTGGAAATAACCATAGCTTGGAGAGGTAGCATCCGAGGAGTGAGCATCGGTTCGGAAGAAAGCCACAGGAATACTATCAATAGATGTGTTCAGAACATATTTCCCTGAATAAGCATTTTGAGCAGGTGTCATATAGTTTGCACCCAAAGCTCTCTGCAAATCATTGAATAGATTGGTTGATGCTCCATTGTTAGCACCTCCACTCTCTGAATAATCGACCTTTACGGTGATGATATTAGTAGGAATAGAGGTCTCTAATGGCTGCACTCTATGATTAGCGGCATTGGCTGCACACTCATCATACTTAGCAAGAGCATCGCCCGAGAACTCGCTTCTATCGTGAAGCAGAGTGATTGTAGCTTTCTTGAACTTCATCTTGATATTCTTGATTGGTCTCATTGATGAAGTCGTACCTTGATTGCTGACCGTCACATTGGTAGCCTTGAAATCCTGCCAAGGTCTATCAGGGAAATAGGCATAAACATCTAAGATACGAGTAGTCTTCTTGTCACCATCAAGAGTTTCAAGATAATCGGGATAATTGTCCGTAGTATCGGCAGTATCGGGGTTCTTGCAAAGCACGAAATATGGGATGCCGAGATTATAGAGAGCAGATGCCTGAGGTCTGTTCGTTGCAGGTTTTCCCTCTGCCGATTGTGATGCCATCACCTGATTATAATTGTATTCGGTAATCATTACATCAGTATCAGCAAGTTTCAATAGATAGTTATTGAAGCTCTGTTCAAAGTTATAATAGGTCTCCCACGCACGAATATTATATAAATACAAATCTCCGTGAGTGCCATCGAAAGTGATAGGAGTTGCGTGTCTGCTCAGACTACCCTTGTCATAGTAGCAAGTACCGATAATCTCACCATCGAAATACATCTTAACGCAACCAATCCCTGCATAAGGAGCTTGGCTTGTAGGCTCAATCACAATAGCAACATCGGTAATACTATCTTCTTTGATAGCTGCCGTTATAGTATGAGCGACCGTAGCGGCATTATCAGTAGTGAATACCACATTATTTCCGTTTACATAGAAGCCTATTCCGTTAGCAATGCAGGAAATTAGCTTTGCTTCATCATCTGCAATGTGCTTGGTTCTCATTCGGAACTGAATTGCCAATCCGTTTGTCTCAATGGCAGCCTGATTGAAAGGCGCATAATCGAGTGATGCTTTCACGTTCTCTGCAATACGTAAAGCCATCAACCCTGTATCGTTCTCTGTGCCATATTGCTCTGTTCCGAAACTATCTTTTACAAATCCATTGGTAGAGTAGTTTGCTCCATTCACCGATAAGGTATATCCATTATCGGTAATAGTCTTGTCGGCATCGCTATTGCTTCGAGAAGAGAAATCCATATCAAGCATAAGCTGTGCTGTCACAGGCTCAATATCGAGCAAAGAACCTATAATATTGAAATTAGATTTGATTGGCGATGATGCCGTTGCTGTCTGTATATCTATATTGATAGTCACAGAGCCATCGGTAGCCACTCCCGAAATCTTTTTCGTGAATGTATAGGTCTTGCTTCTCAGAGCTTCAACACTTTGCTCTGAGGTCTGATTTCCATCATTTATTGAAGAGAATACCTCTGCTTCGATAGAAGTAGAATAAGGGCAGTAAACAGCGAAATCAACCGATAAGCTCTCATACTGCTTCAATACTGCGGTTTCTTCTTCTGAATACCAACGAGTAGCGATAAGCGTATTGGAGCTATCCGTATCAATAACAAAGATAGTAGTATGCAGATAATTTCCGACCACTCCCGATGCAATATCCACTCCGTGAATACGCAAAGGATATGCTCCATGTTCGAGAACCGAACCAGCACAACTATTCGGATTGACAGTAATGCTGTGCGAATAGGTATCTGATATAGTAGCAGTTCCAAGAGTTTTCCACTCTCCTGCAATCATAATTTCTACAGAGCATAATATGCCTTTATCGCTCGCATTATTAGGGAAGCGATACATTGGCAAGGTCTTAGTATTTCCGCCTACATTGACAACCGTAGAAGCGGTATAGTTAAGAGTCTGCTCGCTTTTGATAGTCACATCAACAGCGGTAACATTGATATTTCTGCTTCCGCTATGGTCGCTATCATCGTATGCAATCATCTTGAACTTCCTCTGTGATGCAAGAGGGAAATAAGAAGATAGGTCGAATATGAAATCATAGGTTGCATTATCTGCCGAAGATGCTTGATTAAGGCGATAGGTCTCTAATAGCTGATTGGTATCTCTATCATAAAGCTCTACACGCTCAATGATATTGCTCTGCTCACTCGCACCTTGTGTCGTGATTGACATAATAGCGCATTTCAGCAAAACAGAGCCTCCTGCCTTCGTGTAAAGAGGAGAACTCTCAGGAGTGATACTTACTATTGTGCCTGAACTTTCTCCACCGCCCCCTTGAATAACAAACTGCTTCTCTGTGCCGATAATCTCTCCTTTCGCATTCTGCAAAGATGCTTTGAGGACATTATCTTCATAGGTCATATTCAGTTCGGCAGGAATATGCTCGTATGCACCACCTGTTGATAGAGCATCTTTACCTCCTTCTTCGGGAGTATCGCTCGTATTAACTGCCGACCCTCCTGCACCTCCGAAATCCTGCCATAAAGCAGCTTCTCCGAAATCGCTTGCCTCGCCTTTGAATTGCTTAGTTTCCCAAGTATTTTCTCCGACCTTATAAGTAATTACCAAACCACTTTTAGCATAAGAGATTGCTGTTTCGGTCTGTAATTTCGTAATAGCGGCAATCGCATACTCAAGAGTGTAGAATGACGCTGCCGTGCAAGCTCCGCAAAGAGCATCAACGTTGATTAGCGTCTCTTCTCCTGCGCTCATACCTGCAAGGTCAATCCAATTCTCTAACTTCTTGAAATTGCTCTCGGTATCATCAGAACCGATATACTGATAGGTTTTCCACGAACCTTTTGCAATCGCAAATGTTATCTGAACACCCTGAGCGGCAAATCCTTTAGAATAGGTTGCAGCGATTGCTGTTTCGAGGTTATAATACCCCGAAATAGGCTGCTCATTGGTAACATTATAGCAGTTTCCTACAGCAGCATTTCCGCTTCCGAACTCCTTCCAATTGTTGCTATCCAAAATACCGCCATTGGCATCATCGGAAAGGAAGCGATAGTTCTTCCATCCATCAGGTGTGAGGAGTGTCAAAACCGTACCAAGAACAATCCATTGGCTCGATGCGTAACCTGCATCTTCAAGCATCGTGCAAGCGGTCTCTAAGGTCATCGCTTGCGTCTTCCCTAATAGCACATTAGCATTGATAAAACAACGAGGTTGAACTGCTTTAAGGATATTTGCATTTACTTCGGTCGGGTCGCTTCCTGCAATGACGAGGTCAGACATCTCATCATCCCAAACATATAGCTTACTGCCATATAGATATGCTTTATCGGTAAGGATAGCAGTTCTTGTATCATTCAAATACTTCTCCGCTCCAGGCCAATTGTTAGCATATCCTCCTGAATACTTAGCAGCAAATCTCTTTGCGCTCTGAACATAAAAGATACCAAGCACATTCGGAGTTGCTACAGAAACAAGACCGATGGAAGCAAACGCAACAAATCCATCAAATCTCACTGTGCTACCTAAGTTAGAAGTAGATACTGCTGCTTGTGACTCAGATACTGCTGCTTCTGCTTCATCCCTCGCATTATTAGCATTAGATATAGCTTCGTTGGCTACATCTTTAGCATTATTTGCCAATACGATAGCAGAATTAGCAAGTTCACCAGCTTTTTGTGCCGCTGTAACAGCTTGACTTACCTGTGGAGTTATGCCTTCTAAAATAGTCCCCAAAGGAATTTTTACACTCTCGTTTTGTTCGTTGACACCGAGAGTATAAAGTCCTTTCGTTGATGTACTTTCAGGCAACTCCGAAATTCTTTTCTTTTGGTCTGCCATAATTTAATTATTTAGATATTATTGAAATATATAAGAGAACTATCATCTTCTGTAATGATATACTCTCCATCTTCTGATATAAGCAATACAAGATGTCCTTTGGGTCGTATCTTGATGCGTGCAGGGTCTTCGGCTTCTTCTGTAATAACCCAATCGAAATCTTCTGTAGAGAGAAGAAGTTCCGAACCCACAGGGCGACACGAGAAGAATACGAGAGTAAGAGTAAACTCGCACCAAATATGACCATTTTGCATTATCTCAAATTTGGTCACGCTGTTGCTTTTATAATAGCACTCATATTCGTGCCCAAGAGTCGAGAAATAAAATGACCTTGCCTCAGGTTTCAATACGATAGCAAAAAGACTATTCCATCGCTTCCAAAATTCATCGATACTATCTGCATTAATTAGTATCTTTAGAGCTACATCTTTAGACTTGAAATTGACATAATAATCATCATATATCAATCCCGATAAAGATGCACTATCTACCGATAGATTAGAACGTACATTAGGAGCTTTCCTGATTGCATCATCGCTACCTTTCAGTACGAACGAACCGAATTGAGAGAAGTCTATACCATCAAGCTCATATCCGAATTGACGGACTCCCGATTTCCCATATTTATAGTGCGTTCCTTCGGGTATTTCAGGAAAATCATCAGCAAAGGATAATGTGAGTTTACCGAGCTTTATGAAAGAAGAAAATGAACCATTCTGAGTGAGCCGTAATTTATAAGACTTGCCTATATCTCTAAACTCAAAAATATGGTAAGCACCTGTAGCAAGTTCATCAAACAATATCTCTGCATAATCGACATTGACAATGCAAAATTGCATAGAGAATGTCTTGCTATCCAATACAGGTTCTGTGAGGTCGATTTCTTCTCCATCATATTCAGGCCACTCGGTAGTACTAATCTTTTTGAACGAGGGCATCTGAATGAGAGATTTATATCCCCCATCTTCTACGAAAACACCATAAACCAATAGTGCGTCCTTACCATCTATGAATAGCTTCCCTTCTCCTCTCATAACAATACCTTAGCGTGGTCGTTAATCGTATATGAAACTTTGGATTGACTATCTTTCTCGATTTTTACTACAGAATATCCCGAAGCATATATTGTGGCAGTCGCTCCACACATCGCTATTATGCGATTTCCTGCGGTCTCTTCGCATTTTATCGTTGCAATGGTATTACCTACCAAGAAAGCCTTTTTAGGCTCGGAAATCGCAATTTTCCCACTATCTATATAGATACCATATCTCTCAGGATGGTATCTCTTGAATTTTCGGAATGTAGATAGGTCGGGAAAATTATAGGTTGTCAAGAACTCTGCTCCCTGTGGAGTGAACATCAGAGCGCATAAGGCTTCCAAATCTTCATCCCCTCGGAACATCGAGCAAAGAGATAGCTTGCTCGCCATATCATAGCGAGCATTATTCTCACATTCTCGTTGGGCTTTCAACTTGACTTCTGCCCACTTCTTCTGTATCTCTTTAATTAATTCTCTCATATCAGGATTTAATTTTAATTCCTCTCGTAGATATATCATCTACGGTATCTTTAATATCTTTCACGCTCTTGCTCATCGTGTCGAGCTTGGTGTTTGCTTCTGAGGTATTCTTGTCGATATTAGTTACCTTATCAAGAATAGCAGAGCTTGTTCTATTCAGCTCACCCATTCCTTGAACGAGCGTATATGTATGTTCCTGAATGGTAGTCAAGCGAGCGTTGTTTTCATCTACGCTTTCTTGCGATGCTGTGGCGATACCTCTGCTTGTTCCTTCACGTTCTACATCTCCTAAGAAGTATTGTTTAAGCTCTTCGGGTAGGTTATCGAAACTTGCAGAGAAACCATCGACAAGAGCATTTAGCTCCGATGCAAAATCAGCCATACTTCCGTTTACTGCATCAAAACCTCTGAATACTCCATCATCACCAAACCATTTCTTTCGGTATTTATCGAATATGCTTCCTATAGGTTTTTCAAGCAGTTCTTGTATCATCATTCTTTTGATGATGTCGGAAACAATATCATCTACCTTTTCTTTCCAAGCCTGTGCAGCATCTTCTCCTTCTTTGAATGCTTCAACAAAAGCATCACCGAGTTCTTTTGCCAAATCTTCCGCTGAGTAGCCGATAATATCCTCAACCATCTCGTTGATGATATTGACCATCTCCTGAGCATTCTCCTGCATCTGACGCTGCCACTCTTCTATCTTGCCGTGGTCGGTCTTTTTCTTGCTATCCTCTTCGTTTATCTGCTTTTGCAACAATATCTGCTGCTCTGCAAGATTTTCAAGCTGTTTACGAGCTTCATCATACTTCTTTGAGCCAAGAGCTTTGTCAGCGGTATAATCAAGTTTTGCGTATTCATCCGCAATCTTCTTAATGCTTTTCTGCATTATCTCGTTTTGGTAGATACATCTTCCAATCCAAGTAGCCCAAGAGCCATAATACTGCAATGTAGCTTGATGTAGCTTTAATATCTCTGCCTCTGCTTCTTTATAAAGAGCAATGACCCTTTGCTGTGCATCGCCATATCTATCTCTCAATCGAGTAGCTTCTGCATTATCAAGCTCCCATTGAAGTTGGTCTATTCTTCTTTGCAAGTTCTCAATTTCTTTCTGCTTCTCTTCATCGTTGTTAAAGAGATTTGCAATAGCCGTTGCAATCTGCAAAGCTGCTGATATTACTGCAAGAATTACCGATGCTTTCTCTATAGTAGATATAGCGGATGCTCCTGCTGCTGCCGCTGCTGTCGCTCCCTGAGAAGTCGCTTCTACGGTCGAGCCTACTCCTTTGGCTACACTTTTTCCTACATCTCCAATAGCAGAAATAACATCAGAAGTTGCACTCAGAACCTCATCTATGAAATCAATAGACTTACCGATGCCACCTGCGACATCGCTTCCAAAAGCCTCTGCAAGGTTCTTAGCTTTTCCTCCGAGGTCTTTTACTACTCCTCCTACATTTTTAAGCTGATTTGCAAAGGTCTTATAGGAAGAAGTTAGATTATTCCGAGCATTGAGAGTTCTCTGCTCTTCTGTATTGACTTTCTTGGTGGCATTATTGAGATTTATCTGAGCAGAAGCAAGTTTATCAACCGCATCTTTGTACTCTTGACTATCTTCTGATAGAGTTCCTTCGTCAACCTGATTTTGCAAATCATTCTTTAGCTGCAAAGCATCATTATACTCTGCTTGTTTTTGAGTGAGGTCGAGCTGTGCATCCCTCCAAGAGTTCATCGCATCAATAAACTCGGTTTTAGCTGCACTTATATCTTTCAGAGATTTATGAAAAGCTGCAAAGGGATTTCGGGACGCAATCTCATTTTCCATCTTTGCGATTGCTTCCTGAAAATCTTTAATCTCTTCGGTACTCATTTCATCTTTTGCTCTTCTGAAATATGTCTTGACCTTATCCAATGTATATTCAAGAGATTGTAACGACTGCTCATCGAGATTACCGAATACATTGTCCCAATTTATAGATGTTTTGAAATCTGCCGTTTGAAGCTGTTCCATCTGCTTATTGAAGGCATCAAATACAGCCATCTTAAACTCATCGGGTACATTATTCATTTCGATAATCTGCTGACGCTGCAAGAGAGCAATCTTCTGTGCGGTAGTTCCATATTCTTTTACCCACTCATCATAGTATTTCTGTCGGGTATTTAAGATTTGTTTCTCTCCTTGGTCGGTGATGCCCTGCAATACCTCGAAGTATTTCTTGGCAATTTCTGTCTGAGTGCCATCCGCATTATACAGAAGTTCATTGACATAATCATCGAGACTCTTCTTGCTTTCTGCGGTCTGCTCCCACGTATCTTCAGTATGACCTTTACCTGTCATGTATTGCTCTTTGATAGCATTCCTGCGTATCTCTGCAAGCTGACGGAGCTGCTGCTTCCACGCTTGTTCTTTCTGATAGGTAGAGTATCTTATGTCATTCAGCTCTCGTATAAGACCTTCTCCTGATGCTTCGATTTCTTGCTCTGTTATCTTAGCATTGGCATCCTTTATAAAGCTCTTAATATCGTTAATATACTCGTTATAAATCTTCTTGTATTCACGAGCTGCTGCTTTGGCATCGAATTTAACTCCACCGCTTCCTCCTTTTCCTCCTTTCGGAGTGATAGTTGCAGGGTCAATATGAGGGTTTAAGTCAAAATTATCTCGTATGGTCTGAGCTTCACGCATAGTTGCTTTATAACGCTCAAGCCATTTAGTAGCTTCTCCTTCTGCTTCTTGTATCTTTTTCTTTCTATTTTTTTCGTCTCCTGCTTTAGTATTATACCAATGGTCATACTCTCCTGCGGCTGCTTTATCTCTTACTTCGTGCAAAGCAATAAAAGCCTCCGTATATTTGTTAAGAATAGCCTGTGCTTCTGCTTCTTTTAGAAGCATTTGACAATATGCCTCTCCTTTCTCTTTCAGGACTTTCTTCCATTCTGCAAGAGAGCTATAATAACCCATTGCCGAACCATATTTTTGGTTCAGCTCTTCAACAAGTTTCTTTTCTTGAGCTTTAGTGCCATTAAACTTGTCAATCTTGGTAATATAATCAGAAATCTCAACAGAAGCCTTTGCGTATGCCTTACGACCTTCTTCAAGCATCTTCTCGTGCTCTTCAAGCTCCTTATCTGCTTCATTAGCTTTGGATATGAAATGAGAGATAACGCTTATAATAGCCCCAATAGCTGCTGCAATCCATCCAAATACAGGTATAGACTTTATGGCAGCTCCTACCATTCTAAAAGCTCCTGCAAGACCGATATTTGCTGCTGTTCCTGCTACGGCTGCACCTGTATTTACCACCTGACCTGCCGTATTAGCTCCTGTGGCTGCTGTGCTTGCAGTAGATGCTGCTGCATTGGCTTGTTTTGCTGCGGTATTTGCAGCAATAGAAGTAGTATTAGCTACCTCTGCTCCTGTTGCTGCAACGGTAGTAGCGGTTTCGGCAGCCTGCTCTCCTGCTCCGATTGCAAGTAGCTTATTCCACCATTCTTTCAGTCCGTTAAGAGTAACAAGAGTAAATGCGCTATCCTTATTGAGAGTCTGCTGAACCTGCTGCAATCCCATAGTGATAGCCATCAAGCTCTGAACTTTTAGCATCACCTTTTGAAGCTCTTCATTCTCTCCCGAGAATAAAGCCACTGCACCTTGCGCTGCTGAGAAAGCTCCCGATAATCCTGTCAATCCTGAGATAATTCCCTGCATTCCTCGTTGGTCATTGGCAAGGATATTCGCTTGTGCCTGAGCATCTCCCCAAGCATCGGTCAATCGTGCAGCTTCTTCTTGCAAAGCCTTATATTGTGCTGTTCCACGCTGACCTGCTGCCTCCATCTCAACCAACTCTATTTTAAGCTCACGAAGTCTCTGACGGAGAGAAGCTTGCTTCTGAGTATTCTTCTCTGTCTCTTGGGTGTTGGTCTTGGTCTTATTGGTAGTGCTTTCAATTTTTGATGCCTCTTGTTCTAACGCATTAGATTGTTTACGAAGCTCATTAAGGGATTTCTTTCGTGATGAAATCTCCTTCTCTATGGCATCTCTCTTCTGCTTTAGTTTGATATATTCACTATCATCACCCGATGAATAGGCTTTACTCATCTTCGATAATAGATTTTGGCTCTCTTGCTGTAGTTTAGCAATTACAGCTTCGTGCTTTTCGCATTCTGCACCGATAGCTCCTAACTGCTCTCGTATGGTAGTAGCAGAAGATACAACAGTCTCACTTTCTGCACGAAGTCCTTGTTCTGTCTGAGCGAGTGCATCAGCGGTCTTTTCGGCTTCTGCGATAATCTGCTGTCGCAAGGCTATATTCTCTTGTATAGCCTGCTTCTGCTGATTTAGAAGCTGAACCTCTGCATCGTCTGTTGCACTTACGTTAGAAAGACGCTCATATTCCGCTTCAAGCTCTCGTATAGCAGCTTTATTCTCATCGACAACACTATCTATCTGTGCAAATGCTTGACCTATGGTAGAAAGAGATTGAGATGCGTTCGTGATGAAGTTAATATCTACATCAGGAATATGGTTCAGCATCTCGGAAATTCGTGCGCTCTCAGATTGCACATTATCCCCGATAGCTGACACCTTCTGCTCGATATTATTCATACCTTCCTCGAAGCCCGACATATCGATTGCAGTGCCAAACCTTAAAGTTCCATCCTCTTCTTTCATATCCTTACAATTTCTTCGTTATCAAAAGTTTCGTTGGTGAATAAATCAGGATTGCAAGCATCTTTACTCTCATCGAAAAGAGGTCTATCAACTTCGCTCTTATCATTAGGCATCGGCACAGCTCTGCTATACATTATGGCATTGAGATATGATATATCGTATAGTGCATATTTCTCTGAAACTCCGAATATCTTAGCAATCCCAAGTACTGTCGCCCAAATGCTATCGTTTAGTGCGCCACTTCCTTTGTCGGTTTCAGAATGTTTGCCTCTGACAGGGAAGTGGTAATGGCGAAAAAACTCGTTATCTCTAATTTATTGAGACGCTTGACCACTATATCGAACAGCTTGGTAGGACTTACATTTTCTAATATAATCTTTGCAAGCTCTGCTTTTTTATCTACCAAAATCTTTCGCTCTTGCTTTCTGCGAATAAGACCGAATAGATAGCGTTTTTCGGTTATCTCAACTCGCTCTTCCACCAACCCCTTAGCTCCAAGAATAAGTATAGCTACAAGCTCTCCTAATGCGCTGAATTGCTTTGCATAGTGCAGTACATAGTAAAGCACCTTTTCTTTCGGAACATCTTGCTCTACGATAGGAAAATGAGATATAATCTCAGATACGAGTATCAATGTAGCAATAGACGGAGGGGCAATCTTATATACCTTTCCGTCTATATCCATTTCTGCAATATCCTTTTCGAGAATAGCAGAAGCGACTAAATTCTCAATAGTGTTATCCATAACAAAATAAATTTTGTTGCGGGAGAGGGACTCGAACCCCCGACCTCTACATTATGAGTGTAGCGAGCTGCCAACTGCTCCATCCCACTATAAGCTGTTCTCTCCTCCCGAACAGCAAAGGGGTGTCTTTCCACACGTCAGTTATCCAATCTTTCTACCTCAGACCTAATTAAGCAGAAGCCCAATCGTCAGCGGTTACTCGGAACTTCTTATACAGCTCACCGTCTGCACAAGCGAGGATTTTGAACGTAAGGTCAACATACGAACCTTCCTCTTCCGAAGAACCAGGACGGAATGATACGTGAGTTCTGCGTGCCTTGATGCCGATAGCACCAACATTCTTTGGAGTGAGCTTCACAGAGAAGTCATCAGATACCACGTTGGTCTTGACCGTAAGCTCGTTGCTATCGGAGCTAACCTCTGCACCTGTGAACATCTTCTCTTTATCGAAGTCCATCTCCTTTACACGAGTGGTGATGGTCACTACAGGCTCTCCCTCTTCCTCTGCGACCACGATGCCGCCTGTTGCCGTTGCAGTCAGCGTTTCGCCATCCTCAGTAGCAAGGGTAGTAGATTTATCATTGATAGTGCCAACATCAGAGAGTTGGGTAGCCATAGCGTCATTATCGCCTGTCTTGCCAACCTCAATCTTGCACTTTGACCACGACATTACAATTTTCTTAGCCATAATCTTTTTGATTTATACGGTTATACGATTAAATTTAATTCTCACATAAATGAAATGCTGCTCTATATCTTCATTCTTCATTGTAGTAGGAGTGGTATCAGTCTGCATCCAATACTCGGTATTCTCATTGCTATTCACGAACTCATTAACGATTTCCTGAAGCTCTCCTATACGCTTATGGTCAATAACCTTGCGCCCATCTTGGTAGGCAATATCAGGCACATAGATATTCAGAATGACAACACCCGATTGAATTTGTTCATCAATACCTGCGAGATACTTAACTACCAAATCTTCGGTCTTAGCATCGTTAGGACGCATCTCAGAGCGATAAATTTTGCCTTTGATGGCTGCACCAAGATTGCTCCCTTTGATGAAGGAATAGAAATCCCTTTCTATCTGCTGTTCTGTTTTTACTGCCATTATTCTACCAATCCTTTTAAGAGTTGTTTAGCGAGAGCTTCTGATTTAATCTCTGCCGAAGTCAATACATCTTTGTGATGCACCGCTTCAACATAAGCCGCATATTTCATTCCTGCACATACTATAAGCACGATGCCCCAAGGATATTTTGCTTGTAAGCTCGTAAGTAAGGCTTCTGCGGCAGGAGGTCCATCTTCTCCCTCGCCTTTCTTTCCCGAATACTGCTTTGATGCTCCGCTTACCACAGGCTTCCCATCATACAGAATAACATACCCGATAGACGAACGTAGATTGCCTGTAATGTCGTTATAGCTTCCGCTCTCTCTTGCTATTCTGATACATTCCTCACCTATATAGGAGAGTTGGTCAATCAAGAGGTCTGCAATATCTTTCATCTTCGCTTTAAGACTTGTATTGAGCTTTCTCATTTCGGTCTTGCTAACGATGATGCCTTTGTATTTGCTGTGAACGGAAACTTTCTTAGCCATATCAAACCAATATCTGCGTTCTTCCTACCGATGTAAGAGGTTCAGAGGACATCACTCTATACTCTCCGAGTTCTTCTCCCAATCTCTGCAATGATATGCGTCCATAGGGGAAAGAGGTTAGCTCTATTAGAATAGTGAAAGATGCTTGACGAAACTCGCCATCTTCATACTTCCCCTTCCTATTATCGCTATTCGTCTTGATTGAGCACGGTATAGGTTCGCTCCATTCGGAAGAAGTAGCTATCACTTCGCCATACTCATCAATACCACCATCTTGAAGTATCTCGTATCGTAAAAAGCCATTAGTCCTCATATCACCATAGATTAGAGCCATCCTCCATTGTACGCAAGCTCTCAGGAATGAAATCCTCCGCATCAAGTCCATAGATATTACACCAATACTTGATACTCTCTTTGATTGCATCTTCCCTAACAGATGTAGATACTCCATTTTCGGAGCGGCTGCTTTCTACATATCCAATCACCAAGCGTATAGCTACCCGAAAGAGTGTTTCATCTTTCGGAGTAGCTTCTGCTTGTGGGTCGATGCCCTCATTAAAAAGCACAAGCTCGATGGTTGAATTATCGGGATAGAATGTGTTTGCAATCGCATTACACAAACTGCTTAATGCTTTCAGATTATTCATTGATTAAACCTGCGTTTTGAGGGTGTAAATACCGTTCATTTCTGTGATAACAGGAAGAGCGAACACCTCAGCTTTGGTGAACTCAACACCATTGCTTCCCTGAACTTCGCCTGCTCCCCATTGAGATACACGAATGCGTCCATAATTAGAATAGGCAACACCAGGCTCTTGGCGCAATTCGTTATTAGCCCAAGCGTTCTTCACGACACCAAGCTTTCCCTCAGGAATGAATACCATATTCTTCTCGTTCCAAGGAGAGTATGGAGTTCTCTTCGTGCCGTTCTGAATACGTACCTGTCTGCGGATAGGCTCGAATACAGGATAATTATTCTCCTGCATATAAGCGTTGATGTCTTTGAGCTGAACCATCTTAGCAGACTTGTCAGTTCCCCAAATCATCTGCTTAATCTTCTTGCTTCGGCACATATACGAGATAAGTGCAGGAGCGCAAAGAACCTTAGCAAATGCAACCTTATCCTGAGCTGCATCGATGATAGCTTGAATATCCTCGAAGCAATCGACCGTATCGATATTCTCAGAAGTCCAAGCAGTCTTGGCAGAAGCAATGTTTTCCGCAGGCTGATTGAAGTTAATAGTGCCACGCACACCTCCCTCAGGATTGGTGGTCTCATCAAGCTCAACGATACCCTCATTAGAGAGAGGACGTAAGAAGAGGATGTCAAGCTTAGCAAGCACAGACTTGGTAACATCGGTTACCTGCCCCCACATGAGGTTAACGAGCTGCTGAGTCTTGGTCTTATCAGGAAGAGATTTACTATCCAAAATCTGCAAAATCTTACGATAGTCCTGAATGGTCATCGGAAGAGTGATTGCGTGATTGAGAATAGTCTCTTTGAGAGTTTCAAGACCCTCTGTGCCGAGGATAGCTTCTTTTGAATTATCCCCAATGGTTGGAGCTGCCACCGTGATATTATATTGACCGATGAGTTCCTCGAAGTTCAGGCCTACGGTAGGAACATCCCAATCAAGATACTGCTCGAAGATTACATTATCAAACAACTTCTTATGAAGCTCTGATACTGCATCAAAGCGTACCTGCACGTTTCTTGTCAGCTCGCCAAAAATCGAACTATATACAAATTCAGGCATACCTTTTATTGTTTAATGAACAGAATGTTCGGGTTAGACTTCAAGCAAGGACCATTCAGCCATTCAGCAGGAATGGTAAAAGAGAGCGAGGGGTAAAGAACCACCGCTTCATAGGCTGCATCAATAGCAGGAATGCCCTTACCATTAAATTCTTTATCAGCTCCGACAATCATATTCGGAGTATACTTAGAGGTTGCGTCACCGCTCTCAACTGCAACAGACTCTACAATCGTATCGCCTGCCTTTAGCCCTGTATAGGCAGCTGAAAGGGTCAATACATCATAATCGACATTGCTCGTGTCGATAGAAGAAATAGAAGGAGTGCTCTTGCCATCGCCAACCTTGGTGATTACATCGCCAACAGCGAAATAATGACCTTTAGCGACACGAACAGCTTTGGTAGTACCTCCTGCCAATACATCAGCGAGCTTGATTACGGCTGCGGTCATATCCTCGAAGTTCACTTCAAGAAGAGCAGCTCTTCGGAGAACAGTGCCTACAGCAAAGCTCTGCAAAGGCTTGAAACCACCAGGCAAAATCTTGCACTCGCCACGCCAAATCTCGGGAAATCTGCCCGAAACGGCTGTTTTCTTAAATTCGATTGCCATCTTGTGAATTAATTAAAAGGTGATAAACTTAGTTTAGAGAGCAGGAAGAGACTCAGCCCAACTCTTAGCGTCAGCTTTCATTGCTTCATCCTTACCCCCTTTTTCCGATGTCGCATCTTTCGGCATCAGATTGTTTGTGACCAATTCTTGCTTGTAGTCCGCAAGCTCTTTGTCGAGGTCTGCATCATCAGCAAATGATACACGCTTCATCAAATAGTCAGGGATGCCAAGCTTCTTGGCTTTCTCTGCGATGAGTGCTGCACGCTCGGTCTTGGTCTTTTCGGCTTTCAGTGTTGCGTTCTCTTTTTCGAGTGCATCAAGCTTTGCCTGAAATCCCTTAGCCCACTCGGGCATTTCCTCACCACTCTTTTCGCCCTCACCTTTGCCCTCACCATCGGATGGCTTTTCGGCTGATTGCGTAGTCTTCCTTGTCTTTCTCGTGATTTCCCCTTGAATAGCTTTTGCATAAGGCACGAGTAAATCCACGGCTTTTGTGATGTCTTCATCAGAAGCATCGTCCTTGAGGCTCTTTATGCCTAATTCTGTAAGGTCATCAAGAGCTTTGTCTGTCAACCCGAAATCCTTGCATCGCTCGGAAAGGGCAGTTCTAAACTTCTTTTTCATATCGATATATTAAGATGAAATTATATATAACCGCTACAAAGGTAATCTTTATTTTTGAGAAAATGCCTAATAAGCACCAAAAATTTCTCTTTTTGAGCGTTTTTATTATATGCTATAAATCAGCAGGTTATATAATTAGTAAGTTTTATTAAGATTTAATTCCCAAAGATTTTCTTTGAAAAAGTTGCCTATAATAAAAATAGTCTATATCTTTGCCACATAGTTAAGGAGCTTGATAGGCTCTAAGTTAGAAACAAAATTAAATTTCAACGCATATGTTAATTTCAGAATTTATCGACAGAACAGGTTTCAGACCTACAGAGTACTATTATCACACACAGATAGAGCCTGAGTACAATCGTAGCAACCTTGATAAGGATGCTTGGTGCAAGCAATGGAAAAAGAACGGAGGTATTCAGAAAGCTTATGATGCTCTCTGTATGCAAGCTTCCAACGAGTATGCAACCGTCCTTGACTTAGAAGAAAAAGCTAAGAATTTAAGAGAAGAAAATGCAGCTCTCCGTTCTGATAATGAGGATTTATCAAATACGAATAAGCAACTCTTGAATGACCGCAAAGAACGCATTGATGAGCGTATCGCAATGGCCTATGAACTTCTCGAAATCTCCGAGACCTATTCATCTGCCGAACTAAGAAAGGTCGTTATCGACATCATTGGCTTCAAAGCATACATCGCCTACAAGCTCGAACACGACAAAGCGATATGGAAGATAGACCGTGAAGAAATCATCGAGAGAATGAAATAAACTATGTTTAATCAGGGGAGGTTCAGACCTCCCCATAATACTAAGAACAATGAAAAAGAAAATATTTAACGAGTTCCTGAGACAAGTCAGCGATTTGCAGAAATATATGAATGCCTATTCTTTCACTCTTCGTGATTTTATGGGTGAAGAGGATTTCTCAAAGCTATATGATAGTTTGTGCGAAATAGACTCAAAATATGAAACTTATCCAATTGATTAGTTTAATCCAATAATATGAGCAATCTAAATCAATATATCAAGAAATCCCACCTTCGTATGGCGGAGCGGTTCAACGCTGACCTCGAAGCATTCAGAGAATATACAGGCGATACTGCTGCCGTCCTATACGAGGATGCTTATACTTCATTTACGCTCGCTAATGTGCGAGTAGAGAACGGATGCTTGCAGTATGAATATGACGGTAAATTAGAACAAGAAGCAATCGTCCTGCAAGATGAAGATACCAAAGAATACTACGAGGAAGAGTACGATGGTATATCTGAATGGATTAAGTTTTGGAGAGCTTGCTTGCGTAGAGCTAAGAGATATTGGGAGATGGATACCGATACTCTTGATGCAATCCAATCAGGAGAGAAAGAGGATAATGAAGATGATGAAGAATAATCTCAGTACCATTTTTTAATACTCTTCGTAAGACTTTTTACCGCTTAAAAGTTGCCTATACTTGGTATTGTCTATAATTTTGCAGCAAAGAAATTTAGTTTAACATATAAATCAACGTAACAATGGAGACATTAGACAACAAATTTTTCGATTTCGAGAAAGCAAAGGTTCAGACCTTGACTATCGACCAACTTGAGAGAACTCACAAAGAGAATGATGTATATGGAAAGCCTCTTCGTGGCATCTACCACTATGAGCTTCTTAATGACATCATCGGTATGTGCAGAGAGCAGAACTACGATGTAGAGGTTTACGACCTCTTCGCAGCTCAGAACAAAGACCGCAATACTCCTGGTGTAGTTCTTCTTCCTCAGGTAGAAGCTCAGTTTGGAGAGAGAGCCGTTGAAGCTCATATACTCCGTAGGGTATTCGCTAACATTCGTATCAAAGATTTCGATGATGAAGAGACCACAACCAACCTTGCCGTTGCTTTTCATCAGAAGGGCATCCAAGTCGGCTTCGGACCAAACGTGATGATATGCCACAATCAATGTATGCTTAATCGTGAGCATTATATCGCCACTTATTCTGAGAAGGGAACAGGTCGAGGCAATGGTGTTACCATCCCTGAGGTTCTTGATATAGTCAAATCTTGGCTCGTTGACGCTCGCCACATCATCGTTACCGAGCGTGAGAAGATTGAGAAGATGAAGCAAATCCAAGTCGATGCACAGCAGATGTTCATTCTCATCGGTATGCTGACAGCTCTCCGAGTTAAATGCGACACTCATATCAAGGAAATCAAAGAGAGTCGTGTATATCCTCTCAATCAGGCTCAGATTTCTACATTCACCGAGAGTATGCTCCTGCAATACCATAGAGAGCAGAGAGTAACGGTATGGGACATCTACAACGCTGCCACCGACCTTTATAAGGCTAATACGATGGATATTCCGTCTTTGTTGCCTCAGAACCGAGCAATGGTAGGCTTCCTCACCGAACAATTCAATCTATAATCTCTAATATTCGTAGGAAGCGCATTTTCCTTGCGTTTCCTGCGATATAATCACAAATCCGATAAATTATTAATAAACGAGCTTCGAGGCTCTTAAATCAAAGAATATGGAAACCAATATCACTAAACGAACCGATATATATAACATCGACCCTCGCAATGTGGTCGTAGTAGATAACTTCAATGTGCGCCGTGATTTCGCTATTGATGAACTGAAAGAGCAAATCAAAGCTCAGGGAGTTCTAAACCCTATCACAGTTGTTCCATTCAAAGATGAAGATGGGAATGAGAAATACCGCCTCGTGGATGGTGAGCGTAGATTAAGAGCTACTCTTGCGGCTATCTCTGAGGGAGCAGACATAAAGAGAGTCAAAGCTATCTTCCTTCCCCGAAACACCAAAGAAGAAGATTTGCTCATCGAGCAGATGATGCGAAATGAAGGCAAGAACTTTACCGAATACGAGCAGGCTATTATGTTTCAGCGTTTCCGTGATAAGTTCGGATATACGCAAAGCGAGATTGCTTCTAAGTTCTGCAAGAGCGCAACATTCGTAGGTCGCTGCCTCTCTCTTCTTGAACTTGCTCCTGAAATTCAAGAGAAATTGGAGAAAGGAGAAATCAGTACAGGTGCAGTACGTCAGATTGTCGGTCTCAATAAAGAGGATGAGAGCGCACAGATTGCTGCTGTAGAGAATGCTGTTGCCGATGCAAAGAGCAAAGGTAAGACTACTGCCACAGGAAAGAATATCAATGGAGATACCAAATCTCAGAAAGACCTTAAAAAGGTTGTAGAAGCTTTCAAGCTATTCTTATCGGCTTGCTACGCTGCCAATATCCCTGCTGAGCTTCTTTCGATGAAGCAAGTATGCTCCTCTCTTCATAGTGCTACGACAATGGAAGATGTAACCGCTAAACTTAGTTCACTCAACCTTACTGCTCCCATCGAGCAAAAGGATGATGCTGAACCTCTTCCGAAGAAAGAAGAAAAGACTTCCATTCAAAAGCAGTTTGAAGAGCTGAAATCAAAGCATCCTGATGCTATTCTTCTCTTCCGTTGCGGAGATTTCTATGAAGCAATGAATGAAGATGCAAAGCCTGTTGCCGATACATTAGGCATCACACTCACGGTAAGAAAAGATGGAATGAAGATAGCAGGTTTCCCTTATCACGCTCTCGATACCTATCTTCCTAAGCTCATCCGTTCAGGTCATCGGGTAGCTATATGCGATGAGCTTGAAGATAACAAGCATAGAATATATGAGATTGTATCATCAAATAACGATAACGAATAATATGACACAAGAAGAACAAAGAGAGCATATTATTCAGCAGATTGCCAATATGCTCAGAACCACCAAATTTAGCGTAGAGTTCGCAGTGAAGAAAAATCCCAAGGGCATCAGGATAATCCACGAGGTTACCCAAGAGCAGATGGATGAGTATATTTCAAATGCAAAGAAAGGTATGTAATTATGGCAACACAGAAAGAGAAACTAATCAAGGCATCCTTGATGGCAAATCGTATCAAGAGCATCGCAAGAAGCCTTCGCACAGAAGCTAAGATATATGATGTGAAATTCCCGAATGCTTTTGCAGACGAATTGGAGAATATCGCTAATGAGTACTTAAAACTTAAATGATTGAATTATGATTGATTGGAAACGTGAATACGAGCTTGCTCAGAAGTCTCTTTATAACGGAGCAAAGCTCATAGGAGAAGCAGGAATGCGTCTCCAAGGAAGCAGATTTGAGAATGACTACAAGCGTATTTGGGAAGCTATCAGCAATCTGAATAGCAGCCTGATTGCAGAAGTAAAAAGAAAATGATATGGTAGTCTATAGTTTAGCTTGCTCTAAAGGAACTTATCGTATAGTAGATGATGGGAGTGCAATCCTGCATCTCTATACGATAGAGTTTGCAAAGGATTATGGCGATTGCATTGCTTGGGATAGGGTGCAGGGTACTCCAATCTTTACCAATTTCAATGAAGCTATGGCAGCTCTGCAATCAATATCCGATACCGAGCATTAGGCAATAAATCTCTTCTACGAGCGTTATTTATGAAATTGGATAGATTACTCGCTTATCTCCTAATAGCTTGGGAAATCGCAGGAAAAGCGGTAATTTTGCAACTAAAAACTATTTCAATGGAAACGAAAGTAGTTCATCTTTATCTTAAAACCGATATTAGCTCTATCAAAGATTGGTACTTCGGCTCTCTGAAAGCAATCTACGACCGCTTTGATGAAGCTGATATAGGCATCAAATATAAATCTCTGACTAATGCCATCCGTGGCAAGTCTGAGTACGAGAATAAGCATATATCAATCCGAATAGGAGTAATACAGAGAAAAAAGAAAAATATATAGTATGA
>SFVX01000013.1 GCA_004561445.1 bacterium | reverse complement strand
AATTTTACTTTTCCTTATATTCATCTGGTATTGCTATTTGAAATGTTTCACACAACAGCATCACATCATGCACATCATTTTTATCGTGTTCATATCCCAAATGAAGCATTACCTGACTCAATGGTTCAATACAAGAAACAGTTATATCTCCAACTTTTCCAATACCGGAAAAAGTTTTTGATGGAAATATATCTCCCTCATAAACAATTCCGTCATCTGTAAATTCAAAACAATGTAAATCAATGATTCTTTGTTTATCATCTTTCCAGACAGTATGACCATCCGTTGTATAATCAGTATTTACTTCCTCAAATCCATGCTGCTTAATCACATAAATATAATCATGATAATGTTTCAGTTCAACAAACAAATCAATATCATTGTGTATTCTTGATTCTCTTTTAAGAAGTGCATCAACACCCCATCCGCCATCTAAATATACTTTAATTTCGTTTTGCAAAGCATATTTTATAATTTCACATGCATCTTCTGTACGTACCATAATCTATCCTCCAAATTCAAATCTTTGTATGCTTTCCAACTCACTAAAAGCCTGAAATTTGTCAGTCTTTCATCCTTTTTGTTATCAATCACCAATTAGCTGTAATCCATTAGGATTTAGCTGATATATTTTATCGCACACCTCTTCAATATACTTTCTATCGTGAGAAATGCTAATGACAGCCCCCGGAAATTCTCGGAGCATTTTTCTTATTACCGGACCGGACAATGGTGAAAAATTTCTTGTCGGTTCATCCAGAATAAGAACATTTGCACCACTTAAGCTCATCCTCAAGAGAAGCACTTTCGCCTTTTGTCCGCCTGATAACTCCCGAATCGGATGCTCCATTTCATCTGGTGTGTATTTAAGTGAACCAAGGTATGTTCTAATTCTTGTACGCTCTTCTTTATCTCCTGTTTTATCAAGGTAATCAACCGGTGTAACATCCAAATCCAGCAGGTCTTCATAAGTTTGAGGCATATATTCTGCTTTAATGTCATTCCGATTTAGGAGTTCTTCCGCTATCTTTTTTAGAAGAGTCGTTTTTCCTGCCCCGTTGGCTCCTATCATACAGATTTTTTCTGAACCTTTTATTTTTAAATGAATTCCTTCTGCTAAAATTCTTTTGCCATCCGGAGTCACAAGCTTTGAAAGTTCATATTCTATGACCGTTTTTCCTGCGGGAATGTGTGAGTTTTCATCCCCTAATTTGACAAAGATTGCTTCTTCCTGTTCCGGCATCTGAGTCATATTTTCATCTTCTTTTTCAAATCTTCGTTCCATTGCCTTAACCGTATGCATTTTGTCCTTTAAGTTTTTGGCAACAGACGGTGCTTGTCTGGTACAACTTCTTAATGCACCTTGTACACTCTGCATAACTCTTTGATATTTTTCATCGCGAATCTTTTTCTCCCTACGGTCACTCAGTGCCCGCTGTTTTTGGATTTCAAATTTATGAAGCCGTTCTTCCACATAGCGTCTATAGGGAAGCTTTGCCACGGTATATCTCGCCTTTGTTTTTCGTATAATCTGCTCGATATGTATCACCATGTTGGCAGTACGCTCTATCAGCGTTTCATCGTGTGAAATAAAAAGCACAATGTGCTTCCAGTCATTTATGATTTTTTCCAGTAATGTAAGCGTCGCAATGTCGATGTCATTGGAAGGTTCGTCCAACAACAGCACAGAAACATCGCGAATGAAAAGCCTCATAAGTTGTGTCTTGACTTTTTCGCCTCCTGAAAGACTACCCATTGTCTGGTTACTGTAGAAAAAATCATTTTTCATTCCAAATTTTCCCGCAATAACAGACAATTCTTTAGGCGTTTTCTCCCAGAATATTTCCTCTTCAGAAAAATATTCGTATATTGTTTTTTCCTTATCTTCATCGAGCATCTCCTGCGGAAGATAACCAAGACGTTCGTGTCCCATTATCCTTTCCCCATCTGCTTCTATATAGTTTTCTACAAGCGACGGATTGTATATCCACTTCATTAATGTCGATTTCCCATTTCCCTCTTCTCCAATAATAACTGCCTTATCTCCATCATTTAGCACAAGGTTGAAATCATTAAGAATTATTCTCAGGTCTTTTTTATGTGTTAAATTTAATTTTTTTATCTGCAACATTAAAGTTTCTCCTTTTCGAAGTCTGAGCCAATTATTATTTTGAACACACAAAAACGAGTCTTTTTTGCATACGCAAAAATAGACTCGCTAAATAGACCCTTATTTCTTTTCCAAAAGGAAAACAAAGGAAATGCCTCTTGCGATAATCCAACTTAAGCGTACACAAAACAAACCTATTCTCTACAGGCTCAATAACTATATGTGTCTTACTTAAATCAAATTATCTATTAATCATTTCCTCACCTTACACAAAATGTGCCTTTCTTTCTTCTAATGGCAATACTATCATACTGTATTTTTTGTGTCAATACATTTCACCTTATGGAAGTGCAAATTAAAATTTTCACTTCCTAATTATACATCCAACCATTACGAAATTCAATCTTTCACAACCTCTTTACAACCACAACCACAGCACTCCAGCAAACGCAGGAGCACCATACCGTAAAACGCTTATGTGTAAATCAACTCCGTTCCTACAACTTCCCTCACACAAGCCTGAATATTATTCATTCTTCCAATCCATTCGTAGGGATTATCTTTCTTTAATTGTTCCGTCACATCTTGTCTGTCGGCATATTCCTTTACCAGTCGAAGAAACATATCCTCTGCTTGCTTATCGACTTCTGCAAGATAACTATGCAGCTTTCCGCTTGTCAGCAGGTTCATATATAACACTTTATAGTGTTCCTTTAAATGCCTTGCATGTCGTTTCCCCCATAAACCAATCGGCTCTATTTCTTCTTCGGCTGGTACTGTGATGTTCGGCAATAAATAATCACCCACCTGTCTATAAGTTCCGCCCATTTCTTCAAAAATTGTCTTTGTCATTTTCCTTTTCCTCCTGTGATTTTTGTCTATCGTGATCGTGTATTATCACGCTTGCGACCTTTAACTGTTCTTGCCTGCTCCAACAAATCATCTATCTGTTTGCGACCAAAAACCTTACGGAGCAGGCTGTAATCTTTATTTTCTGCTTTTAGGATTTTGTTTTCTTCGGTCAATCTTTCATTGACTTTCTCCAAACGCTGATTGGTGCGGTATAACTGTGCATTCGCTGTATTCAGCCTATGATAGTTGTCCCACCCCTCAAAGCAGCGGGCAAGCACCGTTTTGACAAGTTGCTTCAATTTCCTTACAACCGGCTCTGCCATTTTGGTTTTATATGCCTTTGCAGTCATAAATTTCTCTGGTTCTGGCAACTGATATTTCGGTGCAGTATCAAGCTCTATTTCAAGATTTGACAGCTCGTCTTTTGCCTTATCATAGTTCAATACTCGTTCCGACAACACATCAAATTCAATCTGTTTCTGCTCGATTTTCGCACCTAATGCCGCCACTTCTTTTTCTCTTTCCTGCTTTTTATAATCCAAAACAGAAAGATGTTTTTCGTGTGTGCCTAAATGTTCCCACTCAATCCCATAACGTTCCATCACCGCCGCAAGCTGTTCTTTTTCGGACTGTATCCATTGCGACCACTCCGTATCGCCACGACTGCCGCCCTTAAAACCTTGCGTTGCAAGAGCCTGCTTTAGTGACACTCTTGTATCAAGTCCACGCTTGCTGCCTGTGGTAAAAGGTACAAAATCTATGTGCAGATGTGGTGTAGCTTCATCCATATGCAGATGAGCCGAGAACACCCGAAGCTGTGGATTTCGCTCCTGAAAACCCTGATAGTATTCATCTAAAATCTGCTTTGCCAGTTCTCCGTTTTCCGTATCGGCGTTCATATTTCCCTTACCGCCCACCTGTAAAATGATTTCGTGGAACGGTTTTTCCTGCTTGGAACTTCGGATTTTTTCATAATAATCTTTTATCTTTCGGTCTGACCTTATCTGCTTGGCATTGTATCTTTCCAATGCTTCATCAAACAATTCGTGATAAACTGTCTTTATATTTTCATTGCAGTAGTCGATATTGAGATGAGTACGAGTTCCGTCTACATTTTCTGCTCGGAACTTTCGGCTATTGTGATTGACCGAGCCTTTACCGACCATTGCACTTATCGTTCTCTGCATTTTTTCATCTCCCATCTGTAAATTTCAACATTCTCAGGTTTTGTTACTTTTGTCAAAAGTAACGCAAAAGCACTTTTGACGGGTACACCCATCAAAAATGCGACCTGTAAACAGGTTTTGCGTTCTCCGAAGGCTCTCCGAGGGGTGAGCGTGTGCCGGTGGCACACACGCCTGCGAACCGACCGAGCCAGCAGGCGAGACCAAAGAGCCGCCTTTGAAAAGGCACTCTCTGCACACTCCCCTAAACTTTATCCGGTGTCAAAGTGTGACGATGGTGACAATGTTTTTCACAGCGTGCTGCTCTCAAAAACATTGACACCTTTGACACCGTTTGTCACGCCGTCTGCTCGGTTTCTTTCCAAAGTGAAACCTTTCTTCCGTCGTGTGTGCGGCTGTTCTGATAACGGATACCGTAATCACGAAACAGCCTGCTTGCGTTGATACTGAGCCTTAAAGAAAGTACATTCGGCTTTATATCCACCGCAAGCCTTTCGCAAAGTTCCGAAGCAGTTCCTTCCCATCTGTCACTTTCCGAAAAGAGCGTATCCGCTATCTTCTCAAGCAGAGGTTCGGGCGGTTCTTTCCACATCTCCGTTTCCGATTTTGCAAAGTTCCACACCAATCGCTCGCTGTCCCTTACAAGATGGATTTTCATATCCTGCTGGTCTCTGCCAGCAACATCAAGTGTGGCATTGTTGGAAGTACGCTTGTCCTTACTGAGAACAAATGCACCGTCTGCCGCACCCATCAGACCATTCGTGCCTGAAATCATATCGAATATATCTTCCGATTTTTGTTTGCGTGTATGATGAACAATAAGCATTGAAACCTTGTAACTGTCTGCCAACGCTTTCAGCCTTGCCACAACATCATAATCACTTGCGTAGCTGTAATCTGCTCCGCCTGCTTCACGCACACGCTTTAAGGTGTCTATGATAATCAAGCCTGTGTCTGGGTGTTCCCTCATAAACCCTCTTATCTGTTCTTCCAGTCCGCCATTGACCGTTTTACATTCCGTTGCGAAATACAGATTGCCTGTCTCCTTTGCACCGAACATCTGAAACAATCGCTTCTGCAAACGTGGGTAATCATCTTCAAGGGCAAAATAAAGCACCGTTGCCTTACGCACCTTATACTCCCAAAGCGGTGTGCCTGTGCTGATATGATAGGCAAGCTGTGCCATCATAAAGCTCTTTCCCACTTTCGGGGAACCTACGAAAAGGTAAGTTCCCCTTTGGAGCAGACCGTCGATAAGTGGTGTCTGAACCTCAAACACCGTATCATACAGCGTTGTCATTGATACTGTTTTCAGATAGGAAGGGTCTAACTGTCTGAGTATTTCCCTTTGCATTTCTTCAAAAGATTGCTCGTACCCCTTGAAATCCGTATCCTGATTGACTATACTATTGTCAGTACATTTGGAAAGTGACTGTTCCGCATCTGTTGCCGCAGATACATTTGGAATAGTCATTTCTTTTTTATTCTCCATTCGCATCCTCTCCTTTCAAACCGCCGAGAATAATGGAAATCAGTTCTATTACACTCAGCAGTTCATCATCCACACCTTTTCCTGCTTCAATCCTTTTCAGTTCCGCAAGGACTGTGGCAAATTCCGTTTTCAACGCCTTATACACTCTCGGATTGCCCTGTACCACCACATCCTGATTTAAGCAACGGCGGTAACAATACTCCTGTTTTGGCAATCCTGATAGAGCTACAGCTCTGTTAATGAGTTCGTTTTCTTCGGGCGATACTCGAAACCCTACTGTGATATTCCTCCAACGATTTTTGTTATCTCTGTTCTTAGCTGACATTTTCAAAATCTCCTTTCCCTAAATCATCTAATTTTTCTGCCATCTCAATCTGCTTTGACGGAAAGAGGTGTGCGTACTGATAAGTAATATCAATACTTTCGTGACCAACTCGGTCAGCAATCGCCACCGCAGAAAAGCCCATATCAATCAAGAGTGAAATGTGGCTGTGACGGAGATCGTGAATGCGGATACGCTTCACGCCTGCCGCCTTTGCCCCTCTGTCCATCTCGTGATGAAGATAGCTTTTCGTCACCGTAAAG
>SFVX01000012.1 GCA_004561445.1 bacterium | reverse complement strand
AAAAAGATTAATTGAGCAAGCAAATGTCAAAAGCAAATAATAGAGCGGCAGCCGATACATTTTTGGCTGTCGCTCTTGGCCTATGCCTTCCCCATAAAGATGACGGAGAGTGAATGCGTAGCGGAGCTGTTCAAGAGGTATGCGAAAATAGTGGAATAAAGAATTTGCAATATAAGCCAACAAGGGCATTTGCCGACAATATCAGCAAATGCCCTTGTGCTATTAAGGCTCCAAGACTATCTTTCCTTTCGATGGATAACGATAACTAAAACATATTTTTCCTTGATTATTGCTAACAACGAAATCTCCCTGAGCTATAATATCCATTCCCACAACAAGGTCATAGTCTCCAATGTCACTACAAAGTGCCTTGTAACTACTCAGCACCCCTATGGGCATGAGTAATCGTCTTACTGTTTCTTACTGTTGTACTACAGCAAGAATTGCATTGAATTTAGAATTTCCGTTCTTCATAGCAGTTTCAGCAATGGAGTGCAACTTGGCAAAATCATCGGCACCGCTGTCTGTTCGGAAGCAACCGCTGACTTTCTGCTTTATCTTGATTTTCCTAACTCCCCGCTCACTGGCATTGTTCTCGTAAGGCACACTTGGATTGGAGAGAAAGGTAAATAGGTAGTCTTTGACTTTAAGGATACCCCTCTTGAATTTCTCAAACTCGTTATCTAAATGCGTGAGGCTTTCACCCAAGAGGTTCTTCATCTTTGTCTTCAGTACCTTTATCTTTCTAGAGGTAATGTTGTCCTCTCTTCTGAGATTTATAGAGTGTTCTATCAGATGGATGAATCTCCGTGACCAGTTCTGGTTTGGATCCAGTTCGTTCAGATACTCTGCATTCCTAAGAAGATGAGCCAGGCAGACCTGATGGTCCTTAACATTCATCCTGAAGTAGCTCTGATGTCTGTCAGTCACAAGTGTCGAATAGGGAAGTCCCTTTGGAAACTTGGAATCTATGGCCTTCTGACCTCGCGATTCTGACTGGAACACGTATGTAAGCAGGTCGTTCTGGAATATCCAGTTCCAATGCAGATGCTTTCCTACCGCAGCACCAGTTTCATCGGCTCCTACGACAGACGCTGTTTCCAGCCTCTTGCGTATTTCCTCATATGCACAGTCTGCCTTGCCGCTATTCTCTTTGAGTATGTTCTGCACTGTTCCCTCACTTATATTCTGGCCGGACAGGTCGGATATAAGTTCTGCAATCCTTTTGAACGGAATACACTGCACTACATTAAGGTATGTCACCAGTGCACGGAGGTTGTCACCATACTTGATACGACAGTTGGGAGCTTCGCAGTTGTTTACGCAACCGCATTCACAGACCTTCTCGTAATACTGTTCCTCGCAGGTCTCTACGACCACCTTGATATCAACAATTTGTGTCTTACGGATCTTCTGGCATGGTATATCAATCAAGAGCCGACCACAACATTTACAATAGACGGGTTCGTGCTTTACAATTACGTCTGGTTCTGCTATAGTCTGCAGTGTGTGACCCTTGTGGCCAGGCTGTCCACCGCTCGGCTTTCCGCTTGGCTTGCGAAGAGACTTTGTCCTGCGCAGCTCACGGGAAGCGATACTTTCTTGGGATGGAGGGATACTGCTGTTACTGCTGTTTTTCTCGGGCTTTCCTGGTGTACTTGATGTATCGTCATCAGCACCCTCGAGTTCCTTGATGCGCTTTTCAGCAACGGCTAGTTCAGCCTTTGTGGAAGCAAGTTCTGTCTTTAGATTATGTATCTCCACGTCCTTCTGGTTAATGACACGGTTGAGACGTCCGATCTCCTCAGTCTTCTCGGAGTCGGACTTCTCAAGTTTGCGCAGACGCTGGTTTATCTGGCGCAAAACAACATCTATGTCAGTACAGTCGCTTGCCATTTTTTGGTGCAAAGATAAGCATTTATCTCCACATGGCAAAATCACGATTTACATCCCTTAACGCAGACTTTTGACTTACGGGGAATGCAAAAACGCATCTCCAGGCAGATAATCTGTTGAAGGGAGATAATAGACAAAGGAGACATGTTGGAGGCATCATCGGAAAAGAACTCGTTAAATGACTGTTTTAAACAGCCTACGTCCTCATAGACTCAATCATTAAAAAGTTTGTAATGATGAAGAAAATCAGCAAAATCAAGTTTATGCTTTATTAACGAGAAGTTTTCTATAGGGGTGCTGAGTAGTTACCGAAAATGCATATTTATGCTAAATTTCGTTAACCGTATTCATTTTTATTATTATAGTTCATTGTATAATGTATATCAAAACAAAATGATGACATCAAATGTCAGCGACCCGAATCTACAGGACAGTATCTGTCAAATACTTGATAAGTATTGTGATAGGAATGCTTATGGTCACAGAGACAGGTTGGAAGTACGTGTTACCAACAAGTTCAAGGCAGAGATTCCTCTTTCTCACGTCAAGATGACGAGAAACGGAATTACCTCAAACTATGATTACTCAGATCATCCGTATATATCGGAAGACTCGGTGACTCTTCGTTCTGGGGAGTTTGCAACCGACACCATTGTGCGCTATGGTGACACCTTTCATGTTCTCCATTACTCCTATGACGTGAAGCGTGACAGCACGGTATTATACAATATTGACCTGAAGACCGCAAGACAAAGCACACAACAACATGAGGAGTTGGATGAGTTGGCAAAGGGAATAGAATCATTATTGAAATAATGGGTTAAACCGAAGCAAGATAAAGAAACTGATAATGTTTTTCATAGCTTTCATCACCCTTATAGGTTGTGGGGGCGGCTACCAGCAGGAAGAGAAAACTTCTGAATGGGGTGACAGTATAGCGACGATAAACAACACTGCTTACTATTGGCTGCAATTAGCAGATGATTCTGCAGGGATTTCAGCAGTCAGGGACAATCAGTTGGTAACTGAGTGTATTGTGAGAGGACCAGTATATGGCGCAAGGCAATATGATGACGGAGAAATATACATTCTCTGCGGTCAAAACCAAATCTCTTGGTTTGATGTCAGAAACATCCCAAGAGAAATAGATTTGATGACCGATGAGGAATGGGATAACTATGATCTGTCGCAAGAAAATGCGGATTCAATAATCGATATTGGCATGTGAAGCAAAGAAAAAAAATGCTGAAAAGACAGTGAATATTGGTGGTTTCTGATAAAAAATCACCTAACTTGTGTAATTTTTACGCAAAACATTTTGTAGTTTAAAATAAACGTATTACCTTTGTGGCGTAATTTTAACACGTCAAGAATATGAATAAGATAGACAAGACAGACGAAGAGTTGAAATACTGCTATAAGTACCCTCACCCGAGTGTAACGACGGACTGTGTCATCTTCGGATTTGACGGCACGAAATTGAGAGTGCTTTTGGTGCAGCGAGGCATTGAACCATATAAGGGGCGATGGGCCTTCCCTGGCGGATTCATGAAAATGGACGAGAGTGCTGAGGAGGGTGCGTTGCGTGAGTTGAAGGAAGAGACAGGATTGGAGGGTGCATACATCCGTCAATTCCATACCTTCACCGCGCCAAAACGTGATCCTCGTGAGCGTGTCATCACCATTGCCTACTATGCCTTGGTGAGGATGCAGGAGGTAAAGGGTGGAGATGACGCAGCCGATGCACGGTGGTTTGCCTTGGACGAAGTGCCGCAGTTGGCTTTCGACCACGACCAGATACTCCGAAAAGCTGAACAGGCTTTGCGTCAGCAGATACACTTTGAACCCATTGGCTTTGAACTGTTATCCGAAGAGTTTACCATCAAGGAACTGCAGAACCTCTACGAGGCCATACTGGACGTGCGATTCGACCGCCGTAACTTCTACAACAAAATGAAACGGCTCGGTATGCTGGAACAAATGGACGAAACTGTAAATCCATCGCAGAAGAAAGAAGCTTTTCTCTTCCGATTCAACAAATCGAAATATGAGGAGCTGAAGCAAAAGGGATTCAGATTGGAATTTTAAATTATAATAGGAATTTATGTACGATAGAGAATATACACCCGATAGGATTTCGGGACTGAAGGAGAATGAGATATTTGTGTTTGGCAGCAATTTGGCAGGTGCACATGGAGGCGGTGCTGCACGATTTGCTTACGAACGGTTTGGTGCCGTATGGGGCGAAGGCGTGGGTCTGCATGGTCAGACATACGCCATCCCTACCATGCAAGGTGGTGTTGATACCATCAAACCCTACGTAGATGCGTTCATCCGTTTCGCCAAGGAGCACAGCCGGCTCACATTCCTCGT
>SFVX01000011.1 GCA_004561445.1 bacterium | reverse complement strand
AAATTGATCCAATAGATATTATAACAGCCTCTTTTTTGAAATTACAGAAGGTGGCTGTATTTATCATGCCCTAAATCAGATATTTAACTCGATTCTCCGAGAGCCATTTCCCGATTAGGCCTGTATTTCAAAATAAAATTGCTTAAAATCGTTGATAACACTTGACTTAGAGTAGAAAAAGCAATCTTCTTCACCACAAACGAAAAAGATTGCCATCGGTGCGATCCATCGCCTCATTCGTACGATGTATCATCTCGTAAAAAATGACCAACTTTACGACTATACCAAAGTTCATGTAGATCGTTAAAGCTTGATCACTATTATTTTACCGTCCTTGGTCAAAATAGCCAAGATCAAGGGTGTATTTAGTATACCCTTAACTTCCTAATTTTCTTTGAGTAAGCCAGCTTTTTCCGTCCTCACGAAAAATTTTTAGCCTAAATCTCTTCTGGGGCTTGACTAATGGTAGAAAAAGCGCTAGAAATCAACGTTTTCAGTAACGTGGTTTCTAGCGCTTTTGAATTTTTAAGACTTTTTCCCAACTTCGCTTAACATTTGGTGATCACTCGGTCGCCCTTGGCGTTGGTTGGGTGGTGAGATTCCACGTGATGGTTTCGTTGAAATTCCGGTTGGTCGGCAGGGCGTGGTGATAGCCCTTGAGGTTTAGCTTGGCGTTGAGGGGCAAGGTCTTAGGCCCGGTCCCACTCGCCACCGTGACGGCCTGGTCCGCGCTTAACGGCTGTCCCGCACCGAAACTTAGCCAGCCATTAAGCTTGCGGATGCTATTGGTTGATTCCGTGCCGAGGGTGGCGGCGACTTGCCAGCTGCCCGCGGTATTGACGGTTAGCTGGTCTGTTGCGCTGGATTGGGAAGCCAGTTGGCCCCCACCGTAGAGTTTGGTTGTCCCAATCGTGCCGAAGTTAATTGTGTCTGGTACCTGTAGGGCCGGGGTAGTGACCTGGACTAAGATTGGGTTGGTGAGGGCTTTTAAATTATCACTTTGGTCGTAGATCTTCATCAATAAGTAAACTTGGTGGCCCTGCTGGTTTTGGGTAGCCACGAAATTTAAAAACTTACTGTCCTTGGGAAAGGTTAACCAAGCTTGCCCGAAGGTACCGCTGCTATTTTGACTGTCCGGATAGTCATCACTGTCACCACTACTGTCATCTTTAACCAGTTTCTTGAAGTCAGGATCCTCACTGGTGGCGTAAAACCACCGGTAGGTCAAGTTGCTGCCGAGCTCGGTGGTAACTTGGTTAATCCAATCAGGAGCGAGGTTGGCCTTGGTCGAAACCGGCTGGGTCAAGTCGGTGCTGGTCAGGATCAGATTTTTCAGCCCCCCGTACTGGAAAGTTTGGGTGGTGGGACTGGATGGTAGCTGGTATTTGACCGTCGTTTGGCGACCAAAAAGCGTATCCGTTTGTGGTACCAGGGCGTTAACTTGTTCGGCTTGGCTGAGATCAGTGGTGATTTTGTAGTCGGATTGGAGCGTATTATCAACCACTTTTTGGTCCGTTAAATTCGGCACAAAGACCGGATTGTCAAAAGCCAGCACGTTAGTCAAGGTGTTGCTGTTGGTTTGGAAATCAGGGGCATCCAGGGTCAAAGTGGTCGTTTGGCCCGCGTAGGTTTGTGAACTGAACTTTGGCCAGCTGCTGGCGGGATTGTTCCAACCAATGACGGGGCTGACCAAGGTGTAAGAGTAAGTCCCATCATCCGCCACCCCGTTGGTTTTCCAAAAGCCATAAAAAATGCTGTCATCAAACAGTACTAGTTGGACCTGATCCGCGCTAATGCCACTCATGTTGACGGAAACGTTCCAAAGAGCGGTCCTGGAATAGTCTTTGACTTTAGTTCGGGTCACTTGATTGCTGGTTAGCGTTAGGACCCTAAAGGTCGCACCGCTTTTCAACAACAGGTAGTATTTCGTGTTGGTGCTTTGGTCCCAGTTAATGTGGGCCAGCACCCGGAAATTCAAGTTGATGCCATTGCTAGTGTTAGTTTCGTTAATGATGTTATTGTTATTGCTATTCACCATGTAACCGTATTTGTTCCGCTTGTCAGGGTCAGGATTCCGGTACCCTTCTGTCCACGGCGCAAAATCGGTGGCCGTAGTAATGTCGGCCGCGTGGGCCGTGGGGCCAGAGCCAAAGCTGAAATAAATCAATCCGCAGGTAAATAATAAGAGTAAATAAAGCTGGTAGGTAAAGAGTTGTTTTCGCATGACGTTACTGTTGACTTAATTTCTTGCGTTGCTTCAAAATGATGCCGACTAAGGCCAAAATAATCAAAATTAGCCCGCCGCCGATCAACCATAACAGCAATGGCAGCCCTAGCCACCCGGTTCGTTTGGTCAGCGGGGCGGCTTGGCTGGCCTTGACGGTAAAGGCGCGGCTGAAGTGCCACTGACGTTTTCCTGATTGCAGGTTCATCGTCAGGAGGTAGTGGCCGGCGTTCAATGGTTTGTTCGGATCCGTTACCACGAAATCAAAGGCCGAATTTGGCGCTACCTGGTAGTTGGTGACCGTTTTCTTTACCAGGGCTTTGGTCTGGTGGGCCTTAGTGATCCGGGCGTGGATCGTTAATTTACCAAAGAGGACTGGCCGGACGTTATGCAAACGGGCAGCGACTTGGCCTTTTTGCACCTTGACTTGGGCGAGCTGCATTTTGGCAATTCGCTTGGCGTGCGGGTGCTCGGTCACCAAAATTGGCAAAGTCATCGCAAAGTGGTTTTGGGTTTGGAAATTGCCGCTTTGTTGATTGGCCCCGTTGGTTAGGCGTTCGACGTAGACCCCACCGGCCACGGTGCCTGAAAAGGGATGGGCGGGCAGGCGCAAGTTGACGGTGACGGTCCGGTCGCTGTTGGCCGGGACGGTGATTTTTTGGCCGCGTTTGGCGTGGTCGATAAAATCCGTCAATCGATATTGCGCGGTGGGATCTTTTTTGGCCTTGAAGGTGGCATAATTGATCGTTCCAGTTGGGGTGGTCGTGGCGTTGCCAACTTTAAGCCGGTAGGTCACGGCTTGGTGCTGATTCGTGTTGGTGATTTTGACTTTGACCGGTACCGTGCTGGCAGGCGTAACCGCCAAACTAAAATATCCTGTATGGCCCGCCTGCTGTTCAGAGGGGTATACAGGATCGATCGTAAACTCGGCCGCGTTGTTGGCAACGGCGGCTTGCGCTTGAGGGACCAGCCAAAGACTCACCATTAAAATCAGCACCATTAAAAGGCGTTTATACTTGGTGCTGTTCATGAGTTGATTCGTTCCTTTACTAATTATTCACTGGCGGAAGGACCCGGGGTGGCACTTAAGTTCCAAGTCAAAGTAGAAGTGTACGTGCCGCTGGCCAGGGCATCGTGACTGGTGGCCTTAAAAGTGGCCTTATTGATGGTTGCACTCGCCGTCCCTTCTTGCTCACCAGTTGAGTTGGCGACTGGGGTACTGCTGCTGTTTGGCAGGGTCAGGCTGGTCTTTTCCCACTTCCAGTCCGCGACCTGATTATCAGTAAAGGCGAAGGTCCCTGGCGTAAAGTTCAAGGTCCCCGCAATCGTCTTGTCGTTATTGGTAAAGGCAGTCGGCGTTACGGTCAGCTGCCAGCCCTTGGCATCCAGCCGGGTGTCCGTCACGGTGACCTTGTTATTGTCGCTCAGGTCGTTGTTACTCAGCGGTTGACCACTTAAAATTTCACCAGTCTTCACGGTCCCAAACGGGAAACTTGGCACCGCATCTAAAGAGAGATGAGCATCACTGCTGTTTAAATTCAAAGTAGCGTTACTGGTAGTGGTAGTGGTGTCATCGGCATTGATGATCGCGGCAGGTGCCGTTAGAAAAAGTCCACACGCTAAGCTTAATAAGCCCAGCTTTGTCCAAAAATTACGTTTCATAAGCAATAATCTCCTTCCGGTGGATTATAGAATGAAGTTAGCCACCCAGTTGGTGGTAAATAAAAAACGCCATTCGGCGTGACATCAGGTATCATATTAAGTGAACCAAACCTATATGAAAGGATGTCCGTCAAATGACGCACTTAAATGATACCATGTCTACTAGTTTATTGACTACTCATAAAAAGAATGCTCATCTTACTAAAGAAGAACGTGTGATGATTGCGACTTTAAAGTCGCAAGGACTTTCCAATCGCGCAATTGGTCGCCAATTAGGAGTTAATCATCAAACAATTAATAACGAGCTCAACCGTGGTACGGTCCGCCAACTTCGTCGTCAAAAATCTAATGGTAAGATTTACGAATATTCTTACTACATCTATAGTTATGAAGCTGGTCAGGCCACATATCTTGAACATCACCGCCATTCTGGTCGTCGTCGCTTATATTATTCTTCAAAGCAATTTTTACGATTAGCTGATCAGCTAATGCTTGGTGAGTTTGACGACCACCATTAAGGCTCGAGATTTAATGAATGATGGCACCCTGATCCCAAAGTCGGTTGTAACTTTATATCAATGGATTAATGAGGGTGTGCTTCGTACGTCCAATTTAGACCTCTTTGAAAAACCTAAACGTAAGCATCATCGAACTCATCCGCAAGCTAAAAGGTGCTTAGGGCCTAATATTGCTCAACGACCTCAAACTGCGGACCAACGGTCCGAAATTGGCCATTGGGAACTAGATACAGTTCAGGGACAGAAAAACGGTAATGACAGTGTTGTACTAGTAATGACTGATCGCCTTTCACGAGTTAATATCACGAGTAAAATTGCTGGTAAAACTGCGCATGCAGTAAATCAGTTCTTTATAAATTTACGCCAGAAAATGGGCACAGATGCTTACTATCGCATCTTTAAGACAATAACCTCTGACAACGGTTCAGAATTTAGTGAGTTAACACAAGTTCACGATCATGTTTTCTATGCTGATCCGTATTCCCCTTGGGAACGTGGATCCAATGAGATCAATAACCGGTTTCTCCGCAAGGAGATTACCAAAGGTGAAGCTATAAATAACTATAGTAGTGCTCAGATCATAGCGACTAATGATTGGATGAATCACTATCCACGAGCTATGTTTAATGGACATTCGTCAATGGATATCTATCGTAA